>CAUFBM010000003.1 GCA_959023295.1 uncultured Collinsella sp. | reverse complement strand
ATATAGGCACACAAGGTCAAAGGCGGCACCATGATCCTCCTGGTCGACAAGATCGAAAAAAGCTTCGGCGCTCGCGTCCTCTTTAGCGGCGCGTCTTTCCAGATCAACCCCGGCGAACGCTTTGCGCTCGTGGGCCCCAACGGCGCCGGCAAAACCACCATGCTCAAGATCATCATGGGCATCGACAGCCCCGACACCGGCCAGGTCCAGTACGCCAAGGACTGCCAGGTAGGCTACCTAGAGCAGGAAACCAACCTGGAGCACAAGGACACCACCATCCTCGCCGAGGTCATGGCCGCCGCCAAGGAAATCCGCCGCATGGGCGAGCGCGCCAACGAGCTGCAGGCCCAGATCACCGAGCTTTCCGAGCAAGGCAAGGACGTCGACGCACTCCTTAACGAGTACGGCCAGGTCCAGGACCGCTTTGAGCATCTGGGCGGCTACGAGCTCGAGAGCAACGCCCGCAAGATCCTGTCCGGCCTGGGCTTTAAGGTCACCGACTTTGAACGCCCGTGCTCCGAGTTCTCCGGCGGCTGGCAGATGCGTATCGCGCTCGCCAAGCTCTTCCTGCGCCACCCCGACCTGCTGCTGCTCGACGAGCCCACCAACCACCTAGACCTCGAGAGCGTCCAGTGGCTGCGCGGCTTTATTGCCAACTACGACGGCGCCGTGCTCATCGTCAGCCACGACCGCGCCTTCATGGACGCCTGCGTCGACCACGTCGCCGCGCTCGAGAACCGCCGCGTGACCACCTACACCGGCAACTACAGCAGTTACCTCAAGCAGCGCGAGGACAATCTGGAGCAGATGCGCACCAAGCGCGCCGCCCAGGAGCGCGACATCGCCCACATGCAGGTCTTCGTCGACAAGTTCCGCTACAAGCCCACCAAGGCCGCCCAGGCGCAGGAACGCATCCGCAAGATCGAGCAGATCAAAAAGGAGCTCGTCATCCTGCCCGAGGGTCACAAGCACATCGACTTTAAGTTCCCCGACCCGCCGCGCTCCGGCGATATGGTCGTGAGCCTGGAGGGCGTCTCCAAGTCCTACGGCGACAAGCACATCTACAGCGACATCGACCTCAAACTCTACCGCGGCGAGCACGTGGCGCTCGTCGGCCCCAACGGCGCCGGCAAGTCCACCCTCATGAAGATCATCGCCGGCCTGGAGCCGCCCACTACCGGCACGCGCGACCTGGGCACCAACGTGGGCGTTGCCTATTACGCCCAGCACGCGCTCGAGGGCATGACCGAGTCCAATACCGTCCTGCAAGAGATCGACACTGTCACGCCCAAGTGGACCGTACCGCAGCAGCGCAGCCTGCTGGGCGCCTTCCTGTTTAGCGACAACGATTCCATCGAGAAGCAGGTTCGAGTCCTCTCCGGCGGCGAAAAGGCGCGCCTGGCGCTCGCCAAGATGCTCGTGGCGCCCGAGGCGCTCCTGTGCCTAGACGAGCCCACCAACCACTTGGACATCGACTCGGTGGACATGCTCGAGAACGCTCTGCAAAACTTCCCCGGTACCATTGTGCTGATCAGCCACGACGAGCACTTGGTGCGCGCTGTGGCCAACCGCATCATCGACATCCGCGACGGCAAGGTCACGGTCTACGATGGCGACTACGACTACTACCTCTTCAAACGCGAGGACCTCGCTGCCCGCGCCGCCGCCGAGGCAGCAGGGGAGAGCGCACCTGCCGCGGCCAAGTCCACCAAAGCCAACGCCGCCCAGGCCAGCAGCCCAGCCGCGGCTCCCAAGCCTGCCGAGGGCAAAAAGACCAAGGAGCAAAAGCGCGCCGAGGCCCAGGCCCGTGCCGCGCTCAACAAAAAGCTCAAGGGCGTGCGCAACCAGCTCAAGAAGATCGAGACAGAGCTGGACAAAAAGCGTGCCCGCTATGACGAGCTTATGGAATTGATGGCAAGCGAAGAGCTTTATGCCGATCAGGACAAGTTCAACGCCGCGCTGGGGGAATATAACGGCCTTAAGCAAGAGCTGCCCAAGCTCGAGGACGAATGGCTGGAGCTTTCCACCCAGATCGAAGAGGAGACCGCGCGTGAACTCTCGTAAAGCCACCGCCGTGGCGATGAGCATCATAGCCATCGCTTGTCGCATCTGCGGCATATTTATGAGCGCGATGACCGTGCTGCTGTGCTTCAGCGGCCTCACCGCCAAGCTGCAGATCGTGGGCTTTGTCGTTGAGCTTTCGCGCGCCCTGCCGAGCGCCATCGCCGGCTACGGCGTTATCACCTCGCCCTTTGGCGGTGTCTTCCGCTTGGATTACGCCATCGTGGCCGTCATCCTGTTTGTGGCCGACTACCTGCTTACGCGCGCCTCGCGCCGCGTCCGCTAGGGGAGTGACATGTCCAGCAGCTACCTCATGAACCTGCTCGCCAGCGCCGCCGCCGTCATCGTGGGCATCGTGATCCACGAGAGCGCGCACGCCGCCGCGGCCTGGGCACTCGGCGATAAGACGGCCCGTTCGCGCGGCCGCGTCTCGCTCAACCCGCTCAACCACATCGACCCGTTTGGCACCATTCTCTTGCCGCTGCTGATGCTCGCCGCCGGCGGCCCGGTGTTCGCCTTCGCCAAGCCCGTGCCCGTCTATCTCAACAACCTCAAGCACCCCAAGCGCGACGAGGTCCTGGTGAGCGTGGCCGGCCCCGCATCGAACATTGCGCTGGCATGCCTTGCGGCCGCTCTCATGCACGCGACATACGGCAACCTCTACACCAGCATGTCCTTTGCTGTGGCTTCCCAAATCATGAACTTCGGTGCCACCTTTATTGTGGTCAACCTGTCGCTCGCGTTCTTTAACCTCATTCCGATTCCGCCACTCGACGGCTCGTCGATCATCGTGCCGTTCCTCAAAGGCAAAGCGCTCTCTAACTACTACCGCCTGCAGCAATACGCCATGCCCATCCTCATCCTGGTGCTGTACCTGTTGCCTATGTGGACCGGCATCGACGTGATTGGACGGTATTTCGACGTTACCGTGTATCCGCTGGCCGAGTGGCTGCTCAACTTCGCAATCGCCGGCATCTAAGGTAAACTTACGGGTCGACCGTGCAAAACGGTCGCAACATGCACCCAAACCGCGCCGCGAAGGCGCCGTCAAAGGAGGTCGAAGATGTCGTATCGCGTGTCGACGCAGGTCTACAGCGGACCGTTCGACCTGCTGCTGCAGCTGGTAACCCGCCAAAAAGTTGATATCGGAGCCATCTCGATCAGCGAGGTGGCCGAGCAATACCTGGCCGAGGCCGAGCGCATCGAGGCGCTGGACCTGGACGTGGCGAGCGACTTTTTGCTGGTCGCGGCAACCCTTTTGGACATCAAGGCCTCCTCGCTGGTGCCCCAGGAGGCCCCGCGCAAGACAGACGACGATGACGAGGATGACGATGAGCTCGAGGAGCTCAGTGCGCTCGACGGCGACGCCCTGCGCGAGGTCCTGATCCAGCGTCTGATCGCCTACAAGCAGTTTAAGGGCGCGGCGGCAGCCCTTGGCGCGCGTATGCAGGCCGAGAGCCGCATGCATACGCGCGTGGCCGGCCCCGACCCCGAGTTCCTAGGCCTTATGCCCGACTATCTGGCCGGCATTACCCTGCGCGGCCTCGCCGTCATCTGCGCCGACCTGGATGGCAAACGCCAGACCTTCCTGCTGGAGGCCGAGCACGTGGCACCGCATCGCGTGCCGCTCGACCTGACGGTGGCCTCGGTCGACCGCTTTACCATGGCACACCAAGCCTGCACCTTCCGCGAGCTGCTGGACGGCGACGCCACCACCGAGCAGCTCGTTGTCACCTTCCTGGCCATGCTAGAGCTTGCCAAGCGTGGCTCGCTTACGCTAAGCCAGGACGAGATCTTTGGAACCATTCAAATCAACCGCGTCGAGGGCGCCGAGGCATACGTGCCTGGCGAGGGCCCCGAGCTCACCGAATAGGAGCGGCAACCATGTCAACCCTTTCCACGCTGGAGGCAAACAGCCTCAAAGGCGCCCTCGAGGCGCTGCTGCTGGTGTCGAGCGACCCCGTCAGCGCACCCGCGCTGGCAGCTGCGCTGGATATCGCCCCGGGCGAGTGCGCGTCGCTTTTGGCCGAGCTCAAGGTTGAGTACGAAGAGGCCAACCGCGGCTTTCAGCTGCGCGAGGTCGCCGGTGGCTGGCGCCTGTTTACACACCCCGCCTACCATGATGTGGTCGAGGCCTACGTGCTGAGCTGGGACACGCAAAAGCTGTCTCAGGCGGCGCTTGAGACCCTGGCCGTCATCGCCTACCACCAGCCCGTCACGCGCGAGGTGGTCAAGGGCATCCGCGGCGTCAACTCCGACGGCGTCATCGCGTCGCTCGTGGATAAGGGCCTGGTGCGCGAACTCGGCCGCGACCCCGAGCGCGGTCAGGCCATCATCTACGGCACGACCAACGCCTTCTTGGAAAAGTTCGGCCTGCGCTCCACCCGGGACCTGCCCGATCTGGAGCAGTTTGCCCCCGACGAGCAGTCGCGCCAGTTTATCCGCGAGCGCCTGAGCGGCCGCAGCATTCAGTCCACGCTCGAGGAGCAGGCCGAGGACCTGGACGAAGAACGCGAACTGATCGATACCGATGTTGAGGACACCGATGGCGAGGAGCTTCTGCCCACCGTCGATACCTCGGAGGATATACATGACGAGGACTAACGAAGCAGGGGAAACGCACTTCGCAAGCGCCATGGACAACGCAGCGCCCACGGGCGACGCCCAGCCCGTCTACCCGCACACTATGCGCCTGCAGCGCTTTTTGGCGCGCGCGGGCGTAGCGAGCCGCCGCGGCTCGGAGGACCTGATGACTGCCGGCCGCGTAACCGTCAACGGCCAGGTCGCGACCGAGCTGGGCACCAAGGTCGATGTCGACCGCGACCACATCGAGGTCGACGGTATGCCCGTCAAGCTCAACCAGGGCGCCGTGTACCTGATGCTTTACAAGCCGACCGGCTACCTCACCACCATGAGCGATCCGCAGGAGCGCCCTTGCGTGGCAGATCTAGTCCCGCGCGACCGCTTTCCGGGGCTCTTTCCGGTGGGTCGCCTGGACCGCGACACCACGGGCCTTTTGCTCTTTACCACCGACGGCGACCTGTCGCAGGACCTGCTGCACCCCAGCAAGCACGTCTACAAGACCTACCAGGCGCTGGTGGACGGACAGCTGACCGACCGCGATCTTGAGCCGCTGCGTCGTGGCATCGAACTCGACGACGGCCTGTGCCAGCCGGCAATCTGCCGCGTCATCAACGCGCGCGAGGCAGAGGCCGTGGCTCCACAAGGCGTTAAGCCCGGCACCACCGCCGTTGAGGTCATCATCCGCGAGGGTCGCAAGAACCAGGTCAAGCGCATGTTGAGCAAGATCCACCACCCGGTGATCCTCCTGCACCGCTGCAACTTTGCCGGCCTTGAGCTCAAGGGCGTGGCCAAGGGCTCGTGGCGCGAGCTCACTGATCGCGAGGTGCAGATCCTCAAGGCCGGCGGCATCCCGCCCAAGCAGGCCAGCTCCAAACGCGGCGCCGCGCCGGCGACCAACAACGCGAGTCGCACGCGTCACTACGGCAGCCACGGCTCCGCGCCCAAGCGCAACACCTACCGCGAGCGTTACACGGGCTAGCCAGTCCGCCAAGCCCCAACGTCCGCGTCCCATACCAGCACATCAACCACCGAAAGGAAGCATTGCATGATCGTCGCCATCGACGGCCCCGCCGGTTCCGGCAAGTCCACCATCGCCAAGGAGATCGCCCGCCAGCTGGGCTTTAACAAGCTCGACACGGGCGCCATGTATCGCGCCGTCACCTTCGCCGCGCTCGATCGCGGCATCGACCTGGATAACGAGGCGGCCATCGACGCCCTCGCCGAGCAGATCGAGATTCGCTTTACCAACGGCACCGGCGAGGACACGCGTCTGACCATCGACGGTAAGGACGCCTCGGCCGCCATCCGCACCCCGCAGGTCGACGCCAACGTGTCCAAGGTCTCGGCCTACCCGGGCGTGCGCGCGGCCATGCTCATCCACCAGCGCCGCGCCGCCGAGGACCGCGACATCGTCGCCGAGGGTCGCGACATCGGCACCGTCGTGTTCCCCAACGCACAGGTCAAGGTGTTCCTGACCGCCGACCCGCGCGAGCGCGCCCGTCGTCGCGTGCTGCAGCGCCACCAAAACGACGCCCAGCCGCTCACAACCGAGCAGCTCGAGGCCGAGGTCGATGAGACCCTCAACGCCCTCAAGCAGCGCGACAAGCTCGACAGCAGCCGCGAGGTCGCGCCGCTCGTGCCCGCCGAGGACGCGGTGCACGTCGACTCCACCGCCCACACCATCGACGAGGTCGTCCGCATTATCGAGGACCTCATCAACCAAAGGAGGTAGCCCATGCGCCTGTTTAAGCAGACGCCCGAGGATTACTACAACGCCCCCTACGACGAGTTCCCGGCGCTCATCCGCGGGACCGTCGCCGTGGTCATGGGCATCCTGTGGGTCTTCTCCAAGCTCATGTGGCGCTGGAAGGTCGAGGACAGCGACTTGCTGTTTGAGCGCCAGGAAGGCCGCGGCAGCGTGGTCATCTGCAACCACACCTCAATGGCCGAGCTGCTGGCCGTTGAGACGGCGTTGTTCTTCGGCGGCCGCCGCATTCGCCCCATCTTTAAATCCGAGTTTGCTAAGAGCAAGATCGTACGCTGGGCCTTTAGCCGCGTGGGCGGCATTCCCGTCGAGCGCGGCACCGCCGACATGAAGTGCCTGCGTGCCGCCCAGCATGCGCTGCAACGCGGCGAGGACGTCTTGATCTTCCCCGAGGGCACGCGCATCCGCTCGCGCGAGATCAAGCCCGAGGTCCACGGCGGCTTTGCGCTCATCGCCCAGATGGGCAAGGCGCCCGTCAACCCACTCGCCATCTGCGGCTGGTCCGATATCACGCCTGCGGGCAAAAAGCTCATGCGCCCCAAAAAGTGCTGGATCCGTGCCGGCAAGGCCATCTCGCTTTCCGATGCACCGGCCGAGCTCATGCGTAAGGAGCGCCTGGCATGGTTTGAGTCCGAGGCCATGAATCGTGTCTACGCCATGCGCGATGACATGTGCGCCGAGCACCCGGGTAGGTTCTAGCTATGGGCGAGGAAGTCATGAACACCGTCGAGGCTATGCCCGGCAAGGCAGACGCCCCCACCATCGAGATCGCCGCCCACGCCGGCACCTGCTACGGCGTGCAGCGCGCGCTCGATATGGCGCTAGCCGCCGCGCCGCAGGCAGGGGAGAGCACTCAGGTCCACACCCTGGGCCCGCTCATCCATAACCCCATCGTGGTGCGCGAGCTTTCCGAGGCAGGCGTCGGTCTGGCCGAGACCCTAGACGACGCCGCATCGGGCACCGTGATCATCCGCGCGCACGGCGTGGTGCCGCAGGTGATCGAGGCCGCTCGCGAGCGCGGCCTCGACGTGGTCGATGCCACCTGCCCTTACGTGAAGAAGGTCCACGTGGCCGCCGAGCGCCTGGTACGCGAGGGTTATCGCGTGCTCGTCGTGGGCGAGCCAGGCCATCCCGAGGTGGAGGGCATCCTGGGCCACGCCGGCGATGACGCGCAGGTCGTGAGCTGCGCCGCCGATGCGGACGCGCTGCCGCTCAAGGGCAAGGTAGGCCTGGTTGTGCAGACCACCCAAACCGCGCAGAACCTGGCCGAGGTTGTGGCCTCCATCACCCCGCGCGTGCAGGAACTGCGTGTGATCAACACCATCTGCGCCGCCACGAGTGAGCGCCAGCAGGCAGCAGCCGCACTTGCCAACCGCTGCGACTGCATGGTCGTCGTGGGCGGAAAGAACTCGGGTAACACCCGCCGTCTGGCGCAGATTTGCGCAAACGCCTGCAAGCGTACGTATCACATCGAGGAAGCTTCCGAGATCGAGGCCGCATGGTTTGCCAACGCTCACCACATCGGCATCACCGCCGGAGCCTCCACCCCGCAAGAACACATCGAGCGCGCCGTCGAGCGCATCAAGGAGCTTTGCCGCTAATCATGGACCAGACCGTACCCGCATACGCCGCCGAGGTGGCCGATTACGGGCGCAGCCGCGACCCCGAGCCGGGTGAGGGCGCGCTCGTTAAAAACGTGCGCCCCGAATCGCCCGCATGGGATGTGGGTATCGAGCCGGGCATGCGCGTGCTCACGGTCAACGGCGAGCAACTGACCGATATGATCGTGTGGCTATGGGAGGCAGATGACGACACCGTCGAGCTGGAGGTTTTCGATCCGCGCGACGGCACCGTCACCCCCGTCGAGCTCGATCGCTTTCCCGGCGAGGACTGGGGTCTGGAGTTCGATGGCCCCATCTTCGATGGCATGCGTACCTGCGTAAACGCCTGCGTGTTCTGCTTTATGACGATGCTGCCCAAGGGCGGTCGCTCCACGCTCTACATCCGCGACGACGACTATCGCCTGAGCTTTTTGCAGGGCAACTTTGTCACGCTCACGAACCTCACCGATGATGATGTTCAAAACGTCATCCAACGCAACATGAGCCCCATGAACGTTTCGGTCCATGCCGTTAGCCCCGATGTTCGCCGCCGCATGATGGGCCGCAACGCCCAGCGCGGCATGGACGTGCTCGAGACCATCATGGCCGCCGGCATCGAGATTCACGCGCAGATCGTACTGTGCCCCGGCATGAACGACGGCGAGGAGCTGGAAAAGACCCTGCGCTTTTGCGAGGAGCACGAGCAAATCACGAGCCTGGGCATTGTGCCGCTCGGTTTTACCAAGCATCAGAACCGTTTTAGCTGGTCCTACAGCGACAAGCCCGAGCTGGCGCGCGAGACCATTGCCATGATCCGGCCCTTCCAGGACCGTGCCTTCGAGCGATTTGGCCGCCACACCTTCCAGATGAGCGACGAGTTCTACCTGGATGCCGGCATCGAGCCGCCCGAGGCGGACTTTTACGACGGCTACCCGCAGTACTACGACGGCATCGGCATGATCCGCTCCTATCTGGACGAGACCGACAACGTGCTCGCCGCCGATGCCGAGCGCCTGCGCCGCGTTCGCGAGGCAATCGCCGCCCGTGGCCAGCGCCTGCTGTGCCTTTCGGGCGCCAGCGCGCGCGATACGGTGGCGCGTTTTGTGGAATCGCCGCAGGGCCTTGCCGGTACCGTCACGGCCATCAAAAACCGTTACTTTGGTGGCAATGTGGACGTGACCGGCCTCATCGTCGCCTGCGACATCTTGGAGCAGCTGCCGCAGGAACTGTCGGGGGTTATGCTCTTTGTGCCTAAGCTCATGTTCAACGCCGACGGTATGACCCTTGACGAGTATCATCGTGACGAATTACTCGCACGCCTTACCGGTCGCGGCGCCGAGGTTCATGTGGTATCGACCATGCCGCATGAGCTGCTCGATACCCTGGAGCACATCCTTGGCACAACGCCCGCCGATTCAACTATTCCCGCTGACCCTACCCATTAAAGGAGAGCAGATGAAACCTATCGTCGCCGTCGTCGGACGCCCCAACGTGGGCAAGTCCACGCTCGTCAACCGCCTGGCCCAGACCTCGGACGCCATCGTCCACGAGTCCCGCGGCGTCACGCGCGACCGCTCGTATCACACGGCCGACTGGAACGGCCGTGAGTTCACCATCGTCGACACGGGCGGCATCGAGCCGCTCAAGAGCGACGACGTCTTTGCCACGTCCATCCGCGACCAGGCCCTCGCCGCCGCCGAGGAAGCCGCCGTCATCCTGTTTGTTGTCGACGGCCGCACCGGCGTCACCGAGGAGGACGAGTCGGTCGCTCGCATGCTCAAGCGCTGCGACAAGCCGGTCTTTTTGCTGGTGAACAAGCTCGACAATCCCGATCGCGAGAACGACAGCATCTGGGAGTTCTATTCGCTCGGCATCGGTGAGCCCACGCCGCTCTCGGCCCTGCATGGCCATGGCACGGGCGACCTGCTCGACGACATCGTGGCCCTGTTGCCCGAGGAGGAGGACGAGATCGCCGACGAGTTCCCCGATGCGCTGAACGTGGCCATCATCGGCCGCCCCAACGCCGGTAAGTCCTCGCTGTTCAACCGCATCCTGGGCGCGGACCGCTCCATCGTGTCCAACATCGCCGGCACGACGCGCGATGCCATCGACACCGTCGTCGAGCGCGACGGCAAGCACTACCGCATGGTCGACACCGCGGGCATTCGCAAGAAGAGCACCGTGTACGAGAACATCGAGTACTACTCCATGGTCCGCGGCCTGCGCGCCATCGACCGCGCCGACGTGGCGCTGCTCGTCGTCGACGCCTCCGTGGGCGTCACCGAGCAGGACCAGAAGGTCATGGGCTTGGCCATCGAGCGCGGCTGCGCCATTGTGGTGCTGCTCAACAAATGGGACCTGCTCGACGACGACCGTAAGCGCGAGGCCTGCATGGAGACCGTCGACCGCCGTCTGGGCGTCATGGCTCCCTGGGCCCAGTACCTGCGCATCTCGGCCCTCACCGGCCGCAGCGTCGAGAAGATCTGGGCGATGGTCGATGCCGCCGAAAAGACGCGCTCGCAAAAGATCACCACCTCGCGCCTCAACACGTTCCTCACCGACCTGCGCGAGTTTGGCCACACCGTGGTGGACGGCAAGCGCCGCCTGCGCATGCACTACGTGACCCAGACGGGCGTCAACCCGCCGACGTTTACGTTCTTCGTCAACCACAGCGACCTGGTCAACGACACCTACCAGCGCTACGTGGAGAACCGCATGCGCTCGACCTTCGATTTTTCCGGCACGCCCATTCGACTCTTCTTTAGGAAGAAGGAGCAAAAGGATGCATAATCCGATTCTGCTGACCGCCATCTGCGCCGTGGTCTCGTTCTTTATCGGAGCGATTCCGTTTGGCCTGATCCTGGGCCGTGTGTTTAACCACACGGACATTCGCAAGGCGGGCTCCGGCAACATCGGCACCACCAACGCCCTGCGCGTAGCCGGCCCCAAGGTGGCCGCGCTCACGCTGCTGCTCGACTGCCTGAAGGGCGCCATCTGCGTCATTATCGCGCGTCCGCTTATCGCCGATCTAGGCTATGGTTTTCCGCCGAATATCATGGCGCCTGGAGCCCCCGGCGACTGGATGCTCGGCGTCATCTGCCTGGCAGCGGTGTGGGGCCACATCTTCTCGCCGTACCTTAGCTTCCACGGCGGCAAGGGCATCGCGGTCGGTCTGGGCGTAATCCTCGCATGGTACTGGCCCATCGGACTTTCGCTGCTGGGCATGTTTATCGTGGCCGTCGCCATCACCAAGTTTGTGTCGGTGGGCTCGCTTGCCGCGGCCATCGGTCTTCCCATCGCTGTCTGCGCGGTCTTTCCGTACAGCAGCCTGGGTCTCAAATTTTGCATGGCGCTGATCGGCATCACCGTGGTGTGGGCCCATCGTGCGAACATCAAAAAGCTCATGACGGGCAAGGAGTCCAAGCTCTCGTTTACCAAGCGCGTCACCGAGCCCGACGATAAGTAGGAGAGAGTCATGAATGTTGCGCTGATTGGCTCCGGCTCCTGGGGAACCGCCGTCGCCGGCCTTGCCGCCGCGCGAGCCGAGCGCGTGATAATGTGGGCCCATAGCGAGCAGACGGCCGCCGGCATCAATGGCGAGCACCGTAACCCCCGTTATCTGGTGGACTACGAGCTGCCCGGCAACGTCGTCGCCACGACGGACCTGACGCAGGCGCTCGACGGCGCCGAGGCCGTCATCTTTGCCGTGCCCTCCACGCACCTGCGCAGCGTATGCCATCAGGCAGCACCCTTCATCGCCGCCGACACCCCGGTGCTCTGCCTCACCAAGGGCATCGAGCCCGAGTCCGGCCTGCTCATGAGCGAGGTCATCGCCAGCGAGATCGGCAACGATCGGCGCGTGGCGGCGCTCTCGGGACCCAACCATGCCGAGGAGATCTGCCGCGGCGGACTTTCTGCCGCCGTCATCGCCAGCGAAGACCCGCAGATAGGGGAGACCTTTAAGGACCTGCTCCTATCCACGGCCTTCCGCATCTACCTTTCGCAGGACATGACCGGCGTCGAGGTATGCGGCGCCATGAAAAACGTCATCGCCATCGTGTGCGGCATCTCCGCCGGCACCGGCGCGGGCGACAACACGCTCGCCCTTATCATGACGCGCGGTCTGGCCGAGATCAGCCGACTGGTGCATGCCCGCGGCGGGCAGGCCATGACTTGCATGGGCCTTGCCGGCATGGGCGACCTCATCGCCACCTGTACCTCGGAGCATTCGCGCAACCGCACCTTTGGCTACGAGTTTGCCCACGGCGTGTCGCTCGACGAGTACCAGACGCGCACGCATATGGTGGTCGAGGGCGCCGTCGCGGCCCGCAGCGTCAGCGAGCTCGCCCGTTCACTGGGCGTAGACATTCCGCTCACCTTTGCCGTGGAGCAAACGCTCTACAACGGTGTTACTTTGGACAGGGCGCTCGAGATTCTTACCGACCGCGTCCCCTCTCAAGAGTTCTACGGACTCACCGACTAGCGCAGAAAGGCTACTACCATGGGTTCCATCAAAATCGCTCCGTCTGTCCTTTCGGCCGATATGGCCAACCTCAAGGGCGAACTCGACAAGATCGCCGGCGCCGACTTTGTGCACTTCGACGTCATGGACGGTCACTTTACCGGCAACCTCACCTTTGGCGTTGATATCCTCAAGGCCGTCAAGCGCTCAACTGACGTGCCGGTCGACGCGCACCTGATGGTGTCGAATCCCGACGAGACAGTCGATTGGTATGCCGATGCCGGTGCCGATATGATCACCGTGCACTACGAGGCCTCCACGCACCTGCACCGCACGCTCACGCACCTGCAGCAGCGCGGCGTTAAGGCCGGTGTGGTGCTCAACCCCGCCACGCCCGTCTGCGTGCTCGAGAGCATCATCGACGTTGTCGATATGGTGCTACTGATGAGCGTGAACCCTGGCTTTGGCGGCCAGAGCTTTATCCCGGGCACGCTGCCCAAGCTCCACGAGCTCAAGGCCATGTGTGAGCGCCACGGCGTGTCGCCGCTGATCGAGGTCGATGGCGGTATCTCTTCCAAGAACATCGCCGAGGTCGTTAAGGCCGGCGCCAACGTGCTCGTAGCCGGCTCCGCCGTATTTAAGTCCCAAGATCCCGCCGCCGAGGTTGCGCTGCTGCAGAAGCTGGGCAATGAGGCCGCACAGGAGGCATAAATCCTTATGACCGCAGGTCAAAACCGCATACCCGTGAATCTTGACTATGCCGCCTCGACGCCCATGCGCGCCGAGGCGCTCCTTGCGCAGCGCGAATATGACGACAGCGAGCTCGCCGGCGTCAACCCCAACTCGTTGCACTCGCTTGGCCGCAAGGCCGCCGCACGCCTAGAAGTGGCGCGTCGCGAGATCGCCCGCAGCTTTGGCGCGCGCGTTCGCCCGTCCGAGATTGTCCTTACCAACGGCGGCACCGAGGCCAACCAGCTGGCGCTGCTCGGTCTTGCCGAGGGCGCTCGTCAGCGCGATCGCAAGCGCGATCGTGTAATCGTTTCGGCCATCGAGCACGATTCGATTCTGGACAACCTGCCGCTGCTGCGTGCCGCCGGCTTTACCGTCGACCTGGTGCAGCCCTGCCGCGCGGGCTACATTGAGCCCGCCACGCTTGTCGAGCTGCTCGGCGACGACGTGGCGCTCGTGAGCATTATGGTCGCCAACAACGAGAGCGGCGTGGTGCAGCCTATCCGCGAGCTGGCCGCCGCCGCACATGCTGCCGGTGCCTTGTTTCACACCGATGCCATCCAGGGCTACTTGCATATTCCGCTCGATGTCACCGAGCTGGGCGTCGATGCCATGACCGTTGCCGCGCACAAGATTGGCGGCCCCGTGGCATCCGGTGCGCTCTACCTTAAGAACCGCACGCCGCTGCGTCCGCGCATCTTTGGCGGTGGACAGGAAGCCGGCCGTCGCGCCGGTACTCAGGACCTGCGCACGCAGCTCGCCTTTGCCGCTGCCGCCTGCACGCTGACGCCCCATGTGGCCGAGGAGCGCGAGAAGCTGCAAGCCCTTTCCGACAAGCTCTACGCCACGCTTACGGCCCACCCGCGCATTCACGCCACCATGGGTGACTACGCGCAGGCCGACCGTCTGCCCGGCATGGTATCGATCTATATTGACGGCATGGACTCCGAGGAGCTCATCATCAAGCTCGACGCCGCCGGCTTTGAGGTATCGGCAGGCTCGGCATGCTCGAGCGGCAGCATGGACCCCAGCCACGTTTTGAGCGCGATGGGCATCGGTCGCGAGCAGGCGTTGGGCGCACTGCGCATCTCCTTCGATGACCGTGTGAATCCGGGCGATCTGGACGACTTTGCCCAAACGCTGCTTTCGATCGTAGGTGCCGCATGATCGTCGCCCAACTCGAGCGCGCCCTGCTTGCACGCTATCCTAAGACGGACGCCGAACCCTGGGACCACGTAGGCTTATCCGTTGGCGACCCCGACGACGAGATCCGTGGCGTGGCCTGCGCGCTCGACGCTACCAGGGACAACGTGCAGCGCGCCTTGGAAGCCGGAGCCAACGTGTTGCTCACGCATCATCCCGTCTACATCAAGGCGCCCGAGGCATTTTGCCCGCCCAGCGCGACGCGTCCCCAGTGCAGTGCGGCGCTCTACGAGGCGGCCCGCTGCGGCGTGAGCATCATCTCGCTCCACACCAATCTGGACCGCTCGCATGAGGCTCGCGTTTGCCTAAGTACGCTGTTGGACGCCGCGCCCGCAAGCTCGCTGGAGCACGTGGACGACCCCGAAGCGACCGGCCTGGGCGCGCTTGCAACGCTCAACGACCCCTGCAGCCTGCGCGACCTTGCCACTCGCGCCGCCACGGCGTTTGGCAGCGACCCACGTGTGTGGGGCGAGGCCGATCACCCGTGCCGCACCGTCGCCATTCTGGGCGGTTCCCTCGGCGACTTTGGCGAGCTTGCCATCGCCGCCGGTGCGGATGCCATCGTGACGGGCGAGGCGGGCTACCACGTGGCGCAGGACCTAGACTTGCGCGGACTGCCGGTGATCCTGCTCGGCCATGACCGCTCCGAGGAGCCGTTCGTTGATATCTTGATGAACTCTGCGGTTGACGCCGGGGTTGACCCCCGTCATGCGATTAAAATACTGAACCCTTGCCAATGGTGGACTGTGACAAAAGGAGAGAACTTATGAGCGCCGGCGCTACGCTACTCAAGCTGCAACAGATCGATTTGGAGCTCGCCCGCAACAAGAGCGAACTTGCCAATATGCCGGAGCTCAAGGAACTCGCTTCCAAGCGCAAGACCTACGTTAAGCTCAAGGCCGAGATGACCAAGCTCTACGCCCAGCGCAAGGACCTGGATATTGAGCTCGACGACCTCAACACCACCGAGATCCAGACCAACAACGCTATCGAGGCCGCCAAGAAGCGCCACGTTGACGGCTCTGACTACCGCGAGGTACAGGACCTGGAGAACGAGCTCGCCACCCTGGCCAAGCGCCTGGACAAGATCGAGCACACCCGCAAGGATGTCGTCGTCGCCCACAAGGAGGCACTCGACCGCGAGGCTCGCGCGCAGGCCATCATCGCCAAGTTCGAGGAAGGCGTGAAGGCCGACACCAAGGCCGCCCGCGCCAAGGCCGCCGACCTCCAGGCACAGATTGACGCCGCCACCAAGGAGCGCACCGCGCTTGCCGCCACGCTGCCGACCGACGTGCTCACCGACTACGAGCGCCTGCTCAAGCAGTTCCGCGGCCTGGCCGTCGAGACCATCAAGGGCAACATCCCCACGGTCTGCCACACCGCGCTGCAGGCGTCGTCCATGAGCGACCTCAACCACGACGGTAGCGAGATTACGCACTGCCCGTACTGCCACCGCCTGCTCGTGCTCCCCAGCAAGGAAGCCTAACGATGACGGCGGCACCCAACAATTCAATGCAACTTGAGGGAAAAACGATCCTGCTGGGCATTACCGGCGGGATCGCCGCCTATAAGTCGTGCAATATCGCGCGCCTGTTGCAAAAGCGCGGCGCGCGCGTCAAGGTCGTTATGAGCGAGCATGCCACCGAGTTTGTGGGCCCGCTCACCTTCCGTGCACTCACCAACGAGCCGGTCGCTGTAGGTCTGTTCGACGACCCCTCCGACCCCATCCACCACATTTCGCTGGCGCAGGAGCCCGATCTGGTGGTCGTGGCTCCCGCGACGGCCAATATCATCGCCAAGATGGTCAACGGCATCGCCGATGACCTCATCTCCACGACGCTGCTTGCCACGCCGCGACCCATCGTGATCGCACCCGCTATGAACAACGGCATGTGGAAGGCGCCGGCGACGCAGGCCAATATAGCCTCGCTGCGCGACCGTGGCGTCCATGTGGTGGGGCCCGGCAGCGGCTACCTTGCCTGCGGTGACGTGGACACGGGACGCATGAGCGAGCCCGAGGACATCGTCGAGGTCGTCTGCGAGGTGCTCAACCCCGCGCCTCAGGACCTGGCAGGCAAGCGCATCGTGATCACCGCCGGTCCTACGCACGAACCGATCGACCCCGTGCGCTTTATTGGCAACCGGTCGTCGGGCAAGATGGGCATCGCCCTGGCGAGGGAGGCTGCTCGCCGCGGCGCTGCGGTCACGCTCGTGTTAGGACCGACGTCGCTCGATGTCCCCCGCGGCGTGGAGTGCGTGCGCGTACAGACCGCCGCAGAAATGCTGCAGACAGCGCTGAGCGCCTTTCAGACGGCCGATGCGGCCATTTGTGCGGCCGCCGTCGCCGACTACACGCCCGCGGCCCCTGCCGACCATAAGCTCAAAAAGACCAACGAGCGCCTGGATCGCATCGAACTAGTCGAGACGGTCGATATCTTGGCCGAGCTCTCGCGCCAAAAGGAAGAGCGGTGTGTGATCGGCTTTGCGGCCGAGACCGATAACGTCGTGGAGTACGCGCAGCGCAAGCTCGCCCGCAAGGGTTGCGATGCCATTATCGCCAACGATGTCTCGCGTGCCGATTCGGGTTTTGGAACCGATACCAACAAGGCCTGGATCGTGAGCACAGCGGGTACGCAAGAACTTCCCGTACTAACAAAACCCCAGCTCGCAGATACAATTTTGGACTTGCTTCAAAATTTGTAAAAAAGTTCTTGCGCAAGGGCAAAGTTTCGGGTTATTATACTCCCTGTTGCGAGCGAGAGCAGAGCAACAAACAAAAGCTTCGGGACGTGGCGCAGCTTGGTAGCGCACTTGACTGGGGGTCAAGGGGTCGCTGGTTCGAATCCAGTCGTCCCGACCAGAAGTTTGCAGGTCAGGCATCTAGTGCCTGACCTTTTTTGTTTTAAGCAATTGCTTAATTTTGATTAAGCAACAGGGTGCCAAAAATCTACCTGCGCGATAATCACCTTTTGCGGCTACTTGCGCGTTTTACACGCGCTTGAGTCGATTTATTTACGCGCTATGAATCTACATACGCGTAGCTGGTATACAGCCGAGTATAGGCTGTATTTATCGCGGCGATTTACACAGAAATAGCGACTGTAACGAACAAGCGTGTCGCAGTATTTATTCCAGCAGTTCATTTGATCGGTGGACAAGTGGGCTGTTGCAACGAAATGCCAAGCAGGATGGGCTCTATACGAGGATGCCGCAGGAGTAATGGCGGGGGAGTGCGGCAGGCGCTCTGAGAGCCGCTGTGTGACCTCATTTCTCCTCAAACCGATAACCTATGCCACAAACATCAAACCGTTCGAGTAACCGCCAAAAGAAAAGCCCGCACAGGCCGTGCGGGCTTAACAGATGAATCTAGAAGCACCAAGCTGGGCAGACGCGATTCGAGTTCGTCGCGCCGTAGTTGTACGACGGATCGCCGTTGCTGTTGACATAGAGGAAGAGCGCAGAGGCGCTCGGATTCAAGGAACGCTCCCACCAAGCGACGCCAACACTCAGGCAATCGTTACCCGAATAATTGTTCGTCACCTTACCCTTGAAGGCCTCGTACTGGGTTCCTTCGTTTCCGATCCAAGAATAACCAGACCAGCCGTTATAAGGGGTCTCGACGATTTCGGAATAACTGAGCATGAACAGCTTGTCCGAGGTCGCCGTCACGGCGGCATTCTTGTCGGTTCCATCAACGTTGTTCGTCAGCTTCCTGACCGGCTTCACCTTGGATTGGAAATCGGAGGGCATCAGGTTCCAGATCTCGCCGGAGTTCATCTTCGCGCGGAGTTCCGACTTCTCCCAGCCACCGGCATTGGTGTTGGTGGCGTTCACGCGAGATTTAATACCCGTCGAGGTGGCGAGGAACGTCAGGCCCGCCTTGCCGCTACCATCGGCCAAGTCATCGTGGTTGATGCCGATAATCTTGTACTCGAGCGTCTGACCATCGGTGAGCTTCATCGAGAACTTCGTCCCTGCATTCATCGCGGCCTCCGCCTTGGCGAAGGCGGACGATGCCTCGCCCTTCGCGGCGATGTCCTCGGCCACGGCCTTCTGCTCTTCGAGGGTCCAGTCCTTCGCGTCCTTGGCGATAGCCGCCTGGACGGTCGCGGAATCGGTACCTGCAGACCCTCCGCCGGATGCGCCTCCCTCGACGCCGCCAACCGTCCCATTGTTCACCGTGTTGCCGACCAGGTTGAACTGGTTGCGGATGGCTCCGGCCACGCCGGGTCCCGCGAACACGATCACCAGGCCGATGACCACGATGATCAGGACGTACTCGATGATTCCTTGGCCTCCGGAGGCGGATACCTCTAGGAGATACCCCCCCCCGGAGGTTCTGCGCCGCTGCATGCATATGCGACACTCCCTTCGCTCAGGGTGAATAGAAACGAGCTGAGCGTAGGGTTATCGCGGGAATCTGTCTTTGTCTTGCCGCTGCGGCATCTTGACTATTGCCATGCCTTGGGAAGGATTACGCCGGGTAACTTCTTGGAGTCGCTATGCAGTGTATTCGGGCTGATGTTCCAGTCGGAACAATCCAGATGGAGACTCCGGCACTGCTCGGACATTCCCGTTAAGTCATATACAGCACTGAAATCGCACTTGGCACCGAGACCAGTTACGTCCACATCCGCGTCCGGAACGAATCGAAGCGGCATCCCGTTTCAAAACGTATGCGTTTCACCATGAGAGAGGGATCTGTCATGAGCTGGAAACCGAGAAAATGCATTATCGCCTTACTGACTTTGGCGACTCTGACGTGTTTCGCCGCCTTAATCGCCGTCAATATCAAACCGCAACACAATGCTTATCCCTCATCTTTGTCCATTAAAATGGGACAGGATTTCAGCCTCGGTCCATGAAGGAGACTTTCCCATATACATAGATTAAGATAAGACCGTGTATGACCAATATGAACTTGAGCATATTCCGTCCGTATTCATACTGGATGATCAAGGAAACATCATCGGCTTATCCGAAGGAGAGGAAGAACCTCTTGCCTTATTAAAGAAATACGCCAAATACAACGGATATAAAGCGGAAGGAGGCGACATCAAGTAACTATCAAAGGCCAGATTAAGGAGCCAGCCATGAAGAAATGCCTGCTCTCCATCGTCTCAGCAGCTCTTTGCCTCTCCCTTGTCATGACACCATTTGTGCCCGTTGCGGCAGCCTATGCCGACGAGGGGTCTCCCGCCGAGAGCAGCGAGATCTACGTCGGAGACAACTACGACGAAAATTACGATATATCCCTTTTTGAGCGCGGACGCTGCACGGATTCATATTCCAAGGCGTGGTGCGATTCTCACGGATTTGCAAATAACCGCACCGTCCCTCACAAGGTCAAGCTGAACGCGAAGGAGGAGGCTTGCCTGCGCGATCCCTACCTTGCTGGCACCGCTGAAGTTATCGCCGGTCTCGTGACAACCGGTCCTGGCGGCGGCTTGTTTGCAACCGCAATGACATCGTGCCGACGTTTCACTTGCATGTTCTAAAAGGAGGTTGCCATGCTGTCGCAAAATCAATCGAGATACTTGGTCACAATCGGCTTTGCCCTGCTTGCATTACTCTTTGCTAGCGACCTTTTGCTGAAACCGCCCAAGGAACTCGTTTTGCTTGCCATAGACTGCCTTTCCGCCCTTTACTTTACGGCAACCCTATTCGTCGGACTAAAGGAGAGGAAAAAAGGCGCAGTCGTCGCATCCGCCGTATGCTTGATCATAACCATTGCATCATTCTTTATCTGACACATTGGTGATTTAGGGGCGATATCGTAGGAATACGACCGGGAGAGCCGGGACCAGATTGCCCGGGTTGCCCGGTCGGCTCGCGCGACGGCGCGGCGGTTCCACAGAAAGCTCTCCGGACTTCACGCCGTTTCTGATCGCATTGTAGACAGCCATCTCGTCTTCGCAGTCGGCGAGCACGCGGTGCGCGTCGTCGTTTTGGATGTCCAGTAAATCTCGAAGGTCCTCCATGCACCAGCGTCCGAGATTTGGCCATGCGCGTTGCGCGAGCTGATAAGTGTCGATTGCGATGTTGTAATTAAAGTCCAAGCCAAAGCCGTCCCAGGCAGAACGGCTTTGTTTCCTTGATTATCAATTTCATCCGGACACTTCCCGCATTCATCCGTGTGTGTACGGATGAATGCGGGGTTCGATACCCCGGCGGCCTGATCGGCAGACCGCCGGGAATTCTCACTCCTCGATAAAAGCCGGCGCTCGGTTAGTTCTGCGCATCTTGAAATCGTTAGTTTCGTGGGAGACGTAGAGGATGCCGTCCATCCCATCTCGCGATGCATATGAAAGGTGAACAGAACCGCAATCCGCTCCATCATTGTCGAGAAGATCGAACGAATTCGGGTCGCTCGTTGCGCCCAAACGACCACTCAGACAAGAGCCATCGTCATTACAGATTTGCCATTCCATGTCTTCGCCTGCAAGAATCGCCATAGACGTCCTGGTCGCGCCATCGTCGACATACATCCCGTCTATGCCAAACCCATTTTCAGCGCCATCGATGAACGACTGCTCGGACCTATACCTCGCAAATGATGCACATAGCACCATTGCAAGACCGATTGCAAGGCCAACAATTACAATCTTTACGTAGCTCTTGCCTATCATGTCATTCATCTCCCTCGTATGTATCGAGGTATTCCTGCTTGAGCGTCTGCGAGGACGACTCGATCTTTTCCACGAGCGTGCCGGCCTCGATGAAGTAGAACGAGTCGGTGAGGTCTGCCAGGTCGTCGAGTAGATGGCTTGAAATGAGCACGCTGCGTCCCCGCGCCACTTCGCTGCGCATCGCGTCGCAGGAGGTTTTCCGTTTTCCCGGATCGAGGCCGTTCAGCGGTTCATCGAGGATGAGGTACGGGCAATCGGTCGCTATCGCCATGGCAAGCTTTACCTGCTGCTTCATTCCTGTCGAGAGTTTACGGGTCGGCTTGTCGAGATATGGGGAGATTCCGAGGGAGTCGCAGAGCGAGTCGATGTCGGCGGCCGATTTCCACGCCTCCCTAACGAAAGCAAGGTGCTCGATGGCCGATAGCGTGGGATAGAGATCCGCGCTGCCCGAAGAGCTCAGGTAGACGAGTTCTGCAAATTCGGCTGATTGACGTTGGCAGATTCCGTCTGCCGCCAGGCTTCCCGAGCGGATGCGGGTGGGAAATTGGCCCGACAGCGCTTCAAGAAGGGTGGTTTTCCCCGAGCCGTTGGGAGCAACGAGGCCCGCCGCCGTTCCCGGGCTCAGGAAAAGCGACCCGATTGAAAGTATCGTCGTGCTTCCGTATCCCACGCTCGCGTCCAGAAGCTCGAGCCCATGGTGCTTTTTCGCGGGTCCAGGCTGTTTGGGGGAACGTGTCGCAACGGCGCCGACCGCAAAAAAGACCGCGACGTATGCCAGGGCCACGGCAAGCATCGATGCGCTGCCTGAACCGGAGCCAATGAATTCTGTCGGGAAGCATCCTACGTAACCCGTTGCCTCGATAGGCGAGAATACGGCCAGCGGCAGGAGATTGAGCGCGGCGTTATGCTCCAGTGCCGAATCGGACAGTAACGGGAATGCCGGGGCCGCGACAAGCAGCGCGGAGGTAAGGGGGCCCGCGAGGACGCGCCTCGTTGCGGTCGATAGGACGACGGAACAAACGGATATCAAGGTTCCGCCCGCAAGCAGCGCGAGAAGCAGGGCTGTGAAGACGTTTCCCGCGGTCGTGGTAGTGAGCGCGCCGTCATGGAAGAAGGCGATCGGGTACCCGATCTGCCCGAAGCCGTTTAGGGCCAAGGCGTAAATGCCCCCGGGTGCGAGGCCGGCGAGGAGCATCGCGGTCCCCGCGGCGATTATCGAAAACACGATCTGGATAAGGCGCCGGAATTTGGGCACGGGCGCCTTCGCCGCCAGGGTCCCGGGCCTTGTGGCGCCGAGCACGAGTATCGACGAGAGAAGGAAGGGGATGAAGGGAAGGAAGGACGGCGCCGTGGCAATGGCGTAAGGCAGGAAGGAGAGGAATGGCAGGTCGCTTGCGGAGGCCGGGATATCCGTGATGCCGGAGCTGCTCAGGGCACGGCAATATGCGAGCTCCGCGTCATTGGTCTCTCGGTCTCCCACGATGGACCCGGATTGGAAGCCTTCGCCCATGAGCGCGTAGTAGCTCTCGGCAGAATCGAGAAAGGCGGCGTCGGTTTGAGCGGCAAGGGCGGCGTTCGCGTATCTTGCAAGCTCCGCGTCATTTTGCTGCTCTGGAGATAGGTCTGTGCCGCTGGCCTGGGGCGCGCGCGTATTGAATGCGTCGACAAAGCTCTGCATGCCCTGTTTCATAAAGAAGGGCCCGTAGATGGGTGAATTGAACGCAATGGGGACGGAAAAGGCTGCAGCGAGAACGAGCGTACAAATCCATACGGCCTTGTCTCTTAGGATTAGTTTGAGAAGAAGTCGACAGTACATTTAGAAGCACCTACGTTCCTCAAAGAATTGTTAGATTAAAAGTAACAGACCGGATGAAGATGCGTGCGATGGGGGCAAGGCGAATGGCTGAGCGGTATCGATACGCTGGTTCAACGGTATTATATTGACCACATAGATTATTAACTTGCATTTCTAACAGTTAAGGAGACGGGTGCTTTCCAGCACACTCCTTCGATGATGCCTTCCGCTAGTTGCTATGCCGGTTTCAGCCAACAAAGAATGTGCCCGGGCGCTCAGGTTCACCGTTAGCGTTGGCAACATATGAGATGGGCCAGACCCTTGCCGCGCGCCGATTGCGCGAGAGGTGTCGGGCTCCATGTTTATTCCACCTGCTTGTTATCAACCAGCTTCGTTCGACGTCAGACATTCAAGATGTCAGACGTCGAACCTGCGCCAAAGACGCAGCTGGGGCTACTAGTTGCCTACAATCGCTCGCGAAGCTCACCTGCTCGTGCGTGAATGTCTGACAGCTCCGTCAGACATTGTCGGACATTTGATTGTTCGACAAATGCGCACGTGGTCGCGTTCGCAAAGATAACTGAACGGTCGATGGGTGCGTTGAGACCGGAGCAAACGGCGGATGCCAAAAAAATGGCCTCACAGAATCGCACCCATGGTTGATAAAATTGACCGCCCGGGCGCAAATACCCGGGCGGTCAATTCATCCCCTCGTTCGCGATCCTGTTGGGTTTGGGGCTTTGACATGTTGTTGACGGATGGATCAGCCGTACAGCTTGATCTCCCGGGGTTCCATGTGGTCGTCCCCCAATAAGACGTCCCTGATGTAGCCCTGCGGCAGGAACTCGACGGGCAGCACTGGGTCGTCGACGTAGCCGGGCACTGGGAGTAGGCGTGGCCTTTGGACATAGCGTGGCCGCCTGCCGGCGGTCGGACTGCCACTTCAGCCAAAAGCTCAGGCGCGCGCATTAAAATAATGAATATATCGCTTGATGGGCTTTTGACCAAGCATGAACATCGCAGGTAAATCCGTGTACCAATTTTTGGTACACGGATTTACCTGCGGTTTGTTGAAAGCTCTGACATGCGCTGTCGACTTCATTAAAATCGATTGCCGATCAAGTCTTCCTATATATGCGAGCCCCAAGAAACTGCGCTGTGAACCTGAGTCCTCTATCGATCGGCCCGGTGCACCGGGCCGCTGTCCTCGAGCCGGCAACAGCTTGCCGGTCTCAAAACGTATACTTGATTTAAGGCGGAGTGGAATGTGGGCGCGCAAGGAGATGCGGAATCGATGAGAGCCTCAAAAAAAATTACTGCAGTGTTATCATCTTTCATCCTCTCTATTCTTCCATTTCTGATTCTATGGGCGGCTTGGTCAGTCCTCCCTGATACAATTCCCGCTCATTGGAGTGGGGGTGTGGTTGATCGATGGGGTAATAAGCTTGAATTGCTGGTTGTTCCGCTGTTTTCTCTGATTGGCTCTATTGCAATTTCTGTGTACCTTATTGTTTCCACGCGGCGAAGAGAGTTCGCGGATTTCTCTGTTCGAATGCGACGGGACTTTGTTGCGTGCTATATTTCTAATCTTCTTTTATCGACAACCTGCTCAGTGATAATTGCCGTTTGGGTTCAGTTGATTCTTACGCAAAACACTGCGGTTGATGGGGGGCTTGGACTATCGATCCTGTATTCCCTTCCCGGGCTATATGTGATCTTGTGCGCTTTGCCGCCTTTTTATGCGAGCGGCGAGAGCAAAAAGGCAGAGCGCCTGATAACAGTTCTTATTGGCGGCGCGGAGATTGTTCTTTGTGGAATAGTGCTTGAAGGTTCGGCTGCCTCTTATGCGATGATTGGACTGATGATTCTGTTTTGTGCGTTTGAGATTGTGTCACAGGTAAGGGATAGCCGGTCCTTATGAGTTGAATTACGCGCGTGCGGATATAAAGGGTGGCATGTTAAATTTGTTGAAAACTCTGACATGCGCTGCCGACTTCATTAAAATCGATTGCCAATCAAGTCTTCCTATATATGCGAGCCCTGAGAAGCTGCGCTGTGAACCTGAGACCGCTATCGATCGGCCCGGTGCACCGGGCCGCTGTCCTCGAGCCGGCATCAGCTTGCCGGTCTCAAAACGTATGCCGTCCGGTACGACCAACAGCCGAGTCTTGCGCCCAGTTCGAGCAGCGCCAGAACCCCGTGCCGGAACCCACGCAGCCGATGGCAGGGGAATTCAGCCGCGGCCATCGAGGAGCCGACCCAGGGACGGCGCCCCCAGTCCTCGAAAGATTTCCACCGCCCCCTACAGGCCTGGATTGATTTAACAGTTGATTTAATCCGGCTGAACAAGCCGAGCATGGGCCGGTTGACAAAATGTAAGGTAAAAAAGCAGATACGACCGAACGCCGGTGCGGGGTTCGGGTGATGTGATAGAAAGTAATACACGTATTACATCTAACCGGGAGGTGCATCATGGCAACCGCCACCGCAGCCCTGAGAACCCCCGAGGACCTCGCGAACAGGTACGACCGCCTGACGAAGTCGACGGGCCGCACGAAAACCTTCTACATGACGGAGGCGCTTGCCGCAGAGATAGGCAGGCTCGAATACGAGTACGGCCTCATGAATTATCCGGGAAGCGTTTGGTTGCGAGGTATGCCAGTGTGAGGGCCTGATTCGTCAGATCCCGCACAGGGGGACCGCAATGGTGGCCACCGCGCCGCCCGAGGGGCTGTTGGCAAGCGAGACGGAGCCCCCGTGGGCGCTCGCGGCCTCGGAGGCGACGTGGAGGCCGAGCCCGTAGTGGCGCCCTCCGTCGCGCGAGGAGCGGGAGGAGTCGTCTGTGAAGAGGCGCTCGCAGCCGCGTTCGAGGGCGGCGGGAGAAAAGCCCGGTCCGTCGTCGGCAACCTCGATGACGAGGTGGCCGCCCTCGACGTCGCAGGAGACCGCCACGCGCGAGCGCGCGTGCTCGGCGGCGTTGGCCACGAGGTTCGCGGCGGCTCGCGCCAGGGCGGTTCGGTCGAGCGGGGCCTCGGGCGCGCCCGCGACAGCAGGGCCCGTGGCCGCGTCGAGCGTCACGCCTCGCGCCCGGGCGATCTGGGCGGCCTCGGCGAGGACCTGCTCGCAGAGCTCGGCCGGCCGCATGGGGGCCCTCTCCGCCCCGTCGGACCCGCGCGACGCCTCGATGAGCAGGCGCACGTAGCCGTCGAGCCTTTCGACACCGCCGGCTATGTCGCGCGCGGCGGCCGCGAGGTCGGCGTCTTTCTCGTCTTCCAGCTCCTCCGCCACGAAGTCGGCGTTGGCGCGCAGCACGGTGAGCGGCGTCTTGAGGTCGTGGGCGAGCGACGCCACCTGCTCGCGCTGCCCCCGCTCCGCGGCCCACCGGGCCTCGAGCGACTCGGCGAGGGAGGCCCGCATGGCGTCCATCGCGGCGAGGACGTCGTTCACCTCGCGCACGTTGGTGCTGCCGACCGCGAAGTCGAGATCCCCCGCGCCGACGCGCCCCGCCGCCTCCGCGAGCGGCGCCATCTTGCGCGAGATCACGCGGCTCGCACGGCGCGCCACGAGCGCGAGCGCGAGCGCGCTTCCCGCAGCGGCGCCGACGAGCATGAGGCTCTGCGGGTCGGGAAGCAGGCCGGCGAGGTCGCGCGAGACCCACTGCGGCAGGTACTCGCTGACGAGTGCGCAGGCCCCGCCGCCCTTGAGCGGGAACGCGGCGTAGGTGAGGCCCGAGCCCCCGCCCTCGATCTCCACTGTGCCCGGATCCGCGGCGAGTGCCGCACGGGCCATTTCCGTCGCGTCCTCGAGCCGCGTGCCCTCGAGGTCTGTCATCAGCACGTATCCGTCCTTGTTCAGGATGAGGTAGCGGTACGCCGTCGGCACGTCCTGCTGCCCGCAGACGCCGTCGCGTGCCAGGCCCTCAGCGACCTCGCGCGCATTGGCCGGCCCCCAGCTTGCCTCGTAGACGAAGCCCGCGTCGATCGCCGCGGAGAGTACCATGAACGAGGCGAGCCACGCCGCGGCGACCGCCGCGAACGCGTAGGCGAAGTAGCGCGCGATGACGAAGGAGAGCGGCATGCCCCCGCGACCTCGCGCCCCGGTCCTCAGAGCTGCCACTTGTACCCCATCCCCCAGACGGTCGCGATCGGATCGGCGCCGGCCTCGGAGAGTTTCCTCCGGGCGCGGCTGACCTGCATGGATATGGCCGCGTCGTCGGCGTCGCTCTCCCAGCCGAGCACCGCCTCGCGTATCTGCGCGCGGCTCATGACCTGCCCGGGGTGGCGGGCGAGGTACTCGCAGATGGCGTACTCGGTGGGCGTGAGCGGCACGGCCTCGCCGTCCACGGCGAGGCCGCGTGCCCCGAGGTCGATCCGCACCTCCCCGAAGGAGAGGGCGTGCGAGCGCGGCCGGCGCTCACGGCGTAGATGGGCCGCGACCTTGGCGCGCAGCTCCGCGGCCCCGAAGGGCTTGCGGACGTAGTCGTCGGCGCCCAGGCCGTAGCCGGCCACAGCATCCTCCTCGGCCACGCGAGCGGTCAGGAAGACGATGGGCCCGTCGAAGTCCGGGCGGATCTGCCGCACGAGCTCGAAGCCGTCGAGCCCCGGCATCATGACGTCGCAGAGCACGAGGTCGAAGCGCGAGAGGTCCATCCCCGGGACCGCCGTCGGGTCCGCCTCCCTGACGACCTCATGGCCGTCGCGGCCGAGGACGCGAGCGAGCGCGTCGAGGATCGCCCGTTCATCATCCACTGCCAGTATCTTCGACATGTTAGACCTCCTGAAACTCTCGTCGGAATTGTACTAGCGCCGCGCTCAGCGATCCAGAGCCCTGTGCACAGCCGCGGGCGCGGGCGCCCACATGGCGATCTCAGGGTTGGGCAGCACGCGGTCGGCGATCGAGCGCAGCGCCGACCCCCAGCCGGCGTCGAGCAGGGCATTCCCGCCCAGGACGAGCGCTGCGGAGAGGAGGGCGAGCATGGCGGCGACCGGCTTCCTACGCATCTGCCCTCCCGTCCTCGAAGCGGCAGAACCAGGCGAGAAGGACGGCGTCGGATGCCAGGGTGAGAACGAGGCCAGCGAGCGCAGTCGTGAGGAGAGGGCCCGCCGCACGCGCGGCGTCGATGAAGGCCTCCACCCCGAGCGACCCCAGGCGCGCGGGCCAAGCGAGCGGCACCCAGCTCAGGGGCGTCGCCAGGGCACCGGTGAGCTCGCCGGTCATGAGGCCGTGCGCAAGTCCGCCCACTGAGAAGAACGCGAGGAGCATCCCCGCCGCGCCGGCGCCGATGGCGGCGTTGCGGCCGAGGCGCAGGGCCACGCCGAGCCCCAGCGCGTAGAGGGGCAGGCTCCCCAGCACGATACCCGCCCAGGCGGCCGCAAGCGGAGCGGGCCCGAGCGGCAGGCGCCCGGCAACGGCGAGCACGGCCCCGAACACGCCGAGCGCCACGGCCAGCGCGCCCGCGCCGAGCGCCGCAAGGGCGAGCAGCTTCGCCGCGACGGCGCGCCCGCGCGAGGGGACCGCCGTGAGGTTGGCGAGGCGCCCGGCAGCGCGCTCCTCGTCCACGGCGAGCCCGCAGACGATGGCGGACATGAGCGGCATGAGGGCGCCGAGGAACTGGGCGTAGGCGTCCGCGCCCAGCGCCGGGTCCCATCGGGTTACGGAGAAGTACTCGCCGCAGGCAAGACCGGCTGCCAGGCCGCAGACGAGGTGCACCGCCGTGAGCGGGGAGCGCGCCAGGCGCAGGGCCTCGGAGAGCAGGGCCCGCGGGAGAGTCATGCGCGGCGTCGGGTCGGAGAGTCGTGCCACGGCCATCACCTCTCCTCGGAGCGCGCGAACCAGGCCGCACCCGCCGCCGTGAGCGCGGCGAACGCGAGCGCGCAGACCGCAAGGCCCGCCAGCGTGAGCATGCCGTCCGCCGCGAGCGCCCCGCCGAGCGCCATGTCCGCCGCGAGCGGCTCGCCGCTCGGCAGCACGGGGATGAAGCTCGTGGGGATGACCATGCTCGCCGACGGCGGAAAGAGCTGCGGCAGCGGCACCAGCGACCAGGCGAACCCACCCACGAGCTGCGCGGCGAGCGGACAGAAGATGCCCGCGAGCATGCCGAGCCGCGCCGTGAGGAAGAGCCCTGCGGGGATCATCCACGCCGCGGTCACCGTGTTGGCGAGCGCGCAGAGGAGCATCGTGAGCGTGCCCGCGGCCGTGAGGCCCTGCGAGGAGAACGCCGAGCCCGCGAGGTAGATGCCGAAGACCACGAGGTTCGAGAACGTGCAGAGCGCGAGGCACCAGAGCGCCTTGGCCCACCAGGCGCGCCTAAGCGGGAAGCCCAGGCCCAGAAGCCCCCGCATCCGCGTGCGCGCGTCCGCCCGCGCGACGCACGCCACCACGAGCGAGAGAGACACGGGCAGGAAGAGCGCGTACCAGTAGTTCCACGCGCTGAAGATCTGCACGCCCCGGTAGGGCATCGCGCCGAGCAGCGGCATCGGCAGCGCCATGAGCACGGCCAGGCGAACCGGTGCCGCGTGGCGCGACTTCAGGGCCTCGGCGCGCAGGCCCGCGAGCAGGCCGCCTTTCTCGCCCGTCATGCCGCCACCTCCCCGCGCGCTCGACGCCCCTCCCGGCAGACGCTCATGAAGAGTTCCTCGAGGTCCTGCCCGGGCCGAAGCGCATCCTCGTAGGCGAGGCGCCCCCCGTAGATGATGCCGATGGTGTCCGCCATCTGCTGCACCTCGGAGAGGATGTGGCTCGAGACGATCACTGTCGTACCCGCCGCCGCGAAGCCGCGGATCTGGTCGCGCAGCTCCTCGATACCGATGGGGTCGAGGCCGTTGGTGGGCTCGTCGAGCACGAGCAGGCGTGGCCGGGCGATCAGCGCCAGCGCGAGCCCCAGGCGCTGCCGCATGCCCATCGAGAAGCGCCCGGCGCGCTTCTTCCCGGTGTCCGCGAGGTCCACGGCGGCGAGCACCTCATCTACGCGGCTCTCGGGAAGGCCCAGCAGCGTGGTGCGAACGCGCAGGTTCTCGCGCGCGGTGAGGTTGGGGTAGAGCGGCGCCTCCTCGATGAGGCTGCCGATTGCGTAGAGGTCCTCGCGGCGCCAGGCGTGCCCGGCAAAGAGGATCTCCCCGGCCGTCGGCCGCAGCATCCCGCAGATCATCTTGAGCGTTGTCGACTTGCCGGCGCCGTTGGGTCCGAGCAGCCCGTACACCTCGCCCTCGCGGATATGAAGGCTCACGTCGGCCACGGCGTCCTGCGCCTGGTCGCCGCGGCCGAAGCGCTTGGTGAGCCCGCGCGTCTCGAGCATGTAGCCCATGGGTTCGTCCTTTCTCTTCCGGGCGCGCGGGCCGAGTCGCCGTGCCCGCGCGCCTTGCCTTTCGGGTTCACCATCCATGGTGGAGCGCGTTTCTAACGAAGCCGTAACGGCCGTTGGAGTCTTATATATGTCTGGACTCTCTATGCTCGCGCTGGATAGACATCGCCAGAACGGGTATAGTATCGAAAGTTTTGTCGTTTACCAGCGGGGGAGTCCTGTGGGCATCAAAAAGAAGATCAAAAAGGAGCTTATCGGCACTTCCGATTACCCGTCGAATAAGATCTTCACGATCTCCAATTTCATTACCTTCACGCGCCTGATCCTCACGCTGGTCTTCCTGTACCTGTTTGTGACGGACAACAACCGTGTCGTCGCCATCGTCATCTATGCCATCGCGGCCTCCACCGACTGGATGGACGGCCAGATTGCCCGCATGACCAAAACGGTCTCCTGGCTCGGCAAGGTTATGGATCCCATCTGCGACCGTGCGCTGCTATTTACCGGCGTACTGGGCCTGGTGGTCCGCGGCGAGCTTCCCATCTGGGTCTGCGTGCTCATCATTGGTCGTGATATCTATCTGGGCATCGGCACGCTCATCGTGCGCCACTATCACCGCCGTCCCATCGACGTGGTGTTTCCCGGCAAGATTGCCACGGCGCTGCTCATGACCGGCTTCTCGCTCATGCTGTTGGGCTTTCCCACCGTGGACGGCTGGCATCTGCTGCCCGCCACGTTCACGGCCTTCCCGGGCCTCAACGGCAGTCCGGTACCGCTTGGCATCTTCTTCGTGTATGGCGGCGTCATCTTCTCCATGCTCACCGCTGTCATCTATTCCATTAAGGGTGGAGCGGCCATTAAACAAGCCGTGGCGCATCCCGAGGACGAAGACATCGACTTTCTTAACCCCGAAATCGAAGACTAAGTCGTTGGGGTATGATTACGTACAGTTCATTCTTTGCGGCATGTCCGCGTTAAGTTAGGGGTTGTCATGGACAACATGGTTAACAATATGCCTCAGAACGATAAGGCCTCAGACGCCACCTGCGTTTTCCGCGTTCCTTCGAGCGATGTCACCGTTCCCGACCTCATGGCCAACGTGCACATCACCGCGCCCGTCTTATCTATCGTCAAAGGCCCGCAAACCGGCGCCGCCTTTGAGCTCGAGGATAATGTGACCACCATCGGCCGCGATCCCGCTAACGGCATCTTCCTCAACGACATGACCGTGTCGCGTAGCCACGCGCGCATTATTCGCGAGGGTCTGGGTGCCCGCATCGAGGACCTGGGCTCGCTCAACGGTACGTGGGTTGATGGCGCCATCGTCAACGGCGCACCGCTGCACGATGGCTCTTCCGTCCAGATCGGTACGTTTACGCTCATCTACCACGAGAGCACGCCGGAGCGCATCGAAACCGGTGAGTAGGGCATGGCCGAACGCAATTATCTGAGTATCGGCCAGGTCGTCAATCTACTTCGAGGCGCATACCCCGATCTTTCGAACTCAAAAATTAGATTTCTCGAAGATGAGGGGCTCATCACCCCTCATCGCACGCCTAAGGGCTATCGTCAGTACTCCAAGGAGGACGTTGACCGCCTGGAGGTCATTCTGCATCTGCAGAAAACTCGCTACATGCCGCTCAATGTGATCAAGCAGCGCCTGGAAAACGCCACGGACCTGTCTACGCTCGCCTACGAGGTGGGTCTGCTGTCCGATGTTCCGCTCAAGACGGAACCCAAGGAGACTAAGCAAAAGCTGCATCCCATCGAGACCATCCCCGATATGCTTGGCGTCGAGATCTCGTTTATCCGCTCCCTGGCCGAAAACGACCTTATTCGCATCATCAAGAGCCCGCAGAATCGCGAGCTTGTCGATGGCCGCGATTTCCCGATCATCCGCTATTGCTCCGAGCTTTCGCGCTTCCATATCGAGCCGCGCAACCTGCGCCAGTACGTATCGTCCGCAAACCGCGAGTCCTCGATGTTTGAGCAGGTGCTCGTAAGCATGCTCAGTATGGATACTTCCGACGACGAGCGCGAAGCCAAGCTCGAGCGTGCATTTAAGAAGCTGCATGACCTCACCGAGGGCGTCCATACCGCTCTGCTCAAGAACCGTGTATTTGAGTCACTCAACGCCGTGGTGGAGGATGCCGATATCGATGCCCTCGACGAGGAGATTGCACGCTCCGAGTCAACCAAGGCCAAAAGCGAAGAGACATCTACCTCCGCGGTCCCCGTGCGTGAGGAATCCCTCGTGCAGCCGCTCAAGGTTGTCGCCCCCTCACGCGCCGGCACCGCCAGCGCGGCCAAATAGACGCTGCTACAAACCAGCCTCCCCTGAAAGGTCATGCCATGTACGACTTCGAATCTCACATCGTCGACATCCCCGACTATCCCGAGCCCGGAGTCATCTTCAAAGACATTACGCCGCTCTTTGGCAATCCCGAGGCGCTCAAAGCCATGACCGATGCCCTCGCCGAGCACTTTGCCGGCATGGGGATCACCAAGGTCGTGGGTCCCGAGGCCCGTGGCTTTATGGTTGGCGTACCGGTGGCTGTGGCCCTTGGTGCCGGCTTTGTTCCCGCACGTAAACCGGGCAAGCTACCCCGCAAGACGGTGAGCCAGAGCTATGAGCTCGAATACGGCACCGACTCTATCGAGATCCATGCCGATGCCATTACCTCTAAAGATACCGTGTTGATTCTGGACGACTTGGTCGCGACGGGCGGAACCGTCGAGGCAACAGGTAAACTTGTGCGAGATATGGGCGCAAAGCTTGTGGGCTACGGGTGTATCCTTGAGCTTGCGTTTCTCAACCCGCGCGAGAAGCTCACGCCGACTGACGACGATGTTGAGCTCTTTAGCCTGGTGACGGTGGACTAGCCGTTACCCTTAGTTACTGGAAAGGAAGCTACATGCGCACAGCAAACACGCACAAAAACATGGCACGCTGCGCTGCTACGGCAACCCTCGCTTGTGTTTTGGGCTTGGGCCTCGCGGCTCCTGCCTACGCCGATACCGCATCCGACCTTGCCGCTGCTCGTACGAAGCTCGAGCAGATCGGTACCCAAACCCAGCAGATTTACGATGAGCTCGCCACGCAGACGCAGGCGCTCGATCAGACTGCTGGCGAGATCACGCAAAAGCAGCAGGAGATCGCTGACGGTCAGGCCAAGCTCTCGACCTATGTCGCCGGCGAGTACAAAACCGGCGGTCTGAGCCTGCTTCAGGTTCTGACCGGCGTCGATGACCTGAGCGATATGCTCAACCGTCTGTTCTACTACGGCAAAGTTTCCGATAAGCAGGCTCAGACCATTCAAGAGGTCAAGGAGCTTAAGCAGCAGCTCACCGATAAGCAGGCCGAGCAGGAGAAGAACGTCGCCACCACGCAAAAGAAGGTCGATGAGCTTAACGCCCAGCAGGCTGAAGCCCAGAGTGTCGTGAACTCCCTGGATTCACAGTTGCAGGCCGAGCTTGCTGCCGAGGCCCAGGCCAACGCCGCGCTGCAGGCTGGCATAAATGCTAGCACCGCCGAAAAGGCCACGGTGAGCAACGACACCGCCGGTACGAGCGAGAACACCAACAAGGGTGGCGGTACGACCAACGACGGCGGCGGAAATACGCCCGCGCCCGCTCCCACTCCGCAGCCCCCGACGCCCGCTCCGGCTCCGGCTCCGACGCCTTCCGCACCGAGCCAGTCCGTTGACGGCGGTTCCGTTGTTTCGCGTGCCTATAGCAAGCTCGGATACGCTTACTCTTGGGGTGGCATTGGGCCGAACAGCTTTGACTGCTCCGGTTTTGTAAGCTATTGCCTCACGGGACGCTACTGCCGTCTGGGCACCACGGTCGACTTCATGGGTTGGACCCGTGTGTCCGATCCGCAACCCGGCGATGTTGTGGTTAACTCCTACCATACCGGCATCTATATCGGTAATGGTCAGATGATCCATGCTTCCGACTACAAAACGGGCGTCATCATCAGTTCCGTCGCAGCCGGTATGAACAACAACTACATTTTCGTGCGCTACTAAGTCACTCTGTATAGCGAACGAAGGTGAACCTCGTGGCCTTTGAGCTGCGAGGTTCATTTATTTATGACCGTGCTCCATACATGATCCTAATGTGCTAGTTTTCAATACTAGATGCACGCTTCATCGGTGAGCAATATAGCTATAATGATTGAGAAGCATATAGAAAGGACCCTCTATGAGCTGGGCACTTATCTCCGATTCGAGCTGTAACCTCCGCGATTGGCAACCGACCGCGCCCCATACCACCTTTGCATTTGCACCCCTCAAAATTCGAGTGGGGGAGCGCGAGTTCGTCGATGACCTCACGCTCGACGTTCACGAACTCAATTGCGCCGTGCAGGCGGAGTCGAGCGCTTCTTCGAGCGCCTGTCCGAGCGTAGGCGAGTGGACCGAACTCTTTAGGCTTGCCGACAAGACGATTTGTATGCCCATCTCGGAGGGCGTATCGGGGAGCTATAACGCCGCCGCCACGGCACGCGATTTGGTTCTTGCCGAGGAGCCGAACCGTCAAATTCATTTGGTCAATTCACGCGGAGCCGGCGGCAAAATGGACCTGATCTTACTGCTGTTCGACCGGTATCTTGCAAGCAATCCGGATGTCTCATTCGAGGACGCTTGCGCATACTTCGATAGCCTTGAGCAGAACAGCAAAATCCTCTTCAGTTTGTGCAATTACGAAAACCTCGCCAAAGCCGGACGTATCCCTAAGGCAGCCGGCGTCATTGCCAACAAGCTCAATATCCGCATTTTGGGAACGGCGAGCGAGGCCGGTAAAATCGAACTCGTCGGTCACACGCGTGGCGAAAAGAAGATGCTCAACAAGATCATCGATACCATGGAAGCCGAGGGTTTTACGGGCGGCGAGGTCGTCATCGACCATGTGGAAAATGAGACAGGCGCCCAGGCACTTGCCAGCCGCATTGTGGAGCGCTGGTCAGGCTCCAAGACTATCATCATGCCCTGTAACGGGCTAGATTCATACTATGCCGAAATGCATGGGCTCATTATCGGCTACGGCATGGGCGTGGCTTCGGGCCAATAAAGTCCAACCAAGCAAAAATACGGGCGGGACAAAGTGACAGCTGGCTCTTTGTCCCGCCCGTTTTATACGTCGGCTAGCTATTAAACCCATTAAACTTTAGATAGCTCATCAGGTACGCTTTCGAAACGAAGGATGAAACCGCACTGCGCACAAGCAGCGACTCACGCGTTACCTGATGCGCCGTATCGGGAACCGGCGTCTGCTCGACGGAAAACGCCGAACGAATCGATGCCTCGAGCTGATCGACCACATAATCGAAGGCCGTCGGGGCATCGTAGCTCAAACGCTGAATGTTAAAGAGTGCCTGCACCGCAGCAATAGGTAAGACCTGCTTAAAGAGGCAGATAGCGATCAGGCGGGCAATCTGCTCGCGGCCATATTGCTTTTTGACCGGAGCAGGCACCAGGCCGACCTTCACGTAGTTATTGATCATCGATGGCGTAATGACAGGGTGCTCAACGCAAATGGACAGCGGCTCCATCCACAGCGCAACATACTCAATAACCTGGTCGCGGTAGAGCGTCACATTGGGCAACTGGTCATAGCGCGGCAGACTCAACGTATTGAGTTTGCGCACGATTTCGGACTGAATAAATGCATCGGGCAGCACAGTGGGCTGAATATCCTCAGGCTTAATGCTGACCGACGAATCGGACATCGGAATAACGTGTTTAACGTGGTTCATAAAGGTCCTCCGTTCATTTTCTATATTGTATTCTAGGTTATCTAGTTTTACATACCACATAGCCGCCAAGAAAATTGGCGGGACAGTGCACTGATGCTTCGTCCCGCCATTTAGTCAATTGATAACAACCTTACATAAGATATATTATCGTACTTATCCGCGTAGAAAAGCGTATGCGCCGGTTGCCGCTATGGCTCCGTCAGAAACGGCAGTCACAACCTGGCGTAAACGCTTGGAACGGATATCGCCAGCTGCGAATAAGCCGGGCGTACGGGTGGCCATCGAATCATCGGTAACAATACCGCCGTCGGGAGCCAGATCGACTAGATGCTCAACAAGCTCGGTATGTGGCTGCGTCCCCGTAAAGACAAAGATGCCAAACGAGCCGGGCTCAAATGACTCGGCATGAGTTTCCCCAGATGCATTGTCCTTAAAGGTAATCGTCGTTGGCATGGCTTCGCCCGATAGCTCCACAATACTAGTTTGGTACCTAACTGTAATATTGTCCTTTGCGAGTACTTTCTGAACAACACCATCGGGCGCACGGAACTGGTCGCGGCGCAGCACGATGGTCACACTGCTGGCAATGTCGGACAGGAACAGCGCCTCTTCGCATGCCGAATTGCCACCACCGATTACAAAAACCTGCTTGCCGCGGAAAAACATGCCGTCACATGTTGCGCAATATGAAACGCCACGACCGCGATACGTATCCTCGCCTGCGAAACCTGCCGGACGCGGCGTGGCACCCATGCAAGCGATAACGCTCGAGGCCAGCGTATCGCCCATATCGTGATGCACCGTAAACAACGCTGCATCGGCATCGTAATCGATACCCGTAACCATGCTCCATGTAACCTGTGCTCCCAGGCCCTCTGCATGCTGCTGAAAACGCTCGCCGAGTTCGGCGCCACTCAGGAGCGGGAAACCCGGATAGTTCTCGACCTCATTGGTTGTGGCGATCTGCCCTCCCGACATGCCCTGCTCAATCACGGTCGTCGTCAGGTTGGCACGCGCAGCATAAATGGCGGCAGCATAGCCCGCGGGGCCGCCACCGATAATCGCAACATCGATCGGCTTATCGGTAGTCATGAAGCGTCCTTTCGTCGAAACGTTGTCGTTCTTTGCGCTCGTACCCAAATTTACGTGAACGTGACACTCATGCACTACAATGATAAATCCGTATTACAAAGCTGAAGGGGAGTTATCGATGGACCAGGCGCAGACGAGTGACGACGCTCCCCTGCTCACGCACAGCACTCCCCAATCGGAGCAAACCACGCTCCTGGCTCAGCAAAAACCTCTCGTGACCATCGTGCATGCCTCCGTTGGCTCGGGCCACAAGGCCGCCGCAAATGCGATAGCGCAGGCATTCGACCTCATCCGCGGCACCAATGGCATCCCCGAGGATATTGAGATTGAAGTGCTCGATATCCTTGATTTTGGACGTATTAAATTCGACGGCAATAAGACCGCGGCTTCTTTTACGGGAGCCACGCGCCCCATTTACGACCTGACCTGGCGATATACGCTTACGGGACATCTTCTCTGGGGTGGCGGAACGGCATGGTCGCGAATTATGTTCCCCGCCTTCAACGAATATATTCGTAGCCGCAGGCCCATAGCCGTGGTTGCAACGCACATCACGGCAGCCAATGTTGCCGTGGGCGCCCGCGTAATTACGGGTATCGATTATCCGGTCATCTGCGTACCGACCGACTACGAAGTCGAGGGATGGTGGCCCCACAAGGACACCGATTTATTCTGTGTTGCCAACGAATTTATGGCCGAAACGCTGCGTCCGCGCAAGGTGCTCGAGACAAAGATTCGCATTACCGGCATTCCTATTCGCGCCGGATTCGACACGGATTACGATCGCGAGGAAGAGCTAGCTAAGTTCAACCTCCCCACCGAGAAGACCGTCGTGCTGGTAATGGCCGGTGCCAGTTTGCCTCAACCGTACGTTCGCTTTCGCGCGGAGATGGACCGCACCCTCCCCTTCCTACGCAGCTTCGAAGACATGCACTTTGTCTTTTTGCCGGGCAAAGACACCGAATATGCCACCCGCCTCAAAACGCTCTTCGACGCCATGAAGCTCGAAAACGTCACGGTTCTGGACTATGTCGATGATATGGCAGCGCTTATGCACGGCTGCGACCTGGCAATTCTCAAATCGGGCGGACTCACGGTCACCGAGTGCCTATGCGCACATCTGCCGATGATTCTGCTGGGCAAGTCCTATGGCCAGGAAAAGGCCAACACCACCATGCTCACCGGCATGGGCGCCAGCATGCATGTCACCACCGCACGTGAACTCATCGTGACGTTGCGCCATCTCCACGATCATCCAGAGTCGCTCAAGGCACTGCTCATCAATGGCGAAGTGCTGCGCCGCCCCCGCGCAGCCGAGGACATCGCCATCGCAGCCATGGAGCTCGTAGGCAAACCCCAAAAACGTAAACGAGCCTTCTGCCGCTTCTACTGGGGCGGAAAACCTGCTCATATCAGGTAGACGAAAGTCCGCTGTTCAGCGGGAGCCGCCCATATATCATTCCATGCTCAAACATTCTCGCTGCGCTGCGAAACTGCGCGTGGAACGATATATGGGCGGCTCCCGCTGAACAGCTACGTTTACTTACTAGCAGCTACTTCGGTATCCCCTCCATTAGAACCTGCAAAGGTAAAACAGGAAAATATAAATAGAGTTAGTCGATGCGACAAAGGAGGCATCCCTTTATCGCATCGGCTAACTAGAAAGATTGTTTTATGTCAAGCATGGAGCCCTTTCGCCTGAGCCCCATACATATCGTCCCGCGCGCAGTTTCGCAGTGAAGCGAGAATGTTTGAGCACGGGATGATATGTATGGGGCTCAGGCGAAAGCGGGATCCGTGCGCCCCTGCGAAGCGAGAATGTTTGAGCATGGAATGATATGTGTGAGAGGCGGGCGGGAGGAATACGAGCGTCCCTAGGCGACGCCGCTGGAGCCGAAGCCTCCTTTGCCTCGGTCGGTTTCGTCTAGTTCTTCTACTTCTACGAGGTTGACCGTGGGGACTTCTTGGATGACGAGTTGGGCTATGCGGTCGCCTTTGTTGATTTGGATGTTGTTCGTGGGGTCTAGGTTAATGAGGATGACTTTGAGTTCTCCTCGGTAGTGGGCGTCGATGAGGCCCGGCGTGTTGACTATAGACAGGCCCTGCTTGATGGCCAAGCCGCTGCGGGGCTGGACGAAGCCGGCGTAGCCATCGGGCAGGGCGATGGCCAGCCCAGTAGAGACCAGACGGCGTTCGAAGGGCTTCAGGACGCAGTCCTCGTTGGAGCGCAGATCCAAGCCGGCATCGGTGGGATGGGCGTATTTGGGAAGCTCGACGGTGGGGTCGAGACGCTTTATGTTGACGGTAATGTTGGACATGGAATCACCTTAGCTTGTCGAGCTCTAGCAGAAACTCATCGACGTCTTTGAAATCGCGGTAGACCGAGGCAAAACGGATGTAGGCCACCTTGTCGATCTTGGCCAAGCGCTTGAGCACCATGTCACCCAACTCATGGGACGTGACGGCCGTCAGCGTGCGAGAGCGCAGCTCGACCTCGATGTCGTCGATAATCTCATTGAGCTTCTTAGTGTCGATATCGCGCTTGATGGTGGCGCGCATCAAGCCGACGAGCAGCTTATTGCGATCGAACCGCTGCTTGGTTCCGTCTGACTTAATGACCTCGATTGGGTCTTCGCATCGCTCAAACGTTGTAAAGCGATAGTTACACGAGCAACATTCGCGACGGCGCTTAATGGTGTTATTTGACTCCTGCATACGAGAATCAACGACGCGGGTATGTGCCTTGCCGCATTTGGGACAGCGCATGGTACCTCCTCTTAAACGATAACAAGGGTACCATGCGCAGCGCGATAATGATTACGAACGAGCAGGAACCTTAAGATGCGCACCGGCGGCGAGCGAACCATGCTCCAGATGATTGACGTTACGGATCATGTCGGAAGTCTCTTGCGTGGAAAGGCCTTTGATAGGATATTCCTCGGCAAGCGACCAAAGAGAATCACCAGGCTGAACGCGAATAGTCTCGTAGGTAACGTTGGAAACGGACTCGGCATACGCGGCGTGACGAGCGCTAAAGACCGACGTAGCGAGGACAACGAAGAGCGTAAGCGCAACGGCAACGGCGACAATCGTCGGAACCTTCAGGGCAACGCGGGCCGGCGCAACTACAGCCTGCTGATTGCGAGCAGACTTTACGGTCAAAGGCTGAAAGCCGGAGCGGCCACCCTGAACAACCGTAAAAGTGGGTTCTGCAGGCGTCTCGAGTTTAAGGGCAAGGTTTCCCTGGACCATATTCGTTGCGTTCATCATGTTCTCCTCTCGCGTGTTTTGCTGAGAACAGTTTTATCAAGCCGCGCGGACAAAAATGTCTAGCGCGAGAACGAATGTTCGGTTATTATTATCTTCGAACAGTTGTTCCTGTCAAGCAAAATTCGAACATTTGTTTGACATGGGTAGAGAGGATGCCCTGATGGCTCGCAAAATTACCAAGCGTCAGCAGCAAATTTACGACTTCATCAAGGAATATCAGCAGGAGAAAGGTTATCCGCCCAGCGTGCGCGAGATGGCTTCTGCCGTGGGCCTTTCCTCCCCCAGCACCGTGCACGCCCATCTATCTGCCCTGGAGGCGCGCGGGCTACTCAAGCGCGATGCCACCAAACCGCGCGCCCTGGAACTCTTTAACGAGGACGGTTCCTCTGTCTCAATTTCTAAATCTGACGAGCCCACCGCACCTCGCGGAACGGTCTCGCTACCGCTCGTTGGTCGCGTCGCGGCTGGGATTCCCATTCTGGCCGAGCAGAATATAGAAGACACGTTTACTATCCCGACCGAAATCGCCACTGATCAGGGTTCCTTTATCCTTGAGGTGCATGGGAGCTCAATGATCAATGTCGGCATCTTCAATGGCGATTACATCATCGTCCGTGAACAAAAGAGTGCCATGAACGGCGAAATTGTCGTGGCCATGATTGATGGTTCAGCGACCGTCAAGACATTCTACAAGGAGCAGGGACGCGTACGCCTGCAGCCTGAGAATGACACCATGGAGCCTATCTATGCAACGAATCCCGTTATCTTGGGCAAAGTCGTCGGCTTGATGCGCCGGTTCTTGTAATGCAAAAACGCATCACCATCTTTGATACCGTCCGCGGGTTTACGATGATTTCAATGGCAGGTTTTCACGCTTGCTACGATCTCGCCTACCTGTACGACTGGGATATGCCCTGGTTTACCCAGACCGTCTTTCAAGACATCTGGCGCGCCAGCATCAGCTGGGTATTTTTGTTTATCGCGGGTTGGATGTGCACGCTCTCACGCAACAATGCCAAACGAGCGGCCAAGTACGCTGCCGCAGCTTTGGTCGTCTGGATCGCAACAACGCTCGTATCGGTCGACGATTCAGTGAACTTTGGCATCATTTATTGCATGGCGGCGTGTACCGCTGTGACAACCGTAGCACGACCGATGCTTAAGAAAGTGCCCAGCACGTGGGGCATTGCGATATGCCTCGCTCTCTTCGCGGCGACATGGGGCATCCCGAAATCGACCTATTCATTCCCCTATTTGGCGTGGCTAGGATTTCCCGGCCCCCGGTTTGTTTCAGGCGACTATTATCCAATCATCCCGTTCATATTCATGTATCTCACAGGATACTTTGCTGCGCGCACCGCTCAAAGATGCGAACATCCCGCCCCAAGCTGGGCCTACGCCAACCCCCTGCCGGCGCTCGCCAGCCTTGGACGTCATGCACTCCCCTTTTATCTGCTACATCAGCCCATCATACTGGGCATTTTGGAGCTCGCCTACTCGGTGCGATAACGCTCGAGCCGCGGTGCAATACGAGCCGGCAGTTTCGCCACAATACGAACGCCATCCTCAAGATATTCCTCGTGCAAAAGGGTCCCCTGCTCATGCACGACTGTGATGAGTGCACCTTCACGATATGGAATGTCGGCGGAAAGCAGCACATCGGTGGCGGCCGCCTCGCGAGCAATGCGATCGACGAGATCGTCGAGCCCCTCGCCCGTTTGGGCCGAGAACAGAACAGCTTCCGGATAACGACGACGGAAACTCAATCGATCGACGCTATCGAGAAGATCGATTTTATTGAACACCGTAAGCGTTAAACGCTCTCCGGCACCGATCTCATCAAGCACGCGGTCGACAGCCTCAAGCTGTCGCTCATAGTCCTCATCAGACGCATCCACGACTTTGAGAATTAAATCGGCACCCAACACCTCAGACAACGTCGATTTAAAGGCATCGACCAGACCATGCGGCAGCTTTTGAATAAAGCCGACGGTATCGGTAATCGTCATGCCGCGACCGCCAGGCAGGCGATATGAACGCGTCGTCGGGTCGAGCGTAGCAAACAGCTTGTCCTGCGAAAGTACCGTAGAGCCGGTCAGACGATTGAGCAACGTCGATTTACCGGCATTGGTATAACCGGCTAACGCGACGCGAAACGCCGGTGACTCAATACGACTCTTGGATTGAACATCACGACGCTGTTCAACCTGCTTGATCTCACGTCGAAGCGCAGCGATCTTATTACGAATGAGGCGACGGTCGACCTCGAGCTGACTTTCGCCCTGACCAAAGCGTGAGCCGATGCCGCCGCGCGTCTGTTCCTTGGCGAGATGGCTCCACATGCCGCGCAGACGAGGCAACAGATATTGAAGCTGCGCCAGCTGTACCTGTAGGCGTCCCTCACGCGTCTGAGCATGCAGGCCAAAGATATCCAAGATCAGTGCAGTACGATCGATAATCTTTACCGGCTCGCCCACGGCTTTCTCCAAATAGGATTGCTGCGAGGGCGTCAGGTCGTCGTCAAAAATAACGACATCGGCATCCATGCGATGTACCAGGCCGCACAGCTCTTCAACCTTACCGGAACCGATAAACGATTTAGGATACGGCTTTACCAAACGCTGCGATAAGCGTGCCACGCACTGGGCACCAGCCGTGTGGGCAAGGCGCTCCAGCTCATCAAGTGAGCGATCGAGCTGCCATGCATTGTCGCGCCATTCAACACCAACCAAAATGGCACGCTCGGGCTCGGGTGCCGTGGGAACAAGAGGAAAACGGGCCATTAGGCAGCCTCAATACGATGCAGGATATCCTCAACGACCTCATCGATCGTACATTCATCCATATCAAACCACACGATACGGTCATCGCGCTTAAACCACGAAAGCTGACGCTTGGCATAACGACGCGAACGCATCTTGATGAGTTCGCGAGCCTCATCCATGCTCATCACACCATTGAAAGCATCGATGATCTCTTTATAGCCAATTGCCTGCATCGACGTCAGGGCATCTCCCAGCCCCTGGCCCATAAGACCGCGGACCTCATCGACAAGGCCCTGCTCAAACATCAGATCGACACGCAGGTTAATGCGCTCGTAGAGCACCTCGCGATTACGCGTCAGACCAAACCACAGAGCGTGATAATGCTCGCGCGGAACACTAAACTGCGACTTTTGCTGCGCATAGGAGACGCCATCATCGTGCATTTCGAGCGCGCGAATCACGCGACGCACGTTATGGGGATGAATAACAGCAGCCGATTCTGGATCACGCTCGGCAAGCAGGGCATGCAGTTCTTCCTCACCAATACGCTCGGCAAGCTCCTGATAGCCCGCACGGCGATCGTCCTCAAGTTCACCCGAGGGAAAGTCCATCTCATCAAGGGCAGCCTTGAGATACAGCCCCGTACCTCCGCAAAAAACAGGCAGGCAACCCGAACCAAGGAGACGTTCAACATGCGCGCGAGCGTCAGCCTGATAAAGCGCAGCAGAATATGCCACACCCGGCTCTACAATGTCGACGAGACGCAGTGGCGCCGTACACTCATTGGGCGCCATCTTTGCGGTACCGATGTCCATGCCGCGATAGATTTGCATCGCATCGCACGACAGCACTTCGGACGAAAGACGAGCTGCCAAACGGTCGGCAACATCACTCTTACCAACCGCCGTCGGACCGACGATCGCAACGGCGGAAAGACCTGTCCCGGGAGAAACCATTAGCGCGGCTCGCCCACAACGGAGCCGGATAAATACCAGGTCTTGGCAACGTCAACGTCAACATCAACGATCTTGCCAACAAGCTGATCGATGCTGTAACCCTCGGGGATAGGCGCATGCACGGTCTGATTCTTGGGACTCTTGCCCAGCAGGACCGCGTCGTTCTTTTTACTCGTTCCCTCAATGAGCGCCGGCACCACAGTATGAAGCTCACCCTGGTTATACTCGTGTGCCGTGGTCTCGATAACCTTAACCAGGCGGTTGAAACGCTCGAGAATAACCTCATGCGGCGTAGGGTCGTCAATCTCTGCAGCCGGGGTACCGGCGCGCTTGGAATAGATGAAGGTATAGGCCTGAGCATAGCGGACCGTCTCGGCAAGTGAGAGCGTCTGCTCAAAGTCTTCTTCAGTCTCGCCCGGGAAGCCAACGATAATGTCGGTCGAGAGCGCGATATCGGGCATGCGATTGCGAATGCGATCGACCAGGCCCAGATAGTCCTCGCGTGTATAACGGCGATTCATCTCTTTGAGGATGCGCGTGGAGCCCGACTGAACGGCCAAGTGAAGCTGCGGCATGACGGCGGGCGTCTCGGCCATAGCGTCGATGGTCTCGGGCAGCAGATCCTTAGGATGAGAAGAGGTAAAGAAGATGCGCTCGACGCCCGTATCGCCCACCGCGCGCAGCAAATCGGCAAAACGCGGCTTGCCAAACAGATCGCGACCATATGAGTTAACGTTTTGGCCCAACAGCGTGATCTCGCGCACACCCTGGCGCACCAGACCGGTCACCTCGTCGACAATCTCCTCGAAGGGGCGGCTCTTTTCGCGACCGCGCACGTACGGCACGATGCAATAGGTACAGAAATTATTGCAGCCCGTCATGATGGGCACCCAGGCGTGATACTGGGTCTCACGATGCCACGGCATGCTCATGGCATCCGTATCCTCATGCTCATTGGTGCGGATATGACGCTTACCGTCCAGGAACGCCTCGGCAATGAGCTCGGCCACATGCGCGATGGAATGCGTACCAAAGATGACATTGACGTTATCGACGTTGGTGAGCAGGCCCTCACCATCACGCTGCGCGATACAGCCACCCACGGCAACCACGCGCTTGCCCGAAGGCGAAGGCGGCAGGCTTTTGCAGGAATTGCACTGACCGTACAGGCGAGTATCGGCGGCCTCGCGTACGCAGCATGTCATGAAGACAACAATATCGGCATGCTCGGGATCGAGCGCCATGAGGCAACCATACGAATCGAGCAGACCGCTCACGCGCTCAGAGTCGTGCTGATTCATCTGGCAGCCAAAGGTGCGGATAAAGTAGGTTTTACCGGCAAGAATATCGCGTACGGAACGCTGGTCCATGTGCATAAGTCCTAACGATGGGGAGAGGGGGGGGCGAATCGAGGCAAGCAGAAGCTATGCCACAGGCTTAACATCATCCATGACGACGTTATCCATAGCAGCTCGATTGATCTGGTGAACGTAAATAGAAAGACGGATGGCCGTGCGCGACTCCCCGTTAATAAGGATGTCGGAGAACACGGGCGCGCAGGAAATATCAAATCCGGTTGGAATCAAAAAACCGCGCGCAATAGCCACGGCCTTTATGGCCTGGTTGACCGCACCGGCGCCGACACACTGGATGTTGACGGGTACACCATCCTTGACCATGCCGGCGATGGCGCCGGCAACGGACGCGGGCGATGATTTGCTTGATACCTTCAGGCAATCCATGAAGAAACTCCTGCGTTTAAAAGTACGTTTTAACTGCAATAACTGTATCGTACCGAGTGGACTCGGTAAAGGCACTATTCCTCTTTGGCAAGATCGAAGGTCACGGTGATTCGATCACGCGAAACGCGAATCTTTGGGTCGCCGCAAAGGTTGAGATAGTACCGGGCGGCAAGGTCATTAAAGTCGCGCTCCACAGCACGCGAAAACTGTGCCATGTCATCCTTGGCAATACGTAGCCCGCGACGATCTTTCGCAAGATCGACAGGAGCCGGCGCATGCGAGGAAGAATCACGCTCGCGCAGCAAACGCGCGGTCACACCGCGAACAGGCTTAATCTGCCCTGCCAAAATGCGATGTGCCGTGCGCTCGGACATCTCAAGACCCAAACCCGAACAGATGCGGATAAAGTCCTCGGCATCAGAGGCAAGGCCTAAACGATCGACAACCGGAAGCTCGCTCTCGTCATCAATGAACAGGAGACGCGACGTATCGAGCCGGCTTGACGCCTGAGCATAAAGGGTCGCGGCAATCTCAGACGGAGAACCAAGATAGACATCGCAACCACGCAACTCCTCGAGCGCAAACTCACAGGCAGCGCGAATAATATTATGCGGACCGCGAGCACAGACATAACGTCCGTCCTCGTCCTTGACGGCCTGGGGCCAGCTGGACTGATCGGCGCGCTCACTGAGGCGGTCGGCCGCAACGCTCACCTTAAAGGCTGAACCAAGATCGACACCGGACGTGACCACACGGGCCTCGTCGGTGTTCTGCTTGATCGAAAACAATGCCATGCCACGACCGTGAACGCCCCAACGGTCCATCTTCATGCTCTCGAGCTTGGAGGTAACGCGAGCATCGAAGATTTGCTCTTGCATATCCTGCGGAACACCCGAGCCGTTATCCAGAAAGACAAGCGTGCGGACGCCATCTTCCTTGGTCGTGGCGAGAAAGATCTTGTCGGCGCCGGCATCGCGAGCATTACGGAGCATTTCGATGACGATATCCTCGACATGCTGAATGTCGTGCTTTGCCTGGCGCCGCTCGGCCTCCGAAACGCGGAGGCGGACATACCCCTCGCCAAGGTTCTCCTCGACGCGAAGGTTGCCCTCCCCCGACATCGACGCGATAAATGAGATGAGCTCGTTCGCGTCGCTCATGTTATTTAGCGATATCGACAGCGCGGCTCTCGCGAATCACGACGACGCGCACCTGACCGGGATACTCCATCTCTTCCTCGATCTGATGGGCGATATCGTGAGCCAGAACCGTGGACTGGGCATCGGAGATCTTGTCCGGCTGAACCATGACGTGGACCTCGCGACCAGCCTGCATGGCATAGGTACGCTCGACGCCGTCATGGGAGTTGGCGATCTCCTCGAGCTTCTCAAGACGCTTGATGTAGTTCTCGGCAGACTCGCGACGGGCACCGGGGCGAGAGGCAGAGACAGCATCGGCGGCCTGTACCAGGACATCGAGCACCGTGTTGGGGTCGACGTCGGCATGGTGAGCCTCGATAGCGTGGACGATAACGGGCTTCTCGCCATAACGGCGGGCAAGCTCGGCGCCGATGACGGCATGCGGGCCCTCGACGTCATGGTCGATTGCCTTGCCCAGGTCGTGCAGCAGGCCGGCGCGCTTGGCGGTAACAACGTCCAGGCCAAGCTCGGAAGCCATTACGCCGCACAGGTCAGAGACCTCGAGGGAGTGCTGAAGCACGTTCTGACCAAACGAGGTACGGTAGCGCAGGGCACCAAGGGTCTTGACGATCTCGGGGTGCAGGTCGTGAATGCCGGTATCGAATGCAGCTTGCTCGCCAGCCTCGCGCACGCGCTGCTGAACCAGGTCGGCAGCCTTGTGATACATCTCCTCGATGCGGGCGGGGTGAATGCGGCCGTCGGCGATGAGGTTCTCCAGAGCAACACGGGCGGTCTCACGACGGACCGGGTCGAAGCTCGAAAGAACGACGGTCTCGGGCGTGTCGTCGATCACGAGGTTGACGCCGGAAACCTGCTCGAAGGTCCGGATGTTGCGACCCTCGCGACCGATGATACGGCCCTTGAGGTCATCAGAGGGAATGTGCACGGAGGTAACGGTGACCTCGGCAGTGTGGTCGGCAGCGCAGCGCTGAATCGCCAGGGACAGAATCTCCTGGGCGGTCTTGTGGCACTCGGCGCGAACCTGCTGCTCGGACTCGCGAATAATCGTGGCGGCCTCGTGGGTGACCTCGCCGCGAACCTTATCGAGGAGCTCCTTGTGGGCATCCTCGCGGGTAAGGTCGGCGATACGCTCGAGCTCGGAGGTCTGCTTTGCGCAGAGCTCCTCGAGCTCACGGGAGCGCTTCTCGACCTGACCGGCCTGACTGGACAGCTGATGCTCGCGCTTGTCGAGAGCGTCGTTGCGGCGATCGAGGGATTCCTCGCGCTGCATCACGCGGTTCTCGAGCGTACGAATCTCGCTCTTGCGCTGCTTGTCCTCGGCCTCGGCGGCCTGCTTGTTCTTGATGATCTCCTCTTTAGCCTCGAGCAGAGCCTCTTTTTTGAGGGTCTCGGCCTGACGCTTTGCATCACCGATCAGGGACTCAGCCTGTGCGTGTGCCGACTGGATCTTTTCGTCGGCCTCGTGAAGACTACCCTGCTTGGCGGTGCGCATGTAGGCAATGGCGGCGATGGCACCCAAAACGATGCCAACGAGCGCTGCAATGATAGGCATACTCACTCCTTTTTATGGATTCGTTACACAACAAAGCGAACCGTCCTTATGAACGGCTCGCGACATTTGAGTAATATGGGCGCAGCTTATGCGGGTCGGATACAGATAAACATATAAACAAACTCATCACAGATGAGCACATATCACAAAGCAAATGACAGTGTTTATCGTACGTTGAACCACAACAACTGTCAAATAAATGGCCCCAGTACGGCGGCTAAAACGCGGTGAGCGGCGGGGCCACAAAACGCATACGCCTAAAGCGCACATTCCTCGCATTCGGCATCGAGACGTGCCTTAACGGCATCGGCGGCGATGTGATACGAGAAGCCCTTGCCCATCAAAAACCGAACCAGTTTTTCGAATCCGCGCGTCTCTGGAACACGCCGCTTGGCGAGCAGGGCTGACGCACGCGCCAAATCGTCTTCGACGGCAAAATAATCCTCGGGATAACCGGGAATGTCATCGAGCACGACATGACGTCGCTTGAGCTCGGTCTCGATTTTGCGCTGTCCCCAACCGCGCCGCTTGCGTTCCTCGATAAAGTACGAGCAAAAGCGGTTCTCGTCTAAAAAGCGATACTCGGTGGCGCGCTCGACGGCGAAATCGATCGCGGGCTGGTGAAAGCCGTAGCGAGCCAGCTTGTCACGGACCTCACCCGTCGCATGGTCGCGGCGCGATAACATCTCAGTCACCATGGTAAGTGCACATTTACGCTCGATGAGCTGCACCGCCTCACGAAAGTTATCCCAATCACAGGGAAGATCGGGGCGGTTTTTGACATACAGGCGCGCGACCCGCACGGGAATCCAAATAGACCGCTCAAAACCGCCCTCAAGCTCACAATCGATATGTGCGCAAGGCTTTTTGGACGCATACCCGCTCGAGAACGAGGAGGCCGCCTTCTTATCGGGAAAGACGGCCGTGGCCTCGGTCACCGTATACGACATGAGCGTAACCGCTACTCGTCGTCATCATCGAGCATGGCGGAACCATCGATGGCGTAAAGCTCGTCAAACTCCTCAGGCGCAGGCTGATCGGTCAGCTCTACCTCGGACGGAGCATCGTCATCAAACTCAAGCCCGCAGGCAAGACGGACCTTATGCTCAATCTCGTCGGCGCAATCGGGGTGTTCGCGCAGGAACGCCTTGGCGGCCTCGCGACCGTTGCCGAGCTTGTCCTCGCCATAGGCAAACCAGGAGCCCATCTTCTTGCAGATGCCGCACTCGACAGCCATGTCCAGAATCGAGCCCTCCTTAGAGATGCCCGTACCGTACATAATGTCGAACTCAGCAGAACGGAACGGAGCTGCCACCTTGTTCTTAACGACCTTAGCGCGCACGCGGTTACCGATAACCTCGTCCTTAAGCTTAATGCTATCGATACGGCGAATGTCGATACGCACCGAAGAGAAGAATTTAAGGGCGCGGCCGCCCGTCGTGGTCTCGGGGTTGCCGAACATGACGCCGATCTTCTCACGCAGCTGGTTAATGAAGATGCACGTCGTGTTGGACTTAGACAGCGAGCCGGCGAGCTTGCGGAGCGCTTGGCTCATCAGGCGAGCCTGAAGACCGACCGTAGTGTCGCCGATTTCTCCCTCGATCTCGGCACGCGGGGTCAGCGCGGCGACGGAGTCGACAACGATGGCATCGATGGCGCCGGAACGCACGAGCATGTCAACAATCTCGAGCGCCTGCTCGCCCGTATCGGGCTGAGAAATGAGCACCTCGTCGATATCCACGCCGATACGCGCGGCATAAGTGGGATCGAGCGCATGCTCGGCATCGATAAATGCCACAACGCCACCCATTGCCTGGGCCTCGGCCAGGATCTCGAGCGAAAGCGTCGTCTTACCGGAGGACTCAGGACCGTAGATCTCGACGATACGGCCACGCGGCACGCCGCCGATACCCAACGCGGCATCGAGTGCCAGAGCGCCCGTAGGGATGGCCTCGACCTCGAGCTCGGGGCCACCGTCGCCGTACCTCATGATGGAACCCTGGCCGAATTTCTTCTCGATCTCGGCCTTGGTGGTGGCGATCATCTCATCGCGCTCTTTACCCGTCGTGCGAGCATGAACGGTACGTACGGGACCTGAATTCTTGGCCATGAATAGCCCTCCTCTTAACAACCTGCATCGATAATAAACGAACGGCTGTTCGTGGTCAACCGTTCAGATAAATCATATGCAGCCGACCTTTCCAAAACCCAACCAAAAGCCGACCAAACACTGACCAAATGCTTGACCATAAAGGGCCAAATAAGAACAAGGCAGGCAAAAATACACCTATGAACAGCACAAACGCTAAATTCTTCTGAGGTCCCCATCTCCACAATTAAGGGGCCCGGAGGCCCCTTAAAACACGTCTATTCCATAGAATCGAGCACGCAGACAATGCGACCCAATGCCTCCGTGACCGCATGGGCACGAACACACGAACGGTCGCCCTCATAGTGGCAGCGCACAGAGTCCACGACCGGCACTCCCCCATCGGCGGAACGATGTGCCCAACCAATATAGAAAGTGCCAGCAGGATCGTCCTCAGTACCACCGCCGGGGCCGGCATAACCCGTTGCGCTCACTGCAATATCGCTCTGGTACAGCTCCAGCGAACCCGACGCCATCTCGCGCGCAGTTTGATGCGACACCGCGGTGTAGCGGTCGAGCGTCTCCTGCTCAACACCCAGCACGCGATGCTTAATCTCATCGCAGTAGGTCACCGCACCGCCACGCAGCACCGCCGAGGCGCCCGGGATATCCGCAATCGTCGAGGCGATCATACCCGCCGTCAGCGACTCAGCCGTCGAAACCGTCACACCCCGAGCGCTCGCGCGTTCGACGATATCGCGCGCCAGCTCCTCGTTATGTGCGAAAATCTGCTCAAAAGAGTCCGTCATACCCACCAGGACCTAGACCGAAAAGACGATCTTGCGGCAGTTCCAGAAGTACTGGGCGCCCGAGATAACGGTCAAGACAACGGCAACGGCATACAGGAAGCGCGACACCGAGTAGATGCCGAGCGTCAGCGCCACCGGGCCAAGGTGCAAGCCGGCCATAGCAAAAACGCACAGGTAACCGCAGATGGAGACCATCGTGGTCGCCGTCTTGTACTTGCCGAGCTTATCGGCCGCAACGACCACACCGGCCGCACTCGCGACCATGCGAAGGGCGCTCACCAGAAGCTCACGGAACAGGATAATGAACACGGACCACACGGTCACCGCGCCAAAATCCAAGAACAGCAGCAGGGCCGAAAACACGAGCAGCTTATCGGCGATGGGGTCCAAGAATTTACCGAAGTCGGTGATCTCGTTGCGCGAACGCGCCAGATAACCGTCGACCTTATCGGTGCACGACAGGATCACATACAGAATGAAGGCAGCGGCGGCGAGCGGGCCGTCGAAGATGCTCCAATCCGTACCGGCAACACTCGTGTGAGAAAGCGCCGACACGATCATGAACACCGGGATAAAAACGATGCGAACGCACGTCACGATGTTGGCGGGCGTCCAAACACTCGTCAGTTCCTTATTGCTCTCGTTTGCCACGATGCTCTCCTACTCCACAACATGGCCGATAAGCTCATAGCAGAAGCTATCGGTAAACTCGGCCGTCAGAATATCGCCCACAGATGCCTCGCTGGCATCCAAGTGCACCGCGCCATCGGAATCGGGCGCCTGGAACCAGGCATGGCCGATCAGCTCGGCGCCGTCCTCGGTTTCTTCGATACCGTCGACGATCACCTGGGCGCGCTCGCCCACATGTGCGGCGGTGGCGGCAAAACCGAGCGACTCGGCCAGGTCCATGGCCTCCTGGGCGCGCTCGAGCTTGACCTCTTCGTCGACCTGACCCTCCATCTTAGCGGCCAGGCTGCCCTCCTCCTGCGAGTAGGCAAAGACGCTCGTGTAGTCAAAGCCGACGGTGTCCATAAAGTCGATAAGATCACGAAACTCGTCGTCGGTCTCGGTCGGGAAGCCGACCATGGCCGTGGAGCGAATCACGATACCGGGGATGCGCTCGCGAAGGTCGCGGAACAGGTCCTCGAGCTCCTGGCGCGAACCGGAGCGACGCATGGCCTTGAGGATGCGCGCGTCGCAGTGCTGCACGGGGATATCGATATAGGGCAGCACCTCGGGCGTATCACGAATGGTCTCAATGAGCTCGTCAGTCATGCCCTCGGGCTGCAAGTAGAGCACACGGACCCAGACGTTCTGCGGGCGCACGGCCTCGGCGACGGCACGCAGCAGCTGCGCCAGATTGCGCGGCGAGCCCTCGGCGACGTCCTCGTCGGCAAAGTCGGTGCCCCAAATTCCCGTGTCCTGGCCGATCAGCACGATCTCGCGCACACCGCCGGCAACCAGGTCGCGCACCTCGGAGATAATACTCTCGGCATTGCGTGAATGATAGCGACCGCGAATATAGGGAATCATGCAGAAGCTGCAGAAGCGGTTGCAGCCATCGGAAATCTTGACGTAGGCGACAGCGCCCTCGACAGTGCGCTTGACCTGCGGAATATAGGCTGCGATCTCACGCTCGACACCCAGCACGCCATCGATGACCGCTACGATGCCGTCCTCCTCGTCGGCCTTCACAAAGGCAGCGACCTCGGGCAGCTCGTCAGGCAGGTCGTCGCCATAGCGCGACGGCACACAGCCGCACATGACGATGGGGCAAGAACGAACGCCGTCCTGAACCTCGTTGGCGAGCTCGAGCGTGGTCTCGATGCTCTCGGACGTTGCGGAGGCGAGGAACGAGCATGTATTGACGATGGCGATATCGGCATCCTGCGGGTCGAATGCCTCTTCGTAGCCTGCGGCGGTCAAAAGAGAACGCATGCGGTCGGTGTCAACCTCGTTCTTAGCGCAGCCGAGGGTGATGTAGAGCACGGAGCCCAACGGTGTATCCATGTTGGAGAGCGGTCCTTTCGAATGATATTAGCGGTAGTTGGTGAACTGCAGCGGCTGGCCGTAGTCCTGGTCGCGCAGAAACTGGATCACGGTCTGCAACGCGTCCTTCGAAGCAGAGGAAACACGCAGCTTGTCGGCCTCGATGGTCACCTTGACCTTGAGCTTTTGGTCCTTGATGTCCTTGCTGATCTTCTTGGCGGTCGCCTGGTCGATACCCTCGACGATATGGCCGAGCACGCGCACGGTGCCGCCCGATGCCGCCTGCGGAGCATCCCACGAGACAGCCTTGAGGTCGATGCCGCGCTTGATGAGCTTGGAGCTCAGCACGTCGATAATCTGCTTGGAGACAAAGTCGGCCGGGGCGTTGATCGTAAAGAGCTTGTCGCCCTTCGAAAGCTCGATCGTGGCGCCGGAATCCTTAAGGTCATAGCGCTGGGAAATCTCGCGCGTGGTCTGCTGGAAGGCGTTGTCGACCTCTTGCATGTTGACCTCGGACACGACGTCGAAGCTGGAATCTTTAGCCATGATGTTTCCTTTCGCATACGAGCAGCTTAGTAGCTATCGTACGAATAGTCGGTAGAATCGGTGGGCGTCTGACCGTCAGATGCGGTATCGGCGCCATCCGTGGACTGGGCATCGGTGCCGTCGGTGGTGTCGGTACCATCGGCGGTGTCGGCACTATCAGAACTTTCACCATTCTCGGAATCAGTCGTCTTCTTCTTGGGAACGGTGATCGTCACACGCGCCACGCCCGAGGTCTTGGTATCGTAACGGACCTTTTCGCCGTTCTTGGTAACGGTGACATCGGAAGGCTTGGACGTGGTGATCTCGATCGAGGACTCGGGCGTGTACTCCTGCTCAAAGGGGCCAGTCGCCTGGGCGCCATAGACCGACTTGCCGTCGACCTTGACCTCAATCCACGCGGTCTTTCCCTTGGCAACGGAGACCTTGACCTTCGTGACCTCGTTCTCTTCCTTCTTTGCCGTCGTCTTGGTAGCGTCCGAATCAGTCGACTCATCCGTCGCCTCATCGGTGTCTTCGTCCTCGTCGACCGTTTCGGTCTTCTTAGAAGACTTCTTGGTCGTAGTCTTGGTAGCAGTGGGCGTCTCGGGCGTGGTCTCGGGCGCCGAAGATGCGCAGCCGCGCAGAAGCACCACGATGAGCACGATCAGCAGCAACGCCACGGCACCGATGCCGGCGTAGACGATACGCGGATCGAGCCCGTTGTTTTGAGGAGTACGGGATCCGCCGCGTCCACGACTGGAACTGCTGCGGCCGCCTCCCTGAGGCATACGACCACGATTGCTATCGGAACGGCCGCGATAGCCGCCCTGGCCCTGAAGGCTGCGCTGACCCGAGCGGGGCGCAAGTTCACCGCGGCCTTGATAGCCACGCTGGCCCGAACGCGGAGCCGAAGAGCGCTGGCCATACGGCTGTGATTGAGAGCGAAGACGCGGCGTCACCTGCGTGGCATCGGCATCCGCATAGCCACCGCGAGAGCGTCCCGTAGAGACACCACGGTAACCGCGATCGGAATAGCCGCCGTCGCCGTAGCCGGCACGAGGGTCACGCGCCACGCCGCGAGCAGCGGGAAGTGCACGGTCCTCGGGCATCGGCGTACTGCGGAACCGGTCACGCTGTGAGCGAATCTCCTCGCCCGAACCCGTCTCGGTGATATAACCGGCCTGCTGAGGACGCTGTCCATAGCGGGTCGAACGACCGCCCTGAACCATCAGGAAGCGCCCGTTATCGACCGAGGAACGCGAATTGACGTAGCCGGCGGCGTCCTGAAAACGACCGCCCTGCTGCGACGTCTCGCGTTCGTATGCCATCAGGTCGTCAAAGTAGGCATTGACGACCTCGCGCGGATTGAGGCCCAAAAAGCGAGCATAGCTCGAAATCATGCCCTGCGCATAGCCGCGCGGCGGCATCGAAGCAAAGTTACCGGTCTCGAAAAACTCGATGATCTGCGGCCTGATTTTGATGGTGTTGGCGACCTGCTGAATGGAAAGGCCCATTCGGCGACGCTGCTCGAGCAGCATGTCACCAAAGCGTGCAGCCATCAGAATCCTCCAAACTCACGATCTTCACGTGCCATCTCGGCGTCGACAGATTCCAGCGCGGCAAGCCCCTCCTCGTCCAACAGGACCTCGCGCGGCTTGGAACCGTCGGGCGGGCCGACGACACCCTTTTCTTCCAGCATGTCCATAATACGCCCGGCACGCGCATAGCCAACCTTCAGACGACGTTGCAGGCCAGATGTGGAGCCAAGCTGCGATTCCACCACAATATGAGCAGCTTCCCAGATAAGCGGGTCGTCGTCCTGAGGCTCGGCAACGCCGGTACGGACAATGCCGCCGACACCCGCCATGGACATGGAAGCGGGCGCCACGGCAGACAGGATCTCCTCGTGGTAGTCGGGCTCGCTCTGCGACTTGACGAACTCGACAATCTCGTTGATTTCGTCGTCCGAGACAAAGCAGCCCTGGATACGGCGAGGCTTACCCCAGTCGACCTTGGAGAACAGCATGTCGCCCAAACCAGTGAGCTTTTCGGCACCCATCTGGTCGATGATGACGCGCGAGTCGATGCCCGTGGCGACGTTAAAGGCGATGCGGTTGGTAATGTTGGCCTTGATAAGGCCCGTCACCACGTTGGAACTGGGGCGCTGCGTGGCCACGATAAGGTGGATACCGGCGGCACGGCCCAGCTGTGCAATACGCACGATCGAGGCCTCGACATCCTTACCGGCGACCATCATCAGGTCCGAGAGCTCGTCAATGATGATGACCAGATAGGGCATCTTTTGCGGCGGATTGTCGTAATGCTCAAACTCGCCGGCGGCCTGCTTTTCGTTGTAGGTCGAAATCTTACGCACGTTAAGGCGCTCGAAGACCTTCAGGCGACGCTCCATCTCGGACACGGCCCATTGCAGGGCGCTCGCAGCCTGCTTGGGTTCGGTAACGACCGGTACGTAAAGATGCGGCAGGCCGTTATAGCCCGCGAGCTCGACGCGCTTGGGGTCGACCATGATCAGGCGAACATCCTCGGGAAGGGCGCGCATGAGCAGGGTCGTGATGATGGAGTTGATCATGACCGACTTACCGGAACCCGTGGTACCGGCGATCAGCAGGTGGGGCATCTTGGCAAGGTCGGCGACGACCGGCGTACCCTCGGCATCTCGACCGATGGCCAGCTCGAGCGGACCGCCCTTAACATAGGGCAGCACGTCGCCCAGATTGACGTTTTGGCGCTTGCGATTGGGGATCTCGATGCCCACGAGCGAGGTGCCGGGGATCGGGGCAAAGATACGCACCGACTGGGCAGCGAGCGAAAGCGCGATATCGTCCTCGAGGCTCGAGATCTTGCTCACGCGCTCGCCCTCGCCAGGTTGCAGCTTAAAGGTCGTCACCGTGGGGCCGGCGATCCAGCCGACCACGCGGGCACTGCGGCCAAACTCAAGCAACGTGGACTGAAGCGACTCGGCAGTCTGTTCCAGCTCCTTGTCAGAAGACGCGGAGGACGCCGACTGCGGGTTGGCATGCAGGATTTCGAATGGCGGAAGCTTAAGGCCATCCTCTTCTTCGCCCTCGTTATCCGCGGGGGCATTGACCGCTCCCCCATCGCTAGAAGTAGGCGCCTCGGCAGCGCCCGCGACAGCCGTATCGGCAACCTTGGGATGCTTCAAGAAGTCGGGAATCTGAGGTGCTGCCGAGACAGGATTCACGGCAAACGGCGGCTCGGACTCGTCGATCTTATCGGGGTCGTCTTCCATCGAAAGCTGACCGGTTACCTGGTCGCGCTTGGCATGACGACGCGGCAGCAAAGTTGTCTTTGCGGTCTCAATCGGAGCCTCGTCGTCCTCGTCATCGCCCTCGGTGAGCTCAATCTCGCTATCGGACCAAGTCGGGTCGGGCTCACTCGTATTGAGCTTAGGCGCAGCCTTGCTCTTCTTGGCATGACGGCGCGGCAGCAGCGTTGTCTTAGCGCGCTCAGCTTCCACGGCATCGGACACGTCGACAAACGGATCATCGTCCTCGTCGTCATCGTCCAAAACCGGGTCCACATCGTTACCCATGACCGTGGTCACGGCAGCATCGGAGCCCTTTTGACGAAGAATGCTCAGGCGGGGGCGGGCGACACCAGGCACCGACAGGGCTTCGTCGTCACCCCACGGACTCGCGTTAACATCGGCACGACGGCGCTCGGCAAAATCGGCCGCACGGTCGCGAGCAGAGCGCAGCACGCCGCCAACCGAAAAGCCGATGATGACCAAGCCCACGACGACAAGGCCCAACAGGACTACCATCGCGATAGGCTTACCCAGGGCATTCTGCAGCGCACTCGCAATAAACGCACCGATGTAACCACCCGAGGCGGACAAATTTTGCGGCGTGAACATAAGGTCACACGAGACACTCGTACCCGGCACCATCAGCGAAAGAATGGAAACGACGGCGATAAAGACCACGGCGCCGCCCGCAACAGAGCGCACGTTGAGCGGCGAGTCCTCGCTTAAAAAGAGTGTGGCGGCAAACAGCAAAATGACGATCGGCAGCACGTAGGCGCCCAGACCAAAGCCCAGGTGGTAGAAACCAGCAACCGCAGCCGTAACGGGTGCGGTCGCCGGCGAAATCACGGCAATGAAGGACGCAATCGCCAAAACGGCGATGACCACGCCGGCGATATCGCGGTTGGCCGAGGGCTCGACCAAGGGCTCAAAATCGTCAAAGTCGGCCTCGTGGCCCTTATTGGCACGCAGATGGGAACCGGCACCCTTAGCAGATGCCGGTTGGTTATTGGCCTTATTGCCTTTGGCGTTTTGTGCAGATCCGCGCGCCAAACTAAACCTCCATGACGACCGGGATGATCATCGGACGGGTGCGCGTACGGCTCCAAATAAAGTTGGAGAGCGAATCGCGCACGGCCTTGCGAATGGCATCGGACCCGCTGCTCGTAAAGCTAAACTTGCCCTTCTCGATCGTCTTCATAATGGATGCGGAGGCATCCTCGGAGAACTGGTCGTCGATGGCAAACGAGACACCGCGGCCCGAGAACTCGATGGCCTCGATCTTCTTGTGCTTGAGCGAGACGATGGCAACGGCCGTGACCATACCGTCGTTGGCGAGCTTTTGGCGATCGCGCAAGACAATGGGGTCGGTATCGCCGATACGCAGGCCGTCGACGTAGACGACGCCGGACTCGACGGGTGTACCGCGCTTGACGATACCACCGCGCATCTCGAGCGTGTCGCCGTTATCGAGGATAAAGATATGATCGTCCTTGATGCCCATCTTGCGGGCGAGCTGGGCATGAGCGCGCAGATGCACGGCCTCACCGTGAACCGGCATAAAGTACGTGGGTTTGGCCATGGCCATCAGGAGCTTGAGCTCCTCCTGGCTACCGTGACCGGAGACGTGGACGAGAGCGCGGTTCTTATCCCACACGTCGCAGCCGAGCTTGGCCAGGCTGTTGACGACCTGCTGGACGGCCTTCTCGTTGCCGGGAACGGGAGTTGCCGAGAGGATGACGGTATCGCCCTCGTGGATGGAGAGCGTCTTGTGCTCGCCATTGGCCATGCGGGACAGGGCCGACAGCGGCTCGCCCTGCGAACCGGTGCACATGACGACGATCTTGTCGTCGGGCAGGTTATCGATATCGAAGGCATCGATGATATCGGCATCGTCGATGTTGAGGTAGCCCAGCTCGCGCGCGACGCGGGTGTTGGTGAGCATGGAGCGACCGGTCACAACGACCTTACGGCCGCACTTACGGGCGGCATCGCAGATCTGCTGCAGGCGATGAATGTGGCTCGAGAACGACGCGACGAACACGCGACCCGGGGCGTTCTTGATGGCGTGCAGCAGATTGGGACCAACCTCGGCCTCGGACTTGGTAAAGCCAGGAACCGTGGCGTTGGTGGAGTCGGAAAGCAGCAGGTCGATGCCCTGCTTGGCAAAGCGGCTGATAGCGGCATAGTCGGGCGTGACACCATCGATGGGCGTCTGGTCGAGCTTAAAGTCGCCGGTGTGCATAACGGTGCCCTGGTTGGTGCGGATGAACACGCCCAGAGCGCCGGGGATGGAGTGCGTCATCGAGAAGAAGTCGAGCGAGATGCCACCGAGGTTGACATGGCTGCCGCCCTTGACCTCGCGGAACTTGGGTGCGCGGATGCGGAACTCAGAAAGCTTGCCCTCGATAAAGCCAAGCGTCAGCTTGCTCGAGAAGATGGGCACCTTGTTGTTGAGGTCCTGCAGCAGGTACGGAAGCGAACCGGTGTGGTCCTCGTGGCCGTGGGTGACGACGATACCGCGGAGCTTCTCCTCGTTTTCAAGAACATAGGTGTAGTCGGGAAGCACCAGGTCGATACCAGGCTGGGAGTCATCCGGGAACATGAGACCGGCGTCGACGAGCACCATGTCGTCGCCGCACTCGAAGACCGTCATGTTCTTACCGATGCCGTCAAGGCCGCCGAGCGGGATGATCTTCAAGGGAGATGATTTTTTAGCTGCCATAGGTGAGTGTTGTTTCCTTTCTTCGAAACGGGTCTGGAACAACCGACGGGGCGCTTCTGGCAAACCGACCGCCGGGCACATACAACAATGCATCGTAGAGTCGATGCAATAACCACAGTATGATACCCATTTGCACAACAACAGACCACCCATGCATCAAAGCCCCATCTGAACTGGTCTATCCCGACGGTTTCCCGTGGGGCGGGCACTGATGAAGTTTCCTGCTCTACAGTCCTGCTCACGACGGAGGCCACATTAAGTGGCCTCCTGTTCGTGCGGAACTCGCGATAAACTTCATCAGTGCCCGCCCCACGGGAAACCTGCTAAAAAAGGAACAGGTTTATTTTGGTCAGTTTTATCTGGGAAGATGCTGCTGCGGCTATCTACAGATCTGTAATCTGACTACTGAATAGACCGTCTAACTAAATAGCGAGCGGCATTGACCAGCCCTTTTGCTTGCGCCCGGGAGGGACGCATATGAAGTTTATCGCGAGTTCCGCACGCAAAGGAAAGCACTTAATGTGCTTTCCGTCTTACGCAGGACTGTAGAGCAGGAAACTTCATATGCGGCCCTCCCGGGCGCGAGCAAAAGGGCGACCCCTGTCCGGAGTCGCCCTTGTTGAGCTGCTTATGTGTAGCTGTTACTCGGCGTCGTGATGACGGCGGGGCTTGCGGCCTCCGTTGTCTCCGGGACGGCGCGGGCGGTCGCTGCGCTCGGAGCGCTCGCGACGCGGACGCTCACGACGCTGGAAGTGCTCGCCGTCGCCCTCGGAGGCACCCTCGGCGCGAGCCGGGGCCTCGGGCTTGTCAAGACGATCGAGCGAGATCTTGCCACGATCGTCAACCTCGATGACGACGACCTTGACCTCGTCGCCCACATTGAGGACGTCCTCGACCTTCTCCACGCGGCCCTTGGCGACGCGGGAGATGTGCAGCAGGCCGTCCTTACCGGGCAGCAGGTTGACGAAGGCGCCGAAGGGCTGGATGGAGACCACGCGACCGGTGTACTCCTCGCCCGGCTCGGGAACCTTGATGATGAGCTTGATGCGCTCGACAGCCTGGTCGACAGACTCGCCGGTGCCGCCGACAAAGACGGTGCCGTCCTCCTGGATGTCGACCGAGGCGCCGGTCTCGTCCTGGATACCGCGGATGACCTTACCGCCGGAACCGATGACGTCGCGGATCTTGTCGGTCGGGACCTGGATGGACACGATGCGCGGAGCGGTGCTGCGCGTGGTGTGGCGCGGCTCGGGGATCACATCGAGCATCTTCTGCAGGATGAAGGCGCGACCCTCCTTGGCCTGCTGCAGGGCGCGGGCCAGAATGTCGAAGGTGAGGCCGGTGGCCTTGTTGTCCATCTGCAGGGCGGTGATGCCCTCGGTGGTGCCGGTGACCTTAAAGTCCATGTCGCCCAGGAAGTCCTCGAGACCCTGGATGTCGGACAGGACCACGGTCTTGCCCTCCTCCTGGATCAGGCCCATGGCGATACCGGAGACCGGGCGCTTAATGGGCACGCCGCCGTCCATAAGGGCGAGCGTAGAACCGCAGGTCGAAGCCATCGAAGAGGAGCCGTTAGACTCCATGACCTCGGAGACGACGCGGATGGCGTAGGGGAACTCGTTCTCGTCGGGGAGCACCGGAAGCAGAGCGCGCTCGGCCAGGTTGCCGTGACCGATCTCGCGGCGCTTGGGGCTGCCCATGCGGCCGGTCTCGCCGGTGCAGAACGGCGGGAAGTTGTAGTGGTGCATGTAGCGCTTGCCCTCGGTGGGCTCGATGGTGTCCAGACGCTGGCCCTCGTTGAGCATGCCGAGCGACAGGACGGAGAGCACCTGGGTCTGGCCACGCTGGAACAGGCCGGAACCATGAACGAGCGGCAGGTAGTTGTCCTTCACCATGATGGGACGGATCTCGTCGGCGGCACGGCCGTCGACGCGCTCGCCGGTCTCGACGACCATGGTGCGCATGGCCTTCTTCTCGAGTTTCTTGAGCGCCACGGGGATCTCGCGCTCCCAGGCGGCCTGCTCCTCGTCGGTGAACTCGGCACGGATGGACTCCTTCAGAGCCTCGACCTTGCCGATACGGGAGAGCTTGTCGGCGTCGCGAAGGGCGGCTGCCATCTCGTCGTAGTGGGCGAAGATGCGCTCCTGGACCTCCTCGACGGGCTGGTCGAGCGGGTACTCCTTCTTGACGATGGGGCCGTTGACCTGCTCCCACTCGGCAACGAACTCGTCCTGAGCCTGGCAGAAGGCAGCAAGGGCCTCCTGGCCAAACTTCATGGCGGCGAGCATGTCGTCCTCGGAGATCTCCTCGGCGCCGGCCTCGACCATCGAGATGAAGTCGGCAGAGCCGCCCAGCTCCAGGTCCAGATCGGAGTTCTCGCGCTCCTCGTAGGTGGGGTTGACGATAAACTCGCCGGTCTCCACGTTGCGGCCGATGCGCACGCAGGCAAGCGGGCCCTCGAAGGGCACGCCGCCAAGCGTCATGGCCAGGGAAGCACCCATAACGTTGATGACGTCGAAGGGGTTGACCTGGTCGGCGACGAGCGAGGTGGCGACGATGTGCACCTCGTTGCGGAAGCCGTCCGGGAAGCTCGGGCGAATCGGACGGTCGATCATGCGCGCGGTGAGCGTGGCCTTCTCGCTGGGACGGCCCTCACGCTTGAGGTAGCCACCCGGGATGCGGCCGGCTGCGTACATCTTCTCGTTGAAGTCGACGGTCAGCGGGAAGAAGTCGTAGTTCTTGCGCTCCTTGGAGACGACCACGGTGTCGAGCATCGTGGTGTCGCCCTGCTTGACCAGACAGGCGCCGGTGGCCTGCTTGGCAAGCTCGCCCGACTCAAAGGTGTAGGTCTTGCCGTACAGCTCAAAGGTCTTGGATACGAGTGTCATTGTTCTCCTTTACCCCACAGGCCCCTTGCCTGCGGGCTTCTGATGTGACGCGGGCCCCCTGCCCCCGCCACGCTTCAGAGCGTGATTGTTCACGCCCTTACACAAAAAGAGCGCCCCGCTGCGCAGGACGCTCTTAGCATGTACAAATCCTACTGGATGTTGTCGCGGATGCCCAGAGCCTTGATGAGCTCACGGTACTCGACGATGTCGTTCTTCTTGATGTAGGAGAGAAGACGACGACGACGACCGACGAGCATGAGCAGGCCACGACGGGTGTGGAAGTCCTTCTGGTGGGACTTCATGTGCTCGGTCAGCTCCTTGATGCGCTCGGACAGGATGGCGACCTGAACCTTGGGGTTGCCGGTGTCGACCGGGGTGTTACCGAACTGGGCAGTCAGCTCCGCCTTGCGCTCTTTGGAAACAGTCATTGTTTCACCTTTCGTTTTGCGTCGCCCTCGGGCGACTCGATTCGCCTCGGACTGGGAAGCCGCCGGTGGAGCGAGCAACCAAGGTCGAGGTACCAACAGACCGATATGTTACCACAAGCAGCCCGCCCCTGCGCATCATCACCGACCCAACATGAATTCCATCGCACGGAGGCGCTGGTCGGTATGCGTCGCCGCCCACACATGCGAAAGCCCGAGCAGGAACGCCGCCGTATGCGGGTCGATTCGCTCGCCCATGAGCGCATCGAAGGTCATGGACATGAGGGCGCGCAGCCATGCGGTCTCACCGGTCGACACCAACTCGGCACCCGGAACGCTCGAAGCGCACGACCCGCACATGAGCCCGCCGGCCTGGGGCGAAAAATACGACAGCATGGGGTCTCCGCACAGCACGCAGGCCGAAAAATCGGGTCGGTAGCCAACGTGCGACAGCAGCTTAAAGACATATGCAGCCACAAGCAGATCCATATGCGCTGTGTCGAGCCCGCTGCCCACCAGGGCAAGCGCTCGCTGCGTTATAGCAAAGGTAAACGGGTCCTCGGCGTCCTCGAACGAGCACACGCGCGCGACCTCGGCGATCGCGCTTGCCGCGCATGTCGTCTCGTAATCGGGCGCAACGCCGAGCGGAGCCTCCATAAGCTCGGCCTGGGAAACCACATCGAGCGACCGTCCATGCGCAAGCAGCATATCGACGGTACAGAACAGCTCGCAGCGCGCCGCCAACCGCCCGCCGGGCTTACGCGCACCCTTTGCCACGGCACGAACCTGCCGACCCCGCTCGTCAAGCATCGTCAGGATCAGGTCGGTCTCTTTGAGCTTCGTCTTGTCGAGGACGAGCGCCTTCGTGCGATATGTCCGGGAGCCTGCCATGCGCGCCGCGCGTCCTTAGTCCTCGGCGTTGTAGCCAAAGCGGCGAATCTGGGCCTCGTCGTCACGCCAGCCGGCCTTGACCTTCACGTCCAGCTCCAAAAAGACCTGCGTGCCAAAGATGCGCTCAAGATCGCGACGGGCGTCGATACCGATATGCTTGATCATCTCGCCGCCCTTGCCGATGATGATGCCCTTTTGGCCCTCGCGCTCGACGTAAATGGTAGCGTGCACGCGCAGCACCTTCTTGGTCTGCTCGAGCGCATCGCAGATCACGCCCACGGAGTGCGGGATCTCGTCGCGGGTGCGGCGCAAGACCTTCTCGCGCACAAACTCGGAAACGAGCGTCTCGTCGGAAGCGTCGGTACCCATGTCCTCGGGGAACCAACGCGGACCCTCGGGCAAAAAGTGCGCAACGGTCTCGATAAAGGCGTCAACGTTGAAGTTCTTGACCGACGACGTCACGATCTCGTCGTCATATTCCATGAGCTCGTGGGCGGCCTTAAGCTGCTCCATGACCTGTGCGGGGTCGGCCTCATCGGCCTTGGTGAGCACCAGGACCTTCTTGGAACGGGCGCTCTTGACGCGCTCGGCAACCCAGGCGTCTCCCCTGCCGATCGGCTTGGTGGCATCAATCAAAAACGCGACGACATCGACATCGTTCAGCTCGAACAACGCGCTCTTGTTGAGCTCGGACCCCAGGCCGTCCTTGGGCTTATGAATACCCGGGGTATCGACAAAGACCAGCTGGTAGCCGGGACGGTTGACGACGGCGCGCATGCGGCGGCGGGTCGTCTGGGCCACCGGTGAGGTGATGGCGACCTTCTTGCCATAGCAGGCATTAAGCAGCGTGGACTTGCCGGCGTTGGGGCGTCCGACCAGGGCCACGAAGCCGCTGCGAAAACCAGGCTCAACGTCGCCAAAGCCCGCGAGGTTGTCGTCCTCATCGCACAGGGCGTCGAGCTCCTCGTCGCTCATGCCCTCAAACGGGTCGAACTCCTCGACTTCCTCATAGGCCTCGGTCGCCTTAGCATCCGGGGACTCGTCGTCCAAAATTTCATCGATAGGCTGCATATTGTCGGACATGGGAATCCCTTTCTAAATAAAGCCGAGCGCGTGGGCAAATACCAGCAAGCCCACAATCGCGGCGGTGATTGAAAGTACGTATACCGAGGCGGCGGCGATGTCCTTGGCGCGTTTTGCCAGCGGATGGAGCTCCTGGGTCGCCAGATCGACAATGGCCTCCATGGCGGTATTGCACAGCTCGCCGTGAATCACCAGGCCGCAGCAGATGATAATCGTGGCCCACTCGGCAATGTCGAGCCCCACGATGCAGCCGGCAATGACGGTGCACACGCCCGCTACGAGCATGACCTTAATGTTGCGCTCGGTCTTGACGGCGGTGACGAAGCCCTCCATGGCGTAGGAAAACGACTTTAAGAAGGACGGATGGTCCTTGTTCGATCCGGGAATCATAAACGGCTCCTAGTCGTGGGCATGGTTGGTGATGGGGCCGACGTGGACCAGCTTGGGGTCCTCGCCGCGCTCGAGCGCCAGATCGCGCAGGATGGCGTCCTCGCGGGCCTCCATGACCTCGGCCTCGTCGTCCTCAATGTGGTCATACCCCAGCAGGTGCAGCATGCCATGCACGAGCATCAGGCGGCACTCGTCGGCACGGCTATTGCCAAAGCCGGGGGCCTGACGGGCAATGACCTGCGGGGCCAGGATGATATCGCCGAGCTCGAGCGTCTCGTCGGCGGGAATATCCTCGTCAAAGGCCGAGTCGCATTCAAACGAGAGGACATCGGTGGTGCGGTCGATACCGCGCCACTCGTGGTTGAGCTCGTGCATCTCGTCTTCATCGACATACGAAAGGGAAATCTCGACTTCACGCTCAACGCCCTCGGCGGCAAGCACAACCTCGCAGATGTGCTCTACCTCCTGAGCGTCGAGCAGCGTATCGAGCTCGGCATCGTTGCTGATCAATACACTCAACGGGACTCCTTTCGGTCGCGCGAGCGCTGCTCGCGCACGTCATCATAAGCATCATATGCCTCGACGATACGTCCCACCAGGGCATGGCGCACCACATCGGCGCGCTCCAGGTGTGCAAACGCCACATCGTCGACACGGCCCAAAATCTTCTCGACATCCGCCAAGCCACCACGACGGCCCACCAGGTCACGCTGGCTCAGGTCGCCAGTAATCACAAACTTGGAGTTAAAGCCCAGGCGCGTCAGGAACATCTTCATCTGCTCGGGCGTGGTATTTTGGGCCTCGTCGAGCACCACGAAGGCATCGCTCAGCGTACGGCCGCGCATGTAGGCAAGCGGGGCGATCTCAATCACGCCGCGCTCCATAAGCTCATCGGTGCGTTCGCGATCCATCATGTCAAAAAGGGCGTCGTAGAGCGGACGCATGTAGGGATCGATCTTTTCCTCAAGGGTACCGGGCAAAAAGCCCAGGTTCTCCCCCGCCTCGACAACCGGACGTGTCAAGATCAGACGGCCCACCTCGTGACGCTTGAGCGCGGCAACGGCGAGCGCCATAGCCAGATAGGTCTTACCGGTACCGGCAGGACCCAAGCCAAACGTGATGGTATGCGAGCGGATGGCATCCACATAGCGCTTTTGCCCGAGCGTCTTGGGGCGAATGACGCGGCCGCGATACGAAAGCAGCACGTCATCGCGAAGCGACGTAGCCTCGTGCTCACCGTCGCGCAAGACAGCCAGGCAGCGAGAGACATCGTCGGCAGACAGCGTGCGCCCGGCGGCCGCCTCGCGAAAAGCGTGCTCGAAAAAGCGCGCCACGAGTTCGACCTCGTCCGGGTCGCCGCTCACGGCGATGCTATCGCCACGGGCGACCACATGAGCGCGAACCAAGCTCTCGAGCGCACGAAGGACGCCGTCGCCGGCGCCCAAAACGCGCGAGGGATCAATTCCCTCGGGAACGGTAAGTCTAATCTTCGAGGCTTCCATGAACCTCCCTGCGTGCATGGACCAAGCCGGAATCATCGACTCCGATGATAGCAACATCGAGCAGGCACGGGGCTGTAAGTCCACAGGTATCGTCAAGACGGGCATGATGGAACGAGCCGAGCGTCAGGTTGTCACCATACTCGAGCACGGCACGCTCGACCGTGCCCACGCGACGACGAGCGTCGGCAATGGCGAGCTCCTGTGCGGCGGCCCGCATACGGCGGCTGCGCTCGGCCATAACCTCGGGCGGCACCTGGCCGGGCATCTCGGCAGCAAGGGTGCCGGGACGCTTGCTGTAGCGGAACACGTGCATACGCGAGAAACCCACACGGCGGCACAGCGCCAGCGACTCCTCGAACTCCTCGTCCGTCTCGCCAGGGAAGCCGACAATAACGTCGCAAGAAAGTGACGCCTGCGGCAGATTGGCGCGAATCATGCGCACCGTGTCCTCAAAGGCCTCGGCACTATAGGGACGGCCCATGCGATGCAGGGTCGCCGTGCAGCCGGACTGCACGGGCAGGTGCAAAAACGGGGCGATACGCTGCGGGTAGCGCGCCATAACCTTAAGCAGGCGCTCGGAGATATCCATAGGCTCGACCGAGGAAATGCGCACATGCGGAATAGACGTGCGCTCCATGATGGCCTCGAGCAGCTCATCGATTTCGACGTGCTCGTCGGTCGCGCTCTTGCCATCGTAGGCACCCAGGTTCACACCGGTCAGCACCACCTCGGGCACGCCGGCCTCCTGGGCCTCGCGAACTTGCTCGAGCACGGACTCGACGGGCACGGAGCGCTCGGGGCCGCGTGCCTTCCACACAATGCAATAGGTGCAGCGATGGTTGCAGCCGTCCTGAATCTTCACGCCCAGGCGAGAGCGACCGAGCACATCGACCACCTCGCCATCGCTGCAGGCGGGAACGTTATCGGACTCAACGCCCAGCACCTCGCAGACACGTTCGGCGACATCGATCTTGGACGGCTCGGCGATCACGCGATCCGAAAGCTCCAGCAGCTCCTCGGGATGCAAATTGACCACGCATCCGGTCACGACCACATAGGGCTCGTTTGGATAGGCCAGCGCATGACGGACGGCCTTACGGGTCTTGGCCTCGGCCTCGCCCGTAACGGCACAGGTGTTAATGACGATCAGATCGGCATCCTGGGAATCCACAATAGCAAAGCCCAGACGCATAAGATCGGCAGTGATGCGGTCAGACTCGACCCGGTTGACGCGGCAGCCGAGGTTGACGACGGAAATATGGGGTGCGAGCACGCGGGCTCCTTAATCGAGGATATCGTCGAGGGCACTCTTGATACGGTCGGTCACCGACTTCTTACCAGAAGCGACGTCATCGCCCATCTCATCGGCAAAAGCACGGAGCAGTTCGCGTTGCTTATTGGAAAGATTGGTGGGAACGACCACGCGCAGTTGCACGATCAGGCGGCCACGCGAACCGCCACCGCCAATGCGCGGCATGCCGTAATTATTGACGCTCACGGTGTCGCCGTACTGGGCGCCGGCGGGAACCGTCACCTTAACGACCTCGTCGGGCATAATGCCCTCGACCTCAATCTCGCAGCCGAGCGCAGCCTGCGCAATCGAGATATCGCTCACCAGGTACAGGTCGTCACCGTTGCGCTTAAAGCGCTCATGGTCGGCAACACGCACGTTGACAATCAGGTCGCCCGAGGGCTCGCCGCGAAGGCCGGCCTCGCCAAAGCCGCTCACACGCAGCTGGCGACCGGTCGAAACGCCGGCGGGAATATCGATGTCGATCTTATCGTGCGAAGGCGTGCGGCCCTGGCCGTCACAGGTCTCGCAGGGATGATCGATGACCGTGCCCTCGCCGTGGCAGTCGGGGCAAGGCGAAGAGGACTGAACCTGGCCCAGGAACGAACGCTGGACCGTCGTGACATAGCCCGTGCCGTGGCAGCGGCTGCACTGCTTTTCCTGTGCACCCTCGGCCCTACCGGTGCCGTTGCAATCCTCGCAGGGGGCAAGGCGGTCATAGCTGATCGTCTTTTTGCAACCGAGCGCCGCCTCCTCAAGGGTCACCGAAAGGGAGATGGCCATATCACGGCCGCGACGACGCTTACGGCGATTTCGGGCGCCACCGCCGGCGCCGCCGCCAAAGAACGACGAGAAGAGGTCGTCCATGCCCATGCCGCCAAAGATATCGTTAATGTCGACATAGCCGGAGCCACCGGGACCGTCGGGCGAACCGTAGCGATCGTAGTTAGCACGCTTCTGCTCATCGGAAAGAACGGAATAGGCCTCGTTGAGCTCCTTGAACTTGGCCTCGGCCTCGGGGTCGTCCGAAACATCCGGATGTACGGTACGGGCCTTCTTTAGAAACGCGCGCTTAATCGTCCGCGCATCGGCATCCTTGTCGACGCCAAGTACCTCGTAGTAATCCCTATTTTCCGACACGACCGAATCCTTCCGACTTTCATTATTGTCACAGTGCGTCCTATACCCAAGCTGGGCCGGCCGCAAACAGAGGGCTAGATGTTATTGCATTGCGTAGGGCGAAAGCATGGCACGTTGCGAGCAGCTCGCAAACCAAACCGACACGAGCGCGAACATAAATCCGTTGGCAAAACCGTTGGCAAACTGCATCGCGCCGCGCTTCCACCACAGCAGGCTGCGGTGCAGCACGCCGTCCGAGACCACCATGAACAAGCCCATGGCAAACGGAATAAAGCACATCACGGCAAAGGCCGAGAACACGCCCGAGATGGCCGACAGCACCAAAAACGGCGCCACGATGCCCATCAGGTAAAAACCGGTACGGGCCTTGCCTTCCAGACGCTCGGCCTCAACATGAGCGCGACCGACCAGATCGCCGCCCGAGGCACCGTTGGTGCCGGCGTGACCCATGCCGCTAATGCGGACCTCGTCGCCATCGTGCGTGCCGGCAGGAAACTCAATTGTCTGCTCGGAGGTCACACGAGTTCGCCCGCTGCCGCCGCAATCGGGACAGGGGTCGGCGACGACCTTACCGGAACCTCCGCACTCGGGGCAGACCGACTGGAACGTGCCGGCACCGAACAGGAAGGACAGGTCGACGTCGATGTGGCCGCGACCGCCGCAGCTCGGACAGGTATGTGCATGCTCGGACGAGACAGAACCCGAGCCTCCGCAGTGACCACAGGTATCGAAGCGCGTATAGCGAACGGTCTTGCGGGCACCGCCCTTGGCCTCCTTGGCGTCGAGCTTAATATCGACGACCACGTTGGCGCCGTTCTCGGGATTATAGGCAGCCTGCCCGCGACGCGGCTGGCCCCAGGCGCCACCAAAGGGAAAGCCGCCCTCAAAGGGATTGCCATAGCCCGCGCTACCGGCGTAGCCGCCGCCATAGGGCGAAGCCGTAGGAGCGCCGGCAAAGGGGTTGCCCGAGCGCATGGCGTCGTAGCGCGCACGCTTCTGCTCGTCCGAAAGCACGGCATAGGCCTCGGAAACCTCTTTAAACTTTTCCTCGGCATCCGGTTCTTTGTTGACGTCCGGATGGAGCTTGCGGGCCTTTTGCTGGAAGGCCTTCTGTATATCACGCGAGGTGGCGTCCTTGGAGACACCCAAAATCTCGTAGTAATCTTTTTCGTTCATCGTCGCCATGCGCGGCAACCTCCTGCTCACAGCAGCGTATATATTGCGGTAATTCTACCCGAGCGGCCTAGGCTAGACCCCAAAACAGCTCGAACAGCACATTTCCATCGAGCCAGCCCAAGTGGGTGGGCGCTAAACGAGCACGGACGCGACCTGCGATAACGTCTTTCGAGATGACGCGACCCGCATGTCCTTCAATTTGATCGGGCACCCAAGTGGCAAGGCCCAACTCGAGCGCACGGTCACAGGCCGCCGCCAACTCATCTGCGGCGATCATGCTTGCCGAGCGAACCAACAGATCGGGGCCAATGCCACGCGTCATGCGACAGGCGAGCATCAAATCCTCGGCCGCCGCCTCGCGCTGCGACAGATACTCGGCATCAAACGTCGTCGCGGCATCGTCGCGTTGCACCAAGCGCACGCGATATGCATCGCCGCGAGCAGGCACGTCGGGATACAGCCCGGCCAAGCGATCGAAATCCTCGGCGTCGAGCATACCGGCGGCAGAGCGACCCAAGCCCAGATAGCCCTGTCCGGTCCAATAGGCAATATTGTGGGCGCACTCATGACCGTCGAGCGCGTAGCTTGCAACCTCATACGGGTGATAGCCGGCAGCACCCAGACGCTCACGCGCCGCGTCCATACACGAAGCCTGAAAATCCTCGTCGGGCTCGAGCGACTCGTCGCAGCACGCCATGCGGTAGAGCGGCGTGCCCTCCTCGAGCGTGAGCGGATACACCGATACATGATGCGGCGCCGCCGCCAGCACGTCATCGAGTGTGCGCTGCCAGCTTACGATGGTCTGCCCGGGAAGACCGCACATAAGGTCGCACGACACATCGAGCCCAGCGTCCTTAACCGTCATGATGGCAGCGAGCGCCCGATCAGCATCGTGAATACGGCCGATGGCGGTAAGTTCGGCGTTATCGAGCGTTTGCACGCCCAGAGAGACGCGTGTGACACCAACCTTGGAAAGCGCAGCGGCAAGCTCGGCGGTCAACGATTCGGGATTGGCCTCGCAGGTGAACTCAACGGGCTTACACCACGCAGAGATACGCCGGGCGAGTTCTACCAGACGCTCCCCCGCCAGCGACGGCGTGCCGCCGCCAACATAGACGGTGCGGATGCCCTCGAGCGCCCCGACGTCTCCAAAGGCATCGAGGCGCGCATAAAGCAGCTCAAAATAGGCATCGAGCGCAGCGCTCAGGTCGCACGGAGCAAAACTGCGTGAGTCAAAGTCACAGTACCGGCATTTTTGGGCGCAAAACGGCACGTGCACGTACAGCGCGGTAACGGCCACCGTTAGGCCTCCAGCGGATGAGCGGGCACCGACTCGCCGGCGGCAAGCGCAGCCTCGCAGGCCACCACATCGCGCTCGATATCATCGACCAGCGCCATGAACTCCTCGTATGTGGAGCAACGCACCACTTGGGCGCGCCAGGCGGCAGCATGGGGCATGCCCTTTAGATACCAGCTCGCGTACGTACGGGCACGCGACATGAGCGGTAGAAGCTCGTGCGTCAACGTCAGGTGCTCACGCAGAGCCTCCAGGCGCTCAACCGAGGAGCGAGAAGGAACCGGCGTGCCATCGAGTGCAAGGGCTCGGGCATCGCCGAACACCCACGGATTGCCGTAGATGCCGCGCGCGATAAACACCGCACTGGCACCCGAGCTTTGCAGACGCCCCGCCGCACCCTCGGCCGAGAACACGTCGCCCGAACCGATAACGGGAATCTCGACGGCGTCGGCCACCTCATCGACGACCGACCAATCAGCCTGGCCCGTATAGAGCTGCGTGGCACAGCGACCATGCACCGCCACCGCGGCGGCGCCTGCCCCCTCGAGCATCTGGGCAAACGTCGCGGCATTGCGGTCCTCGGCGTAAAAGCCCTTGCGGATCTTGACGGTCACGGGCACGTGCGCCGCGCCTACCGCCGCCTCGACGATCTGCTCAGCCAGCTCGGGCGTGCGCATAAGTGCCGAGCCCTCGCCCTTGGTGACGACCTTGCGAGCCGGGCAGGCCATGTTGATATCGATCAGTGACAGGCGATCGCCCACACGCTCCTCGACGGCAGCGACAGCGCTCGCAAACTGATCGGGTTTGGAGCCAAAGAGCTGCACGCAGATCTGCTGTTCCTCATCGGCCGGTAGCACCAGGCGCCACGTCTTGTTGCTCGCGTAGGCAAGGCCCGCCACGCTCACCATCTCGCTATAGGCAAGATGGGCACCGCGGCGGCGGCACATGATGCGGTAGGCAGGGTCGGTCACACCGGCCATGGGAGCCATAAGGAACGGCTGCTCAGCATAGGCGCCCAGCAGCCGCTTGCTGTATTCAGAAAGCGCCATGGACCTACTCGTCCACCTTGAGGATCGCCATAAAGGCCTCCTGCGGGACCTCGACCGAGCCGATGGCCTTCATGCGCTTCTTGCCCTCTTTTTGCTTCTCGAGCAACTTGCGCTTACGCGAGATATCGCCGCCATAGCACTTGGCCAAAACGTCCTTGCGGCGCGCCTTGACGGTCGAGCGGGCGATGATCTTGTTGCCGATGGCGCCCTGAATAGGCACCTCAAACAGCTGACGCGGAATGATTTCCTTGAGTTTGTCGCATAGGCCGCGGGCAAGACCGTAGGCCTTGTCCTTGTGGACGATAAACGACAGCGCGTCCACCTCGTCGCCCGAAAGCAGGATATCGAGCTTGACGAGCTCGGAGGGACGATACTCGTTGAACTCATAGTCGAGCGAGGCATAGCCCTTGGTGCGGCTCTTGAGCTGGTCAAAGAAGTCCAAGATGAGCTCGGCAAGCGGCATGTCAAAGCGCATCTCGACCGATTTGCTCGTGAGATGGATCATGTCGGTTGTAATGCCGCGGTGCTCGATAGCGAGCTGCATGACGGCACCCGTATACTCGGGCGGGCAGATGATCTTTGCCTTGAGATAGGGCTCTTCGATACGCTCGATGCGCGTGGCCTCGGGCAGATCCTGCGGGCTGCGGACATCAATCATCTCACCGTCGGTCTTGTAGACGTGATAGTCGACCGAAGGACTCGTGGCAATGAGGTCCAGGTTGAACTCGCGCTCCAGGCGCTCCTTGACGACCTCCATATGCAGCAGGCCCAAGAAGCCTACGCGGAAACCAAAGCCTAGCGCCACCGAGGTCTCGGGCTCCCACACCAACGACGGGTCGTTGACATGCAGCTTATCGAGAGCGTCGCGCAGATTCTCGTAATCTTTGTTGTCGATCGGGAACAGGCCCGTGTAGACCATGGGCTTGGCCTCGCGGTAACCGGGAAGCGGCTCGGGGCAGGGATTCGACGCCCACGTGAGGGTATCGCCCACGCGCACGGCCTCGGGATCCTTCAGACCCGTGACCACGTAGCCCACCTCGCCGACCGTCAGCGCGTCAACCGGGGTCTCGGCAGGACGCTTGACGCCCACGCCGTCGACCAAAAAGTCACCCTTGGCCTGCATCATAAGCAGGGTATCGCCCTTTTTGATGGAGCCGTCAAAGACGCGGACCGTGGCAACGACGCCGCGGTACTCATCAAAATACGAATCCAGGATAAGCGCTTTGAGCGGCGCGTTCGCATCGCCCTTGGGCGGCGAAATCAAAAAGACGATGGACTCCAGCAGGTCGTGGATACCCTCGCCGGTCTTGCCCGAGACACACACGGCATCGTCGGCAGGAATCGCAAGATCATCCTCGATCTCGGTCTTGACCTCGTCGGGGTGCGCCGACGGCAGATCGATCTTGTTGATAGCGGGCACGATATCCAGATTGGCGTTCATGGCGAGCGTCGCGTTGGAGACGGTCTGCGCCTCGACGCCCTGCGTGGCGTCGACGACGAGCACCGCACCCTCGCAGGCGGCCAGCGAACGCGAGACCTCGTAGGTAAAGTCCACGTGACCCGGCGTATCGATCAGGTTGAACTGATACGTCTCGCCATCGTCGGCGTCATAGGAAACGCGAACGGCATTGGACTTGATCGTGATGCCGCGCTCGCGCTCGATATCCATGGTGTCGAGCAGCTGCGACTCCATGTCGCGCTCGTCGACGGTATGGGTAAGCTCGAGGATACGGTCACTGATCGTGGACTTGCCATGGTCGATGTGCGCAACGATCGAGAAGTTGCGGATGTGGGAAATGTCAATTGAAGTATTCATGCGGACTATCTTACCCGAGCGGTACAAAAAATGGAGCCTGTTCCATAAAACAGGCTCCATTTATGCGCGTAATCTGTGTGGTGTGAAATTTACAACTTAGGCGTTGATGCTGTTCACGAGCTTAGCAAGACCGGACTTGCGGTTAGAAGCCTGGTTCTTGTGGATAACATGCTTGGCGGCAGCCATGTCGAGACGCTTGCTGACGGTCTTGAGGGCAGCCTGGGCCTTCTCGGCGTCGCCCTCGGCGACGGCGGACTGGACGTGCTTGGTCAGCGTCTTGAGCTCGGACTTGACAGCCTTGTTACGCATGCGAGCTGCCTCATTGGTGCGGATACGCTTCTTCTGAGACTTGATGTTTGCCACTTCTGGAGTTCCTTTCGAGTTCCTTGCAAAAAATGTATGACACCTCTGAGACACGGTGAGGTCATGCAAGCGCCTACTATAGCACGCTCCCCCTCAAAGGGATAGAACGAATTTGTCAAATAGGCAGGTATCATCACGATTTTCTCAAGATGTTCGTAATCCAGAGCAAAAGCGCGGTCTCCGAATCGGCCGAACCCTTCAATGCGAGTTCCACATCGACGGCGCCCTCGAGCGCGGCAACGAGCTCGGTCATCGAAAAACGACGTGCCCAGGTCAGGTGATTCTTAACCTGCCAGGCCTGAAGCTTGAGCGTCGCGGCGAGCTCACGCCCCTGCCCACGCCCATCGAGCGCCTTGGCGACGATCAGCTCACGGATGCGACCGCATAGCAGCGTGTAGGTCCACACGTAGCTCTTGGAGGGCAGTAGATTGAAGAGCTCAAGCGAGCGGCGCATGTCACGGGCCGAGACCGCATTGAGAAAGTCCCAGGGCTGAACCTCGGCCGTACGCACGATCCAACGCTCCACGTCGGCAAGCTCAATCTGGGGCGCCTCGACCATCTGGGCGAGCTTTGACAGGTCGTTATCGAGCATACGTGTGTTTTCGCCCGAACGCGAGACGAGCTCCTCGGCAGCAGCCGTCGAGATGGACTTACCGTGCTGCGTCGCCATCTGCTGCACGCGGCGCGGCAGCTCCCAGCGCTTGGTACCCGAACAGTCGATCACGGCCTTCTTGTCAATCTTGGCGATCGCCTTGTACAGGCGCGTGTTCTTGGCGAGTGAATCGGCTATGACGAGGCAGACCGTCGTGGGGCTGGGACTCGCCAGATACTCGACAAGCGGCTCGGAGATCGCTTTGGCAAGTTTTGAGCAGCCGTCAAGAATTACCAGGCGAAACTCGCTGCCCATGGGAAAGGTGTTGAGCGAACCGATAATCGATTCGATATCGGGGTCTTTGGTCATATCGCGCTCGTCGAGATTGAACTCGACCATGCCCGTCTTTTCCAGACGCGCCTTCATACGCGAGACGGCGTGGTCGCGTTTGACTCCGTCGGTACCGACGATCAGATATACCGGCAACAGACCGGTTTCGGACATCGCGCTCCCCTCCCGCAGGCTCTCGTGTTCGTACTTTGCCATTCTAGCCCACGGGTTGGTCCCGCGCCAACGGCAGCATCACGGTCGCTGACATCGCATGGCAAAACCGGTTGCAGTCGGCGAGACAGTGATGTCTCCCTGTTCGATGGTGCATGCGAACGCGCCACCCGCATCGCGAACGGCATCGATGCAGGCATCGGATGGATGACCGTAGCGATTGCCCTCGCCCGCACTCGCGATAGAGAGCTCGGGCTTAAGCGTTTCCAGCAGCTCTGTGTCGACGGAAACTTTTGAGCCGTGATGCCCCAGCTTGAGCACATCGATATCGCCCACCTCCTGTACAAACTCGCGCTCCTGATCGAGCTCGGCATCACCAGTGAGGAGCACGCGCAGGCTCTTGCCTTCCCGAGCGTAGGAGAGCAGCAAAACAAGAGAGTCCTCATTGCCCTCGCCATCCACCGTGTCAAACGGCCACATCACACGAGCCCGAAATGCGCCGATATCGACCGTGTCTCCGCGAGCCACCTGCCGATACGTTACACCCGGGCGATTCAGGACCTCAGTAGGCGCGCCGTCAAGTGCATCGGCCGCGACCGCAATGGTTCCAACCGAAAAACGATCGAGTACGTCGGGAAGACCGCCCCAATGGTCTTCATCCCAATGCGTCACGAAGACGGCGTCGATATGGTGAACATTGTTGCGAACCAACGCCGAAACCACGCGGTCATCGAGCCCACAGTCGACGAGTGCCACGGCGCCACCCTGACGAACCAGAATCGCATCGGCCTGGCCAACATCGAGGACCGTTACCGAAGGCGGCGCACATCGATCCCAATAGACATACGGAACACCCGCTGCGAGCATTAAACACAGCAGCCCCGCTGCCATGCTCCGCGCGCGGGGGCGTGGCCACCAGACCAAGAGGACCGCCAGCGCAAACGGCACCACGTATACTAGGGACGTATCGGGCGGCACGCTTACGGATGCGCCCGGAACGGCGGCAAAGAGCTGTTCAAAGAACAGTGCACATCGGGCGACGATCACGGGCACCACGAGCGCCCCGTGACGCAGCAGCGGCACAAGCGAGCAGGGCACCAGCACAACCGATAAAGCGAGCAGCACGCTTATCACCGGACCGATCACGGCATTTGCAAGCGGGGCAATGAGCGAAAACGACCCAAATGCGGGAATGGTTACGGGAAGTGTCGCCAGCTGCGAGCACAGCGTGACGGACAAAATACTGGCAACGCCCGATGGCACACCCAGCTTGCCCAAGGCGTAGGTGGCGTAGGGGCAAAAAGAAAGGATGGCAAAAACGCTGGCGCACGAAAGCTGAAAACCCATCTCGAACAATATCGTCGGGCGTAGCAGCACAAAGAATGCCATGGTCAAAAATAGAGCCGAGAGGCCATGCCGACGACGTCCGGCGCCGTTGGCGACAAGCGACGCCGCCACCATGCAGCACGCGCGCACGGCCGAGGGCGAAGCGCCCGTAAAAACGGCATAGGCAGCGAGGGCCAACACCAACAGCCCCCGTTGCAGCCCACGAGAGAGGCGCGTCTTTTGCAGTCCGCTCTCAATCACAAAACCGACGATGGCAAGATGGCTGCCCGAGACGGCGATGAGATGTGCCGTGCCCGTCACCGAAAACCAATCCCCCGCAGGCTGGGCACGCAGCTCGGACGAGCGCCCACAGACAACGCCTGCAATGAGCGAGCGCGCCGGGTCGGTCGCGGGCGCGATAACGGCAAGGAGCTCGTTTCGCAGCCAAGACAACGGCCCTGGAGGGCCCTCGTCGATCGATACCAACCGGACGACTTTAACCTTTCGAACCTCGCCCCGAAGCACGCGTGAGCGCCCATACGCATCATTCTCAAAGCGCGAGGTTCGACCGATAGCACGTACATGCGAACCGACACCGAGCTCACGATCACACGACAGCCGTACCTGACCCAAACGCTTTTCGCCCGCATACGCATCGCAGGTATAGGAGTACGAACCGTCATTGATGGACGGGTCGCCGCGCACAACAAATTCGAGACTGCTCGCAGCCCGATTATCCAGTGCCCTCGATACGCGCAGCGCCCCTATCGCCCAAGCTGCGGACACGACCGCCCCCGCCACGAGGCCGAGGGCCGCGGCATACAGCCATCGCCTCCACCGCACAAGACGCATACAGGACCGAGCCAATACGATGCACGCCGCAGACGCAACAGGAATGGCCATAAGCAATGTGACGTGCGCTGCCCGCTCTCCCAGCAGCACATCGGCTGCCACGTTAAGCACCAAGCCACAGCTCGCACACAACCCGGCACAAAGGGCCATCGTCCACGGCATCAATGGGCGCGGTGGCATTACATGCTCGCGCTCGGTCGCACTCATACGCAGATGCAATCTTTGATTTTGGCGAGCTTCTTCTCACCGATCCCCGATACGCGCATAAGGTCATCGACCGAGGCAAAGACCCCGTTATGCGTCCGCTCGTCGATAATCGATTGGGCCATAGAAGGCCCGATGCCCGAAAGCGTCTGTAGCTCTGCCGCACTTGCCGTATTGATGTTCACGAGCCCCGACGAAGACCCCGCACCAGAAGTCGTGGAAGCACCGCTTTCGCCCCCGCCGACCGCCGCAGCCGCTTCTTGCTCCCCTACCGTCGGCACATAGATCTTTTGACCATCTGTAATCTTGGACGCACGATTAAGCCCTGTCACATCCGCCTCGGCCGTAAGCCCTCCGGCAGCATCGATCGCCTGGGACACCCGTGCTCCGTCTTTGAGCCGGTACACACCAGGCCTCGCAACAGCGCCATCAACATCGACGTACACCTCGGCAGCAGAAGAACTCTTGGCAGACGATTCATCGGCATCGTCAGGTGACGCATCCCCGGCCTCACGCACATCTGAGGAGCCCGTCTCATCACTACGCTCAAACGACACATTGCTGGAGTGGCCACCAAAACTTGCCATCGCCAAGCCACTCGCGGCGGCAATGACAACCAGAATCGCCACGACCACCGCCTTATGGCCGAGCAGCTTTTCTGCCCAGCGATCCATCCGTTTAACCCGTTCGTGTTGTTCGCGCTGCGCCATAGCAAACACCTCCCAACACCATCGTGTCAGGAAACGAACGCCGCAGCCTCCGCATGTCCACACTGATTATCGCGGTCAAACCAAAAGCTGACCAAAACCTTGCGGAAAAGTGTCCATTTATTCAGGCACACGTCAACAAATGAACCGTTTATTGCCAAATGCCCAGATAGAAAAAGACCGACGATGCAAAAACACCGCCGGTCTATACACAACATTATTCGTGATCTTGGTAAATCTCACGTGGAGCGAGCTCGGAATGTTTGCGTTTTAAGGTCTTAGGGGCCTTATACGTATTGCTCTCAAAGTCGATGTACTCGGTCTGTTTGAGCAGACGCTCGATCATCTCCTCGTGATCGAACAACTCCCATGCCTCATGCACGGCATCGAGCTTGGCGTGCGTCTCGGGACGGCGCGGCATAAACAGCGTGCAGCAATCGGGAGCCGCCTCGGTCGAGATATCAAACGTGCCGATCTCCTGGGCACGCGCGATGATCTCCTGCTTATCAGAACCAATGAGCGGACGGAACACGGGAATCTTCACGGCCTCGTTGACGGCCATGATGTTCTCGAGCGTCTGGGAGGCAACCTGACCGAGGGATTCACCGGTCACGATAGCCTTGGCGCCCTCGATATGCGCGATGCGCTCGGCAACCGAATACATGATGCGACGGTACATGATCACGCGCAGGTTGCTGGGGCAGGCGACGGAAATCTTACGCTGACAATCGCCAAACGGCACCACGTACAGGCGGCCGATCTGGACACCCGGCTCAAGCGTACGGATAATGTCCTGCACCAAATACTCGCTCGTATCGGGCGTCTGCGGACGGCCGGAGAAATGTACCGGCACGCACACCGCGCCACGACGCGCGAGCATCCAGGTCGCCACCGGAGAATCGATGCCCGACGACAGAAGCGTCACGACCTTGCCGGCAGAACCCACCGGCAGACCGCCCACGCCGCGCTCGGAGCGCGCGTACACGTAGACGCTACCCTGGACCACCAGCACGTGCACCATTGCGTCGGGGTCGTGCATCTGGACCTTTTTATCGGGAAACGCCTCGCACAGCACCTCGCCCACCTGTCGATTGATATCAATCGAGGTAAGCTCATAGTCGGTGTTAGAGCGCTTGGCATGCACCTTAAACGACTCGAAGGGACCAAACTCGCGCAGCGCCTTCACAGCGGCGGCACAGTACTCCTGCGGGTCACGGTTGGTGTGGTACGCCAGGGACACGCGGGCAACGCCGGGGACGGTGCGAATAACGCGCGCCGCATCGTCGGCCTGATGCTCGTTAAAGGTCACGAGGATATAACCGGAAATTCGAGACACGGCATTCACGGAAAAGGCGGCCAAGGCCGCCTTAATGTTATCCATGAGGATATGCTCAAAATGTGCGCGGTTCTTGCCCTTCAGTCCAACCTCGTGATAGTGGACCAGGCAGACGCGAGCTGCCATTTAGGCTTCAGCAACCTTGTGGCCGAGCGCCTTCTCGTAACGGGCCTCATCGTAGGAGATATCGCCGTCGACGATCTCGTCCATAGCCATCGAGATGGTATCGGCGCCGGAGAGCGCAATGGTGATGTCGTCGACATCCTGGACGGCGAGCACGCGGTTATGCTGGCCGCGCAGCATGCTATTGATGTCGCAGGCACGCTTGGAGGCAAGCGAAGCGAGCAGGAAGCGGTTGTGATCGGTCTTCTCCAGAAGATCGTCAATGCAAGGCTTTACAACGGACACGGACCTCAGATCCTTTCATGCATATCGAGAACGCGAACGAGCTCATCGGTCGCGCGGTCGAGATCGTCATTCACCACGACGTCGTCGTAGCGGTCGGCAAGGGCAAGCTCATGGGCGGCGTTCGCCATACGCAGCTCAATCGTCTCGGGCGTCTCGGTACCGCGACCGACCAGGCGATCGCGAAGCACCTCGAGCGAAGGCGGCTTGATAAAGATCAACACGGCCTCGGGGAAACGCTCCTTGACCTGCAGGGCACCCTGGACATCGATCTCCAAGATCAGAGACGAGCCAGAGGCGAGCTTGGACTGAACCTCGCTCACCAACGTGCCGTAGCAGTTACCGTGGACCTCGGCCCACTCAACAAACTCACCGTTTGCCACGCGGCGGTCGAACTCCTCGCGCGTCAGGAAAAAGTAGTTGACGCCGTCGACCTCACCTTTACGTGGTGCTCGCGTGGTAGCCGAAACCGTCAGGCCCAGGTTCGAGCGACGCTCGCGCACACGAGTGACGAGCGTGCCCTTGCCTGCACCTGACGGTCCAGAAATCACAAAGAGCTTTGAATCCTGAGCGCTCACTTATTTGGTCAGCTGCTCGAGGAGCTGCTCGCGCTGACGGACGCCAAGGCCCTGGACGCGACGGGTAGCAGAGATGCCGAGTTCCTCCATGATCTTGGCGGCCTTGGCCTTGCCATAACCGGGGAGAGACTCGATGAGGGTGGAAACCTTCATGCGGGAAGCGATGGGGTCATCGGAGTTGAGCACGGACTCGAGGGACTTCTCGCCCTTCTTGATCTGCTCGCGAAGCTCAGCGCGGGCGTGACGTGCGGCGGCAGCCTTCTCAAGAGCCTGCTTGCGCTGCTCGTCGGTAAGCTGAGGGAGTGCCATTCGAACCTCCAAATAGTTGGGTTATATCTGATTCAATAATTGGCATTTTAGCACGTCAAACGCGCTAAATGCCTAATCGACGGCACCATAGGTTAGACGATACCTGCGAAAAGTGCAATATGCGGAGGTCAAAGTTGAGCCCCTGACCTGCGATTCCACACAAAGGATGGGAAAGTTTTCGCAGGCACAGGGGCTAATTTGTGCTAATGAGACCCAAAAGTGGTGACTTGAGGGAAACTTTTAGGCGACGTTTTCGACCAGCTCGGCAACGATAGCGTCAAATGCGGCAACCGGGTCGTCGGCACCGGTGATGGGTCGGCCAACCACGATGTGACTCGCACCGCGCTCGATAGCCTGGGAGGGCGTCGCCACGCGGGATTGATCGCCCAGGGCGGCACCCACCGGACGCACGCCAGGAGTCACGATCAGCGCATCGGGGCCGAGCAGCTCGCGCATGTCATGGGCCTCCATCGGCGAGCACACGATGCCGTCGATGCCGTTGGCCTGGGCAAGCTTTGCCAGGCGGGCGGCTTCCTCGGCGACGGGCGACTCGACGCCGATCTCGGCCAGCGAATCCTGGTTCATGCTCGTGAGCACGGTGATGGCGACAAGCTTGGCGCGGTCCTCGCGCGCCTCCTCGGCACCCTCGCGGCACGCAGCGAGCATAGCGCCCGAACCCAGTCCATGGACCGAGAGCAGGTCGGCACCGGCAAGCGAGGCCGAACGGGCGGCACCGCGCACCTGATGCGGAATGTCATGGAACTTGAGGTCGAGGAAGACCTTAAAACCCAGGTCCTTAAACGTCTTGACGATCTCGGGGCCCTCAGCGTAATAGAGCGTCATGCCGACCTTGAGCCAAGCGGCATGACCAGAAAGCTCGTGGGCGAGCTCGAGCGCACGCTCACGGTCGCAGTCGAGGGCGACGATAACACGGTCGCGGGCATCGGTCTCTAGCATTCGAAAGCACCTACCAGCTCATTGATGTCCTTCACGCCCTGGGACTCCGCCCAGGCCTCGAGCTCGTGCGCAATCTTGAGCGAAGCGCACGGATCGACAAAGTTGGCCATGCCGACCGACACGCAGGTGGCGCCGGCCAAGATAAACTCAGCCGCATCCTCGCCGGTCATGACACCACCGACACCGTTGATGGGGATATCGACGGCCTGGGCAACCTCCCAGACCATGCGCACGGCGATGTGGTGGCACAGCGGGCCCGAAAGGCCGCCCTTGGGCTTGGCCACACGGGACTTGCGGGTATGAACATCGATGGCCATGCCCTGGATGGAGTTAATGACCGAAAGGCCGTCGGCGCCGGCGGCCTCGAGAGCCTTGGCAATCTCGGCGACGTTGACCGGAGCCATCTTGACGAACAGCGGCTTATCGGTCACCTTACGGCAGGCAGCCATAACGGCAGAGGCGCCCTCGGGCGAGGAGCCCATGGCGGCACCGCCGGCGGCGATATTGGGGCAGCTGACGTTGATCTCGTAGCCGGCAGCCCAGGGGCACAGCTCGACATACATCTCGAGCGCGCGCACAAACTCGTCAACAGAGTGGCCGGCAACCTGACAAATGACTTGGCAACCGTCCTTGGACAGCTGCTCGAGCCACGGGCCGGACTCACGGGCGAAGGCGGCGACACCGGGGTTCTGCAAGCCCACGGAGTTGATCATGCCGCCCGGGATCTCAGCCATGCGGGGCGCAGGGTTGCCCGGCCAGGGCTCGGCGGCGCAGCCCTTAGTGGTGATGGCGCCCAGCTGGGAGACATCAAAGAAGTTCTGGAACTGCCAACCGTAGCCGAAGGTACCGGCTGCGGTGTTGATGGGGTTCTGCATCTTGACGCCGCCGAAATCGACGGCCATGTTCACGGTACCCACTAGAAGACCACCACCTTGGAAGCATCGAACACGGGGCCGCACATGCAGGCGCCCTTCATACCGTCGACCGTCTCGACATTGCAGGTGTTGCAGGCACCAAAGCCACAGCTCATCATGCGCTCGAGCGAAACCTCGCAGTACGCACCGGCCTCGGCGGCAGCGGCGGCGACCCTCTTCATCATGACGGCGGGACCGCAGCTGGCCACGTAGTCGTAGCCGCCCTCGCCGAGCAGCTCGGCGGCAGGATCGGTGCAAAAACCGTGCGTGCCAAGCGAACCGTCATCGGTGCACACGTTGACCGTATCGCACAACGAGCGGAACTCGTCGATGCCCACGGCCTTGGACGCGGTGCCAAAGCCCAGGCACACATCGACGGCCACACCCTGCTCGGCAAGCATGCCGGCAAGGCACAGCACGGGCGGAACACCGATGCCGCCCGCAACGAGCAGCGCCTTCCTGGTGCCCTCGGGCACAAGCCAGCCGCGGCCGCCAGGACCCAGCAGATTAGAGGTGGAACCGGGGGCCATCTGCGACAGACGATGGGTGTCGTCGCCCACGACGGCGTACCACAGCTCGACGGTACCGGCCTGGGCGTCAGTGCGATAGAAGCTCAGGGGCACGCGAAGCAGCGAGGACGCATCGCCGGGCACGGCAATGTTCACAAACTGACCGGGCTTGAGCGCACTTGCAAGCTTGGGGGCCGAGATAACGAGCGAGAAGATGCCGTCGGCGATCTCCCGGTTCGAAACGACCTCGAAGTCGTGCATGCGTGCAGTGGAAGGTGTGGGCATAGACGCTCCAATCCCCCATGCGGTTGCATGGTCAAAACGAACAGAAAGCGCGGCGCCGCAAGGGCACCGCGCACAAAAGCGATAAGGCTATGCTAGCAGATGCAGCCGTCGGCGAGCGTCTGTTTGCCGCCGACAAACACATCGGTGGCACGACCGGTAAGCGTGCGACCGGCGAAGCCGGAGTTCTCGGCACGCGACTCGTAACCGCCCTCGCCAACCGTCCAGGTTGCGGCGGGATCGAACACGGTCAGGTCGGCAACGGAGCCCGCCTTGACCTGAACCTGGTCGAGGCCCAGGATCTCACGCGGCTTGATAGCCATGAGCTCGACCATGCGGCCCACGCTCATCTTGCCCGTGTTGACCAGCTCGGTGAGTACGAGCGACAGCGAGGTCTCGAGGCCGATCATGCCAAAGGGCGCAAGCTCGAACTCGCGGGCCTTCTCCCACGGGGTGTGGGGAGCGTGATCGGTGACGATAGCGTCGACGGTACCGTCGATGACACCCTGACGGATAGCCTCGGCATCCTCGTCGGTGCGCAGCGGCGGGTTAACCTTGAGCGAGGTGTTGTAGGTCTCGTCCAGGTCGTTCTCGGTCAGGAACATGTGGTGCGGGGTGGCCTCGCAGGTAACCTGAACGCCAGCGGCCTTACCGGCACGCACGATCTCCAGGCCATGGGCGGTGGAGATGTGCTGGATGTGCAGCTTGGCACCGGTCAGCTTGGCGATCTCGATGTCGCGAGCGATCTGGAGCTCCTCGCCGGCAGCCGGCCAGCCCTCGAGAGCCAGACGGGTCGAGACCTTGCCCTCGTTGATCTGGCCGTGGCCGACCAGGTCCTCGTCCTGGCAGTGGCTCATAAAAACCTTGCCGAACATCTTGCCGTAGTCCATGCAACGACGGAGCATGCCCGCGCCCTGCACGCCGCGACCGTCGTCGGTAAAGGCGACAACACCGTGGGCGACCATATCGCCCATCTCGGACATGGCCTCGCCCTTAAGACCGCGGGTCATGGCGCCCGACGGATAGACGCGGCAGTGACCGACCTCGGCAGCGCGGGACTTGACGAACTCCACGACGGTGCCGTTATCGGTGACGGGATCGGTATTGGGCATGGCGCACACGCCGGTAAAGCCGCCCTTGGCAGCTGCGCGGGTGCCGCTCTCGATGTCCTCTTTGACCTCATAGCCGGGCTCGCGAAGGTGAACGTGCATATCCACCAGGCCGGGGACGAGGTACTTGCCGGAAAGGTCGCGGACCTCGGCTCCCTCGACGGCGAGATTCTCGCCGACCTCGGCGATCTTGTCGCCGTCAATCAGGACGTCAACGACACCGTCAAGATCGACGGACGGGTCGACGACGTGGGCATTCTTAAGAAGCAAGGCCATTATCGGCACCTCCAAGCAGCAGATACAGGATAGCCATACGCACGCAGATACCGGCGTAGACCTGCTCCAGGATGACGGAGCGTTGCGGGTGGTCGGCCATATAGGAGTCGAACTCGACGCCGCGGTTGATGGGGCCCGGGTGGCAGATGATCGCATCGGGCTTCATGAGCTTCTCGCGGTCCTTGGTCAGACCGAAGAGCTTGTGGTACTCACGAATGGTCGGGAACGGGGCGCCCTCGAGGCGCTCCTGCTGCACGCGCAGCATGTAGACGACGTCCAGCTCGGGCAGGACGGAATCGAGGTCGCTCGTCACGTGGTCGCAGCCCAGGACCTCGGGCGCCGGCGGCAGCAGCGTGCCGGGGGCGACGGCGTAGGTCTCGCAGCCCATGATCTTAAGGGCGGGGATCAGCGAGCCGCAGACACGGGAGTGCGCGATATCGCCGACGACGGCAACCTTCAGACCGTGGAAGTCGCCCTTGTGCTCCCAGATGGTGTACAGGTCGAGCAGGGCCTGCGTGGGATGGTTGTGCTTGCCGTCGCCGGCGCAGATGACGCTCGCGGGCGAGTTCTGCGTGACGATGTAGGGAGCACCGGCATGCTTATCTCGCACGACGATGCAGTCGATCTTATAGGCGTTGAGGGTCTCGACGGTGTCGACGAGGCTCTCGCCCTTGACCGTGGAGGTCGAGGAGCCGCCAAAGTTGAGGCTGTCGGCCGAAAGACGCTTCTCGGCGAGCTCGAAGGAGCTGCGGGTGCGCGTCGAGGGCTCGTTGAACATGTTGACGATGGTCTTGCCCTTGAGCGTGGGGACCTTCTTGATCGCACGCTCGTTGACCTCGGAGAACGCCTTGGCGGTCTCGAGGATGAGCTTGATGTCCTCTTCGGAGTACTCGGTAATGTCGATCAGGTGCTTATGGTTGAACGCCACGGTACTACTCACCTCCCAGCGGCGCGGAGCCCACGTGGGAACCCGGCGCGACGTCGTTAATCTCGACAGCGGTGTGGCCGTCGACTTCCTTCATATATAGGTGCACGTTCTCCTCATGCGACGAGGGAACGTTCTTGCCGACAAAGTCCGGCGAGATGGGGAGCTCGCGGTGACCGCGGTCAACGAGGACTGCCAGCTCAATGCGGCTCGGACGGCCCAGGTCCATGACGGCGTCGAGAGCGGCGCGAATGGTACGGCCCGTATACAGGATGTCGTCCACCAGCACGACGCGCTTGCCGTCGACGCTAAAGGGAATGTTGGTGGCGTGGATCGCGGGAGCGAAATTGGTAGCGTAGTCATCGCGGTAGAAGCTGATGTCGAGGCTGCCGAGCGGAACGTCGACGCCCTCGATCTCCTTGATCTCCTCGGCGAGCTTCTTTGCCAGAAGGTCGCCGCGCGTGACGATGCCGACCAGAGCGAGGTCTTCACAGCCCTCGTTGCGCTCGAGAATCTCGTGCGCGATGCGGGTCATCGCTCGATTGACGGCGGTCTCGTCCATGATGACCGCCTTGGGGGAAGTCGTGCCCATCGATCTCCTTCCTCACATGTCTTGACTGCTGACACAGTCAAAAAAATAGATGCCCGACCGCTCAAAGCGGACCAGACACCCACAGGAAGGGCTGCTCTTTGGCAGCTATGTAATTCCATGTGGGTATCTCGTACCCCTTTAATGGTCAAGGGATAGTGTAGCCAACCTCGAGCTTAATTGCGAGCATAAATACAGGGCAATCCGTAAACGGAGCCCAATGCTCAATAAACCTATATATATTTGTGGGACGAGCTTGAAAACGTACGCACGAGCTGGCATAATCCCCTCTGCTGCACGCAAATCGGATCTACGTCCAGGGCCGTGGCGTGAGCACTATCGCCAAAAGAGAAATATCTCTGTGTAGATTACGCACAGGGAGCTGCTTCTGTGCTATAGTTCAGGCTTGTTTGTTAACGCGACATGTTCGTTTGTCGCCCAAGGAGGGTCAGTTATGTCCAAAGTTTGCGAAGTTTGCGGTAAGCACCCCGTTGCCGGTCGCTCCATCAGCCACTCTCACCGCGTCACCAACCGTAAGTTCCGCCCCAACATCCAGCGCGTCTACGTCGTCGTCGATGGCCACCGTCGCAAGATGAACGTTTGCTCCACCTGCCTTAAGTCCGGCAAGGTTGCGCGCTCCTAAATAAGGTCTTACCAACAAGTACCTCGGACTCTCCGGGTCAAAGACCTCGCGTTCACATAGAACTTACCAAAGGCGCCCTCCCCTACGGAGGGCGCCTTTTTGCACTCATTGGGGACAGGCTTACATGAGTGAAAGCACTCATGTAAGCCTGTCCCCAATGAGTGGGGCGATGCTATAGGATAGTTTAGTTAAAACGCTTCAGTATATTGAAGCGTTTTAGTGTGCCTTTTAGAGGAATCTGACCGTTCGCCGATTAATTTCTTGCTATCATGCAAGACGTAGGGTAAATCTCCGATCGCAAGGAGACACAAATGGTGAAAAAGTCACCGGAAAACACTACTCCCGCAATTGTGGACAACGTAGAGGCGCTTGAGGCTAAGCTCGCTCAGATGCGAGAGGCCCAGGCGCTTTTTGCTACGTACACGCAGGAGCAGGTCGACAAGATCTTCTATGAGGCCGCCATGGCTGCCAACAAGGCTCGTATCCCGTTGGCGAAGATGGCCATCGAGGAGACCGGCCGCGGCGTTCTTGAGGACAAGGTCATCAAGAACCACTACGCCGCAGAGTACATCTACAACGCTTACAAGAACACCAAGACCTGTGGTGTCCTGGAGCGCGACGAGGCTTACGGCATCACCAAGATCGCCGAGCCCATCGGCATCGTGGGCGCCGTCATCCCGACGACCAACCCCACTTCTACCGCGATCTTCAAGACGCTGATCAGCCTGAAGACCCGCAACGCCATCATCATCTCCCCGCACCCGGCTGCCGCCAAGTGCACCATCGCCGCCGCCAAGCTCGTGCTTGATGCCGCCGTCAAGGCCGGTGCCCCCGAGGGCATCATCGGCTGGGTTGATGTCCCCTCCATCGAGCTGACCAACATGGTCATGCGCGACGTCGACATCATCCTCGCCACCGGTGGCCCGGGCATGGTCAAGGCCGCTTACTCCTCGGGCAAGCCCGCCCTGGGCGTTGGCGCCGGTAACACCCCGGTCGTCATCGACGACACCGCCGACGTGCTGCTCGCCGTCAACTCCATCATCCACTCCAAGACCTTCGACAACGGCATGATCTGCGCTTCCGAGCAGTCCGTGACCGTCATCGACACCATCTATGACCAGGTCAAGGCCGAGTTCCAGAAGCGCGGCTGCTACTTCGTCAAGCAGGGTGCCGAGATGGAGGCCCTGCGTGCCGCCATGTTCAAGAACGGCGCTCTCGACCACCGCATCCCCGGCATGGCTGCCGCCAAGATCGCCGAGCTCGCCGGCATCGAGGTTCCCGCCAAGACCAAGATCCTGATCGCCGAGGTCACCTCCACCGACCCCGCCAAGGAGGAGTTCTCCCACGAGAAGCTCTCCCCGGTCCTGGCCATGTACCACGCCAAGGACTTCCAGGAGGCCGTCGACAAGGCCGAGCACCTGGTGCTCGCCGGTGGCCCGGGCCACACCGCCTCTCTGTACGTGCACCCCGCCCAGGCCGAGAAGATCAGCCTGTTCGAGCACGTCATGAAGGCCTGCCGTATCGTCATCAACACCCCGTCCTCGCACGGCGGCATCGGTGACCTGTACAACTTTGGCATGAAGCCGTCTCTGACCCTGGGCTGCGGCTCCTGGGGCGGCAACTCCGTCTCCGAGAACGTTGGGGTGAAGCACTTGATCAACGTTAAGACTGTGGCCGAGCGCCGTGAGAACATGCTGTGGTTCCGCGCTCCCGAGAAGGTCTACTTCAAGAAGGGTTCCACGCCCGTCGCCCTCGACGAGCTCGGTACCGTCATGGGCAAGAAGCGCGCCTTCATCGTCACCGACCAGTTCCTCTTCAAGAATGGCAACACCCGCGCCATCGAGGCCAAGCTCGACGAGATGGGCATCGCCCACGACTGCTTCTACGACGTCGAGCCCGATCCGTCGCTGCAGTGCGCACGTCGCGGCGCCAAGCAGATGGCTCTCTTTGAGCCGGACGTCATCATCGCCGTCGGCGGTGGCTCCGCTATGGACGCCGGCAAGATCATGTGGATGATGTACGAGCACCCCGAGTGCAAGTTTGAGGACATGGCCATGGACTTCATGGACATCCGCAAGCGTATCTTCACCTTCCCCGAGATGGGCAAGAAGGCCTACTTCGTCGCCGTCCCGACCTCTTCGGGTACCGGCTCCGAGTGCACGCCGTTCGCCATCATCACCGACAAGGAGACCGGCATCAAGTGGCCGCTCGCCGACTACGCGCTGCTCCCCAACATGGCTATCGTCGACGCCGACAACTGCATGACCGCCCCGCGCGGCCTGACCGCTGCCTCCGGCATCGATGTCATGACCCACGCCATCGAGTCCTACGTCTCCATCATGGCTTCCGACTACACCAAGGGCCTCTCCGAGCGCGCTGCTAAGCTCGTCTTCGAGAACCTGCCCTCCAGCTTCACGAACGGTGCCAAGGACCCGCATGCCCGCGAGGAGATGCACAACGCCTCCTGCATGGCCGGTATGGCCTTCGCCAACGCCTTCCTGGGCCTCAACCACTCCATGGCCCACAAGCTCGGCGCTTTCCATCACCTGCCCCACGGCCTCGCAAACGCCGTCATCCTGACCCGCGTCATGCGCTACAACGCCGCCGAGGCTCCCGTCAAGATGGGTACCTTCTCCCAGTATCCTTACCCCAACGCGCTGCACAACTACGCCGAGATGGCCAAGTACTGCGGCATCGAGGGCAAGGACGACAAGGAGGTCTTCGAGAACTTCATCACGAAGCTCGAGGAGCTCAAGGACTTCATCGGTGTCAAGAAGACCATCGCCGACTACGGTGTTGACGAGCAGTACTTCCTCGACACCCTCGACGAGATGACCGAGCAGGCATTCAACGACCAGTGCACCGGCGCTAACCCGCGCTACCCGCTCATGAGCGAGATCAAGGAGCTCTACCTGGACGCCTACTACGGCCGCGAGCCCCAGGACTACGCCGTCTGCTAGTTTTTAGCACGGTTATTTGCGGCGGGGGTGCACGGGTGTACGCACGCCCCCGCCGTTGCTTCTATCGCATCGTTGAAAGGATGCAATCATGCTGCTCCCCGATTCCAAGACCGAGCTCGTCCGTCGCGGCAACAAGGTCGTTTACGACCTGGGTGACAAGATCGTCAAGGTCTTTAACGAGACCAAGCCCGTCTCCGACGTGTTCAACGAGGCTTTGAATCTTGCCCGCATCAATGAGTGCGGCATCCGCAGCCCCAAGGCTCTCGAGGTTTCTCAGCTCGAGAACGCCAACGGCTGGGCTCTCGTGACCGAGAAGGTTCCGGGCACCACCCTTGCCGAGAAGATGACTGCCGAGCCCCAGCGCTTTGGTGAGTACCTCGAGATGTTCGTCGACCTCCAGATCGAGATCCACGGCTACACCTCCCCGCTGCTCAACCGTCAGCGCGACAAGTTCGCCCGCATGATCGACAGCCTCGATCAGCTCAATGCCACCACGCGCTACAACCTTCAGGAGCGTCTGGACGGCATGACCAAGGAGTTCAAGGTTTGCCACGGCGACTTCAACCCCTCCAACGTCATCGTCGGCGACGATGGCCAGCTCTATGTGTGCGACTGGGCACACGCCACCCAGGGCTCCCCTGCTGCTGACGTTGCCACCACCTACCTGCTCTTTGCCCTCAACAGCAAGGACCAGGCCGAGGCCTACCTGGAGCTCTACTGCGACCGCGCTGACATGCCCATGCAGGTCGTGCGTCAGTGGACGAGCATCGTTGCCGCTTCCGAGCTCGCTCGTAAGCGCAACGTGAACGATGAGTTCCTTAAGGACTGGATCGACGTCGTCGATTATCAGTAATATCTGAGCGATTCATTTCGCATCGGAGGCACAAAGGGAAACCCCGCAGCTCGAATGGGCTGTGGGGTTTTTCTTTTAGCTATAAAAGATTCTTAGACGCAAAAGCGGCCCTGCGCCTCTCCCTCGAGAGACGCAGGGCCGCTTCGTAAGCGCACTCAACGCAGCGGGCTCGATTAACGGCGTGCTGCCTTCACAAGCTCGGCGACCTTGGCGACAACCTCATCGATTGCCACATCCTCGCGCTCGCCCGTAGCACGGTCCTTAAGCTCAACGGTACCGTTCTTAAGACCGCGCTTGCCCAGAATCACCTGATATGGGAAACCCATAAGGTCGTTGTCGGCAAACTTAAAGCCGGGACGCTCATCACGGTCATCGACGACAACCTCGATACCCTCGGCGCACAGACCCTCGACGATCTGCCCGCAAACGGAAGCGCACTCCTCCTTCTTGGGATCGAGCGGAATCACCGCGACCTCGTACGGGGCAACGGAGACCGGCCAGACGATACCGTGCTCGTCGTTGTGCTGCTCCACAACGGCAGCGAGCGAGCGAGACACGCCAACGCCGTAGCAGCCCATGATGAGCGGCTTCTCCTTGCCGTCCTCGTCCATAAAGGTGGCACCCATGGCCTCGGAGTACTTGGTGCCCAGCTGGAATACCTGAGAGACCTCGATACCGCGGGCAGCGGAGAGCGGCTTGCCGCAGTGCGGGCAGGGATCGCCGGCAACGACGGTAACCAGGTCGGCCCAGTCGTCGACGGTAAAGTCGCGCTCAGGGCAGGCACCGGTAAGGTGATAATCGACCTCGTTGGCACCGCAGGCCCACTGCTTGGACTCGCGCAGGCTCTCGTCGCAGACCAGACGGATGCCCTCGGGCAGGTTAACCGGTCCGATAAAGCCCTTGTGCAGACCGTAGGTCTGGAGCTCCTCATCGGTCATCATGCGATAGCCCTTGCCAAAGACGTGCTCGGCCTTGCAGTCGTTGAGCTCATGATCGCCCGGAACGATGGCCACAACCGGCTTGCCCTCGGCGTCGATGAGAGCCAGGGACTTGCGCGTGCCGTTCTCGGGGAACCCAAAGAACTTGGCAACGGCCTCGATGGTGCCCATGCCCGGAGTCTCGACCTTGGTAAGCGTACCGTCGCCGGGACCCTCGGTCACGACAACCTTAGTGCTTGCCGCCTCGTCATCGGCAGCAAAGCCGCAATCGTCGCAGTAGACCAGCGAAGCCTCGCCGGCCTCGGCCAGCGCCATATACTCGACGGAGGTGTCACCGCCGATCTCGCCGGAATCGGCGACGACGGGCAGGGCCTTGATGTAGCAGCGCTCGCAGATATTGGCGTAGGCCTGCTTCATCTTGTCGTACTCCTCCTGCAGGCTCTCCTGCGTGGCAGAGAAGCTGTAGGCGTCCTTCATGATGAACTCGCGACCGCGCATCAGGCCAAAGCGGGGACGGAACTCGTCGCGGAACTTATCCTGGATGTGATAGAGATTCACCGGCAGCTGCTTGTAGGAACGCAGTTCATTGCGCACCAAGGCGGTCACGGTCTCCTCGTGCGTGGGGCCGAGCACGAACTCGCGGCCGTGGCGGTCATCAAAGCGCACGAGCTCCTTACCATAGGCATCGATACGGCCGGACTCACGCCACAGCTCGGCATCGACCATGATGGGCATCATGAGCTCCTGGGCACCGGCAGCGTCCATCTCGTCGCGCACGATGTTCTCGATTTTGCGAATCGAGCGCCACGCGAGCGGCAGATAGGAATAGAGACCGGCGGCCTCCTTGCGAATCATGCCGGCACGCAGCAGCAGGCGATGGCTCGCAAGCTCGGCATCGGCCGGATCCTCTTTGAGCGTCGGAGCATACAGCTTAGACATATACATTGCTCGAGTCATTTATTTCTCCTCAATTAGCTTGTCGACCTCGGCCATAAGCGCGTCGACAATTTGGTCCTCAGCTACTTTACCAATGATCTGGCCGTGCGAAAAGAGCAGGCCCTGACCTCGTCCGCAGGCAACGCCCAAGTCGGCGTCAGAAGCCTCGCCGGGGCCATTGACCGCGCATCCCATAACGGCGATCGAAAGCGGCGCGGAGTAGTTCTTAAGCCGCTCGGTGACCTCCTCGGCGATAGGAATGAGGTTGACCTGGCAGCGAGCGCACGTGGGGCACGAGACGATCTCGGGGCCACGGCGGCGAAGGCCAAGCGACTGCAGAATACCCCAGGCGACCGGCGGTTCCTCGACCGGATCGGCCGTAAGCGAGACGCGCATGGTGTCGCCAATGCCCTCGGAAAGCAGAATACCCAGGCCCACAGAGCTCTTAATGGTGCCCTGGAGCTTGGTTCCGGCCTCCGTAACGCCCAAATGAAGCGGAACATGGGGGATTTCGCGCGACAGGGCGCGATAGGTGTCGAGCGTCGTGGACACGCTATGGGCCTTGGCGGAAAGCACGATATTGGTAAAACCGCGATCCTCAAAATGCTTGACGAAACGCTCACTCGACATCACGAGCTTTTCGGGCTGCGTAAGGTCATCGCGCTCGGCGATATCCTGCTCAAGCGAGCCAGCGTTCACGCCAATGCGAATCGCGCACCCAGCGGCGCCCGCGGCATCGATCACAGCATCGACCTTGGCCCAATCACCGATGTTGCCGGGATTGATGCGGAGCTTGGCGGCACCGGCCTTAACGGCGCCAATGGCGAGCTTATGGTTAAAGTGGATATCGGCAACGATCGGCACCGGAGACTCCGCACAAATCGTACGAAAGCCCTCGAGCGCAGCCTCGGTGGGCACACTCACGCGCACAACATCGCAACCCGCCTGAGCGAGTGCATGAACTTGTGCAAGCGTTGCCTGGGCGTCGGCGGTATCGGTGCAGGTCATGGACTGAACCACCACCGGAGCGCCGCCGCCTATCTGCACGTCACCGACAAACACGGGGCGTGTCAGCTCACGCGGCAAAGGATGGGACAAAGACAATCCAAACACTCCCCTACAAAATAAATCGAAGGACGTCGGAACGAAGCATGTAGACAAACAGCAGCGCAAAGAGCGCGATGCCGACATAGCTGACGATTGTCTGCACCTTCAGCGGCAGCTCGCGACCGGCAACCTTTTGGATAATCTCGATAATCAACTTTCCCCCGTCGAGCGGCGGAATGGGCAGCAGGTTCATAAAGCCCAGCGAAAACGAGATGAGCGCGGCAAACGTCAAGAACGTCGCGGGACCGGCTGCCGCCGCCTGAGAAGACATGACGCTGATACCCACAATCGAGGAGGACTGATCGAGTATCTCCATCGTATGCTGCGGCTGCAGCAGGCGCATCACGCCCTCAGCAGTCTGCTGAACATAGGAGAACGACAGGCGCGCCGAGGTGATAGGGTCCAAATGGACCACCTGCGTAGAGGCGTAAACGCCCAAACGCTCGTCCTTCTTGAGCGCAACCGAGGTCGAAAGTTTCTTGCCGTCGCGCTGATACTCAATGGCGATATCGTCCTTTCCGGCGGCCGCTCCGATCGCATCGTACACGTCCATCCAGGAAGAGCAGGACACGCCGTCGACCGAAAGAATTGCGTCGCCGGCCTCGATACCTGCATTGGCTGCTATCGAGCCTTCTTCGACCTGACCGATCACGTTGCTATCGACCGGCACCGAAACGCCGGCGATAGAGTAGATGCTCATAAGCAGCAAAAAGCCCGTCAGAATATTGACGAGAATGCCAGCGAGCAGCATAAAGGCACGTTTGAGAAAACCTTGGCCCAGATAGGTATGTGAACGCTCCTGCTCAAGAAACTCCGAAGCGGCGACCGGGGGCTCCCACACATCTCCCTCGGCAGTTGCATGCTCTCGATCAAACCTGCGGCCGTCAAAAGTGGTATATCCTGCAGCGTCGCGCGGCAGCGTCTGGTACCTGACCGGATAGTAGCTAGGTGAAGGCTTCTCCCCTTCCTCGTACCAAGGCGCAATGGAACCCCAGCCCAAAAGCAAGACACAAGCCTCGAGAACATCCTCCTCGGGGAGCTCCAGCTCGACGGAAAGGTCTGCAACCGAAACGCGACCATGACGATAGATCGCCGCAAGCACACGGTCGGCGCACGAGACATCGGTCGGGTCCATACCGCAGATAGCGGCATAACCACCCAGCAGCAGCGGCGTCACACCAAACTTGGTACCAATGCGACGCGACGTACGATGAATGTCAAAGCGGCACGGCAGGCCCAAGAAAAACTCGGTGACGCGCACACCGCACGCACGAGCCGCTAAAAAGTGGCCGCCCTCGTGCAGAAACACGAGGACGGATAGCATCAAAAGACCCCAAAAGACCGAGGAGAGAACACTCAGAACAGTATCCATAAAACGAAAAGCAATCCTTACGATTAAGAGCGGGTTGCAGCAAGCACCTCGGCGGCCTTGGCACGAGCCCACGAGTCGATATCGCGAAGCTGCTCAAACGATGCGACCGCCTGTGTATCGTGTGCGTCCATGCACGACTCGACGATACGGTCGATATCGGTAAAGGTGCAGGCATCGTGCAGGAAGGCATCGACGGCAACTTCGTTGGCGGCATTCAGCACGCACGGCATGGTGCCGCCCGTTTTGCCCGCACGCTCGGCAAGCGCGAGGCAACGGAACGTTTCCATATCGGCCGCGTCGAAGGTAAGCTGCCCCAACTCACGAAAATCGATTCGAGGCGCCGGAGTATCCCAACGCTCGGGATACGAGAAGGCAAACTGAATGGGAATGCGCATATCGGAGGCGCCAAGGTGTGCCATCACGGAGCCGTCGGCAAACTCGACCATAGAGTGAATCTTGGACTGACGCTGAACGACCACGTTGATAAAGTCGAGGTCGCAACCGAACAGATGCATCGCCTCGATACGCTCCAGGCCCTTGTTCATAAGGGTGGCGGAGTCGATGGTGATCTTTGCCCCCATGGCCCACGTGGGATGCGCCAAGGCGTCATTGCGGGTCACGTGGTCGAGGTCCTCGCGCGAACGGCCAAAGAACGGACCGCCCGAACAAGTGAGCCAAATGCAGTGGGCCTCGCGCGGATTCTCCCCCAGATAGCACTGGTAGATGGCGGAGTGCTCAGAGTCGACCGGAATGAGCTGACCCGGCTGCGCCAACGGCATCAGCAGATCGCCGCCGACAACGAGGGACTCTTTGTTAGCAAGTGCAAGACGCTTGTTCGAGGTCAGGGCAGCATGGCTCGCTTCGAGCCCGGCAGCGCCCACAATAGCAACAAGGACACAGTCGACGTCATCGCGACGTGCGAGCTCGCAAACCGCCTGCGCACCAACACCGAGCTCGGTGCCCTCGGGCAACTCCTGCAGTACAGCGTCCGCACCATGGGCAACATCGGCCACGGCAACAGCCGGAACCGAAAACTCACGGGCAAACGCAACGAGCTCCGAGGTGCTGGAGTTAACGGACAGTGCCGTCACCTGCAGTCGATCGACATGCTGACGGCATACATCGAGTGCCTGCGTGCCGATAGAGCCCGTACAACCCAAAATTGCAACCCGCAGACGCCCGTCGGGGCCGCACGTCGTCTGAAAAGCCATTACAGCACGCCTCCGATCATCAAAAGCAACTGCGCGGTAATGCAGCCAAAGATAAGCGAGTCGCTACGGTCGAGCATGCCGCCATGGCCCGGAATCAGATTGCCGGAATCCTTGACGCCCACGCCGCGCTTGATGCGCGACTCGATGAGGTCGCCGATAACGCCCAAGATGGACACGACCACGCCGCACAGCAGTGCATAGGGCAAGCTCAGCTTATAGAAATGCGTTGCCCACAAAATGAGCCAGATGAGAATCGAGCCCAAGATGCCGCCGAAAAAGCCCTCCCAGCTCTTTTTGGGAGAAATCTTGGGAACCATCTTGTGCTTGCCGATACGGCTGCCCACGATGTAGGCAAACGAATCGGAGACCCAGAGAGACGCGCAAACGCCCACCGAAAGCAGGGCACCGGCAAAACCGGGCACGGCATCGCGCAGCAGTACGATGGCCGACAGCATAAAACCGGTGTAGATAGGACCCATGAGCGTCACAGCTACATCGGATATGCGGGTACGCGACGAACAGACATACCAAATGCCCACCGCAAGCATCAGAGCAAAAAGCAGGGCATTCAACAACAGCGAGTCGCCCAGCGCCGAGAGCGGAAAGAGCACGGCGGCAGCGATACCCAGGCGCTCGTTGGCCACCTTGCCATCGAGCTTCGTCATGCGGAAAAACTCAAAGCAGCACAGGCCGCTCATGACGGAGACGAAGATGGCGGTGGGAACGATACCCAAAACCAGGCAGAGAATAAATACAACGGCGTAGACGATACCTGCAGCGGCACGGGTAATAAAGCCGGCCAGCCACGAAGTCGCAGCCGCGCCGCTTTTGGCGGCAGGCGCCTTGGGAGCAGACGCCTTGGGACGATCGGACACGATTAAGCCTCCTCGGTCTTGCTCAGTCCACCAAACCTACGGTCGCGGCCCTGATAGGCCAAAATGGCGTTGACAAGACCCCAACGATCAAAGTCGGGCCAATAGGTATCGGTGATATAAAACTCGGAATAGGCAACCTGCCACAGCAGATAGTTCGAAAGGCGAAGCTCGCCGGAGGTTCGAATCACAAGCTCCGGATCGGGCAGCCCAGCGGTGTACAGGTGCGAAGCAACCATATCATCGTCGATAGCGGCGGGATCAATCTTTCCGGCGGCGGCATCGAGCGCGATCTGACGGGCAGCACGGGTGATCTCGGCACGGGCGCCGTAGTTGACGGCAAGCGCCAACGTCATGCCGGTGTGGTCGGCACACTCGGCAAGACCTCGCTCAAAGACATCGCGGGTCTTCTTAGGCAGTGCGGAAATATCGCCCAAAAAGACAACGCGAACGTTTTCACGCTTAAGCAGCGGCAGCTCATCGATAAACGTCTTGGCAAACAAATGCATCAAAACGTTGACCTCGTGCTGCGGACGATTCCAGTTTTCGGTGGAAAACGCATAGGCCGAAAGGACGTCGACACCCAAGCGCACGCATGCGGTAATGATCTCGCGCAGGGAAACGATACCGGCTTTGTGACCCTCGGTGCGGGCAAGACCGCGCGCCGTGGCCCAACGACCGTTACCGTCCATGATGCACGAAATATGATGCGGGATCTTATTGAGGTCAAGGTCGGAAAAACCGACGCCCGCAGGGGCGTCGGCAAAGTACTCGACCAGTTTGTTCTCGTCGTATTGCACCTTAGATCTCCATGACCTCGGCTTCTTTTTCCTTCAGAAGCTCCTCGACCTTGGCAACATACTCATCGGTATGCTTCTGGACCTTGGCCTGCTCGCGACGGACATCGTCCTCGGTGAGCTCTTCGTCGCGCTCGAGCTTGTTGTTAAAGTCACGACGGATGTTGCGGATGGAAACCTTGGCCTGCTCGGCATACTCGCGGCACTCCTTGACGAGCTCGCGACGACGCTCCTCGGTGGGAGCCGGGAACGGCAGGCGTACGACGGTACCGTCAGAGTTGGGAGTAATGCCCAGATCGGAAGCGCTGATGGCCTTCACAATGGCGTTGACGAGCGCCTTGTCCCAGGGCTCGATGAGCAGCATGTGAGCCTCGGGGGTCTTAACGGCAGCAACCTGGGTAACCGGCGTGGGAACACCGTAGTAATCGACCGATATGTCGGACAGAATGTTAGCGTTGGCGCGGCCCGTGCGAACCTTGGAGAAGTTGTGCTTGAGGGACTCGAGCGACTTGTCCATGTGGACGGTGATGTTCTCTGCCATGCTTAATCCTCCTGATAGACGAGCGTGCCGACGGGCTCACCCGAAAGCGCGCGCTTGACGGTGTCCTCGCCATCGATGTTGAGGACCAAAATCGGCATACGGTTATCCTGGCACAGTGCCGTAGCCGTAGAATCCATAACCTGCAGACCGCGGACGAGAACCTCGTGATAGGTAATCTTGTCAAAACGGACGGCATCGGCGCACTTGACGGGATCCTTGTCGTAGATGCCGTCAACCTTGGTGGCCTTAATCAGAATCTCGGCACCGATCTCGCAGGCACGAAGAGCCGCGGCGGTGTCGGTCGTAAAGTACGGATTGCCCGAACCGGCGGCAAAAATAACGACGTTGCCCTTGGAAAGGTGGTTGATGGCGCGACGGCGAATATAGGGCTCGCAGATCTCGTTCATCTGGATAGCGCTCATCACACGGCAGGGAACATCGTTGTGCTCGAAGGCATCCTGCAGGGCAAGCGCGTTCATAACGGTTGCCAGCATGCCCATGTAGTCGGCCTGGGCGCGCTCCATGCCACCGGCAGCGCCGGCCATGCCGCGGAAAATGTTGCCGCCGCCGACAACGACGCCGACCTCATGGCCAACGGCGAGCAGCTCCTTGACCTGCTTGGCAAGATGATCGGTAATCTTGGGGTCGATGCCATATTGGCCGTCGCCCATCAGTGCTTCGCCGGAAAGCTTCAGAAGCACGCGTTTATATCGGATGTCGGACAAAGCGATCCTCCTTTAATTAGACTCTCAATATGATATCAAAGGCTCTGATAAGAGCCATGAAAAAGCAGGCTGTGAGTAAAACCCACAGCCTGCTCATTACCAGCTACAAGAGCTTATTTACTCGCCACGGACCAGGCGGTCGAAGGCAACGACGGTAATGGTATCGCCGAGCTCCTTGGAGACCTGCTCAGCATACTTCTTGATGGTGAGGGAGCTGTCCTTGATGAACTCCTGCTCGGTGAGCACGGACTGCTTGTAGAACTTCTCCAGACGGCCAACAGCCATCTTCTCCTGGATAGCCTCGGGCTTGCCGGACTCGGCAGCCTGAGCCATGTAAATCTGCTTCTCGTGCTCGACGGTCTCAGCCGGAACCTGATCGCGGGTAGCGCAGATCGGGGCGACGGCGGCAACCTGAAGGGCGACGTCGTGAGCGAAGGTCTTGAAGGAGTCGGCCTGAGCGGTCTCGGCCTTCTCGAAGGCGAACTCGACGAGGACGCCGATCTTACCACCCATGTGGATGTAAGAAGCGAGAGCGCCATTCTCGGCCTTGCGGGCGGCGAAACGGGAGATCTTCATGTTCTCGCCCATGATGTGAATCATCTCGGTGAGCTCGGAGGAAACGCTCTCCTCGCCCATCGGCTTCTCGAGCAGCGCGTCGACGTCAGCCGGCTCGGTGGTGGCGACAACCTCGGCGACCTTAGAAGCAAAGCCGGTGAACTTGGCGTTGGAGCCGACGAAGTCGGTCTCGCAGGAGAGCTCGAGCAGAGCGCCGGTCTTGCCATCCTCGGAGACGAACGCGGCGACAGCGCCCTCGTTGGTCTCACGGCCAGCCTTCTTGGCAGCCTTGGCGAGGCCGTTCTTGCGCAGAACGTCGACGGCGGCGTCCATGTCGCCGTCAGCCTCGACGAGAGCCTTCTTGCACTCCATCATCGGGGAGTCGGTCATCTCGCGGAGCTGCTTGACCATAGCGGCAGTAATCTGGGCCATTGTGGTTCCTTTCAAAGAGATGAAAAAGACTTAAATAGGACTGATTTACTCGGCCTTGGGCTCGGCGGCCATCTCGGCCTCGGAGACCTGCTCCTTACCAGAGCCAGCGAGGCAGGCGTCGGCCATGAGCTCGCACATAAGGGTGACTGCGGAGATGGCGTCATCGTTGCAGGGGATGCCGTACTCGACCTCGTCGGGATCGGAGTTGGTGTCGATCAGGGCGACGACGGGGATGTTCAGGCGCTGGGCCTCCTTGATGGCGTTCTCCTCGCGCTTGGTGTCGATGACGAAGAGAGCCTGGGGCAGACCCTTCATGTCGCGGGCGCCACCGAGGTTGGTCTGGAGCTTAGCGAGCTCCTTGCCGAGCACTGCCTGCTCCTTCTTGGGCAGCACTGCCATGCGACCGTCCTCGACCATGGCCTCGAGCTCCTCCATGCGGTTGATGCGGGAGCGGATGGTGACGAAGTTGGTCAGCATGCCGCCGAGCCAACGCTGGTTGATGTAAGGCATGTTGGCGCGCTCAGCGGCGTTCTTAACGGCCTCCTGAGCCTGCTTCTTGGTGCCGACGAACAGCACGTTGCCGCCCTTGGCAACGTTCTTGACGAAGGTGTAGGCCTGGTCGGCGTCAAGGATGGTCTGCTTGAGGTCGAGGATGTAGATGCCGTTGCGCTCACCGAAGATGAACGGCTTCATCTTGGGGTTCCAGCGACGGGTCTGGTGACCGAAGTGGCAGCCGGCCTCGAGCAGGGTGCGGATATTAATCTTGGTAGCCATATTAAACCTCCTGTGGTTTGCCTCCGCGCGGGGTCATCCTCCAAAACCAACCCGGACATGTGCTACCAAAGCCCGGGCACCACGGTATGAAGTAGCCGCGCGTGCGTGATAAAAACCTGTTGCCGTGAAGCAACCCGATGAATGATAGCAGGATTGCCTCTTCCTGCCAACCCGCAATCAAAACCACACACCTCGGTGCGGCGCGGGAGGCCCTTCTCCTACTCGCCGCGGGGGTGGGCCTGACTCACGGCGCGTTTGAGTCGGTCGGGCGTGAGATGCGTATAGATCTGCGTCGTGGACAAGCTCGCATGCCCAAGCAGCTCCTGAACCGAGCGCAGATCCGCGCCGCCCTCGAGCAGGTCAGTCGCAAAGGTGTGGCGCATCGCATGCGGGGCGATGTCGGCAGGAATGCCGGCAAGTGTCGCAAGCATGTGGAACCGCCTTCTGAGCATGGCGGCACTCATGCGGTTTCCGCGCGCCGAGATAAACAGCGGATGAACGCCGTTCGCACCGTCGCCACGCTTTGCCTGTGCAAGAAGCTGCGGTCTCCCTTCCTCAATATAGCGGCGAGTCGCCTCGAGAGCGCGCCGATAGAGGGGCACGATACGCTCCTTGCTCCCCTTGCCCCAAAGTCGCAGCGTTCGCTCGGACCAACCAATAGACTCCACGTTGAGCGCCGCGAGCTCCGAGATTCGCGCGCCGGAGGCATAGAGCAGCTCGAGCATCGCCGCATCGCGCAGCCCCGCAGGCGTCGAGGTGTCGGGGGCCTTGAGCAACGACTCGACTTGCCGGGTCGTCAGCACACCGGGAAGATCGCGCGGCAGCTTGGGCGAGGATATCGCCGAGACCGCATCGCCCTCAACGATTCCCTCGGCAGCCATCCACCGATAGAGCGAGCGAATAGCAGACAGGTGTGCCGCAAGGGTCCGAGCCGCCACCTGGCCACGCGACAGCTCGGCCAAATAGGAGCGAACGGTCCGCACGTCGGCGGCGCGAGCGTCGATGCCCTCGCGGTCGCACCACGCGGCGAAGCGCTCGAGCCGCGAGGCGTAGGCGGTTACCGTATTGGGGGCAAGCCCTTCGACACGTGCAATGTAGGCAATGAACGAGTCGACGGCATCGTACAGGTCAAAAGCTATGACCTCTCGCCTCCAAACAGATCGGAGCGCGTTTCCAGATAGGCGTCCAGGGCCTTGAGGGCGCGATCCGCGTAGGCCTGGTAACGATCGCGCTTGCTGCGACGCTTACCGTCCTCGAGCGGCGGAACAAGGCCAAAGTTGACGTGCATGGGTTGATAGCCCACCGTAGCCGGATCGGTCGCATACCCCACGAGCGCGCCCAGGGCGCCCACGCGCGGCAGCTCGACGCCCGCGGCACCGATAGCCTCGGCATAGGTGTTGAGCGCGGCGAGCAGACCCGTCGCCACGGCCTCCATGTACCCCTCGGTACCGGTGATCTGGCCGGCAAGACGCACGCTCGTGCCGGGAACGGCAAAGGTGCCGTCGAGCACGTGCGGAGCATCGACAAAGGTGTTGCGGTGCATGACGCCGTAGCGGAAGAACTCGGCGTTCTCCAGGCCGGGAACCATATGGAAGACGCGCTTCTGTTCGCCGAAGGTCAGGTTGGTCTGGAAGCCAACCAGGTTATAGGCGGTCTTCTCCTTGTTCTCGGCGCGCAGCTGAATTGCCGCCCAGGGACGACGACCGGTGCGCGGGTCGGTGAGCCCGACGGGCTTCATAGCGCCAAAGCGGATGGCATCCTTGCCCGTGCGCGCAACCTCCTCGGCAGGCTGACAGGCCTGGAACAGGTCCCCGCCCTCAAAATCCTTGAGCACCACGCGATCGGCCGTGGTGAGCGCCTCGATAAAGACCTCGTACTCTTCCTTGTTAAGCGGGGCATTCAGATAGTCGCCACTCCCCTGCTCCTCGTAGCGCGACTGCGAGAACAGCACGTCCATATCGAGCGTCGAGGCATCGACAATCGGGGCGGCCGCGTCAAAGAACGCCAGGGCGTCACCACCGACAAGCTTCATGACCTCCTCGCTCAATGCCGGCGAGCACAAGGGGCCCGCGGCGATAACCACATGGCCCTCGGGAATCTGGGTGACCTCACCGTGGACGACCTCGATATTGGGGCGGGCGGCAACCTCGGCCTCGACGAGCTCGGAGAATGTAACACGGTCGACCGCCAGGGCGCCGCCAGCGGGAACGGCGGCGCGATGAGCGCAGTCGAGCAGCACCGAGCCCATGCGCTCGAGCTCGGCCTTCAGCAGACCGGCGGCGGAATCGGGGCGGGTCGACTTAAACGAATTGGAGCAGACGAGCTCCGCCAAGTGATCGGTATGGTGGGCAGGAGAGCTTACTTGCGGGCGCATCTCGCACAGCTTTACGGCGAACCCGCGATCTGCCAGCTGAATCGCACATTCCGATCCCGCCAGACCGCCACCGATAACCGTCACCTGATCAAACAGCATCTGCAAACACCTTTCTAATTGACACGTTTTCCATTGTGACCGAAGGGCGTCTGGGCGTGAAGGGCAAACTTGGAGGGCGCATACCTTCCATCCATCATGCGCTCGATGAGGCCCTCAAGCTCGAGCGAACCCAGGAGCTTGAGTACGCCGACGGCATCGAGGGAGACGAGCGCGGCGATATCATCGACCTTGAGCGGCGAGGCAATGAGGGCATGCATCACGACCTGCTGCGTGGCATCCAGGTCGGCGATACCGGGCGCATCAGGGCGCGAGTAGCGCAGGGTGCCGTATATGCGAGAGATAGCCATCTCGATGGACTCCTCGTCGACAATGCAGCAGGCGCCGTTGGCGATAAGATAGTTGGTACCGCGCGACTCGGGAGACAAAATCGAACCCGGCACGGCAAGCAGCTCGCGCCCCAAGTCCATGGCGGTCTCGGCAGTAGAAAACGTCCCAGATGGCATGCCGGCCTCCGACACAAAGAGCGCCTGCGACAGCGCTGCGATCACGCGATTGCGCCGCGGAAAGGCAAACTTACGCGGCCCCATACCCCAAGGCGACATGGACACGACTGCGCCGCCCGTATCGAGCGTGCGCACGATAAGGCCCGCGCTCGAGCGCGGGTAGACTACATCGGCGCCTGTCCCCAACACCATGACATGTTTACCACCAGCATTGACCGCGGCCCAACCCGACGCCTGGTCGCAACCGACCGCACCGCCGGAGACCACCGTCACCCCCGCTTCCACGGCAACCTTGGCTGCAAGCTCCGCAACGGCAAGACCGTAGGGAGAAGCCTTGCGCGCACCGATGATAGAGAGCGCCGGCGTCGAGAGCACCTCCGGGTCGCCGCGCACGAACAGCGTCTGGGGTACATCAGAGAGCTCCAAAACGGTATCTGGAAACAACGCATCACCGGGATGCAGCTCGTACCGATTCTCGTCCATCACTGATCCCTCCGTCCCTGATACATCGCCGCCTCGAGCACATGATCTTGCGTCACACGCTCACTTTCGGCGACATCGGCAATCGTGCGCGCGATGCGAACCAGACGCACGATGCCGCGCCCCGTGAGATGCGTGCGCTTCGACAGGCCAAGTACGCACGTTTCCGCCGCCTGATCGAGCGCAAAGGTCGATACAACACCATCGATAGAGCGGGCCTCGGCATCCTCGGCCTCGGCATCTGCATCGTCCATACGGGACTCGCGCCAGGCACGAAAAGCCCTACCGCGGACAACGTAGTCGCGCAGCTCGGCCGACGACATGCCCTCAGCGCCCTCGATAATCACCTGCGGATCGGGGCGGGTCACGTCGATCATCAGGTCGATGCGGTCGGCCAAGGGACCGCGCAGCTTGGACCGATAGCGCTCTACCATCGATGCCGAGCAACGACACGGAACCTCGCGATCGCCCAAAAAGCCGCAGGGGCAGGGATTGCTCGCCGCAAGCAGCTGAAAGCGCGAGGGAAACGTAAAGGCGCCATCAACGCGCACGATCCTGACATAGCCGCGCTCGATAGGCTGCCTGAGCGACTGCAGCACACCGGTGGGAAACTCGGCAAGCTCGTCCAAAAAGAGCACGCCGCCATGGGCAAGGCTGATCTCGCCCGGATGCACCGGGCGCCCTCCGCCAATAAGGCCCGCAGTCGAAATGCTGTGATGGGGACTACGAAACGGCCGATGCCCCGCAAGCAGGCCATCGATGTTCTCACCCAAGACCGAATGGATACACAATGCCTCCTGCTGATCCTCGACGGAAAGCTCGGGCAAGATACCCGTCATGCGGCGCGCAAGCATGGTCTTGCCCGATCCCGGAGACCCAATCATAAGCAAGCCCAGCTCCCCTGCCGCCGCAAGCGCTATGCCGCGCTTGGCGACCTCCTGCCCCAACACGTCGGCATAATCGAGCTCGGGCTCAAAGGTGGCCTCGAGCACTTCAGAATCCAGATAGTGCCGAGCTGCCTCGCCCATACCGCGGGCAAGCTGCGACAGATGATCGATAAAACCGCAATCGACCCCCGCGAGCGGAACATGCTGGTCGGACCTGCCGGCGATAAAAGACAGCCCCATGTCGCGAGCCAGCAGCTGGAACGCCACTTCGCCCTTGACGGGAAGCACCGTGCCATCCAAGCCGAGCTCGCCGGCAATGAGGCAGCGGTCGAGATTGTCGCGTGGAATCTGACCGTCGGCCGCAAGCACCGCAATGGCTATCGGCAGGTCAAAGCCGCTACCGGTCTTTCGGATATCGCCCGGCGCCAGATTGACCGTAATGCCCGAGCGCGGGATCTCGAATCCGGCAGAGCGCATCGCGCAGCGAATGCGCCCACGCGACTCCATGACCTCCATACTCGGGATGCCGAGCATCTGGATGCCCGGGATGCCGCCCGCAAGCGAAACCTCGACCGTGACGGGAATCGCCTCAACGCCGCGGATACAGGCTGCGTGAACGGCAAACGTCTCGAACGCCATCACGACACCTGCCAATCGAACGCATTGTACTGGTGCTCGATCTCGGCGATATGCCCGCCGCGAATGGTGACGCCCACGGCATCGAAGCGGATCGCCTTGAGCGGATAATGCTCCATGAGATAACAACTCGCGATGCGACGATAGCGCCGCTGCTTTTGGGCGTTCACCGCTTCCTCGGGAAACACCCGCGTATCGCAATCCAGCGCAACACGCCTGGTCTTGACCTCGGCCATCACCACCACATCGTCGAGCTCATCGAGCAGCACCAGGTCGGCCTCGCCCTCCGAGCATCGATAGCCTTGTTCCAGCAATGCATAGCCGCGCTCGTTAAAGTAATCGATTGCGATAAGCTCGCCCAGCATACCGAGCTCGCGAGGACTGAGCCCCTTGATAAACTCGGGCGTGATCGACCCGCAGTCGAGCTCCCCCTCTTCCCAACGCTCCTTGAGCTGCTGCGTCTTGCTCATTTTGGCTGCGGCACACATGGGGTCTCCTTTCCCACTTCCTGCATTGCCTCGATAATGAGGGCAGGTTTCATGCGGGTAAGTACCGGAAGCAAACCAAAAACCAACCAAATGCCGACAAATGAGGGGCCGCGCGCAACAATAGCGTTGCACACGGCCCCTACCAGAAGGTTTATGGAGCCCTTAAGGTCCCAGTCTTCACAATTGGCCTAAAAAAGGCGCTCAGTCTGCAGAAAGTTTCCGCAAAAGCTCACACGGTGCAGCGGACAAAGTCCATGTTTGCGAATCGCCTCGATGTGCTCGGGGCTTGCGTAGCCCTTCGACTCGGCCAAATGGTACTCGGGATATTCGGCATCGTACTCGACCATCATCTCGTCACGCGTGACCTTTGCCATGATGGATGCCGCGGCGATACAGGCGATCTTGGCATCGCCCTTGACCACGTCGCGCTCGTGGGGCACGGCGCCCAGGGGGTTACCGTCCATAAGCACGCAATCGGGCTCAAGCCCCGTATCTGCCACCGCACCCGCGACAGCGGCTCGAATGGCGCGGGCCATGCCCATCTCATCGATATCTGCAGGAGCGATATGGCAAAAGCCGATAGCAGTCGCCACCTCGGCAATCTTCACCGAAAGCAGCTCGCGGCGCGCCGGCGTGAGCTTTTTGGAATCGTTGATGCCCCAGATGCGCGGCTCCATCGGAAGACACACGGCACACACGGTCAGGGGACCCGCTACCGAGCCACGGCCCACCTCGTCGACGCCCACGACCACGCCATCACCGCCGAGCTCATGCATAAGCTCGTACATGCCGTTGACGCGCTCGCGTTCGGCAAGTTCCTTGGCATGGCGCTTAAGGGCACGTTCGCAAGCCTTGATCACCTGCTGGCGCGGATCCTCGCGATAATGCTCCACGAGGGCGGGAATCTCCTCGAACGTGGCGCTCGCCAGCTCGCCGGCAACCTGCGATGCCGAAACCGAGCTCGTCATATTGGCCATACCAGGCCCTCCTTGCATGCAAATCAGATAAAAAGAAGGGCCACCCGAAGGTGGCCCTTGTGTCCAAACGAGTGGACGGACGCTGCGATCTTCTTAGCGCTTCTCGGGGATGCGAGCAGCCTTGCCCACCTTGTCGCGGAGGTAGTACAGCTTGGCGCGACGGACGCGACCATGACGAACGACCTCGAGCTTGGCGATCTTGGGGCTGTGAAGCGGGAAGGTACGCTCAACACCGACACCGAAGGAAATCTTGCGGACGGTGAAGGTCTCGCGGGCACCGGCGCCGGCCATGCGGATGACGTCGCCCTGGAAGACCTGGATGCGCTCGCGGTCGCCTTCCTTAATGCGGTAGTGAACCTTGACGTTGTCGGCGACGCGAACCTGAGGAATGTCCTCGCGGATCTGCTGACGCTCGATTGCGCGGATGTAATCCATGTGCAATTCCTTACTCTTCTAGAGGTGCCGTACCACCTTGGCCGGCACGTAGTTGAACAAACGTATTCGAGTATACACGCGCGGGTTTCTGCTGCAAGAACAATTTTTTACGCAGACAAAAAGACAAAACCCGCACATGATAACCGCCCGCCTCACGAATGAGACGGGCGGCGTGAAGGGGGCTACGCTAGGCGCCCAAACCCAAAACGTTAGGCGGAACGCTTGGCCTCGAGCTTGGCCTGAGCGGCAGCCAGGCGCGCGAGGGGCACACGATAGGGCGAGCAGGACACGTAGTCCACATCGGCCACGTTGAACAGGCCCTTGATGGACTTGGGGTCGCCGCCGTGCTCGCCGCACACGCCAAAGTGCATGTCGGGGTTGGTGGCCCGACCCTTCTCGACGGCCATGCGCACCAGCTCCAGTACCGCCGAGTCGATGGTCTCGAAGGGGTTGTCCTTCAGAATCTTCTTGTGCATGTACAGCGGGATGAACTTGGCCTCGGCATCGTCTCGAGAGAAGCCGAAGGTCGTCTGCGTGAGGTCGTTGGTGCCAAAGCAGAAGAAGTCGGCGTGCTGCGCGATCTCGTCGGCAACCATGCAGGCACGCGGCAGCTCGAGCATCGTGCCCACGGGAATATTGAGCTCGACGCCCTCCTCGGCGGAAACCTCGGCGATCACGCGCTCGATGACCTCGCGAGTCTGAACGTGCTCGGCCGTAATGGAAACGAGCGGAACCATGATCTCGGGGCGCGGGTCGACGCCCTCCTTGATAAGTCGAGCAGCAGCCGTGGCCACGGCGCGAACCTGCATGAGCGGCAGATCGCTAAAGACGACGGACAGGCGCACACCGCGCAGGCCGAGCATGGGGTTCGACTCGACTATGCCGTCGATACGGCGCAGGCGGGCACGCAGGGCGGCAAGCTCTTCCTCGCTGGCGCCAGCGGCTTCCTTCTTGGTGATGGCGACCTCGAGCTCACGCGGATTATCCAGGAACTCGTGCAGCGGCGGATCGAGCAGGCGAACGACCACATCGCGACCGGACATGGTCTTGAACATCGCCAGGAAGTCCTCGGTCTGAACCTTGAGCAGGTCGGCGAGGGCCTGCTGCTTCACGGCCTCATCGTCGGACAGGATGAAGCTCTGGATGATGTTCTTGCGATCGCCCAGAAACATGTGCTCGGTGCGGCACAGGCCGATGGCCTCGGCGCCAAACTCGAGCGCGAGCTCTGCGTCCTCGGGATTGTCGGCGTTGACGCGCACATGGTTGGCGTGGCCACAGGTCTCGTCCAGACGGATCTCGTCGGCCCAGGACAGGATGGTGTCCAGGTCGCCGGTGAGCTCGGCGGAGACCAAATCGACAGCGCCATCGACGACGATGCCCTGGGTGCCGTCGATGGAGATGACATCGCCTTCGTGCAGCACACGATCGCTACCCTCGATGCGCACGACCTTTTCGGCGGCGTCGATGTGGAAGCGCTCAACGCCGCAGACGCAGGGCGTACCCATACCGCGAGCGATAACGGCGGCATGGCTCGTCTTGCCACCGTGGCTGGTCAGGATACCCTCGGCGGCGACCATGCCCTTCAGGTCATCGGGGTTGGTCTCCCAGCGAACCAAAATGACCTTGTGACCCTCGTTGGCGCGCGCGACGGCATCGTCGCTCGAGAACACGACCTCGCCCACGGCGGCACCAGGGCTGGCGTTGAGGCCGCATGCGAGCGCCTCGTACTTCTTGGAGGAGTCGAACTGCGGGTGCAGGAGCTGGTCGAGCTGCGCGGGGTCGATGCGGCTCACGGCCTCCTCACGGGTGATAAGGCCTTCCTCGACCATCTCGATAGCGATGCGCAGAGCGGCGGTTGCGGTACGCTTGCCCACGCGGGTCTGGAGCATCCAGAGCTTGCCCTGCTCGATGGTGAACTCGATGTCGCACATGTCGCGGTAGTGATCCTCAAGCGTCAGGAAGGCACGCTCAAGCTCCTCACCTGCGGACTCGAGGCCCGGGGTGGTCTTGAGGTCGGCGATGGGCTCGGTGTTGCGGATGCCGGCGACGACGTCCTCGCCCTGGGCGTTGACCAGAAAGTCGCCGTAGAACTCCTTGGTGCCGTCGGCCGGGTTGCGCGTAAAAGCGACGCCGGTCGCAGAGGTCTCCCCCTTGTTGCCAAAGGCCATAGCCTGCACGTTGACGGCGGTGCCGAGCTCGTCAGAAATGCCATGCTGCTTGCGGTAGATGCAGGCGCGCTCGTTCATCCAACTACCAAAGACGGCCTGGATGGCAAGGCGCAGCTGAAGCTCCGGATCGTGCGGGAAGACGGGCTTGCCGTCCGCGACCTCGAGCTCGGGGTACACGGCGGCCTCGACGTTGTCGGAGAAAATGCCCTTGAAAGTCTCGACGAGCTCCTGCAGGTCCTCAGCCGAAAGCTCGGAATCAACGCGAACGCCGGCGACCAGGCGGGCCTGGGTCAGGGCATTCTCGAACAGGTCGGCGTCGACGCCCATGACGACGTTGGAGAACATCTGGATAAAGCGACGATAGCTGTCCCAGGCAAAGCGCGGGTTCTGCGTCTGGGCGATAAGGCCCTGGACGGAATCGTCGTTGAGGCCCAGGTTGAGGACCGTGTCCATCATGCCGGGCATGGAGAACGGAGCACCCGAGCGCACCGAGACGAGCAGCGGATCACGGGCGTCGCCGAGCTTCTTGCCGCAGCGGGCCTCGAGGTCGGCCTCGGCGGCAACGATCTCGTCGAGCGCGCCCACGGGCCACACGTTGCCGGCGCCAGAGTACTCGACGCAGGTCTGGCAGGTAATGGTAAAGCCACCGGGAACCGGCAGGCCGATGCGGCTCATCTCGGCAAGGTTTGCGCCTTTGCCGCCAAGCACGAAGTTCATGGACTTGTCGCCCTCGGTGACACAAGTGCCCTGGGCATCGGTTCCAAAACGGTAAACCCTCTTGCAATCGCTCACGATACTTCCCCTTCCATGCGCTCTCGCGCGCGACCGTGGTGACGAATCGACCCACCGGATGCGGGCCGTGAGGGAACTATACGGCGGGATTTGAACGGGCTTGAGCAGAGGATACGAGGTTTGGTAAACGTGCTAAAACTAGCGGTAAACGGTAGGTAAAGGTGGTTACCTTATGGAGATACCACTACAAGAAACTCGCAGGTCAAATGCAAGTTATTTGCTAAATCGCTTTATCAGTATCAGGTTTTTTAAGCTAATCCAATAAGCTAGCTTTGTTGGGTGCGGCGGGCGGCACGGCGGGCTCTTGCCTCTTGAATTTCTTCGAGGTGGGCAATGATCTCGGAGGCACTCTCCTCGATCGCCTTGCCGTCGGTGCGCACCACAAAGCAACCCAGACGTTTCATGAGGGCACGAGCCTCCTCGAGCTCGCCGCGCACGCTCTCGGGCTCGGCATAGGAGCCGGCGACGGCGCGGGCATAGTCGTCGCCCAGGCGGGTATCGCGAATCTCGGCAATCACATCGACGGTCGAAATCAGACCGAACAACCGCATCGGATCGACCTCGTAAATCGACTTGGGCGGCTCTATGCCCTGGGCCAACGGAACGTTGGCGACCTTGTAGCCCTGATAGGCCAAATACATCGACAGCGGCGTCTTGGACGTGCGGGATACACCCAGCAGCACGATATCTGCCCCCGAAAGGTCGTCGCAGCCGCGCCCATCATCGTGCTCAACGAAATACTCCATGGCCTCGATGCGATGGAAATAGCGGTCATCGGTCTTGTGAATCACACCCGCAACGCCCTTGGGAGGCACGCCAATAAGCGACGACAGCACGGCAAGCGTCGGGCCGATCAGGTCGACCGAGCGAATGTGCAGCATGCCCAGATAATCGAGCACGCGGGCGCGAAGCGCTGGGTCGACGATAGTGTGGAACACGGCAATATCGCGATGATCCGCATCGACGCGCGGACCCACAAACGACTTTACCTGCTCCACCGAGTTCACCTTGGGCAGGCGCAAGAGATGAAAAGCCCCTTCATCAAATTGCCCGGACGCCGCAAGCACCACCTCACAAGCGGTATCTCCAAGCGAGTCGGAGATAACGATAACGGTGGGACGAGCGGTGACCGGGCAATCCATGCGGGGCTCCTTTTGCGCTTATGCGCAGGCTAGCTTACTTTTTGCGGGCAAGCTCACCGATGTTGGCGATGCCGGAGAAAACGGCCTCGAAGCGGTTAAGCAGCTTAAGGCGATTATCGCGGAGCTGCTCGTCCTTGTCCATGACCATAACCTCGTCGAAGAAACGGTCGATGGGCGCGCGCAGGGCGGCGAGGGCGGCAAACGCGGAAGGATAATCCTCAGCGGCGAGAGCGGCATCGACGGCGGTCTGAGCGGCCTCGGAGGCGTCGGCAAGCGCAAGCTCGACCTCGCCCATCAGGGCGCGATCGTACTCCGCGCCCAGCTCGGGCTTGGAGATGTGCGCCGCGCGGGCGTAGGCGGTTGCAAGGTTGTCGAAGGTCTCGGCGTCGTTCTTGCGGGCCTCATCGAGGGCGGCGCAGCGGGCGAAGAAGACCGACGGGGCAATGATGTGCACCGCGGAAACGGCGGCAACGGTGTCGGCCGGGATCTTCTCGTCGCGGGCCATGCTCACCAAACGGCCGTGGAAGAAGTCGCGAACCTGCTGGGCGACCTCGGCGGCGTCGAACTCAATGCCCTGCTCGCTATAGAGCTCGAGCGCAAAGTCGATGAGCGACGTGGGGTCGATCGGCAGACGGTCGCGCAGGATATTGATGATGCCGATGGCGGCACGACGCAGCGCGTACGGGTCGGAAGAGCCGGTCGGGGGCTCGCCGATGGCAAAGATGCCGGCAATGGTATCGAGCTTGTCGGCGCAAGCCACGATGCAGCCAGCGGTGCCCTCGGGTAGCTCGTCGCCGGCAAAGCGGGGACGATAGTGATCGCGAATAGCGTGAGCGACCTCGTCGTTCTCCCCCATCGCGCTGGCGTAGTAACCGCCCATCACACCCTGCTGGCTCGTGAACTCGACAACAGCGTTGGACACCAGGTCGGCCTTGCACAGGTGAGCGGCGCGGCCGGCATCGGCGGCCAGGTGGGCACCCAGGTGAGCCTCACGGGCAATAGCGAGCGCAAGCTGCTCAATACGCTCGGACTTGGCGAGCACACTGCCGAGCTTCTCCTGGAAGGCGACCTTGGCCAGACGCTCGCGGAACTCGTCGAGGGAGATCTTCAGATCCTCCTCGTAGAAGAACTTGGCGTCGTCCAGGCGGGCGCGCACGACACGCTCGTTGCCGTCGATCACGCGCTCGGCATTCTCGGGCTTACTGTTGGAGACGACCACGAACTCACGCGTCAGCTTGCCCTCGCCGTCATAGATCGGGAAGTAGCGCTGGTTGGTGAGCATAGACTCGCAGATGATCTCGTGCGGCACCTTGAGGAACTCCTCATCGAAGGTACCGACGAGCACCGTCGGCCACTCGCAGAGGTTGATGACCTCCTCAAAGACCTTCTTGGGCGTATCGACGTGGCAGCCGGGGCGCGCAGCCTCGACCTCGGCGATACCGGCAAGGATGGCCTCACGACGGCGCTCGGCAGAAAGCACGCCGGCGTCCTCGAGCACCTGCTCGTAAACAGCGGGGCTGGCGACCACATGGTCACCGGGACCAAGCACGCGGTGGCCGCGCGTGGTGTTGCCACTCGTCACATCGGCAAAGGACACGGGCACGACATCCCCGCCCAAAAGGCAGCAGATCCAGCGGACCGGACGCACGAACGTGGCGTGCTCGTGGCCCCAGCGCTGAGAGCGGTAGTTGGGCCACTGCAGGCCGGCGATGGTCTTCTCGCACAGGGCCGTCAGAATCGGGGTGGCCGGGGCGGAAGGAATGTTCTTCTCGGCAAATACGTACTCACGGCCGTCGGTGTCCTCGCGACGGACCAGATCCTCGGCAGCCACACCGCACTTGCGGGCGAAGCCCTGGGCGGCCTTGGTGGCGTTACCGTCGGCATCGAAGGCGATGTTGGCCGCGGGACCGCGCTTGACCTCGTGAACCTCATCGGTCGCGGTGGCAACGTTGGCCACGAGCGCAGCCAGGCGACGCGGGCTCGAGATCACGCGGACCTCGCCGTGGGCCAGGCCGGCCTCGTCGAGGCCCTTGGCGATCATGGTACCGAGCTGCTTGACGGCATTGTTCAGCGGTGCGGAGGGCATTTCCTCCGTACCGATCTCAAACAGGAAATCCTTAGCGTCTGCCATGGCTTACGCCACCTCGCCTTCCTGGTCGGCATTCTCGTTGACTCCGGCGACCTCGGCCATATAGGCCTCGCAGCACGCCTTGGCGACGGCGCGGACGCGCAGGATGTAGTTAGCACGCTCGACCGCGGACAGCGCACCGCGAGCATCGAGCAGGTTGAAGGCATGGCTGCACTTCATGACGCAGTCGTAAGCGGGCAGCGGCAGCTTGCGCTCAAGGCAGGAGTGGCACTCGGCCTCGTAGTCGTCAAACTTCTGACGCATCATCTCGACGTTAGCGACCTCAAAGTTGTAAGCGCTAAACTCGCGCTCGTTCTCCAGGAACACGTCGCCATAGGTCATCGGCGTGCCATCGGGCAGATAGCTCCAAACCAGGTCGTAGACGGAGTTGACGCCCTGGGCGTACATGGCGATGCGCTCCAGACCATAGGTGATCTCAACGGGCACGGGATCGACCTCGATGCCGCCCACCTGCTGGAAGTACGTAAACTGCGTGACCTCCATGCCGTTGAGCCAGACCTCCCAGCCAAGGCCCCAGGCGCCCAGGGTCGGGCTCTCCCAGTCATCCTCGACAAAACGGACGTCATGGTCGTTGGGGTCCAGGCCGATAGCGGCAAGAGACCCCAGGTAAAGCTCCTGGGCGTTGACCGGCGACGGCTTGATGAGCACCTGGAACTGATAGTAGTGCTGCATGCGGTTGGGATTCTCGCCGTAACGGCCGTCGGCAGGACGGCGGCAAGGCTGAGCGTAGCAGGTGCGCCACTCGGCGGGGCCGAGCGAGCGCAGCGTGGTCGCGGTGTGGAAGGTACCGGCACCGACCTCGGAGTCATAGGGCTGCATAATGACGCAGCCCTGCTCGCCCCAGTACTGCTGGAGGCGCAGGATGATGTCTTGGAAGGAAAGCGATGAAGCGTTCATGCCTCTAATATCCCCTCGTCGAAACGATTACACGGTTAGGTACTGTACTATAGCGGTTTTTAGTCGATAGTGCCGATGCGGTTGAGCGGCCAGTAGCGCACAAGCGCCACGGCGATCAAATCAGAGCGATCGACGGGACCAAAGTAGCGCGAGTCGGCAGAGTTTTCGCGGTTGTCGCCCATCACCCACACGCACCCGTCGGGAACGGTGTAGGGATAGCTTACCTGAGCGCCGGGAGCTTGGACCGAAAGCGGCCAGCTCATGCCGGTCGTATAGCCCTCGTCGAGCGCTTGGCCGTCAACGACCACCTTGCCGTCCTGAAGGTCGACCGTCTGGCCGGCCGTGGCAATAACACGCTTGACGAGAACATCATGCTCGGAGGTGCCATCGGGGTTGTGGAACACCACAATATCGCCTTGGCTGACGGGCTGGCCGAGCTCAAGGCTCACCTTTTGCGCCAGGATCTGGTCGCCGATCTCGATCGTGGACTCCATGGAGCCGGTGGGCACCACAAAGGGTTCGACCACAAACGAGCGAATCAAAAAGGTGGCGACCAGTGCGATCGCGACGACCGCGATCCACTCAAACGCACCCTTTAGCACGGAATGCTGCGAAGGAACCATTCTCACTCCTCGCTCTGCGAATACGACGCGTCCAGAATCTCTTGCGCGTATGCGCGCTCCTCGGGCGTAAGCCGCGCCGTCTCGATCAGGTCGGGACGCCAGCGGCAGGTGCGCTCGATGGCATTCTTACGGCGCCAGGCGTCAACCTTCGCATGGTCGCCGCTCACGAGCACCGGCGGCACACCCTCGCCGTTGAACTCGGCGGGACGGGTGTACTGCGCGTACTCGAGCAGGCCACCGTCCTCGGCAGTCGAGAACGACTCATCGACGTTGCTCATCTCGTCACCAAGGGCGCCGGGAATCAGGCGTACGACGGCATCGGCAACGACCATAGCGGGAAGTTCGCCGCCCGTGAGCACATAGTCGCCGATCGACAGGCGCTCGTCGGCATACGCATATGCACGTTCGTCGACGCCCTCGTAGCGGCTGCATACAAACAGCAGACGCTCGCTTTTGAGCAGGCGCTCGGCCACATGCTGCGTAAAGGGCTCGCCGCAGGGGGTAAAGAACACCACGGTGGGCTTGGGACCCTCGGAGCTGATGGCCTCGATGGCCTCGGCGATAGGCTCGACCTTCATGAGCATGCCCTGCCCGCCGCCGTACGGCTCGTCATCGACGGTACGATGGCGGTCGTGCGTCCAGTCGCGCAGGTTATAGGCCTTAAAATCAAAAAGGCCGGCCTTGCGGGCGCGGCCCAAGATCGATGTGGACATGACGGGCTCAAACATCTCGGGAAAGACCGAAAGGGTCTCGATCAGCATGTTATCCTCCCTACTTGTCCATATCGATCAAACCGTCCATAACGCGGACGGAAATTGTCCCCTGATCGGGAAGATCGAGCACAACCTGCTCGATCACGGGAATCAGCACCTCGCCGTACCGATTGCCCTCGACAACCCAAACATCGTTGGCGGGCGTCGACATGATCTCGACGATCGTACCGAGCAAACCGAAGCGCTCGTCGACCACCTCGCGACCCATCAGGTCGGTATAGGCGGCGTCGAGCGAATCGAGCTCAAAATCGTCACGATTTGCCAGCACGTAGCATCCCGTGATGCCCTCGGCGGCCGTCAAGTCGTCAATGCCCTCAAACGAGACCAGATCGCCATCGCCCGTATCGGTGACGGATACGACCGTGCAAAAACGGTCGCGCTTGAGCGCCGGCGGCGTCAAGGCGACGCGCATACCCGGCGTCAATACAGAAGGAAGCCCCCGCAGCGGCTGCGCGAGGACCTCCCCCTTCCTTCCGTGCGGCTTGACCACACGGGCGATGTTTTTGTACTGGGACCTCAAGGTCCTAGCCCAGAACCTCTACCTCGACTGCAGTGTCGAGGCGAGCGGCCAGTGCACGGGCGAGCGTGCGAATGGCCTTGATGGTACGGCCACGACGGCCGATGACCTTAGCGACGTCATCCTCGGCAACAGAAACCTCAATCGTGGAGGCGTCGTCACCATCGATGACCTCGAGGCTCACGGAATCCGGGTCGTCGACGATCTGAACAACGAGATATTCGACGAGATCGGCGATGCGATCTGAGAGCATTGCCTCACCCTCGAGCTGTGCAGCGTCAACCTCAGGCACGATTTACTCCTCGGCGCCCTCAGCGGCCTCAGCGGCAGCCTTAGCGGCCTCGGCCTCTTTGGCGAGCTGCTTCTTGGACTTCTTGACGACGGTCTCGGTCTTCTCGCCCTCGTTGGCGGCCTTGACCAGAGCAGCGACAGCGTCGGTGAGCTGAGCGCCCTTGGACTGCCAGTCAGCGATCTTCTCGAGATCGAGGTTGATGGTCTTGGGGGCGGTCATCGGGTTGTAGCGGCCAACCTCCTCGATGATACGACCGTCACGCGGGGCGCGGGAATCGGCGACGACGACACGGTAGTACGGACGCTTCTTAGCGCCGTGACGAGCAAGGCGAATCTTGACTGCCAAAGGAAACTCCTCCAACCAAGCAGCTTTAGGCTGCAACTACAAACAAACAGTTGAACATAATACGCCATCGACGCGGGCAGGTGAAGTCCGTGAGACCAACTTCTTCGGTGTAGTCGAAGGCAAATCCATATCTTAGACAAGAATTCGCGATTTGCAAGCACATCCACGCACCCCACATGAGCTGCGCGGTATACTCATGCCATGAAAAGACGCGAACATACATACGGTTATGAGGATGCTGCGGGCGTCACGCCGCCGCCCTGGACGGGACCGGCGGTGGGCCTCATGGATCTCGATGCGTTTTTTGCGAGCGTGGAGATGCTCGACCATCCCGAGTGGCGCGGCAAGCCGCTCATCGTGGGTGGCGATGCCGATTCCCGCGGCGTTGTGTCCACCTGCTCATACGAGGCGCGTCGCTTTGGCGTGCACTCCGCCATGCCCTCGGCCGAGGCACGGCGCCTCTGTCCGCAGGCCATTTGGACGCATGGGCATTTCGATCGCTACCACGAGGTCAGCGCGCAGGTCATGACGATTCTCGCCGACGAGACCCCGCGCGTTGAGCGCGTATCCATCGACGAAGCCTTTATCGATATCACACCGGGTCGTTTTGCGCCCGAAGACCCGCTGCTGGTTGCGCGGCGCATCAGTGATCGCGTGGCGGCGCTGGGAGTGACCTGCTCCATTGGCGTGGGCTGCAACAAGACGGTCGCAAAGATCGCAAGCGAGCGGGACAAGCCGTTTGGGCTGACCATCGTGCGCCCCGGAACCGAACAGCGCTTTTTGGCCGCGCTGCCGGTATCTGCCATGAGTGGCATCGGGCGCTCGGCCGAGGAACGACTGCGCCGCATGCGCATCTACACGCTCGGCGAGCTGTCACGCGCATCGGAATCCACCTTGGCCTCTATTTTTGGCGTCAACGGCGAACGCATGCGCCAACGTGCACTGGGGCTTGAAATCTCCGAAGTCACGAGTCTCGATGAAGAGCGCGAGGTCAAGTCGGTCAGCAATGAACGCACCTTTGCGAACGATTTAACTGAGCGCGGGGACATCGAAGCGGCGATTGCGCTATTGGGAGAGTCAGTGGGACGCCGCCTACGCCGCCAAGGACTAACGGGCGCCACGGTGACGCTCAAGCTCAAGTATTCGTATGGAAGCGGTCGCTCGGCACAGCGCCGGCTGCCACATCCGACCGACGATGAGAACATCTTTGTGGCAGTGGCGCTCGAACTGCTCGACAACATCTGGCAGGAAGGCATGCATGTGCGCCTGGCGGGCATCGGCATGAGCGACTTCAACCATCAGGGCGGTATCCAGACCGACCTGTTCTGCGAAATCGACGACCGCGGAGCTCAATCCAGCGATCGTCGCGACCTCTCCGTCGCCATCGACGCCGTCCGAGACAAGTTCGGCGACACCGCCCTATCCTTCGGCCGTCAATCCCGCTTCAACGATTAGTCCCTTAGGCAAAAAGAAAGCCGGGCAGCTGCGAATGGCGCAACTGACCGGCGAACGGTAGAGGGTGGCTAAAAAGCCCGTCCCAAATGAGCTACTAGAGGAGGTCGAGGGGAAGCTGGGGGGCGTCGCCCCAGAGCTTTTCGAGACGGTAGAACTCGCGCGCCTCGGGAGTGAAGACGTGGACGACAACCGAACCGTAATCCATGAGCATCCAGGTCTTCTGCTCGCGACCCTCGATGGAAAACGGGTGCTCGCCGCAAGCCTCGGCGACCTTCTCCTCAATCTCGTCGACGATGGAATCAACCTGACGGTTGTTGGTGCCGGTAGCGAGGACAAAGTAGTCGCACACATCGGAAAGCTCAGTCAGGTCGAGCACCTGAACGTCCTCGCCCTTCTTGTCGTAGGCGGCCTGCGCGGCGGCGCGGGCGACATCCTCGGCGGCAACACCGCTCGCGGACAGCGAGGCAGCGGTGCGGTCGGACGTGGCAACGAAACTCTTGTGCTCCACACCTTCAAGAATCTGCTCGTCGGTCATGGTCTCGTCGGCCATGGAATACCTCTTTCTAGACAGCCCGAGCTAGCGCAGCTGGGCGTAATGGTTGTAAATCGTAATAGCCGTGGGATAAAGATAACGCCCGGTCTGGATCACATAGACCAGACCCTGCGCAAAACAGGAGAAGAACAACTCATCGAGTGAGGACTTCCCCACCATCTTGCGCAGCGCATGGGCATAATCGCCGTGGCGGTTAGGTTCGATGGCATCGGCCACAAAGACCACCATATCGAGCGGCGTCATGTCGCAAGCACCCACGGTGTGACGGTCGACAGCCTGAAAGACCGCCGGCGACAGCTCGGGAAAAAGCTGCGGAAGCTCATAGGCGGCAACCGGGCCATGCAAAAGCGGCGTCGCGGCAGACGGAGAGCCGGCAATCTTAATGCCATAATGCAGAGCGCGCGTGACCAGCTCGTCGTTGGAGAGCACTTTGTCCCAGTCATGGATCAGGCCGGCGGCTGCAGCATCAAAGCGGTCGACACCGTATACCTCGGCTAGGTGCAACGCAGTCTCGGCAACCCCGAGCGAATGCACGTAGCGCTTACGTTTATCCTTCATGCGCACATCGAGCAACTCGTGGATACGCGTCAAGAGCGCGCGCTCGTCGCCCTCAAACTGATCTTCTACCGACAACGTTCTCCCCCATCAATCAAAATCGTCTTGCCCAAGATCGGCATACAGACCGCGTTTACGGATATAGCCGAGCACGGACTCGCTCGTAAGATAGCGCACGCTCATGCCGCGAGCAACCCGCTTGCGAATGTTGGTCGAGCTAATCGCCAGCGCCGGAATCTGAATATAGCGAACGTCGAATGGCAGTCCCGATTCCTTAATCCGCGCCCGGGCCGTATCGATGTCAAAGCCGGGACGTGTCGCAGCAATGAAGGTCGCCAGTTCGGCAATCTCATTAGCATTGTGCCAGGTCACAATATCGATAATCGCATCGGCACCCGTAATAAAGTAAAGCTTCACCTGTGTCGGGTAAAACTCGCGAAGGGCACGCAGCGTATCGGCTGTGTAGGTGACACCGGCACGATCGATCTCGAAGCGGCTTGCCAAAAAGGCCGGGTTCGCGGCGGTCGCGAGGACCGTCATGGCATAACGGTCCTCAGCAGGCGTCACCGGTTTGTCGAGCTTGAAGGCAGGAGAGCCGGCCGGCATAAAGAGCACGGCATCCAAGTCAAGGGACTCACGCGCCTGCTCGGCAGTAACCAAGTGCCCGTAATGAATCGGGTCAAAGGTGCCGCCCATAATGCCAAGCCGAAACTCGTGCCCATCCTTGATGGGAAGTTCAGGCAATCCGATTCCACCGCGCAGCGACATGACTTACTCGCCCTCCGGGGTCTCAACGTCTTCCGCAGCAGCAGCGTCATCGGTGCCGTCAATGGCATCCACCGCGTCGACAGCCTCCAAGCTATCATCGGCGACGTCAACGAGCTCGACGGCGACGTCCTCGCTACCGTCCTCGAGCTCGTCCTCGTAATCCGAGAAGTCCTCGGCGCCCTCAAAGTCAAAGGCGCGCTGGCAAATGCGAACCTCGTCGCCGGCACGGCAGCCGGCCTTTTCGAGCGCATCGTCAACACCCATGCGGGAAAACTTATGCTGCAGGTAGATGACGGCTTCCTCGTTTTCCCAGTCGGTCTGGATAACCATGCGCTCGATGGCGCGGCCGACCACGCGGAAGGCGCCGGGCTCTTCCTGGACGATACGGAACCGCTTCTCGCGCTGGAGGCGGCGACGCTCCCACTCATCATCGCGAAGATCGACCGGCTCGTCAGAGACCGCCAGCTCGGCGCGAAGCTTAGCCACCTGCTCGCCCACGGCAAGCATCAGCGTGTTGAGACCGGCACCCGTCACAGCGGACACGGCAAAGAACATATGGCCATCGTCGAGCGCCGCACGCTTAAGGTCGGCAATCTTGTCGGCCGTGCCCGGCGCATCGCACTTGTTGGCGACGACGATCTGCGGGCGCTCCGAAAGCTCGGCACCATACTGCTCGAGCTCACGGTTAATAATGCGATAGTCCTCGACTGGATCGCGATCCTCAAATCCGCCCGTCATGTCAACGACATGCATGATCAAGGCCGTACGCTCAATGTGGCGCAGGAACTGATGGCCCAGGCCACGCCCCTCGCTCGCGCCCTCGATAAGACCCGGGACATCGGCGACGACATAGGAGTACTCGCCGGCTCGCACCATACCCAGATTAGGCACAAGCGTGGTGAAGGGGTAGTCGGCGATCTTGGGACGGGCAGCGCTCATGCGCGCGATGAGCGAGGACTTGCCCACCGAGGGAAAGCCCACAAGTGCGGCATCGGCCATAAGCTTCATCTCGAGCTCAATCCAGTGTTCCTCAGCAGGCTCGCCGAGCTGGGCAAAGGCCGGAGCGCGACGCACTGACGTCACAAAGTGGGTGTTGCCCAGACCGCCGGCACCACCGGGCGCCACGACAACGCGCTCACCGTCGTGCACCAGGTCGGCAATCTCGAACATCGGGGTCTGCGTCTCGGGGTCGAGCTCGCGAACTACGGTGCCCATGGGGACCTTGAGAATCAGGTCCTCGCCGCTCTTACCATTGCGACGAGCGCCCTGGCCATGCGTTCCGCGCTCAGCACGAAAGTGATGCTTAAAGCGGTAATCGATCAGCGAGGAAAGCTGAGCGTCGGCCTGAATGACGACGTTGCCGCCACGACCGCCGTCGCCGCCATCGGGGCCGCCCTTGGGAACAAATGCCTCGCGCCTAAACGACATGCATCCGGCTCCGCCGTCGCCGCCGCAAACGTTAATGCGGCTGATATCGGTGAACTGTGACAACAGAATCGCCTCCTACAAAAAAGAGGGAGACCCTTGAATCCTAAAACTCAAGTGCCTCCCACATATGTGCTCTATGAAGGGTGAATTACGCGTTCGCGAGCGGGCGTACGCTGACCCTGTGCTTGATACCCTTGTGGAACTCAACGGTACCGTCGACCAGCGCGAACAGCGTGTCGTCCTTGCCACGGCCAACGTTCTCACCCGGGTGGATGTGCGTGCCGTGCTGACGGACGAGAATCGTGCCCGTGGTTACCGTCTGGCCGGCATAGCGCTTCGTGCCAAGGCGCTGACCGCGGGAGTCACGGCCATTACGGGAGGAACCGAGTCCTTTTTTGTGTGCCATTGTGTATACCTACTCTTTCGTTACGAGTGTAATCTACTCGGCGACGGGAGCCTCGGCAACAGCCTCAGCCTCTGCCTTGACAGCCTTCTTGGCGCGGGAGGTAGCCTGAACCTTCACGATCTTCAGCTTGGTGAGCTGCTGACGGTGACCCTTCAGACGACGATAGCGCTTACGCTTGTGGAACTTGAAGACCAGCTGCTTCTCGCCCTTGAACTGCTCAACGATCTGAGCGGTAACCTTGGCCTTGGCCAGCTTGTCGGGATCGGTGACGATCTTCTTACCATCGTTGAGGAAGATGACCGGCAGGGTGATCTTATCGCCCTCATTGCCCTCGATCTTCTCGACGGTGATGACATCGTCGGTGGCGACCTTGTACTGCTTGCCGCCCGTGTTAACGATTGCGTACATGTTTACTTGCCCTTCATGCATCAGTTAGTGCAACAGCCGAATATAGTAGCAGGCGATAATACCCCCGTCAACGAGTATGTGGAGCAAATCCACAAGTTCGCACAGGTATGGGGCTGACGAGTCGGCCCTCGTCGTCCTCGCATGCTTGATTCTGACGCTCGACATCGTAGGAGCAGATGGTCACGAGGTCTTGCATACCGGTGGAAACGATAGGTGCATCGACGCCCGGGGTCAAGCCCTGCAACAAAACATCAGCGGCAGAAAGCAAAATTTCCGGACGCATGGACCCCTCGTTGTCGGCATGGGTGTCGAGCATGAGCACCAGATGGTCCGGGCGCTCCCCTGCCGTGAGCTCATAGCCCACCAGTGTGTGGTCAAGGTCTAGGCGCTTGCCCTTCTTACCGCGTGCGTAGTCGATGCCATGGCCCGCGCGCAGCGTATCGATAGCGCGACGCACCTCGTCGGCATCCACCGGTGCCTCAGGATCGAGATGCAGATCGATACGATAGGACAGACGCGTGAGTTGCGCCGTCAGCGCCGGCGTGCGCACGTCGATGTAGGCGGCCTCGATGGGGGCCAGATCGGCCGGAGAGGCAGCAGCCAGGCGCCCAAACGCCTCGTCGAGTGCAACGAACTCGGTCATAAACAGGTCATACCACTCGCAGGTCGACGACGTTCCCACCGGCAACGCCGACGAAAAGCCCACGCGCATGTGCGGGGAGAAACCCTGCGTCACGGCGTAGGGCAGCCCCGCGCGACGCACGATGCGCTCAATGGTATGAATCACTTCGAGATGGCCCAGGTACTTAAGACGGTCGCGCTTGCCATAGCGAACGCGAAGCCTAAAGAGCGTGGAGTTGTCGGTCAAGCGCTCACTCATGCGCGATCACCCACCAATACGTTCTTGGCATGGAGCGTGGGGCAGATTCCACAGCCGGTGCACGACGTGCGGGTGCAGTCGGGCGTCGTGACACCCTCCAGCGAGCGGCGGTACTCGCGCTCGAGAAAGCCGCGCGAGCAGCCGGGGCTCACGTGCTCCCAGGGCAGGCGCCAGTCCAGTTCGTAGGGCAGGTGCACGAGCTCGTTGAGGTCGATGGCGTTTTTGGCCGCCGCCTCTTTCCAGTTATCGAGCGAAAAATGCTCCACCCAGGCGTCAAAACGCGAGCCCGCACGCCAGGCGTCGATGATGACCGGCGTCATGTCACGGCCGGCGCGAGATAGCGCGGCCTCAACGAGCGAGGTCTCGGCATCGTGGTAGTGCACGCGTACGGCGCGGTTGCGCACGCTCGTGATGAGCAGCTTTTGGCGACGCTTGACGTCATCGTAATCGAGCTGCGGGCACCATTGGAACGGCGTGGCGGCCTTGGGGATAAACACCGACACCGAGATGGACACCGAGATGGAGCCGCGACGCGCCTTGGGAACCACGGAGCGGCCGAGCTCGAGCACATGGTCGGCCAGGTTGGCGATGGCCACGATATCCTCGTCGCGCTCGCCGGGAAGGCCCATCATAAAGTAGAGCTTCATGCGGTTCCAACCAGCCTCGAAGGCCGCCTTGGCCGCACGGTCCAAGTCCTCCTCGGTCACGTTCTTGTTGATGATGTCGCGCATGCGCTGACTGCCGGCTTCGGGGGCAAACGTCAGGCCGCCCTTCTTTTCGCCGGCGACCGACTCGGCCATATCCACGCCAAACGAATCCAGGCGCTGCGAGGGAATGGACACGCGAATGCCCGTATCTTCCAGACGGCGGTTAAGGCGACCGAGCACATCGCGGATGCAGGAGTGATCGGTGGTCGAAAGCGAGGTAAGCGACACCTCGTCATAGCCGGTCTTTTCCAGGCCCTGGATCACCGAGGACACAATCTGGTCGGCCGAGCGCTCGCGCACCGGGCGATAGGTCATGCCGGCCTGGCAAAAACGGCAGCCGCGGGCACAACCGCGCAGAATCTCGATCGACAGGCGGTCGTGAACGAGCTGCGCGTAGGGCACGCACGACTGCGACAACGGATTGGTAGCGCCAAAGTCCTCAACGACGCGCTTGTAGACCACCGGTGGGACGTCCTTGCCTTCGCGCGGCACGGTGTAGCCATGCGGCGAGCAGGGCTCGTCATGGCGCACCTCGTAGAGCGACGGCACATAGGTGCCACCGACCGTCGCGAGCTGCTCGACAATCTGAGCGCGCGAGACGCCCTCGTCGCGCAAGCGGCGATGCAGCTGGCAAACCTCGAGCAGCGACTCCTCGCCCTCGCCAATGAGGATGGCATCGAAGAAGGCTGCATACGGCTCGGGGTTATAGACCGAGGGACCACCGGCAATGATGATGGGGTCGTCCTCGGTGCGGTCGGCCGCCAGCAGCGGAATGCCGGCTAGATCGAGGGCCTCGAGAAAGTTTGTCACGGCCATCTCATGCGGCACGTGCATGCCGACGATATCGAACGAGGCCACGGGTGCTGCGCCCTCGAGCGACAGCAGCGGGATACCAGCCTCGCGCATGGCATCGCCCATATCGGGCCACGGCACATAGCCGCGCTCGCAGGAAATGCCCTCGGCCTGATTGAGGATGTTGTACAGGATGGCAATACCCTGGTTGGGCAGGCCAACCTCGTACACATCCGGGTAAATCATGCAGCAACGATAGTCGGCATCGGCCTTGGAGAGCGTGCCCCACTCATGGTCGATATAGCGACTCGGCTTCTCGACCTTTGCGAGCAGGGGCTCAATCAAATGAAAACAGTCTTGGTACACAGCGCGCAAAAGAAACCCCTAAGCAGCGAGATCGGATGCGTCCTCAAAGGGACCCATGGGACGAGTAGCGCCGGCAACCGTGGTCACCAGGTCGCGAACGCGCGAGAACGTGGCGGCAGCCACCTCGTTGGCACGGCTGTAATCGATGTCGCGCTCATACAGCGAAACGAGCGCACGGCCCATACCATAGGTGCCCGCGGCGGCGGTCAGCGCCTTGACGACAAACCCGATATGCGGCGTCTGCTTTACCAGGGCGCGGGTGACGGCGCGGAGCACCAAGCCGCCGGCAAGCACGCCCGCGACCTCGTAGCCGCGCTCGGGCTTAATACCGCGTCCAAAGATGGCCGCGAGCTCAAAGAGCATGCCCACCTGCGCCAGCGCCATAACGGGATAATCGGCCCCCGGCAAAAACACCAGCGCACCCGTCGCCATATTGGTAAGCGCGCACGAGGTGATGATGCGGTTGGCGGCGGCGATACGCATAAAGGCAAAGTTCGCCGCAAAGGCTGTCTCCTTGTCCGTGCGGTCGAGAATCCAGCGAGCGAGCGTCTCGAGCAGATACGTCTTATCGGTAGCCGCCACCGCGCCGAGCATGGGCGTGGACTCCTGGATAAAAGGCACCTCGACAGCGGACTCGGCCAGCACGCACACGGGGGCGCCGGCAATCACAAGCTCCTGTACAGCGCTCTCCAGACGGTCGGATCCGCACGAAAGGACCAGCACCACGTCGGTATCGGTCTTGGGGACGATACGGTCCTCACCCAGGCGCTCAACGCGCACAATGCCAGACGTCGTCTGCGGCACGAAGGCATCGCGCACCGTCTCGACCAAAAAACGCGAGGCAGACGAATCGAGGTAGACGGACACGCGAACCGGCGTGTCGGAATCCTTCTTGGTGGTCGCGCCCATCTTAAAGACGCGGGTCAGCTTGTCCACGGGAATCTTCATAGCAAACCCCTCCAGCGGTTACGCGGCGCCCGAACGATGCCGCCATATGGATTGTACGATACCCACCGTCAGCAACTGGATCATCATCGAAGACGAACCGAAGCTAATGAACGGCAGCGGAATACCGGTAATCGGCATCATGCCGATGCACATGCCGATGTTCTCGAAGGTCTGGAATGCCCACATGCCGACGATACCCACGCATGACAAGCGTAGGAACAGAGACTCACACTTAAAGGCGACGCGAATCGTCGAGAACATGAGCAGCACGTACAGGCACAGCAGCAAAAAGGAGCCGCAGAAGCCAAAGGTCTCGGACAAAAAGGCAAAGACGAAGTCGGTGTGGAACTCGGGCAGAAAGCCACCGGCAGACTGCGTCGCATGGCCCAGACCTTTACCGAAAAAGCCACCCGATCCAACCGCGATGAGCGATTGCTGCAAGTTGTAGGCATCGTCCGAATCGGCATTATCGGGGTCGATAAAGACGGTCAGTCGGTTCATCTGGTACTGCTTGATCAAAACGTCATGGCCCAAAAGAGAATCGAGCACCGAATCGAGCGCCAGGATGAGCGCCACCAAACCCACGAGCAGAGCCAAGGTCGACAGCACCCATTCGCGGCGCGCACCGCTCATGCAGATCACAACGGCACCCGACACCAACACGACCAAGCCCGAACCCAGGTCGCCCATAGCGACGACGGCCAAAAACGGAACGGAAAGCATGCCGCAGAGCTTAATGTAGTCGCGGGCGGTATCGATGCGGCCGTTGTACTGCGAACCAAGCGTGGCGATAAAGAAGATCGTGATGAGCTTGGCGAGCTCGACCGGCTGGAAGGTAAGACCGATACCGGGAATCTTGATCCAGCCCGTCATGCCCAGACCGCCCGTATAGGACAGCCCCGGAATCTTGGGCGAGAAAATCACAATGAGGTCGATGACGAGCAGCGCCGTCGAGAAGTTAGAGATGCCGCGCAGATCGGTACGCCAGACGAGCACCGCAAGCACCGCACCGATGCCGATGCCCAACAGGTGGCGCGAAAATGAGGCGTCGGCCTTAAACTGCGATGCCGACCAAATGATGATGGCACCATAGGCAACGAGTGCCAAGGTTGCCAGCAGCACGCCGATGTGCACCTTCTGGCGAAACGTGCCGCGCGAGGCCGAAAGCTGCTTGTTGACACGGTCCAGGCTGCTGCGGGAACCGGTTTTAGTTGAGCGGAACAGGTCCGCCGGCGAAAAATCCATCGCAACCTCCTATCGAACCGAAGAATCGCCCGTGGCAGAAGATGTGTCGGGCTCGTCATAAATGGCACCGAGGACATCGCGCACGACGTGCAGCGCGGTATCGGAGCCACCACCGCCCTGTTCCAAGACAGTAACAATCACGTACTTGGGCTCATCGGCCGGCGCGTAGGCGCAAAACCACGCGTAATCGTCCTCGCCGCTCTTCTCGCCCGTGCCGGACTTGCCGTAGACCGTGGGGGTCAAGGAGTTAAAGTGCGCGGCGGTCGAAGTCGACGCAGAGTAAATCACGTCATGCATGCCGTTGCGGACCAGCGCAAGATCAGCATCGTTGTTAATTTGAGCCTCAAGGCGCTTCTTTTTGCCCTTGCCGTTGTATTTGTAGGCATCGCCGTCGCCATCACGCGAGACAGCAGACAAGAACACATGCGGCACATACTGTTTGCCGCCGTTGGCAAGGCCCATGTAAGCGCAGGCCATCTGCAACGGTGTCACCAGAATGTCGCCCTGGCCGATAGCGATGTTCGTCATATCGCCGGCATTCCACTTGCGGTCCTCGGCCGAGGCGTCGGTAAAATACGACTCTTTCCACTTGGCGTCGGGAATGCGGCCCGTGCCCTCGCTTGGCAGATCGATGCCGCAGGTCTTGCCCAGGCCCCAACGGCGAAAAACCTCTTGCAGGCCCTCGGGATGCTGGTCGTTGTAGAAAAACGCCTTGCCCATATCGTAGAACACGGGGTCGCACGAGTTAGCAATACCCGATTGCAGCGTCATGGTGCCGTGGCCAGAATGCAGCCAGCAGTACTTACCCCATGACTTGCCCAGGCCCGTCCAATAGCCCGTGCAGTTCGTGGTCTGGCCTGAGGTATAGGTTCCAAACTCAAGACCGGCCAGAGCCGAGAGCGGCTTAATGGTCGAAGCCGACATATACTGGCCGCTAATGGCGCGGTTGAGCAGCGGATGCGAACCCTTGTCGTCGTTGAGCTCGGTCCACACGTCGTTGGAAACGCCGCCGATGAACACCGACGGATCAAACCTGGGCTCGCTCGCCATACCCAGAATCTCACCATTGTTGGGATCGAGGCACACCACGGCGCCGTTACCGGCGTCACTATGACCCGTGGTCTTGGCAAGCTCAATGGCATTCGCCAGAGCCGTCTCGCAGGCCTGTTGAATCTTAAGATCCAGCGTAAGCTTAATGTCAGAACCGGCCTTGGCGGGAACGGCGCCGGCTTGACCGGTCACGTTACCCGAGGCGTCAACTTTCACGGTCTGCTCACCACGAATGCCCTGCAGCAGATTTTCGTAGTAAATCTCTACGCCCGCCTGGCCCACAATATCGCCCGATTGATACGAGATCTGGCCAGCCGCGCTATCGTTGCCGTCCGACGACTTCTTATTCTGCGCCTCGAGCTGCTCGGAGGTAATGGTGCCGGTATAGCCCAAGATATGGCAGGCGGTCTCGCCATACGGGTACTGGCGCTCGGTGCGCTCGGCGATCTTCACGCCGGGAAACTCACCGGCGTGCTCCTGAATGTAGGCGACAGTAGAGCGGCGCACGTCAGTCGCGATCGTATGCAGGCTCTGCGCGCCTTCGGAATTGTCCTGGATGTTGCGCAGCACCGCGATATACGGCATGCCGAGCACGTTAGCAAGATGGCGCACCAGTACCTTATCGTCGGCAAGATCGCGATAGGCGACGACGGCGAGCGAGGGGCGGTTTTGCACCAGTGCGACGCCGTTGCGGTCCAAGATACGGCCACGCACGGCAGGCGTGGTAACGGTACGGGTCTGATTGCTCTTGGCCTGCTTGTCGTAGTAGTCCGACGAGACCATCTGCATGCCCCACAGCTTAACGGCAAGCGCGGCAAACATCGCACCCACGCCCGCGGTGAGGATGGAAAAGCGGCCCTTAAAGGCCGTAGCGGCCGTATTGCCCTCGCCCTCGGTGGCGCGCGGGGCCGTTCCGTGCTGCGTGTCGTAGGTAAAGCGGGAGTCGCCGCGGCGCATGATGACCAGGGCGACCACAATGGCCACGACAAGCACGATACCGGCGACAACAACCGTCAACTGGGAAGACATCTACAGGCCTCCCCTATTTGAGCTTACGGGTCTTGGGCTTAAAGCGCATGCCCGTCTGACGCCCACCGCGCGCGGAGAACCCATAGCCAGACTGCGGCGCGACGCCGGACATCAAAAACGGAACGGCGACCAGGCCGGTCAGAATCGAGGACGGCAGGGCGTGTCCAAAGATCGCCACGACAAAACTCGATTCCAGACCCATAAACAGCAAGATAATGCTGTAGATCACGTTAATGGCAAGCGCAAAGGCGCCCACCGTGATGCCGCGAGCGCTCGGGGTGCCGCCCGTCTGACCGGCGGCACTGTGTGTCAGGGCAAAGCTGCCCACTGTCAGCAACAGCGACATCACGCCCACCGGCACGGCTGCCGACAGGTCGTAGAACAGGCCACTGCAAAAACCGCAGATGACGGCCCGCGTGGGATCGACCGAAAACACACTCAGGCACACCAGGATAATCATAAAGTTGACGCGACCGCCCGCGATGGAGATCTGCGGCGCCAAGCCCGCCTGCAGCAGGACGCAGACAATGGCGGCAATCGCAAAAGTGCGGGAGCCAGTCCCCTGTTCGTGTAGATCCATGGACATGCCTCCCTATTCGCTCGAGCCCGAGTCAGTCGTGTCGGACGCATCGGAGTTTTCATCCGAGCTTTCATCTTTGGACTTGGTGGCCGCATCGCGCGAGGTGCCCTGCGGCGTACTGTTGGCGCTGCTCACATCCTCGTCCGAAGCCGACTGCTCATCGGTCAGCGACGTAATGACCAGCACTTCCTCGTTGTTTTCGGCCGTTGTCTGAGCGCGCACGACGATGGTGTAGTACACATCGTTGGCAGACTTCTCCACCGACGAGACCGTACCGAGCGGCAGGCCCTTGGGGAATACGCCGCCGATGCCCGAGGTCACGATGATATCGCCCACCTTCACGTCGGAGTCGACACTCACGTGCTCCAGGCGCAGGGTACCGTCGGGCTGCCCCTGCAGCATGCCCTGAGCACGCGTATCCTGCACCATGGCGGACACACCCGAGTTCTCATCACTAATCAGGCGGACGGTGGAGGTCTTGGCCGAAACCTCGATAATCTGACCGATGACACCGGCAGAACTCGTCACGGGCATGTTGATGGTAAGACCGTCGGCAGAGCCTTTGTCGATGGTAACGGTCGAGGTCCAGGCATCGCCCGACGCGCCGACAATGCGAGCCGCGGTGGACTTGAGGTTGTAGGTCGACTGAAGACCGACCAGGCTCTCGAGTCGCTCGGCGGTCTTTTGAGCCTCGGAGAGCTCGGCAACCTTTGACGTCAGGACCTCGTTTTGCTTCTTAAGCTCGTCGAGGGTGTCTTGCGAAGCCGTAAGGTTTGAGAACACGTTTCCGATTGCGTTAAAGGGCGCGGCCACAGCCGAGCCCACAAAACGCACCGGCGAGGTAATCGTCGTCACGCCAGAACGCACGGCATGAATCGGTCCCGCCTCACCCTCGCGAATGTAAAACGTAAGCAGCAGCACCGAAATTACGCTGAAAACAATCAACGGGCGCATACCCGTTGATTGTCGCTTGGTATTCAGATTTGAAGAGAAACCCGAAGATCGTGCCAAATGGAATCCACCTTTTGGAAATTAAGCATTGGTCTGGACGAAGCCACCGTCAAACGCGTTGGCCTCGAGCACGCGGGCGCAGCCGTTGACGACGTTGTCGAGCGCCGTAGGGCTGACGTTGACCGAAACGCCGGTCTCGTCGCGCAGACGCACGTCGAGGCCGCGCAGCAGCGCACCGCCGCCGGTCAACAGGATGCCGTAGTACATAAGATCCGAGGCAAGATCGGGCGGCGTGGCGTCGAGGGCGTCCTTGACGGCCTTGGCCATCTCGTCGAGCGGCTTATTGAGCGCGCGACGAATCTCCTCGCTCTCGATGCGCACGGTCTTGGGCAGGCCCGTGATCACGTCGCGGCCGTTGACCTCGACGTCGAGCTCGTCCTTGAGCGGCACGGCAGAACCGACCTTGATCTTGATGTCCTCGGCCGTGCGCTCGCCGATAGCCAGGTTATAGGCATCGCGAACGTGGGTAAGGATGGCCTGATCAAACTCGTCACCGGCAATGCGAATGGACTGCGACACGACGATACCGCCCATGGCGATAACGGCGACCTCGGTGGTACCGCCGCCGATATCGATGACCATGGAGCCGGTCGGTTCCTCGACAGGCAAGTCGGCGCCGATGGCAGCGGCCATGGGCTCCTCGATCAGGTATGCCTGGCGGGCACCGGCTTGGATCGTAGCCTCAAAAACGGCGCGCTTCTCGACCGACGTGACACCGGAGGGGACGCAGACGACAACGCGCGGACGCGGGGTCCACGGATAGCGCTTCTCGGACGCCTTGTCGATAAAATAGCGAAGCATGGCCTCGGTAACGTCGAAGTCGGCGATAACGCCGTCCTTAAGGGGACGCACAGCCACAATGTTACCGGGCGTACGGCCGAGCATGCGCTTTGCCTCGATACCGACAGCCAGGATGCGCTCATCGTTCTTGTCGATGGCGACAACGGAGGGCTCGCGAATGACGATGCCCTTGCCGCGCACGGAGACAAGCGTGTTGGCGGTGCCGAGGTCGATGGCAAGATCGCCCGCATAGCTACCGAAGAACATATCCATCAAAGAAAACAACGCAACTCCTGATGTGTTGGATGATTGCTGGAAAACTACTAGCCCATCATACTAGCGCAAGCCCGGCGCCTCACTTGCGGTGAAGCACCGGGCAGCGCCAAATCTCATAAGGTCACTACTGGTTGTCAGCGGCCGAAAGATCGATATCAAGCGAGGAGACGGCCCAACCGATATGGTTGTCGGAGCGCACGAACTTGACGGTGTACTCCTGCTCGCCGCCCTTGGACAGCGACGCCTTGACCTTGGCGGTGGTCTCGGTCATAGACTGATCCATGCCCTCGATGGAGACGGTGGCGCCCTGCGGGATCGAAGAGATGATCATCGCCTTGGCGTCCTCGGACAGGCTGGAAGCAAGACAGGACTCGGCCTTGGCGGTATCGCCGTCACCGGCGGCCTGGAACAGGTCGGTGACAACAGACTCCTGCGAGGGGAAGCCCAGGCCGCGCGTGTAGGCAAAGCCAAGACCGCCTGCGGCAAGGACAATCAGCAGAAGCAGAACCAAGAAGACCTTGAGGCCCGTGTGGCGATGGCGACGACGGACCTTGGCCTCCTTGCGGTCCTGCTGAACCATCTCGGACTCGGACAGGGTGAAGAAGCCGGTGTCCGAGGGGTCGGGCATAAATTGACCGGTAGCACCCGTGGGGTCGAGCGGGTCGACGGCGGGAGCATCCATCGCGGGAGCCGGCGCCGTGGCCATGGCCGTCTGGGCCGAAAGCGCGGCGAGGGAATCGTGCACGCGGGCAAGCTCGTCGGCCTGCTCGGGCGTGAGCTGGTAGATGCCATCGGCGGTGGCGGCGTTAAAGGCATCGAGCGCGTCAGAGGGGCGACCGGCGGCAGAGAGCGCCTCGCCCATACCGGCGTTAAGCGCACGTGTGTCGTCGCGCGGACCGGCAAAGTCAATGGCCGTGCGGTAGGTCTCTACGGCGTCTGCCGGACGGCCGAGCTTAATGAAGCAGCGGCCAAGATCGCCGAGGGCGGCGGCGGGAGCCGGGTTGGCGCCATCGATGGCAGCCTGACGGAAGGCGGTGCCGGCATTGGCATAATCGCCCGACTGGAACAGGGCGTTGCCCAGACCCAGATAGGCCTTAAACGGCGTGGCATAGGATGCATCCTGCGTTGCAGCGGAGAAAGCCTGGGCTGCGGTCACATAGTCACCCACGGCAGCAAGCGCCTTGCCGCGGTTGGTAAGCAGCGCGCCGCGCTTGCCATAGGTACCGTCGTTAAGGGCGGCGGCGTAGGCCTCGGCGGCCTCGGCATACATGCCCAAGTGCATCAAGGCGTTGCCGCGCAGATGGTCGGCCTCGCCCATAATCTCACCGGGGGTCTTTGCCGCACCGAGCATCTGGGCGGCAGCGGAATAATCACCCGCGCGATAAGCGGCGCGGCCCTGTTGGATCAGCTGGCTATTCAAGGAAGTCCCCTTTACTCGTGAACGATCTCGACATGGACGATCTCGTCACCGGCACGCAGCTGCGAGATGACGTCGAGGCCCTCGACCGTGGTGCCAAAGACGGTATAGCCGGAGTCGAGGTTGTGCTGGGCACCCAGGCAGAAGTAGAACTGCGAACCTGCGGAATCGGGATCCATGGAACGTGCCATGGCAAGCGCGCCGTCGACGTGGCTGTTACGCGGGTTGGTAGCGAACTCGCCCTTGATGCAGTAGCCGGGGCCACCGGTACCGGGCATGCCGTCGGGGCCCTCAAGGCCGGCGGCGACATCGGCGCCGGACATATCGCGGGTATTGGGGTCGCCGCCCTGGATCACAAAACCGGGCACATAGCGATGGAACTTAAGGCCGTCGTAAAAACCCATCGTGGAAAGCTCGCAGAAGTTCGCCACGTGGATGGGGGCGCCCTCGCCGTCAAACTTGACCTTGATGGTGCCCTTCGACGTCTCGATCACCGCGCACTCATCGCCGGCAAGCTGATACTCGGGCGTGTAGAGCTCTTTCTTAAAACCAAACATGTGGTTCCTTCCTCGTGCGTTTAAAGCATATTTGGTCAAATTGTAGCAATAAGCACGGGCTTCCATCAATTGCGCACGCAGGTTATGCCGCCGGAGGGCAACAAATTACGAACGTTGCTGCGGTCTCCATGCGCTCACGTTGGCGTCGTACTGGTTAAGCGCGCTGTTGCCGCCTTGTGCGATGGGCGCCAGGATCTCGCTCTGACGGGCGCTCAGCGACTCGCCGTCGGGAATGGACAGCGAGATATCCCAGCTCTGGCAGATCACGTCGACACGCTCGTACATCCACTGGGCAAGCTGCTTTAGATGATCGATGTCCTCCGCATAGACGGTGTCGTCCTGAACCTTGAGGTTATTGAGCTCATCCTGGGTCTTTTTAATCTGATCGCGCAGGGCATAAGCGCTCTGCGACAACTCCTGGCGGGTGGAGAGCGGCGTACGCAGATAGCCGTTATTAAACGAATCGATGACCTCGCCGATCTGATCATCGTCGCTGTACGACACGATGGTCTGGTACAGGCCATCGAGCCTGGCGTAGAGCTGGTCGTCGGTTAAGATGGTCTCCTCCTGAACGACCTCGGACGCATCCTCTTGCTTGGACTCTTTCTCGGTGGCCTCGCCCTTTTGGCGCGACGGGAAGGTGGTCTTGGCGGCCCGGCCAAACTGGTCGTAGAAGCCGGGCATGACGCCCATAGGATCGGCAGTCACAAACCAATACGCACCACCGCACACGGCGGCGAGCACCGCGATGACGATAAGCGGTTTGGGGATATGGCGCTTGTGCTTGTGATAGGCATCCTCGTCGGGATGGACCTTGCGCTTGGCCTTTTGCTTTTTGGGCTGGACATCATCGCGCAGGGACACCGGTGTGGGGATATCGACCTTGGGGATGCCAAAGTCCTTATCGAAGGCAGACAGCACGCAGGTCTCGTTGGGGTCGGCGGCATCCGAGAGCACCGCGGCGGCAGAGGCCGGCGCATGGGGCACCTCGGTATCGATCTGCTCCTGCGTCAAGCGCGGAAAGCCGGCCGTGCGGCCTGCTGCCAGATCGGATGCAGCCGCGTCTTTGGAAAGGATGCCCGGGGCGGGGCGCCCGCACTTGGGACAGGTGCGATCATGCGGGGACAGGCGTGCGCCACAACCATCGCAGAATACGAACTCGGTATGCTCGGGACCGTCGCCCGAACCAACGTATGCGTTGCAATAGGGGCAGAACGAGGCGCCGTCCTCTATGGTCTTAAGGCAATGCGGGCAGATCACGGCTTCCTCTTTTCGGAGCAATTCATACAGTCGAAGTTAGAGCATAGCATCGCCACGCCCCCACAGGGGCAAGGCACCAATTCAACATCGCCAGGGTAGTCTTTTTGGGGGGATGATTTTTCTGGGACGGGGATTAAAAAATCATTGTGTACCTAATGATTTTTTAATCCCGTCCCAGAAAAATCATCCCCGGGGCAACTGGGGCTAGGCCTTCTTTGCAGGCTTTTTCTTTTTGCTCGGCATCGAGACCTTAATGCCCTGGGCGGACTTGGTCACCTGCGAACGTTTGGTGCCCGCACCTTTCTTTTTCTTGGGCTGGGCCTTTTCCACACCCTCGAGCGCGCGAACCTCGGCCTCGCGAGCGGTGCGCTCCTCACGGCGCTGCGCCATATCGGCGGCGACGCGCTTGGCAAAACGCTGGGCCGTCGAGCCCGTCGAGCTCACCTTGCCGCCACCGCGACCCAGACGGACGCGAACGCCACGGCCAAAGCCAGTGGCAGCATGGCGACGGCGCGGCTTAAGCGAATCCATCATCGTGGCGAGCTTAAAGAACACCGTGCAGGTAAAGACGACGATCGCCAGCAAGATAACGGCCTCGCCCATCGACAGGTTGGCGATGGACAGCAGCTCCGGGAATCCGATAACACCCGCCAGGATGCCGACGACAACAAATACAAAGAGCACCACGCGCAAGGGTGTGAGCGGCTGCGAGATGCGCCAGATCAGGCTCACGCTCGCCGCGCACGACGTAAGCAGGCACATGGTCGAAAGCGTGAGCTGGTTAAAGCCGAACACGCGCGCCACAAAGATATCGAGCGCCGCAGCCATAATGACCGCCAGCGACGCCGGCAGCGCACGTTTGAGCACGTTGGTCAAGAATGACCCCTTCACGCGGGCGTTGTTGGGCTCCAAACCCAGCACAAAGCCCGGCGCGCCGATGCAGAAGAAGTTGATGAGTGTCATCTGAATCGGCTCAAAGGGATACGGCGGAAACGCGATGCACAGAGCCGCCAAGCCCATCGAGAACAGCGTCTTGGTCAGAAACAGCGCCGCAGAGCGCTGCAAGTTGTTGATGGAGCGACGACCCTCGGCCACCACGGCGGGCATCGAGGCAAAATCGTTGTCGACCAGCACGATTTCGGCCACGTTGCGCGCGGCATCGGAACCGGCGGCCATGGCCACGGAGCAGTCGGCCTCCTTGAGCGCCAGCACGTCGTTGACGCCGTCGCCCGTCATGGCAACGGTATGCTCGCGGCGCTTGAGCGCCTGCACGAGCTCGCGCTTCTGCTGCGGGGTCACGCGGCCAAAGACGTGGTAGCGATCCACCGCGGCATCAATCTTGGACGGCGTATCGAGCGTCGTGGCGTCGACGTAGGCATCGGCCCCCGGAACGCCCACCACGCGCGCGATCGACGACACCGTGCGCGGATCGTCGCCGCTGATCACGTTGAGGGTCACGCCCTGCTCGTTAAAGTAGCCGATGGTCTCGGCGGCCGAGGTGCGAATCTCATCGCGAATGGTCACAAAGCCCACGGGCTCGGCCTCGCCCGCCATATCGCCGTCGGGCGTAAAGCCGTCCACACGGGCCACCACAAGCACGCGGCAGGTGTCGGCAAGCTCGGCCACACGGTTCTCGACCTGCGCAAAGGCGCGCGCCGAAAGCACAAATTGCGCTGCGCCCATCACATAGGAGCCCTGCGCAAACGAGGCGCCGCTCCACTTTTTAGACGACGAGAACGGAATGACCGCCAGCGGCTCGGACACCTCGACCGGGCGGTCGGCGTAGTAGTTGAGCAGCGCCTGACAGGTCTCGTTGGCGTCTGCCGAGGTGGCACGCGCTACGTTGGCAAGCGCAAAATCGAGCACCGTGGTCTCGACGGGGACAGCTGCCTCGTCCGAGTCCGCGCCAAAGCCAACGCCCTCAACAGGCAGCGGGTAGGTACCCTCGACCTCCATACGGCCCGAGGTAATGGTGCCCGTCTTGTCCAGGCACAGCACGTCGACGCGCGCGAGCGTCTCGATACAGTAGAGCTGCTGCGCGAGTACCTTGCGGCGCGCCAGGCGCACCGTGGCGATGGCAAGCACCGACGAAGTCAGCAGCACCAGGCCCTGCGGAATCATGCCCAAAAGAGCGCCCACCGTAGACAGCAGCGCCGACGAAGGCACGCGACCGGCAAGCAGCTCGGAAAAACACCACGAAAGCGCGCTATCGCCCGGCGTACCGGCGGCATCCCACAGCTCGCTCACACTCGAGGCAAAGAGCGCCAGGCCGAGCGGAATCATAATGAGGCTCGCAAAGCGCACGATGGCGTTGAGCGCGTTCATGATCTCGGAATTGACCTTTTTGACGTACTTGGCCTCGTTGTTGATCTTGGCCACGTAGTTGTCGGCGCCAACATGGATCACGCGGGCGCGCAGCAGGCCCGAGTCGATAAAGCTGCCGCTCATGAGCTCGGAGCCGGGCTGCTTTTTGATGAGATCGCTCTCGCCCGTCAGCAGGCTCTCGTTCACGAGTGCCTCACCCGACACCACCACGGCGTCGGCGGGAATCTGGTCGCCGCGCCCCAGGCGAATGATATCGTCGAGCACGATCTGGTCCAGGTCGAGCTCTACCTCGGCGCCGTCGCGCACCGCGATGGCCTTCTTAGAGGTGAGCAGCGTAAGCTTATCGACCATCCGCTTGGAGCGCATGGACTGGATGACGCCAATTGCCGTGTTCAAGAACACCACGAACAGGAACGTCAGGTTCTTAAACGAACCGGTCAGCAACACCAAAATCGCCAAAACCACGTTGATCAAGTTAAACAGCGTGCAGAGGTTCTCGATGATGAGCTCGCGGACCGACTTGGTCTTGAGTTCCATGTTGCGGTTGATCTTACCGGCGGCGATGCGCTCCTCGACCTCGGCGGTCGAGAGTCCGTGCTCGATATCCGTTGCTGCCATACCTTGTCCCATCACGTCGCGTCGGTATAAGAAAACCGCCCGGACCATGCGAGGTTCGGACGGTCTTACGTTCGAGGGTGCCCCATGTTGGATTCGAACCAACGGCCTTCTGCTCCGGAGGCAGACGCTCTAATCCCCTGAGCTAATAGGGCGAACGGTTGGCATTATACCCAAGTGCGCCACGGGCTAACAAAAGAATAGAAAAAGCTTTGCAATTACGTGGGAGACACGGCGCAGAGGCTCACCTTAGAACGCAAAAGTGAAACAATTAGTATAAACTCTCATGCACATATATAACGGCTCGCGATGCGGGCCGTTTTTGCAAGAGCTATCCATCGAGGTGAGAGGCACACCATGATTGCGATTTTAAAGCAGAGCGCCAGCGACGAGGCCGTCGGCCATATCGTCAGCTGGATTGAGAAGAAGGGTCTCAAGACCGACGTCTCGCGCGGCGAGAACGAGACCATCATCGGCCTGGTGGGCGATACGACCAAGATCGACCCGTTCTTGCTCGAGTCCATGGATGTCGTCGAGCGCGTGCAGCGCGTCTCCGAGCCCTTTAAGCGTGCCAACCGCAAGTTCCACCCTGAGGACTCCGTCATCGACTGCGGCCACGGCGTCAAGATCGGCGGCGACCAGTTCCAGGTCATCGCCGGACCCTGCTCCGTCGAGGGCGAGAACCTCATCCGCATCGCCCGCCGCGTGAAGGCCGCCGGCGCCACGATGCTGCGCGGTGGCGCCTACAAGCCCCGCACCTCCCCTTACGCCTACCAGGGCATGGGCCCCGCCGGCCTGGACCTGCTATGCGAGGCATCCGCCGAGCTCGACATGCCGATCGTCACCGAGATCATGGACCCGCGCGACGTGCAGGTCTTCTTGGACAAGAAGATCGACGTCATGCAGATCGGCGCCCGCAACGCGCAGAACTTCCCCCTGCTCAAGGAGGTCGGCAAGACCAAGACCCCGGTCCTGCTCAAGCGCGGCATGTCCGGCACCGTCGATGAGTTGCTCATGGCTGCCGAGTACATCATGAGCGAGGGCAACGACAACGTCATCCTGTGCGAGCGCGGCATTCGCACCTTCGAGACCCGCACCCGCAACACCTTCGACCTCAACGCCGTGCCGGTGCTGCACCACCTGTCGCACCTGCCCGTCGTCGCCGACCCCAGCCACGCCACCGGCTACACCCGCTATGTCGAGCCCATGGCGCTCGCCGCGACTGCCTGCGGCGCCAACGGTCTGGAGATCGAAGTCCACGACGACCCGAGCCACGCTTGGTCCGACGGTGCTCAGGCCCTCACCCCCGACCAGTTCGACGACACCATGCGCCGCATCCGCGCCATCCGCGAGGTCGTCTGCCAAGAGACCGTTCAGGAGTAACCCATGGGTACGGTGAGAAACGCACGCGTCAACCAGGGTGGACCCAAGTGCGCCGGCATCGTGGGCCTGGGCCTCATCGGCGGCAGCTTTGCCCGCGGCTATGCGCAGGCGGGCGTTCGCGTGCTTGCCTGGGACCCCGACGATGACGTGATGACGGCCGCCAGCATGGGTACCGTCGCCGGCGAGCTCAACGACGAGACGCTCGGCAAGTGCGACATCATCGTCCTTGCCTGCTATCCTAAAGGATGCATCGAGTGGCTCGAGGCCCACGCCCAGGCGCTCGCCGACGCCACCGACACCGAAGCCATCATGGGCCCCGTGGTAATCGACACCGTGGGCGTCAAGGGCATTGTGTGCGAGCGTGCCTTTGAGCTCGCACGAGAGCACGGCTTTTACTTTGTGGGCGCACACCCCATGGCGGGCACCCAGTTCTCGGGCTACGCGCACTCCCGCGCCGACTTGTTCCAGGGCGCACCGCTCGTGCTCGTTCCGCCTGCGGTAGACGATGCCCTTAAGCTGGAGCTCTTGGGCCAGGTGCGCGAGATGGTGCGTCCCTTGGGGTTTGGCAAGTTCAGCGTGACCACCGCCGCCGAGCACGACCGCGTGATCGCATTTACGAGCCAGCTCGCACACGTGGTGTCCAACGCCTACGTAAAGAGCCCCACCGCCCAGGTCCACCACGGCTTTTCAGCCGGTAGCTACCGCGACCTCACGCGCGTGGCACACCTCAACCCGCAGATGTGGTCCGAGCTCATGATTGACGACGCCGACGCTCTCGCCTTCGAGATCGACCATCTGATCGATTCGCTCGGCGCCTACAGCCGTGCGCTCAAGAACCGCGACCAGCGTTATCTTGAGAATCTCCTTGCCGAGGGCGATCGCATCAAGCGCGCACTCGACGACGAGAGCGCCCACTAGACCACCTATCACGCCAGGTCGAAAGGACCATAGCTTATGGCGATTACCATCGATATCGACACCGCACGCCCCTACCAGGTACACGTGGGCACGTTTTTGCTGGAGCAGGCAGGGCCACTCGTTCGCGCCACCGCCGGAGGCACCCGCGCCGTCATCGTGACGGACACCAACGTGGGCCCGCTCTACCAGATGCCCGTTAAGCAGAGCCTGGAGGCGTCAGGCTATGAGGTAAGCATTTGCACCTTCGAGGCCGGCGAGGTACACAAGCGCGCCGAGACCTACGTTGCCATTCTTGAGTTTGTGGCCGAACACGAGCTTTCGCGCTCCGACGTGATCGTGGCGCTCGGCGGCGGCGTCGTGGGCGACGTGGCCGGCTTTGTGGCTGCCACCTACATGCGCGGCTGCAAGTTTGTGCAGATCCCCACGAGCCTGCTCGCCATGGTGGACTCGTCGGTGGGCGGCAAGACGGCCATCGACCTGGCCGCCGGCAAAAATCTCGCCGGAGCCTTTTGGCAGCCGAGCGTGGTTATCGCCGATGTGGGGTGCCTCGCCACCCTCACGCCCGAGCAGTTCGCCGACGGCTGCGGCGAGGTCGTCAAGCACGCCGTAATCGCCGATCCCGAGCTTTTCGCCGAACTGGAGAAAACCCCGCTCACGCTGGAGCTGCTTAACCAGGACGTGGCTCGCGTGGCACTCATCATCGCCCGCAATATCGACATCAAGCGCGCCGTGGTCGTTGCCGACGAGCGCGAGACCAACCAGCGCAAGCTCCTCAACTTTGGACACAGCGCCGGACACGCTGTCGAGGCCTGCGAGCACTTTGAGCTGGGACACGGTAACTGTGTGTCGATCGGCATGAGCATCATCACGCGTGCCGCGGCCCTGCACGACATTTGCGATGCCGAGCTGCCCGGTCGCATCGAGGAACTCTGCGCGCGCCACGGCCTCAAAACCCGCTGCGAGCTTTCGGCCGACGCCATCTTTGCCGAGGCGCTGCACGACAAAAAACGCGCCGGTGACACTATCGACCTGGTGATTCCGCACGGTATTGGCCGCTGCAGCATCGACCGCACGCCGCTTTCCACCTTCCATGATTTAATTGCCGAGGGCCTCGGCCAGAAGGGAGACGCATCCGCATGCTAGCCCGCATCACCCCCTCCCCGCTCAAGGGCACCGTCCCCGCCATCGCATCCAAATCGATGGCGCACCGCTTGATTATCTGCGCTGCGCTCGCCAACGGAGAAACGCATGTGACCTGCAACACCACCTGCGCCGATATTGAGGCCACGGTGCGCTGCCTCACGTCGCTGGGCGCCCGCATCGAGACCGTCGAGGATGGCTTCCAGGTCCATCCCACCATGAAGAGTATTGAGTTCGGCCTGCTCAAGGCACTTGCGGGCGGCACGCTCGACTGCGGCGAGAGCGGCTCCACGCTCCGCTTTATGCTGCCCGTCGCCTGCGCGCTGGGGGCAGAGGCAACCTTTGTGGGCCAGGGTCGTCTGGGCGCACGCCCCCTCTCTCCGCTCTCCGACGAGATCATTGCCGCCGGCTGCGACCTGCAGGGCCTGGGCGGCTTTCCGCTCAAGACAAGCGGCCGCATGCGCCCGGGCACCTTTATCCTGCCGGGCAACGTGAGCTCGCAGTACATCTCCGGCCTGCTGCTGGCGGCCCCGCTGCTGGCCCAGCCCTCCTGCGTGCAGGTGACCGGCCTTATCGAGAGCCGCCCCTATATCAACCTGACCATCCAGGCCATGAAGGCCTTCGGCGTCGAGGTCAACGTCGAGCGTATCCCCGCCAAGGACGGCCAACCCGAGATCACGAACTTCCGCGTGAGCAGCGGCTCGTACCGCACGCCTGGCAACGTGGCTGTCGAGGGCGACTGGTCCAACGCCGCCTTTTGGCTGTGTGCCGGCGCCATCGGCTCCGACCCCATCACTGTCGAGGGCGTGTCGCTCAGCTCCGCGCAGGGTGATCGCAACGTGCTTGCCGCGCTCTCGCGCTTTGGCGCCCGCATCGTGCGCTCCACCAACGCCGCCACTGTGCAGTCCGACAAGCTCGCCGGCTTTGAAATGAGCGCGCACGACATTCCGGACCTGGTGCCCGTTATCTCTGCCGTGGCATCGTTGGCGCAAGGCCGCACGTTCATCCGCGACTGCGCCCGCCTGCGCATCAAGGAATCCGACCGTCTGGCCACCACCACCCGCGAGCTCACCGCACTGGGCGCACAGGTGCGCATTGCCGGCGACGACCTCATCATCAAGGGTGTCGACGCCTTTACCGGCGGCGAGGTCGATTCGCACAACGACCACCGCATCGCCATGATGGCCGCCATCGCTGCGAGCCGCGCCACTGGCGAGGTCGTGATCCACGGCGCCGAGGCCGTCAACAAGTCCTATCCTGATTTCTTTGACCACTACCGCCTGCTGGGCGGCAAGGTCACGCTCGAGGAGGAATAGCATGTCCTCGACCTTTGGCAACGTCTTGCATCTGAGTATCTTTGGCCAGTCGCACTCCCCCGCTATCGGCTGCTCACTCGACGGCATTCCTGCCGGTATTGCCGTTGACCAGGAGCAGCTGCAGGCCTTTTTGGACCGTCGTGCCCCCGGTCGCGACGAGACCGCAACCAAGCGCCACGAGGCCGACGCCGCGCATATCATTGCCGGCGTGGTCGATGGACACACCACCGGCGCACCCATCGCAGCGATTATCGAGAACACCAACACGCGCTCCAAGGATTACTCCGAGTTGCGTCGCAAGCCCCGTCCGGGACACGCGGACTTTCCGGCGCGCGTGAAGTACCACAACATGCACGACGTCGCCGGCGGCGGGCATTTCTCCGGCCGCCTAACGGCCCCCTTGTGCATCGCCGGCGGCATCGCGCTGCAGGCACTCGAGGCCCGCGGTATCAAGGTCATGGCGCACGTCGCGCAGATCGGTGGCATCTCCGACCTGCCCATGGACGATATGGCCTATCGCGAGGCCGACCGCAAGGCGATCCTCACGAACGATCTGCCCTGCATTGACGCCGCCGCAGCCGACCGCATGCGCGAGGAGATCCTAGCCGCGCGCGACGAGCTCGACAGCATCGGCGGCATTGTGGAGTGCGGCATCTACGGCCTGCCTGCGGGCATCGGCGACCCCATGTTCGACGGTATCGAGAACCGCATAGCGCAGATCGCGTTTGGCATTCCCGCCGTAAAGGGTGTGGAGTTTGGCATGGGCTTTGCCGTGGCCGCCATGCGCGGCAGCGAGAACAACGATCCGTACCGCGTTGATGCCGAGACCGGCGAGATTGCGGTCGAGTCCAATAACGCCGGCGGCATCCTGGGCGGCATTTCCACGGGCGCACCCGTCATGTGGCGGATGGCCGTAAAGCCGACGCCCTCCATCGGTCGCGAGCAACAGACCGTGGACATGGACGCCATGGAAAATGCCGAGCTCTCGGTCCATGGCCGCCACGATCCCTGCATCGTCCCGCGCGCCGTCCCCGTAGCCGAAGCAGCCGCCGCCCTCGCCATCTGGGACGCCCTCCTCGAGGACGCCGCCCAGCTCTAACCCGCCTCACCTGGGTTGCCTGTCAACTCAGCCGTTACGTGAAAGGGACCTCCATGGACCTTGCCGATATTCGCCAGGCCATCGATGGCATTGACACCACCCTGCTCAACAGCTTTGTCGAGCGCATGGACATTGCCACCGAGGTCGCAAAGTCAAAAATCGAGATGGGCAAGGCCGTCTTCGACCCCGCCCGCGAGCGCTCCAAACTCAACAACCTCGCCGGCCGCGCGCCTGAGCGCTACGAGGCACAGACCATCGCCCTGTTTCGTCTCCTCATGAGCATGAGCAAGGCCGAGCAGCAGCGCTACATCAACGAGCTCAAGGGCATCACCGTCTCGCAAAAGGCCCACGCCACGGCCGTAGCCTTCGACACGCCCTTCCCCCAGACTGCCAGCGTCGCCTGCCAGGGCGTGGAAGGTGCCTATAGCCAGATCGCCGCGTGCAAACTCTTCGACGTGCCCGACATCGCGTTTTTCGAGACCTTCGAAGGCGTTATGCGCGCTGTGCGCGACGGCTTCTGCGAGTTTGGCGTGCTGCCCATCGAGAACTCCACAGCCGGATCGGTCAACGCCGTCTACGACCTGCTCGCCCAGTTCGACTTCCACATCGTGCGCTCGCTTCGCCTCAAGATCGACCACAACTTGCTCGTCAAGCCCGGCACCAAGCTCGCGGACATACGCGAGGTCTACAGCCACGGCCAGGCCATCGCGCAGTGCGCCAGCTTTATCGAGGCGCACGACCTGCACGCCACCAAGTACCCAAACACGGCCATGTCGGCCGAGATGGTCGCCAACTCCGAGCGCACCGACGTCGCCGCCATCGCCTCGCGCAGCTGTGCCGAGCTGTATGGCCTCGAGGTGCTGGAGCCCAACATCCAGGACTCGGACAACAACTACACGCGCTTTGTCGTCATCAGTCGCGAACCGCGCGTCTATCCCGGTGCCAACCGTACCTCGCTCATGATCACCACGGCCAATGAGCCGGGCGCGCTTTATCGCGTACTCGAGCGCTTCTACGCCCTCAACATCAACCTCATCAAGCTCGAGAGCCGCCCCATCCCCAGGCACGACTTTGAGTTTATGTTCTACTTTGACCTGGACTGCCCCTTTGGCAGCAAGGCCCTCGACGACTTGCTCGACTCAATCGACGACGTATGCGAGAGCTTCACCTACTTTGGCAGCTATACGGAGGTGCTCTAGATGACCGATACCGTCGCGACCCGCCCCTACGGCGTTCTGGGTCGCGTGCTGGGCCACAGCTACACCCCGACCATCTACAAGGAGCTCGCAGGGCTTGAGTACGTGCGATTTGAGCGCGAGCCCGAGGATCTCGAGGCCTTTATGACGGGCGATGAATGGGAAGGCACCAACGTGACCATCCCCTACAAGCGTGCCGTCATGGAATACCTGGACGAGCTGAGCCCGCTGGCCGAGCGCATGGGCAACGTCAACACCATCACGCGCCTGCCCGATGGCCGCCTGCGCGGCGACAACACCGACTACTTTGGTTTTCGGTGCCTGGTCGAGGAGCTGGGCGTAGAAGTTGCCGGTAAGAAGGCCCTCGTGCTCGGCGCCACCGGCGGTGCCGGCACTACAGCGAGCATGGTACTCGGCGACCTAGGCGCCGTCGTGGTGCCCGTGGGCCGCACGAGCGACGTCAACTACGGTAACATCGCGCAGCAATCCGATGCCGCGCTGCTCGTCAACTGCACGCCTGCCGGCATGTTCCCCCACTGCCCCGACGCTCCCTGCACGCTCGAAGGCCTCGATGCGCTCGAGGGCGTCATCGACATTGTCTACAACCCCGCCCGCACGGGTCTGATGCTCGAGGCCGAGCGCCGCGGCATCCCCTGCATCGGCGGCCTGCTCATGCTTGTGGCACAAGCAGCACAGGCTGCTGAGCGCTACACCGGCAAAGCCACCCCGCGCGAGCGCATCCTGGACGTAACGGAGCGCCTGTCTCACCGCGAGCAGAACATCGCCCTGATTGGCATGCCAGGTTCGGGCAAGACCCGCGTGGGCGAGCAGATCGCCCAGCTCACGGACCGCGAGCACATCGACCTCGATCGCGCCCTCGAGGAGCGCCTGGGCATGCCCTGCGCCGACTATATAGTCGAGCGCGGCGAGGCGGCCTTCCGCGAGCAGGAGACGGCGGCGCTAGCCGACATCTCCAAGCGCAGTGGCCTGGTGCTCTCCACCGGCGGCGGCGTGGTCACGCGCGACGAGAACTACCCGCTGCTGCACCAGAACAGCCAGATCGTGATGCTCAACCGTAAGCTTGACGAACTCGCCCACAAGGGACGCCCCATCACTGCCCGCGATGGTATCGATAAACTCGCCGAGCAGCGCATGCCGCGCTACCGCGCCTGGGCCGACTACATCATCGACTCACGCGACTGCGCCGCCAACACCGCCCGCGCCGTCCTCGACACCCTCCCACCCGCTCTCTAACAAAAACCACCACAAAGGGGACAGGCACCTTTGTGGTGGTTTTTCATTCCTCCTCTCCAAATCGACCAACTCCAAAGGAAGCAACCATGAAAGCACTCGTCATCAACGGCCCCAACCTCAACATGCTCGGCATTCGCGAGCCGGGCATCTACGGCAGCGACAACTACGACCGCCTGGTACAGATCTGCCAGGAGGCAGGCGCCGCGCAGGGCTTTGACGAGGTCGAGGTCTTCCAGTCCAACCACGAGGGCAGCATCGTCGACAAGATCCAGGAGGCTTACGGCAAGGTCGACGGCATCGTCATCAACCCGGCGGCCTATACGCACACCAGCGTAGCCATCCTGGACGCGCTCAAAGCCGTCGCCATCCCCGCCGTTGAGGTCCACATCAGCGCCGTCGAGACCCGCGAAGACTTCCGCCAAGTAAGCTATGCCCGCCTGACCTGCTTCGCCACCATCACCGGCGAGGGCCTGCAGGGGTATGCGCACGCGCTGGAGCTGCTGAGGGAGCGCCTCGAAAAGTAGCCTCGCGAGCAAATCCATCAATGCGATTCACACGCTAATAAAGCCAGTGCCGCCAGCAGCAACCTCGCTACTGGCGGCACTTTATTACTGGCATATAATCATTGCAGTCGCACAACGTCTGGAGACGCGCATGTTAAGCATCCATCTGGGAGATTACCCCGGTTCCATCTACGATACCGAAACCTATTTTAGGAACTCATACTTGGACTCATGGTTCGAAGACCCTATGGCCGCGCAGATCATTAAAAGCGTGGACGGGTCAGAGCTCATCGGCCCCCACAACATCGTAAGCAAGCAGCTGGGCTCGATCACCCCACTCGAACTGTCCGGCGGCGTTAAGACGCTGCTGCTGGTACGCAATCTCCCAAATATGGTGTTCAACGCATCCACCTGCGGAGACAACTGTGCCCGCTGGCTACTCAAGATCGGCAAAGAGCAGAATGTGCTGGTGACCCTTTACCACATCATGAAATTCCCCTGGAAGAACTTTGAAATTCGCATCAATAACGACGGCCGCATCGTCAGAAACATGCAGGAGTTTGTCGGCGCCACGAATGACTTTTTGGATGTTGATGAGTAATGAAGGGAACGCATACCGTTGTCGTAGAGCGTGCAAAGGTCAAATACACGCTCACGTTTAAGCGCAATATTTCCTTTGTACGCGGCAACAGCGGCACGGGCAAAACGACGCTCATCTCGATGATTCGCGACTACAACGACCGAGGACCGGAAAGCGGCGTTGCACTCAGCTGCGACGTGCCCTGCGAAACGCTTTCCGGCAGACGCTGGGAGCGCGAGCTGTCGATCATCGAAGATTCAATCGTCTTTCTAGATGAGGGCAACGAGTTTATCTACTCAAAGGACTTCGCCAAAACCGTCAACGGATCATCCAACTATTTTGTTCTGATATCTCGTCGCGATGCCAACGAGCTCCCCTACAGCGTTGATGAGATCCTGAAGTTAGTCAACACGACGAGTAAAACAATCAATGGCCGCAAGAGCGACAGGCGCTTCTACTCGGTGACCAAGCCGCTATATGACCACACTGCAAGCATGCTGTATCAGGATCTAAATGTTGGATTCGAGAAACCGTCCCTAAAGCCGTAGGCGATTAATGCAGTTTCAAGCGTATTGCCCGAGTGCCTGAAAGCGGAATAGCGAGCCCTCTAAATCATCTAGAAACCAGGGCAACGCTCACGCGCTGGAGCTGCTGAAAGGGCATCTGCTACACTAATCTATGGGGCAAATGAGTCAGTGGCGTTTGTCCTGAATCATTTGTAACTGTTCGATTGGCATACAAAGGAGCATATCCATGTCCCAGTACGATTACCTTGTCGTCGGTGCCGGCCTTTCGGGTGCCGTCTTTGCTAACGCCGCCAAGCGCGCCGGCAAGTCGGTCCTGGTCATCGACCGCCGCGACCACATCGCCGGCAACATCTACACCGAGGACGTCGAGGGCATCCAGGTCCACCGCTACGGCGCGCACATCTTCCACACCTCCATGAAGGACGTCTGGGACTACGTCAACCGCTTCGCCGAGTTCAACAACTACGTCAACTCGCCGGTTGCCAACTTCCACGGCAACATGTACAACATGCCCTTCAACATGAACACCTTCGCCAAGATGTGGCCGGGCGTCGTCACGCCGGCCGATGCCAAGGCCAAAATCGCCGAGCAGGTGGCTGCCGAGAACATCGGCGAGCCGCAGAACCTGGAGGAGCAGGCGCTGTCGCTCGTCGGCCGCGACATCTTCGAGACGCTCGTGAAGGGATACACCGAGAAGCAGTGGGGCCGTGATTGCAAGGACCTGCCCGCGAGCATCATCAAGCGCCTCCCCTGCCGCTTTACCTACGACAACAACTACTTCAACGACCGCTACCAGGGCATCCCCATGGGCGGCTACACCAAGATGGTCTCCAACATGCTCGAGGGCATCGAGGTCCGCTGCGGCGTGGAGTACAAGGAGCTGATCGCCTCCGAGCCCGATATCGCCACCAAGACAATCTACTGCGGGCCCATCGACGCGTTCTACGACTTTAAGCTGGGCACGCTCGAGTACCGCAGCACGCGCTTTGAGACCGAGACCCTCGACGAGCAGGACCACCAGGGCGTGGCCGTGGTCAACTACACCGAGCGCGAGATCCCCTACACGCGCATCATCGAGCACAAGCACTTCGAGTTCGGCACGCAGGACAAGACCGTCATCACGCGCGAGTACCCGGCCGACTGGAAGCCCGGCGACGAGCCCTACTACCCCATCAACGACGCCAAGAACGAGGCCCTCTACAAGCAGTACGAGGAGCTGGCGGCGCAGGAGGGCGACGTGATCTTCGCCGGTCGCCTGGGCGGCTACAAGTATTACGACATGGACAAGGCCATCGCCGCCGCCTTCGAGCTCGTCCGCAACGAGCTGGGCGTGGAACCGACGGAGGCGTAGACAAGGCGGTCATAAACACACAAGCAGGAAGCCCGGCACAGTTAATCATTGCTGTGCCGGGCCTATTTAAGGAGCGATTGAAACGCGCCATTTCCATTTGAGAAAATAGGCTGCAAGTCATCCCCATGTCTTACAGCCTATGTTTAAACAATTGCACGGCAGACACATGTGTCCCCTCTGGTTTTCGGCCCTTTAAAACCAATGCAAAAATGTAACGGCTATACTTCTAACGGCAACAACCAAACTCTGGAGATCAATGTGAACTCAAACAACATTGCCGTTATCATCCCCTGCTACAACGAAGCGTTAACCATTGCAAAGGTAGTAGATGATTTTCACCGCGAGCTGCCCGAAGCAACTGTCTATGTATATGACAACAACTCTAGCGACGGCACCGCCCAAATCGCACGCGATCATGGGGCGACCGTTAAGTTCGAGCCCCGTCAGGGCAAGGGCAACGTTTGCCGTCAAATGTTCCGTGATATCGAAGCGGATTGCTACCTTATGGTCGATGGAGACGACACCTATCCGGCGGAGTCGGCGCGCGCGCTGTGCGAGCCCATCCTTGCCGGCGAAGCGGATATGACCGTAGGCGACCGACTTTCCAACGGCACATACGCCGAAGAGAACAAGCGCGCCTTCCACGGCTTCGGCAACAACCTGGTGCGCTGCATGATTAAATGGATCTACGGCTACAGCTTCGATGATGTCATGACCGGCTATCGCGCCATGAGCAAGCCTTTCGTCAAGACGTTCCCCGTTCTTTCTGAAGGGTTTCAGATTGAGACGGAGCTATCCATCCACGCCGTCGACCATCGTTGGCGCATTAAAGATGTTCCCATCGGGTATCGTGACCGTCCAGCCGGTTCGGAGTCCAAGCTCAATACCGTAAGCGACGGCATTCGAGTGATTGCCATGATTGGAACCCTTTTTAAGGACTACCGCCCGCTCAAGTTCTTCTCACTCGTCGCGCTTGTCTTTGCGGCGATCGGTCTTATCCTAGGAATCCCCCTCATCACAGAATACCTTGCCACCGGTTTGGTGCCTCGCTTCCCTACCGCGATTCTCGCAGCCGCATTTATGTTCCTGTGCGGATTGTCACTCGCCACAGGCTTCATCTTGGATTCCGTGGCGAAAGTAGAGCGGAAACAGTGGGAGCTGAGGGTGTATGAGGAGAGCACGGATAATTAATGGCACGACCAGCCGAATGAATATCCGCTATATTTAATTTAATTAGAACCAACCTCTTTAAGACCAAAAGAGTCGTCATCGACATCCGGTACAAGTAGCTTCAATCTCGACGCCGCGATACCTTATGCCTGGCAGTCTCTACCAGTCTAAGAGCGTTAATCTTGCCGGGAGGCACCCATGAATATTACCGTCGCAGGTCTTGGCTACGTAGGCCTTTCACTCGCCTGTCTGCTTTCCAAGCATAACAATGTCATCGCAATCGACATTAACGAAAACAGGGTAGCCGATATCAACAACGGCATCTCCCCTATCAAGGATGCATTCATCGAGGCATATCTGGCAGATCGCCCGACTTCGCTACGTGCTACCACCGATGTAAATAAAGCATACGAAATAGCTGATTACATCGTCATAGCTACGCCAACCAACTATGACGATGTCACACACTACTTCGACACCTCGAGCATCGAGAGCGTCCTGGATCTGGTCAAAAAAATCAACCCGCACGCTGCCGTAGTAATTAAGTCCACCATCCCTGTTGGCTACACCAAGGATATCAGTGCCAAATATTCCGAGCTCCAGATCATCTTCTCCCCCGAGTTTTTGCGCGAGGGCCACGCACTAGAAGACAATTTACATCCCAGCCGAATCGTTGCCGGAATCAATGAGGAGACCGACCGCGAAGCCGCTCGGACCTTCGTCAACCTTTTGGATGAAGGCTCCGAGGACGCCGAGACAGAAATTCTAATAACGGGCTCAACCGAGGCCGAGGCGATCAAGCTATTCGCCAACACGTATCTAGCGCTCAGGGTTTCATACTTCAACGAGCTCGACACGTATGCCAAAAGCAAGGGTCTCAGCACACGCGATATCATTCAGGGCGTTTGCCTGGACCCACGCATCGGAACACATTACAACAACCCCAGCTTCGGCTACGGAGGCTACTGCCTTCCCAAAGACTCCAAGCAGCTCCTTGCTAATTTTCACGACGTGCCCCAGAATTTGATCCGCGCAATCGTAGACTCAAATAGCACTCGCAAACATTTTATCGCCGATCAAATTATATCGATGCAGCCAAAGATCGTCGGTGCTTTTCGTTTAACTATGAAAAGCGGTTCGGACAACTTTCGTCAAAGCTCGACCCTCGACGTAATTGAATTACTCAAGGCTAAAGGCATTAAGATTATCATTTATGAACCCACACTCAATGAAACCGTTCTATTTAACTGCACTGTTGTTAATGACATAGAGCTATTTAAAAAACTAAGCGATGTTATCATCGCGAATCGCTATGATAGCGTCCTCGACGACAGCAAGGCAAAAGTATACACACGAGACTTATGGCAAAGAGACTAAAAAGCCTGCAAACAAAGGAGCTAAATACCAATGAACGCCATGCCTAAGGTATCGGTAATCATGCCATGCTTCAATAACCAACAATATCTTGAAGAGTGCTTAAAATCAGTTTGCGAACAAACGCTCAATGAAATTGAAATAATCTGCATCGATGACGGTTCAACCGATTCATCGCTTTCAATAATGAGGCAATTTGAAGCGCTGCACCCTCAGTTGCAAATCATATCTAAGAAAAACGAAGGTTTTGGTGCGACCGTCAATCGTGGAATAGCGGCGTCCACTGGCAAATATATCGCAATATGCGAGACTGATGATTATGTAGAAGCAACGATGTACGAATACCTCTATAAACGCGCCGCCGAGAATGGGTATCCAGATGTTGTCCGAAGCGATTTCGACAGATTCATCGGGCAAGACAATAATAGGAAATTTACTAGAGCCTATTTGAGCGATGATTGCACCCTGAGAAATAAGCTAATCAATCCTCAAGAAGATCCCAGGGCATTCGATTTATATGTTCTGATGCAGCCAACGCTTGTAAAGAGATCATTCATAAATGCAAACAATATTCGATTAAATACCTCGCCAGGTGCTTCATATCAAGATAATGGCTACTGGTTTCAAGTAACAGCATATGCACGAACGCTCTATTACGATTCAAGTTGTCATTACCACCTCAGGCGCGATAACCCGAATTCATCCATGTTAAGCAAAGGAAAAGCTGACGCAATAAGAAATGAGTATAAATTCATTCATGATAAGCTCTATGGAGATCTCGACAGGCTACCAAGTAACATATTGGGCATTCTCTCAAAGAAGCAATTTCAATCCTATTGGGGGACATACAACCGAATTGATCTTTCTCTAAGGAAGCAATTTGTTCGAAATTGGTCTAAAGACTTTAACATTCTCGATGAAGCCGGTGAAATTGACCGAAAACTATTTGATGAATATGAGTGCGACAAACTGAGTCTTATTCTCAATGATCCTGATCGGTTCTACTATGAACAAGAATTCTGGGAGAAACAGTGGTCTTCAATGAATTCTGAGATTATAAGATTAAAGAAAGAAATTAAAGCTTTAGAAGAAAAAACCAATCGGAAATCCCTCATCAAGAGATTGATTAAAAGATAAAATAAAAGCGGACTGAGAAGCGCCCAGTCCGCTTTTGTTTTTTGGGTGCTCCATGGCGGATTCGAACCGTCGACCTTGGGATTAGAAGTCCCCTGCTCTATCCAGCTGAGCTAATGGAGCGAACAAGATTAGATTATAACCTAATTGAATTGATCGCGATACGCCTTACAAACGTCGTCGACGGGACCATCCATACGAAGATCGCCTTTCTCAATCCACACGGCACGCTGGCAGATTCGCTCAACCTGTTCCATCGAGTGAGAAACGAACAGAACTGTCACATCGCCGGATTCAATAAAATGTTGAATTCGCCTTTCGCACTTTTCCTGGAAGAATACATCACCAACCGATAGCGTTTCATCAACAATCAAAATATCAGGCTCGGTAATCGTAGCAATTGCAAAGGCAATACGTGCCACCATACCCGAAGAAAAATTCTTTAGCGGCATATCGACAAAATCATTAAGCTCAGCAAAATCGATGATCCCATCAAAGTTTGCATCGATAAATTCCTTGGTATATCCAAGAAGCGAGCCATTAAGGTAGATATTCTCGCGAGCCGTCAGCTCCGGGTCAAAACCGGCACCAAGCTCGATAAGCGGAGCGATGTTGCCATGAACCCTGACCTCGCCTTCGCTCGGCTCAAGAACGCCAGCAATGATCTTAAGCATAGTAGATTTGCCGGATCCGTTCGTTCCGACCAGACCAACGACCTCGCCCTGATGAACTTCGAATGAAATGTGTTTAAGTGCCCTAAACTCCTCAAAAAAAAGTTCGTGTTTCGCAAGCTTTATAAAATACTCTTTAAAGCTACCCAGCGACTCAGAAGCCATATTAAAGACCATAGAGACATCTTTGACTTCAACCGAAAGAGGCTTCTTCTCATAGTCAACCGAGGGCATAGCACCCGCTTGAATAACTCCAGACATACTATTCCCCTAGATATAAAGAATGAACTTATGCTCGCTCTTATGAAATACCGCATACCCTATAACCAGTGAAAGAACTGCCCATAGGACGCAAAAAACCAATACTTGTGTGGAAGGATTGCACTGAAACAGGAAGATATCACGCATGAAAGTCAAATAGTTATACATGGGGTTCGCATACATTAGAACCCTAAGGATATGTGGCATTCCGGCAATAAAATCTGTAGTCCAAAAAATAGGAGTAAAGTACGTCCAGGCGGTAATCACAACACTCCAAAGATGGATCACATCTCTAAAGAATACTGCAAGGGCAGAAAGCGCCAGACCAATACCCATGCAAAACAGCATTAAAAGAATCAGACACACCGGAAGCCAAACAAGATGCCATGTGGGCACTACGCGGAACCACAGCATGACTAAGGCAACAGCAACAAGCGAAAAAGCAAAATTTACCAAGGCAAACAAAGCCTTTTGAACGGGAAATACCCAGCGATGGACTTTGACCTTCTTTAACAATGACGCTGCAGCAAGTATCGACGTCATGGCCTGCGATGTGGAATCGGACATAACGGCAAAAGTAACATTACCAACAATTAAGTAAAGCGGATACATCTCTGGCGTAATAGAACCATTTCGGCCCTGGGCAAAAATCGTCGAAAAAACGACCGCCATCACGATCATCATAAGCAAAGGGTTAAGCACTGACCACGCGACGCCAAGAACGCTACGACGATATTTCAGCTTAAAATCCTTGGTAACTAGCTGTTTTAGGATGTAAAAATCCTTTTGAATATCATTGGCCGCGTGCGATTGAATACTCTTCGCACCAACACGGCCATCCATGCTATTCGCCACAAACGACTCCTTAATAACAATATCCTGTCGAGAGAGAAGTATATCCTCTCGTAGCTTGCAGAATGAACTGGCCCCTAAAAGAGGGGTATTAACCCATACTTTGTCAAAAGAAAGGCATGGAGCGTGCACTCCATGCCTCGAAACAGGCTCGATTATTTCTTTCCCTGAACAGCCCTGCCAATGGATTTCAGAACTTCACGGCGCGCAGAACCAACAGGACACAGTGGATCCACGATTTTACGAAGCGGACTAGTTTCAGAGATTGCCTTTTCATGCATCAACAGTGGCGTGTCGACCGAGGCAACAGACCCCATAAGCAATGCAAGAAGCTTCTCATAGAACGGTGTCTCGCGAGCATATTTCCAATACAACTGGCTTCGATCACAATAAGCAAACTTCCACGGTTTTTCAAACCCAGCATAATGAACAATCCGCTCATGACCACGCGAATCATTAAATGCGTCAAAGACCTCATGAGGGGCATAGCTGAACACGTTTGCGATGCGATTGCCACAATCAATCATAACGTTCCAGTCATAGTTAAGCCAGGTGACCCGTCCTTCACAATGCGCGTTAAGAACGTCCTGATCGTTATAAATAAAACGATCATCAGAAGCGAATTCAAGCCATTCTTCAATAGTGTGGAGATTTCGCATCTCATACGTATTAAGAAGTAGAACGCCCGCCTGGAAGTAGTCATAGGGATCATTCATTCCAAGTACTTCCTTGGCATACTTTAGTCGATCACCATTTTTCATGTTCAGGTTGCCCAGGAAATCAATATCCCTTGTTGCGCCAAGCAGGTTAGTACCGAGTTCGATTTCGTACAGCTCCGAAATGTCACCCTTAACAATAAGGTCAGAATCAAGATAGAGCACCTTATTGTAATAAGGCAATAGCTTCTGAATAAGGAAGCGGTAATAAGTCTCGACACTAATATGCGGATTATTCGTTGTCAGCTCATATTGATCGATAATGGCAGAGACGCTGCAGAACCTCAGGTCGGCATGAGGGAAAGCCCCAAAGAAACTCTTCATACGGGCTTGGTTTTCCCCATTGATATCACGATGCAGCACGACGATATCGTAGCGATAGTCTGTAGAAGCATTTACAAGCATTGAATAGATAGTGGTTGTTAGCATGGGGACATAATTATTGTCCGAAGCAAAAACAACGGGGATTATTGGGCGAGGGTCGTCAGAAAGACGCGGGAGACCGAGCTCGCCATGATAATCAGGCTCAGTAAAGTGAACACACTGCAGCTCGGCGGTTTTCCAAGCCGCGCCAACACGCTCATGATGAAGCAAATAAATATTAAGAAGCCTTTCGGCAAGGTGACCAGGCGTGCGCAGACCTTCCTTGCTGTATTTCGACATATCTGTCGTATTAACAAACTCTTCGAGAATCGGGAATAGCCACTCGCAATATGCGTTAAAAATATCGCGCTTCATGATGAACATATTGCAGAAGCGTGCGGTGTGCCCCTTGAGGAAAGTCTGGGCATCCTGAAGATATTCAGGATGCTGTTTACCGAGAATGGAAACGACTTTATCGAGATCCTCGACAAACAATTTGTCAGCAAGATCGTATTGCTTGCGAATGGTTGCAGTAGACCCGCAGTAAGGACGAATATCCTTACGTTCGGTCGTAATCACGTCAAATTCTTTCACGTATTTACGGACGCTATCGTCGTCAAGACAATACTCAGCCTGAGATTTAGCATCAATATAGGCGTCCATCACCTCGCCATAAAGATTTTCCTCATGGCGTTTTCGAGCAAAATCAAAATAGCGACGATAGTGACAAAAACCAACATAATCGCTGTCGGTATTCTTCCAAGCCCAATACTGCGTAGTCAGTTCGCAATACATAGGGTTTTGATCAGAAATATTCTCGCCGTCGTTATCCTGGAATGCCCAGCGGAAAATATCACTTCGAGATGAACAGCCGACCTGAACAGGCTGGAACAATTCGCTGTCGAACAAATCGACTCTTTTATGAGTTGATACAAAGATCCGGATATCCTGTTTCGCGCAACAACGCTTTTTTGCCCTCTCTTCAACTTCGCAAATATGAAGCTTGGCAGCATCAGCGAAATCCATAAGGCGATTGGAAACAAAATAATCTGTACCTGCCATTGATTTGGCCTCGCGATACCAAGTCCTTAATGTTTCTACCGAAACATCGCCACCGTCATTTACCCACTCCGCATAAGCTGCATCACGAGTCAGGCGCAAAACTTGCTCGGCGGCTTCTAAGTCACCAACCACGGAAGCCGCCTTTTTAGCTGCATCGATTTTATTGGAATTATCTACGCGAACAAACCAATCGTTAAATAGAAGATCCATCAACTTTGTCTTACCGCCACTAAAGGCCATAGACAAATCAAACTTATTGAAATTCTCGGAGAATTCTGCCATATGTGTCACAGAACTCCAGAAGCCCTGAGCGCTCCGCAGGAAAGAGTCAGGCGACATCTTGGACCCTGAGTTGACTCCGCGACCCAAATAATACTTAAGCCCGACAATGTCGTTACAAGTAAGCTGAGAATCTGCCTCTGCAAGAGCAACAAAGCACTCGTAACCGTCTTGAGCGCGACCCATCCTATCGTTTGTCATGTCGGAGAACACTCGTTTAAAGTAACGGGCGTCATAAGCACGTTGTGTGATGCGCCAATCTTGGCGATAACCAGCCTCGCTGCTGAATGCAGCGTTACAGATATCCGAACCGTTCAAAGGCTCAATATCACGATTAACATAGGACTCAAATTCAATACGTTCTTGCTCAGATACGCCCACATTTACAACCTTAATTCCAAAATGGTAGATGTCTGCAGGATGAGCAAGAGAGTAGTCATTGAGCTCTGAAAGAAAACCAGGCTCAAGTTCGTCATCGGAATCTAAAAGAATAATGAGATCGCCAGAGCATTGTTCGACAGCGGATTTACGACCAAGGTGAACGCCCTCGTTGTGCGATTTGATAATAGGCTTAACACGGCCATCGCGCTCGGCGTAGTCTTTAAGAATTGAAGCAGTATTATCAGGACTGCCGTCGTCGACAATAACCAATTCAAAATCAACAAAAGACTGATGCAGCACGCTATCGATGCAGGCAGGCAGGTATTCCGCGTCTTTATAGGAAGAAACACAAATAGAAAAACGAGACAAGACTACGCTCCTAATCATAAGTGAGAGCAAACACGAATCAGCATAATGCAGCTTGGCTAAAGCTAATCCATGAAAAACTGGAAACATAAAATGGGCGGTATCCAGTCGTTCAAAACGAATCGATCAGAATGATGCTAAGAGATGCCAAGAGGGTCAAGATCTAATCGTGCATCAATTGAAATAAGTTCTTTCGGTAGTGTCGCGAAAGTTGGTGTAACGCCCGATCCGAAGCGAGTCTGCGCGGCGTCCTGGGACCTGGAACACGGTTGATATCCTAAGTCGCCTCGATCCTGTCCGCAAGCTCGAGCCCCGATTTGAACCGGGCGCTACACCAAATTTATCGACACTACCTCCCGGCTGACTATTTGCTCGCATGAGCACCGCTAAATATCGCGAATCGGCATCACCGATATCGGGCCTGGATACCGGGGTCGCCACTGGGCCAGGTACCTTTATTTTGCCACCGGTCAATCCGCGGCGCTACCGCATGTCGGCCTCTCTCATGTCTATACAAACTACGCCGTGTACGATCCTGTCCAAAATCGCGTCGACGTGGACCTCAGCGCCGAGCACCTGGCGACAGTCCTTCTTCTTGAACTGAGCGAAGGGGACTGTCGAGGCCGTACCGAATGGCAATACTCGTCCGGGTGACGGCGGTACTGATTCACTATATGGGTGGAGCTGAAGGGGCTAGAACTCACACGACAGCTGCAACAGAGCTATGGATTTACATTCAACTTAAATATAGAGCCATCTTGGTTCTATATTTAAGTTGAATTATTAATGCTTTCCAATGCACCGACCAATAGAATTATTCAAACCGTACCTTACGGTAGAGTTTCTTGAAGGACTCCAGCACAAAAGCAAACAAGAGAGAGAGCACAAAAACCGCAAGGGGGCGAATTGCCGCATCCCAAATAATGCTGTGAGAAACGTAGACGTCCAGAGCCCAAATAAACATCATGTGGATGGCGTAAACATCAAAACTTAAGAAAGATAGTTTGGATATTACAGCCACGAACGAATGCTTATTGGATTGAAAAAGAGGCTCAAAAGATTTCAGCAACATAAAAAGTGAAACCGAGTACACCAAAACCGGAAGATGAAGATAACTGTTGTAAAAGTTATCATAATCCGAAAACGACCCGGACATCACCGTGTGCGACACGTTTGTCTTGATGGTCATAAGCGCCATAAATACAACGGAACAAATCGCTACGATCAATAAAACTGGACGCATTTTCTCGGTGCAATCGTCAAAGGGAGAATAGGTGACGATATAGTAACCGATTAAGTAGTACATTATTGCACCCGACAAATAAGGTACGGAAAATACTGAGAACAAGTCATGATTTGGTGCAAAACGATTTGCAAAAGGAATAACTGCAGTAGAGATGACGCAGAGAGCAATTGCATACTCCAATAAACGCTTATTTGAAGCAAAGCAAGCCAATAGTGGTGTAATCAAATACAAAATCAAAATCGAATACATAAACCAATAAACATCGCAAATTTGATTGGTTAGAAGCAAGTCGACGAACTCAAAAAGAGAGAAAGATCTCGGCGGAAGACCAAGTTGGACCGGAATAAGACAACTAAGAACATAGATAAAGAAACTATAGCCAGCGAGTGTCACTAGGACACGCTTAAGCCTCTTTTGAAAAAAGACTTTAGTAGAGTACCGAGAACGGTAACCTATCAGATTTGCTCCGCTAATCATAAAGAAGACCGGAACGGCAAACATAAAAAGTGACTGCAGCGCAATAGAGACAAACCATTGCACATCGCCTTGATTAACGTATACAACCGTTGTGCAATGGAGAACGACAACGGCGAAACAGGAAAGGACATTGAGAACGTCCATGTACCTGAAATGTTTTCTTTCCTTAACCATTAACAACAATTCTCCCATAAATTAATTGACCCTATACAAGCAGCACTTTCCCTTAGACAGCACCAACTCTGCTTGAATGCCATCTTTAAGCGCGTTTTCAAAACCTTGCCACTCCCCAACAGGATATATCGCATATTTAGACCATGCGGCATCCTCACTAACAGGTATGTAGTTAGCCGTATCAAGAAGCAGCAAATAGCGGGCGTGGGTTGCTTCGACAGAAGCATCAAGATCAGCATCATGCGAATAACGATTGATGTGAGTTTTAATCAACCAATTGTCCTCACTCACCGGAACATCGAAGCCTTTGTAGTACACGTTAATATCGTTTAAGGGATATGCGAAAACGCTACCATCATAAGGATTATTAAGAACAATGTCATTGCCAACAACCGTTTTTACTTCAGATAAAAACTCAATTTCTTCTGCATTCAAAAGTGCGTCTTCGCCAGGTTTGTTAAGACCTTCCAGAATTTTCAGCATCGCCGGTAATGCACGAGTTTCGCCAACGCCAGCCTGTTGAAACTGATTGACTGGATTGGAAAACGGTTGACAGCAATCCTGTGCAATAAAAAAGGCACAAATGACTAGAACGGCAATACGAGAAAAGACAATGCATATCGTACGAACATCTTGTCCCCTGCCGTAGAACGCTCTCTCAAGAAGAGACTGAATCAAACTCATCAAAAAGCCAATCCCGACCGTAGCAATCGGAATAGCAAATAACGCAACGCATGCAGCAGTTCGATATGGATCTGTATACCAAAAACCTGCCAATAGATGCTTCCAAAAACCCTCGGTCGAGATGCCAATGATATAGATTATTGCCATTAGAACATACGCAACACAAAGCCAACGCCTACTTGAGTCAAAACACAACTTTAAAAACCCAACAAGTACAATGGCTCCGAGAACTACCTGAGGAAAGCCCCATCTAAGGCTCAGATCGACAACACTAAGGATTGCCCCTTTGGGCGTCAACAACTTTTCCCACGTAAAGGAAACGACATCATGAAACATCGGGGATGCATAAGCAGCAGACCAAACAACTACAGAAAATAAAATAAAAGAGATTGGATACAGAAAACGCCGGGCAGGTCTTTGAAGCCTAGCAGAGACATCTAAACCGAATATATATAGATAATGGCAGCAATAGGGCAAAAGCAAAACCGCCAAGGCGAAAATAGTATTTGGCTGCAAAGCAAAAAGGGCAAAGCATGCAACAAGGAAAATTATTAGTGGCTTTGTATCAAATGTAACATTACCCTTGCACTCGAAGGCAAGAATAAAAAAGGCAGCGGCGCACGGAAGGCAGACGCCCGATGCCATTGTCGGAAATAACGGTCCATAAGTAATTAAGGAAAGAGGAAATGCCATAAAAACAATCATGGAAAGAAGGCCTGCCGCGATCAGCTCCCCTCGATCAAATACCACTTTGTAGAAAATGAAAAAAGACAATGGATAAACAATTGAAAGGAAAAAGAAGAGCACAACGTTTTCAGCCAAAACGGCCGACGTACTAAAGCTGTTAACAAGAAGGGCAGATAGGATGTGAAAACCTGCTGGATAATAACCTCGATGATTGTCATTAACAGCATCGGTAACTAGCGAAAAATCAATAGGCTCAATTCCCGTTTTAATAGTTGAGAAATAGCCATCCTTTGACATTGTTTCAATACGTGCTAAATGCGAAGCGTTGTCACTAAACTGAATAAAAGAAGAGGGGCCATCTAGCGGCTTTACAAAGAAGAATAAATAAAATAGAACAGCCACGGAAAGAAAGATGGCCAAGGACATAAACGAATTCTTGGAATCTACGTACAGAATTGACGAGCAGGCCCCGGAAGACCGGATCTTTTTTATGATGCAAAACAGGATCAAAGCAAACAGATAAGAAGCTAGGCACATGCCGGTTAAGCCCGTTCGAATGTTAATGGCACATAACGCTACTCCAGAAACAGCAATTAACGCAATGCCACACACGGGAGCCAAACAAATTGAAGCAACCCAAGAAAAACCGGCGAACTTGCTCATCAATGCAAAAGGAACCATCATCGCCACAAGCAATATAAATGCAAACACAAAAGTAGACCACATATTATTTAATCCCCCTACATTCAACACAGGCCTATCATTTAATTTATTTAAGCCCTCTATTCAGACCGTAGCCTGGCAACATCATGAAACACGCTATGCAAGACGATAACAGAAGCGCCTTTCTTAATTATTAAATTCTATTTTAAGTTAGTTCTATCGTTGTGATGCTGTTCAGATTCATCAATCGGCAAATCCTTAATTATCAACTTCATCAGAACACCTCCTACATTCATCCGTACATGCACGAATACGTGTGGGAATCAGATGCCCTGAGAGCCAGATCGCCCGCCTCGAAAAGATCAGAAATCACAATGGCCGGTAAGAGAAAGAAGGGTTCCGCGAATTCGGCGCCGAGGGTCTATGCACGGCGGGCTCACCAGGCACGAGTATGACACTGTCCAAAGAATGTTTGAGCGTGGGAGTTCCACCTACCCGCTCACGCCACTGAACCGCCCCAACACGCTGCGGCTCGCGCCGCCGCTTGCGGCGATGACCCTCGAATGCGTCGCGCACACACTCGAAGACGCGCGGTCGGTGTTAGTTCCCGCCGGCATGGGCGGGTCTTCCGTGTCACGCTCACCGACAACGGCGCGAAGTTTTCCAACGATTAAACGATTGTGGCGGTCCTCGAGAAGTTGCTGTTCTACTGCGACCAGAAGGGCCCCTGCGAACGCAACCGCGTCGAGATCAGGAGGCTGCTACCCAAAATCGCAGAATCAAGTTCGACGTCTCCCCTCCTACTACTCCCGCGAACGATAACGGGCCTCGGTGGCCTCCTTGGTCGGGCGCCACCAGGACTCGTTCACGACGTACCAGTCGATGGTCTGCTTCAGACCCTCGGCGAAGTCGGTGTGTACCGGCCTCCAGCCCAGCTCGCGCTGGAGCTTCGTGCTGTCGATGGCATAGCGGCGGTCGTGACCGGGGCGGTCGGCGACCCAGTCGAAGTCCTCGGGGTCCTTTCCCATGGCCTCCAGAATCATGCGCAGGACCGTGATGTTGTTCTTCTCGCCATTTGCGCCTATGAGGTAGGTCTCCCCCATCCGGCCCTTGGTGAGGATATCCCAGACCGCGGAGGAGTGGTCCTCGGCGTGGATCCAGTCGCGGACGTTCTCGCCCTTGCCGTAGAGCTTGGGGCGCACGCCGTCGACGATGTTGGTGATCTGCCTGGGGATGAACTTCTCCACGTGCTGGTAGGGTCCGTAGTTGTTGGAGCAATTGGAGATCGTGGTGCACAGGCCGTAGGTGCGGGTCCAGGCGCGCACGAGCATGTCGGAGGACGCCTTGGTGGAGCTGTAGGGGCTCGACGGCCTGTAGGGCGTCTCCTCGGTGAACTTGGCGGGGTCGTCGAGCGCGAGGTCGCCGTAGACCTCGTCGGTGGAGACGTGGTGGTAGCGGATGCCGCACCTCCTCACGGCCTCCAGCAGGCGGAAGGTACCCTCGACGTTCGTGCGAAGGAACGGCTCGGGGTCGGAGATGGAGTTGTCGTTATGGCTCTCGGCCGCGTAGTGCACGATCGCGTCGTGGCCGGGGACCAGTTCATCGAGCAGCTCCGCGTCGCAGATGTCGCCCACGACGAGCTCCACGCGGTCGGAGGGGATCCCAGCGATGTTCTCGGGGTTGCCAGCGTAGGTCAGCTTGTCCAGGACGGTGACGTGAACGCCCGGATGGTTGCTCACGACATAGTGCACGAAGTTGCTGCCGATGAAGCCGCAGCCGCCCGTGACGATGATGTTCTTAGGGGAGAAGGTCCCCTCGGTCATATGAATGTCACCTCAGCTCCTAGTACCCGCGCGGGCTGTTGACGATCGCGCCGGCGGCGACCTTCTTCAGGTGCCGACCGTAGACCGACTTGCCGTATGCCTTCGCGACCTCCTCAAGCTCGGCGGTCGTAATCCATCCGTTCTCCCATGCGATTCCCTCGGGCACGGACAGGTTCTATGAATACTCCTCGGCGCGATCATAACCAAATTGGAAGAGAGATAGTGGTGCAGCTCATCGGGAACCCCGAAAGGAAGGAAAGGAAAACGAAGAAACAAGGGAAAGCACTGAGGAGCTGAATGGCATGGCTTCTTGTAATGGAAATCGGATTTAATGCAAAAGCAATAATAGATAAGAACACTATAAAGGGCAGCTGAAGCACCGATCAATAGAATGATCTTACGTGGATTGCAATAGCAATAATAAAAGCAGTAGCGCGAGAAAACCCCCTAAAAAACCAGGGAAAATTTTTATGGATTTCAAGCTTACTCGCTTTCAAAATACAAGCTGTTCACCTTATCGATCTCTTCCATCCTGCCCAAGGGCTATTGATTGAACAAGAGAGTTGAGGCGTTCTTCCTGTTTTGCTAAACGAAGCGAATTCGAAAAGTCGCGAAGCACAAGAACGAAAATAACAAATAGAAAAACAAAATTCGATGCACTCATAAACCCAAAACACCGAGAAATAAACTCAGTAAAGTCGGGAAATATGGCCATTAAAACAAAGCACAGACAGAAAACTAACCAAAAAAAGCAGTCAAGTGCCTGCATCTGTGACCTTTTAAGCTTTGAAACAATAAACAAAAGAACCAAGACAGCAAAGAAAATCAAGAAGACGCGAAGCGTTACGGACATAAATATCACCTGAACCTCTGCACAAATAAAAGTGAGACGACTACCCTTACCATATACTGCACCGATTTGACGGGATTTAGATAGCTCTCTCCGCCCTGGCGTTCACGCATGGACACCTGAACTTCAGAGACTGAATAACCACGCTTAATGAGAAATGCGATTGTTTCGGGTTCCGGATTTAAGCTCTTATCAGAATAAAACTCCTCGAGAACAGACTTGGAAAACAATCTGAAACCCGATGTCGGATCAGCAATACGCTGTCCGCACATAAGTTTAATGAGGAATGAAATCAGTCTCGATCCGGCCATACGCATCGAAGCATCTTTTTTCTCAGTTATGAATCTCGAACCAATAACAATATCACTATTGGTTTTATGGGCTTCATTCACCAGAACAGGAAGATATTCAGGTTTATGCTGACCATCTGCATCAAATTGAATTAAATAGTCATAACCGTTATCAACAGCATATCGAACTGCAGTCTGAAAACCAACAGTAAGTCCGCAGTTAATTGGCATAGTAATTACTTTGCAATTCAATCTTTTTAGAATAGACCCAGTATCATCAGTCGAACCATCATTAATTACAACAAAGTCGTACTGAGGCGCTTTCGAACGCAATTCAGCAATCGTGCCTTCGATACACTCCTCTTCGTTATAAGCGGGAATTGCAATAAGAACCTTGCAGCCAGTAGAAGCCATCATCATTCCTTAAATGAAACTAATCAGAGTCAAACATATTGTAGATAGTCGTCAGAAACTAATTGCATATATAAGATGCGGTCTTTCATATCCATAATAATTGAATATTGAACATCCACCCTTAGTGATTCGCGTTCATGGCGTTTTCCGTCTGCTGTGCGGTTTTCGAGAATGAAAAATCGCCGACAGCTCGCTCCCAAATATTTTTGGATTGGGTTTTGAGCAGTTTACGATTTGAATCTAAATATTTAAGACGCTCTACTATCTCAGCGGCATCTCCAGATTCCATTATTGATCCGTAGCTATCATTCAAAATAAGCTCAGACGCACCACCAACATCTGTTGTCAAAGAGGGGCATCCGCATGCAGACGCCTCAAGAAGCGTAGTGCAAAAACCCTCAGAACGAGATGGCAAGCACAGTAAATCAGAGTCCAAGAAAAGTGCAGCCATGTCATTTCGATTCAGCCTGCCAACATAAATGAAATTGGAGGAGCAAGCCTTCTCGACTTCAGCTTTCATGGGTCCATCACCCGCAATAATGAAAACAACATTCTGCTCGATGAGTTCCTCATTTGAAGAAGCTTCGATAATCTGAGCGATACCCTTTTCTGGAATCAATCGACCTGCAACACTTACCAAAAGACAATCAGACGTCAAATGAAACTCTTCTCTAAAACTTCTACCGGAGCTCGAAGATGAAAATGCAGTAGCGTCAATTGAATTTGAGATTACGCCTTTGGCTTCAATACTAAAATTGCGAAGCCATTCGCAGCTTTTTTCCGAAATCCCATAATAATCGGGAGAAAACCTCTTACCGATAAAAGTAATAAAGTGCTCATAAGCTATAGCAGCCAAATTTAATATTGGACTACCAAAGCTCAGATACGCAGATCCATGATCAAGTACGACAGGCTTGATTCTCCTAGACTTGGAATATATTAAGCCGACAATGGACAGAAAGTAAAAGCGCGTATTGATTAGAACGCCATCGATCTCGGTGTTGCCCAGTTTTTTCTTAAGTAGTCTATGGGACTTAATAAAAGAATTTAAACAAAACCTTCCACCCAAAAAGGATATACAAGGGACTCGAATTACGGTGACTCCATGTTCATCGACGCTCGAATCCGAAAGTCCAGGCAATTTGTTGGTCACGATATAGACCTTATTACCCTCAGCGCATAATTCATGCGCGAGGTTTTCAGTAAATATCTCCACTCCTCCCAAATGAGGGAGATAACAGGCGCTGAAAATCAAATAATTGCTGTGCACTTACTTTACTTCCCCGTTGTTGTCGAATATCTCGATAGTCGCTTGATTGTATTTGCAAGAGATATACAAAGCGCAATTGACCCGATGATAAAGGAAACGATTATTGCAATGCTTACGCCATTGGGCCCGCACAAAGATACAAACCAAATAGTAAGTGGTCCAACGATCAGCAGTGGAATTAAATTGCAAATCAGACTTGCCCTCATATTCCTAAAAACAATCGACAAGTCTGTTAGATAGCCAATCAACGCGGTAGACACCGCACTTACTAGAGCCAAATACAGCAAGTCTGTATAGCCGCTAATTGAAGAGCCGAACACCGTGCGCAGAAACCAGTCTCCAAAAAGGTAGGAAAAAACAAGGCTTACTCCTGTAATAAACAGGAAGCAGGCAACACTTACTACAAACGATTTCCGTATCTTTTTATAATCACCGTTATGAAGATATGCCGCATAATCACCCAAGAGAGGAGCATACACAAATGAAGCTCCCGCTTGCACGATAACGGCTGGGGTACAAACGGACGCATAGATCCCCAATATTTCAGATCCAGAAATATAGTCAAGAAGTTGTCTAGATACTGTTGTTACAGCGGAACAGCAAACAACACCAATGGCCGACGGCAAACACTCAACAAATAAGTTACGCCAACGAGAGGCAGAAATTGCAAAATGGAATTCACCAGCATTGCAAACAGAAAAGGCGCCGTACCAATCCAACAATAGAATTGGTACGTTAACCAAAATCATAAACAGAAATGAAGCATTTAGACTCTTCAAAAAAGCAAAGCTGAGAGTAAATGCAAGGAGAGACAAAACGCCGCGCACAAACATCGAAATCCCGCAGAGATCCATTCTGCGGGATTTTTGATCAATCCCGTGCAGTACATCAATAAATACTTCGAATGATTTATAAACACAGTAAAGAAAAACCGAGAAAGCTGTAGAAAGGTTACATGTAAAGAAGGCATATAAGAGAACAAAAGCAAGTCCCATTGCCATAGAAATCAATCTAAAGCAGATGTATTCAGAAGCCGAATACTCACAAGTCAAATCTGATACTTGATAAGACCGAATTTTAAACAAGCCCACTTGAGCATATATATTTGCAATGGACATGCAGATCGCCAATACGCCAGCATCGCCATATCCATTCGATAGCCTTGCAGCAAATACAGTAATCAACCACTGGCACCCAAGAAACACCAGGGAGCCTAAAGCGTTCCACATAATGTTTTCGCGTGTCGTAAGATCTTTTGTTTTGAAATTATTGAAAACCATCGACATCTATAAGAACAGCCATTTCATCTGAAAGAACACAGGAGCGTACGAGCAGTATCGGAAATACAAATGCACGCAAGTTCGCATGTCTATTTGATCAGGACGACAGATTGCCTGACCTCTCCCTTGTTAGCGTTATTAAAACATGGACCAATTAGATTACCGGGCAATATCTGATGCCACATCTTGTTCTCATAAGGAGTATCACCCCAGAAAAAGCCAATATGGCAATCAATAGAACCATCAGTCTTAAAGAAAATGATATCCCCCTTTTGAGCATATCCGCTATTAAGCATATCTTGGACAGTTCGGAACTCATACATTTTGCAACCGGAATCGCAGGCATACCCATACCATCGCCAAGCGTTAATGTAGCCGCCACCGCCAGGACCACCAGCCCATGGAGAATGGGAGTTATTCCAACCTATCGCAGAGACATTTCCACCGACAGCAGAGTAAGCATGAGCAACAAAGCCCGTGCAATTCATACCAGTAAAACCATCCCATCTTGGGCTTCCGTTGGGGTAAAGACAGGTATCGTATGAAAAGCCACTCGAATACCTGGTTCCCAAATAATAAGAGTCATATTGGTGGGACATGAGCCAAGTTACCAGGCTAATCCTGCTAACGCCAAGCACAGTAGAGCTGCCGGTAGGGTTGTAATATATCTGAGTCGATTTGGTATGTAGAGATCCGTCTGGATAAGTCACATCGCAATACAGGTCGAAATAACCTGAATTTAACCCAAGTTGAGACGGATTGAAATATGCACTGTTTTCAGAAGAGCTGTTCTTAAGAACCCCCCAACTGCTCCAATCAGGTTTTGCCCAAACAAACTTAAATTGAAATTGTCCAGACTTTTCCGCATCAAGAGTACCCAAATCTGCACGGACACCCCACGAATGATTATCATCAGTCGATACCGCGGCAACCCCAGAATAGCCCCAAGCGCCAATATGCACGCTACGTGAAGTTATCTTCCCGTCTGATCCGCTAACATCACAATACATGTCATATTCACCGGGGCTATCGGGATTCCAAGACAGAACAGGATTCGATCCGCTCTGAACTACACCCCATTTTGACCAGTTATTTTTGCTCCAAACAAACTTATACGATAGAAAGTCCGTAGTTCCATCACAATTTGCCTGAATCGTTACTGCGTCACCAGCCTTAACCAAGGAATGAGAAGCGGACAATGAAACATAAGTCCATTGCTCCGGTGTGAGATAACGACTCGTGCTGCATGTAAGAGTCTGTCCAGTATTAGTGTCAACAACATCAACAAAGATAGAAACATCGCCCGTATGATTCACAGTCCACTGAAGTGATGTCACGCCCTCTCCTGAATCAATTACGCCCCAATCCTTCCAAGAATCTTTCATCCACACATATTTATAAAACACTCCCTGACTCTTACGAATCTTCAGGTTGGGGGTAATCACTATTGAATCACCAGCGGATATGACGCCGCTAATTGGCTCAATAGTTATCGAGTCGAACTTCTCTAGATTATTTTCAACGTGCACCGGGAACTTTCGGGTGGTAACCCTGCCGGCCGAGTCGGTGGCGTCCA
>CAUFBM010000002.1 GCA_959023295.1 uncultured Collinsella sp. | reverse complement strand
GGAATCGGCTAAAGTGCGATGGCGAAATTGGTTGTTTTTACAGTAGCGCTAACACGGGGGTTGCCGGCCGGCGTCGTGCCGCCGTAGACGTAGCCCCGGCGGGCGAGGAACGCCAGGAGCCGCCGCTTCGCCGCCGCGAGCCTGGCGGTCGCCGCGTCGTGGGCCCCGGCGAGGTCCCTGAGCCCCTCGATCTCGGGGGACGGCACCCATACCGGGGAGATATCGTGCGACAGTATCGCCTTGGCCATCCTGGCCGCGTCGTTGCGGTCGTTCTTGGACGAGAGGTCGGCCGCCGACCTCGGGACCTTGGAGACGGCCGCGACGACGCAGTCGACGCCGAGGGCGGAGAGCTCCCTCTGCGGGGCGAAGCCGAGGTAGCCGCTCTCGTAGGCGGCGAGCGACGGGCCCGGGAAGCCCGACATCCACTCCGCGACCTCGCCCCACGGGTTGCCGCGGAACCTCCTCGTCACTGCCTCGCCCGTCTCCGCGTCGAGCGCGCAGACGGTGGTGGACCTGAGGTGTACGTCCATTCCGAAGGCGGTAGAATATCTAGGCACGGGAGCCTCCCAACCTCGTTGCGGCGCGGCTGCGCCTCTGGCACTTCAACAACATTGTCGCAGCCCCGACCCGCGGTCACGAGCGGGGGCTCCTGTCGTTTCCGTGCCCCTGGATTGGGTCATAGTGTCTGGCTTATGCTCAACCTGCGACGTTTCTGTTGTTGGTGCAAAGGGATCAGGTTACTTTGCGCCAAAAGGGGAAGTTGCGGTGGAATAGTTCCTGCTTGGTCGTCTTGAGGGGTTAAACAGGAACTATTTCACCGCAACTTATCGATGGCATGTTTGGTTCGTGCCTGTTGGCAGCCTGGGCATCGGGGAGGGCGGGCTCCGTTATAATCGCCTAGGACATTAAATGGAAACGGGACGGGAGCCACACATGCGCCAGGGTTTCGACAACGCGAAGTACATCGAGCTGCAGGCTGCTCACATTAAGGAGCGTATCTCGCAGTTTGGTGGCAAGCTCTATTTGGAGTTTGGCGGCAAGCTGTTTGACGACTATCATGCGAGTCGCGTGCTGCCGGGTTTTGAGCCGGACAGCAAGTTCCGCATGCTCAAGAGCATTGCCGACGACGTCGAGGTCATCATCGCAATCAATGCAAACCATATCGAGAAGAACAAGGCCCGTGGCGACCTGGGCATTACCTATGACGAGGACGTCTTGCGCCTGGTCGACCTGTTCCGCGGCAACGGTTTTGCTGTCGCGGCCGTGGTTATCACGCAGTATGCCGGTCAGCCCGCTGCCGACGTCTTCCGCAATCGTCTGAATGCACTCGGCATTCCCGCCAAGCTGCATTATCCCATTGAGGGCTATCCGCACGACGTCGATCTGATCGTTTCTGACGAAGGCTACGGCAAGAACGAGTTCGTCGAGACCACGCGTCCGCTCGTTGTCGTGACGGCGCCCGGCCCTGGCTCGGGCAAGCTCGCCACCTGCCTCTCACAGCTGTATCACGAGCATAAGCACGGCACCGCCGCCGGTTATGCCAAGTTTGAGACCTTCCCGGTCTGGAATCTTCCCCTGACGCATCCGGTCAATATTGCCTACGAGGCCGCCACGGCGGACCTCGACGATGCCAACATCATCGATTCCTTTCACCTTGAGGCCTACAACAAGACCACGGTCAACTACAACCGCGACGTCGAGGCCTTCCCGGTGGTCCGTGCCCTGATGGAAAAGATCCTAGGCAAGAGCCCCTACCAGAGTCCCACGGACATGGGCGTCAATATGGTCGGCTTTGCCATCACCGATGACGATGCCTGCCGCGACGCTTCCAAGATGGAGATCGTCCGCCGCTACTTTACCGCGGTCGAAAATGTGCGCCGTACCGGCGTGGGCGATGAGCAAGTCGACCGTCTCAAGATTATTATGAAGAAGGCCGGCATCGATAAGAACTACTCACCGGCGCGCTCGGCGGCCTTAACCAGGGAGCAACTGACGGGTGGTCCCGTGGGCGCCATGGTCATGCCGGACGGTTCCGTGGTGACCGGTAAGACCTCCACGCGCCTGGGCGCCGCAAGTTCGCTCATTATGAACGCTCTCAAGCATGTTTCGGGCGTCGACCTTGAGCTTGAAGTCATCAGCGACGAGGCGATCGAGCCCATCAGCAAGCTCAAGACGCATTTCCTGGGCAGCAAAAACCCGCGCCTTCACACCGACGAGACGCTTATGGCGCTGTCGATCACCTCGGCTACGAGCGAGACGGCCGCTCGTGTCCTTTCGGGCCTGGAGCAGCTGCGCGGTTGCGATGCCTTCTTTAGCGTGATTATCTCGCCGACGGACGAGACGGTGTTGCGTAAACTGGGCATCAACGTGTGCTGCGAGCCCAAGTTTGAGCGTCGTGGTTTCTTCCATCGCTAAGTTTGAAGTACCGCGGTAATTGCATCGCCTTTTGGCCGTATCGGGTTAGCGCCCGGTACGGCTTTTTGATCAATAAAGCGTCTATTTCGGCGAAAAATAGCCGTTTACCTGCCTAAAAACAATTTGGGCGGTATACAATAATCGTAACTGTTTCATCCTTAGCGGGATGCCGCATGATGGATATTACCTGCCATCGTGAGGTGTGTCGGTCGTGCACGGCGCGCTGGATGCTCGTGCTCGGTTAGAGGAGGCTGCCATGGCGGGCAAGGGTCGTGCGAGTGTCAACGATATGAAGCGTGTCGAAGTGCTGGTGTTGATGGAGATTGCCCAGCAATCCGAAAGTGGCGGGACATATGGCTTCTCGCGCAAAACGCTTGCGGAGCACGTTGGGGTGTCTCCGTATCGAGCCCGCGCCGCAATTGAGCGCTTGGATTCTGACGGTTTGATCGAGGTCGTTTCGCGTTATAGCGAGGATGGCGGCCAGCTTGCAAATGGTATTTGCCTTACCGAGCGTGGCGGGTGGTATCTGAAAGGCATCCGCGCGGGTATGCTCGTTCGGGATATGCTCAGGGACGAGCTTGCCGATCGGTAACGTTCTGCCGCCTAAGTTGTTGCTACGCCGCTCGGGTCCCGGGCGGCGTTTTGTTTCGAGATGGAGAAATGCAAGCACTTTGGTGAAAAATGGCGAACTGCTCCTTTCTCGAGTATTACAATGAAGACCCGTAAGATGTGTATGGACAACTTCTACGGGAAGCGCAGGTAATTCAATATGACTAAGCATGTGTTTGTGACCGGCGGCGTGGTTTCGTCTTTGGGCAAGGGCATTACCGCGGCATCGCTGGGCCGTTTGCTCAAGTCACGCGGCTACAAGGTGACGATGCAGAAGGCCGACCCGTATCTGAACGTCGACCCCGGTACCATGAGCCCGTTCCAGCACGGTGAGGTCTTTGTGACCGAGGACGGCTACGAGTCCGATCTGGACCTGGGCCACTACGAGCGCTTTATTGACGAGAACCTGACCCGCGATTCTAACTTTACGACGGGCGCCATTTACAAGAGCCTGATTGCCCGCGAGCGTCGCGGTGACTTTTTGGGCGGTACCGTCCAGGTGATCCCGCACGTCACCAATGCCATCAAGGACAAATTCCGCCGCATTGAGGAGCAGACTGGCTCCGACGTTGTCATTACCGAGCTGGGTGGCACGATCGGCGACATCGAGTCGCAGCCGTTCGTGGAGGCTATCCGCCAGTACCGCAAGGAGGCCGGTCCCGAGAACGTCTGCTACATCCACGTATCGCTCGTTCCCTATATCGCCGCCGCCCACGAGGTTAAGACCAAGCCCACGCAGCACTCCGTCAAGGAGCTGCGCAGCTTTGGTATCCAGCCCGACATTATTGTGCTGCGCTCCGATCACCATATTGACGATGCCATTCGCGGCAAGATCGCAAGTTTCTGCGACGTCGACACCGACTGTGTCTTTACCAACGAGGACTGCACGAGCATTTACGACGTGCCGCAGCTGCTCGCGGAGCAGGACTTTGACCTGCGCATTTGCGAGCGCCTTGGCCTCGATCCGCGCGAGCGCGATATGAGCGCATGGAATGAGTTCCTGCGCAAGCAAAACCATGCCAACCATCACGCCGATAAGGTTAAGGTTGCCGTCGTGGGAAAGTACACCCAGCTTCCCGATGCATATCTGTCGGTTATCGAGGCCCTGCATCACGCGGGCATTTTCTACGATCGTCACGTAGATGTGCAGCTGGTCGATGGTGAGAGCCTCGATGCCGAAAACGTCAATGAGGTTCTGGGCGACGCATCGGGCATCCTGGTTCCCGGCGGCTTTGGCAAGCGCGCCCTGGAGGGCAAGATCCTTGCTGCCGAGTTTGCTCGCGAGCACAAGATTCCGTATCTGGGCATTTGCCTGGGTATGCAGGTTGCCGTGTGCGAGTTCGCCCGCAACGTTGTCGGCCTTGCCGGTGCCAGCTCCTCCGAGTTTGATCCGGACGGTCCGTTTAGCGTCATCGACTTGATGAGCTCGCAGGAGGACGTGACCGAGAAGGGCGGCACCATGCGCCTGGGCGCCTATCCGTGCAAGCTCGCTGCCGATACCCTCGCGCGTGAGGCGTATGGCGAGGAGCTTGTCTACGAGCGCCACCGTCACCGTTTTGAGTTCAACAATGCCTTCCGCGATCAGCTCGAGGACGCCGGTCTTGTCATCTCGGGTCTTTCGCCTGATGAGCGTCTGGTCGAGATGGTCGAGCTGCCGCGCGATGTGCACCCGTGGTTCGTGGCCACCCAGGCTCACCCCGAGTTTAAGAGCCGCCCCACCAATCCTCAGCCGCTATTCCGAGAGTTCGTGCGTGCCTCGATTGGCCAGCATGAGGGCGTCGATCGCCTACAGGTGACGCCCATGAATCGTGCGATGGACTAAGGTTGCCGGCGAACCGGGAACATATCGGAGAAGCTCCTTCGCCGCTCGCTGTGGCGGCGGGGGAGTTTCTTGATTACCTTGCAGTCGAGCGGGGCTTGGCGCGTAACACGATTGCCGCCTATCGCCGAGACCTGACGACCTACTGTGCATATCTGGAGCGGACGGGCATTGCGTCCTTTGAGGACGTGAGTCGGCGGGTCATTGAGGACTTTATCGCCGATCGGCGCGATGGGGGCTATTCCGATGCCTCGGTGGAGCGCGCGCTCGCTGCCGTCAAAGGCCTGCATGCCTTTTTGGTGCGCGATGGGGCCATGACCCAAAATCCTACGGCGGCGTTGCGTTTGCCAAAAAAGGCCGAGCGCCTGCCGGAGTGCCTTTCGGTGGAGGATGTTTCGGCATTGCTCGACCAGGATTTTCCAGATGGCGAGATGGGTCTGCGCGATCGCGCTATCTTGGAAGTGCTGTATGGGTGCGGCCTGCGCGTGAGCGAGCTGGTGGGGCTCGATGTGAGTGATATCCATGCCGATGACGGCTTTGTGCTGGTTCGCGGCAAGGGCTCCAAGGAGCGTCTGGTCCCTTTGGTGGGAAGCGCGGCGCGTGCCCTGACGCACTATATATGTGATGGGCGCCGACTTCTGGCGGCTCATGCTCGTGGGACAGAGACGCCGGCGGTCTTTTTAAACAAGAACGGTGGGCGTCTATCGCGTCAGGGTGTTCACGTCATATGCGAGCGCTACGGACGCCAGGTGGGGTTGGTGGGACTCCATCCGCACACGTTGCGCCACTCCTTTGCCACCCATATGCTCGCGGGCGGCGCGGACCTTCGCGTGCTGCAGGAGATCTTGGGACACGCCGATATATCGACGACGCAGGTCTACACGCATGTCGATCGTACGCAGCTGACTGAGGTTTACCTGGCGGCCCACCCGCTGGCACATCGCTAATATGCTGCTGAGCTGCGATTACATGCTATCCGAGGACGGACCCCCGATTGCTGGAACGTGCTGTTGCGCACGTTTTGGCAATCGGGGGTCCGTCCCATTTTGCGCCACCGGCCAACGGCGCGGCGGGGTGCACATGCCGCGCGTGGGAGAGTTTGGGGGCGATGTGAACGGGATGTAAAGGGACATAAAAATCGCCTCAAGGTCAACTTGAAGGTTGAGGTTGAAAGGCGGGGTGCTACAGGTGGCATCCCGCCTTTGCGTTAAACACAACATATTGTGTTTTCGAACATATGCTCGGGGGTGGCGCCCAATAGTTAGGGGGTGGAGTGGTGGGGTAGGGTGGGGGAAGGGGTGGGGAAAGGTGTTGAAAAATGGGGCAGTTCCCCATATTATTAATGACGTCGACAGGCGGGGTGGTTCCCCGCGTACGTGCCATCTGAGTAACCGAGGGGAGGGCGCACATGGGAATGACTGGTGCATACGAGCGCAATCTCGATGCAAAAGGTCGTCTGTCCCTGCCTGCACCCCTTCGCGAGGAACTTGGAGAGCACGTTCGCGTGTTCAAAGCCCTGGATGTCGATGCTCTGTACGTGTTCTCTGCCGAGGCCTTCGATAAGTGGGTCGAAGGACTCTTCGCGGGTCGTGAGGGCCACGAGGGTTTTAACCCGCGTGACATCAACGACCAGAAGCTCATGAGGGCGATCAACAAGCGCACCACGTCGATGGATGTGGACAGCGCCGGTCGTATCGGTCTTTCTGAGTCTCTCCGCAAGCAGGCGAACCTTGACCGCGAGGTCACGGTTGTGGGCAACTACGACCACCTTGAGGTTTGGGACCGCGCCGCGGCCGATGAGGACGATGACGACGAGGCTCTGCTTGACCTCTTCTTCTCGTAAGGGCAAGGCACGAGTAACGGATGGAGCGTGGGATCTTGACACAAGAATATCGGCATGAACCTGTCATGCTCGGCGAAGTGCTTGAGTCGCTGCAGCTCAAGAGCGGCTCCGTTGTCTGCGATTGCACCCTTGGCGGTGCCGGTCATTCGGTAAAGATGGCCGCGCAGGTGGGGGAGACGGGCCTTTTGCTCGGCGTCGATCAGGACGACATGGCCCTCGAGGCCGCTGGTGCCCGTCTGGACCGCGAGGTTCCCGGCGTCCCGCACCAGCTGCTGAAGGGCAACTTCGGCGACTTGGACGAGCTGCTTTGCTCGGCCGAGGTGCCCGGGGTCGATGGCTTCCTGTTTGACTTGGGCGTTTCGTCACCGCAACTCGATATCCCTGGCAGGGGCTTTTCGTATAACGAAGATGCCCCATTGGACATGCGGATGGATCCGGGTAACAACACCCTAAACGCAGCTGAGGTCATCAACACCTATAACGAACACGACCTCGCCCGGATTCTACGCGTCTACGGCGAAGAGAAGTTCGCCTCGCAGATTGCGCGCGAGATTGTGCGCCGTCGCGAGCAAGAACCGATCGAAACTACAGGCCAGTTTGTCGAGATCATCAAGGCTGGCATTCCGGCTGCCGCTCGTCGGCATGGTGGGCACCCGGCCAAGAAGAGCTTCCAGGCCATTCGCATCGAGGTCAACCACGAGCTCGATGTGCTCGAGAGGGGGCTTGATGCCGCCACCAGGTGGCTCAACCCGGGCGGACGCATCTGCGTCATCTCGTATCATTCGCTCGAGGACCGTATCGTAAAGAACCACTTTAAGGAGATGAGCCAGGGGTGCACGTGCCCGCCGGAGATTCCGGTGTGCGTGTGCGGCAACGTGCCGATACTCAAGGTCATCACCCGCAAACCCTTGGTTGCCCAACCCGATGAGGTTGCGCGCAACCCTCGGGCGAGATCAGCCAAAATCCGCGTGGCGCAGCGCCTGTAGGCGCGACCGCGCGAAATTGGACCTCCCGCTCGCACCATAAACGAAGCTTAAACACACTACCAACGTACTCGGGATGGGAGGCGGCATATCATGGGCTATAACACCTCAAACGCAGCACTCGCCTATGATATGAACGCCATGCCCGCCTACCGCGAGGCACCGCAGGCGCCCGTTGCCCCTCGTGAGCAACGCACGCCGCGTTTTGATGTCTACACGGGCGCGGGCCGTCAGGCAAACCAGGCGGTAAGCCCGGTTTTCATGAGCGTTCTTAAAACGGTTTGCATCATCGCGGCTGTCTTCATGACGATCGGTGTCGCCCGCGTGGCACTTGCCGGTGTCACGGCCCAGGTGCTCAACGGCAACGCAGAGCTTGCCAGCACGCTCGAGAAGGCGACCGACGAGAGTTCTAACCTTGAGGTCATGCATTCGGTCTATGGTGCCGACACACGTATTCGCGATCTTGCGGGCGCCTATGGCATGGTGGAGCCCAGCGAGAGCGTTACGCTTGACTTTTCGCAGGATGCAGCCGCGGGCGCTAGCTCGACTGCGGCCGCTCAGTAAATAAGACGGTAGCTGAGTATGACAAATGACTATCGCCGCGGTTCCGACGGGGACCACGGGTCTGGACGTCCCTCCTCGCGGGGACGTTCTGGTTATCAAGGAACGGGTCGGCCATCTTACAACGCGGGGCCGTCCTATGGCAACGACCCTGCGTCGCGTCTTCGTGGCTCGGGCGGACCTCGGGTACGCAATACGGGCGCGCGCAAGGGGTCGTCGTCTGAATGGGTTACGGGAGCGCCGCTGCCTCGCCGCGATGTCGTTATGGGCTGTATCGGGGTTGGCCTTGCCGCGGGCGTCTTCCGTCTTGCCGAATACCAGATCGTGAATGCTGACAAGCTGCGCGAGCGTGCGGACGCGCGTCGTCTGCTTTCACAGACGCTCTATGCCAAACGTGGCACTATCTACGACCGCAACGGCAACGTGCTGACGTCGTCAGTCGAATGCCGCAATGTCGCCGTGAACCCTCAGCTTGTCGAGGACGTCGACAAGACGGTCTCGGCGCTGGTCAAGGCTACCGGTATTGATAAAAAGACCTGCCGCAAGCTGGTGCTGTCTGATGGTTCCTGGGTGTATATCAAGCGCCAGGTCGACGAGGATGACGCTGCCGCCCTGGAAAAGAAGAATCTACCCGGCGTGCTCTTTGAGCAGGCGATGAAGCGGGTTTACCCGTATGGAAACCTGGCTTCTCAGCTGCTGGGCGTCGTGAACGTGGACAACGCTGGCCTGACGGGACTCGAAAAACAATACGATGAGCTTCTGACCGGAACGAATGGCTCTCTTGTGCGCGAGCGCGCAAGAGATGGCGGCTACATCGCGGGCGGTGCCTATAAAAAGGTTGCCGCGATCGATGGCGTGGATATCGTGACGACGATCGACGTCAACATTCAGCGCGCCGCGGAAGATGCCTTGGCCGAGGCGGTCGAGAAGACGAAGGCCAAAAACGGGTCGGCCCTGGTGACCGACCCGACGACTGGAGAGATCCTGGCCGCCTGCTCGTATCCGACCTACGACCAGACCAATTTGGAAAACGCCAAGACCGAGGACATGAACCTTCGTCTGGTGACGGATGCCTACGAGCCCGGCTCGGTCTTTAAGACGCTGGTTGCGGGCGCCGGATTTGATTTGGGCGTTGTGCGCCCGAGCACATCGTTTGAGGTTCCCGCGAGTATCAAGGTGGGCGACGATACCGTTACCGATGCCGACAAGCGTGACTACACCATGACAATGGACGTACGCGAGATGATGCGCCGTTCGTCCAATGTCGGTTTTGTCCTGGTGGGGCGCAAGATCGGTGCCGATGATTTTGCCACCTATGTGGACAAGTGGGGTATCGGTCATAGCTCCGGTGTCGATTTTCCGGGTGAGAGTCTGGGCATCGTCAAGGAGCGCGACCAGTACGATGGTGCCACCTTGGGTGCTATGAGCTTTGGCCAGGCGCTGTCCGTCTCGCCGATTGAGGTCGCACGTGCCGTGGGCGGCATCGCGAACGGCGGCGTGATGATGACTCCGCACTTCTATAAGTCGAGCAAGGGCGATGAAAAGGATTGGGGCGAGGGGGATCGCGCGATTTCCGAGGAGGCCGCCTCGCAGGTGACATCGTGTATGCAGACGGTCGTTGCCGAGGGAACGGGCGTTGGCGGCGCGGTGGACGGCTACGACGTGGTGGGCAAGACTGGTACGGCCGAGCGCGCCGATGAGAACGGCGGCTACCTCAAAGAGAACTACATGTCGTCTTTTATGGGGTTTGCCCCGGCGCAGTCGCCCAAGGTCCTGTGCTATATCACCCTTGACGGAACCCCGTCAGGCTCCGATGCCGCCGCAGTGCCGTTCCAGTCCATTATGGCCAGTGCGCTTGACGTGTTGGGTGTCCCGCGCACCAAGTAGGGGGTTACTATCTATGAAATGGCCAGTCGGTTAATCCGGGTTGTTCACACGCCCTGCACCACGCGTAGGCGGCGCTGGGATACAATACGCCGATAGCATTATTAGGTTTACAGGGGAGCTGCAATGATAGAGATCGCCGTCAACAATCTCGCGGCCGCAACAGGGGCCCGAACCGTGACGGGAGAAGCCGATCGGGTATGCCGCGGTTGCGTTATCGACTCGCGCCAGGTTGAGGAGGGCACGATATTCGTCGCCTTCCTGGGTGAAAAGGTCGACGGCAACGACTTTGCTTCCCGTGCCATCGAGTCGGGTGCCGGCGCCGTAGTGATGACGCGCGAGCCCGATGCCGAGCTGCTTTCGCTGGCCCATGAGAAGGGCTGCGCCATCCTGCATACCGATGACCCCGAGGAGTTTTTGCTGCGCCTGGCTCACGCTTATCGTTTGGAGCTTGGCTGCCTGGTAATTGGCATTACCGGCTCTATCGGCAAGACAACGACCAAGGACGTGCTCGCCGCGGTGCTCGCCAAGCGTTATCGCGTTTGGGCAACCAAGGGTAACTACAACAACCTGATCGGTATGCCGCTCACGGTGCTGGCGGCCCCTGCCGACACCGAGGTTCTGGTGCTCGAGATGGGCATGAACCATTTCCACGAGATTGAGCGCATGTCTCAGTCCGCCAATCCCAACCTTGCCATTGTGACCAAGATCGGCACCTCCCATATCGGTATTCTGGGCAGTCGCGAGAATATCGCTCGTGCCAAATCCGAGATTGTTGGCGGCATGTGCGCCGCCGGAGACCTTCTCCCGTTGCTGGTTTTGGGTGGTGAGGACGACTTTACCCCGTTCATCCGCGACACCTTTGCTGCGCCTGCGGGCGTCGACGTGATGCTTGCGGGCGTCTCGGACGACGATGAGGTCCGTGCGTGCGACATTCGCATTGATGACGAGGGACGCCCGGTCTTTACGCTCGATTTTGGCTTGGGCGAGACTATCGACACACTGCTTGCCATTCCCGGCGCGCAGTCCGTTCCCAATGCCGTCAAGGCCGCAGCGGTTGCCTATCGCCTTGGCGTGACGCCCGAGCAGATCGATGTCGCCTTTAGGGGTCTTACGATTACCGGGCATCGTCAGGAAATCAAGCGCGCCAAGAGCGGCGCCCGCGTCATCGACGACTCATATAACGCCAGTGCCGAATCGATGGCAGCCGGCCTCGACCTGCTGTGTTCGCTTTCGTGCACGGGTTCGCGCATGGCGGTTCTGGGCGAGATGGGCGAGATGGGCGACGAGGCTCCTCGCATGCATGAGCTGGTGGGCGCCTATGCGGCGGCCAAGAAGCTCGATATGCTCGCATGTGTCGGCGGTGAGCTTGCCCAGCGTATGGCCGAGGCCGCGCGCATGATGGGTATGGATGAGGACCGCATTCAGGTGTTCTCCGACTATCAGCAGGTGCTCGACCGTATGGGCGGCGCTCTTGAGCAGCATGATGTCGTGCTGGTCAAGGGCTCACGCTTCGTTGAGCTCGATCGCTTTGTGGAAGGTGTGTGCTAGTCCATGTTCGGCAATCCTTCGTATCCTACGTACCAGGCCTTTTTGGGATTGGGCATCGCCGCCGTCATCGCGATGCTGCTTATGCCGTGGTGGATTAAGCTCCTGAAGGTCGAGGGCATCGGCCAGCAGGTTCGCGCCGATGGCCCCAAGCGTCACCTGATTAAGCAGGGCACGCCCACCATGGGTGGCGTCATCATCCTGGTTGCCGTTTCGCTGACCTGCCTTTTGATGGGAAAGCTCACCACCGAGCTCGTGCTTGTGCTGCTCGCCACGCTGGCAACCGGCGTTCTTGGCCTCATCGACGACCTGACTTCTGTCACGCACGGCCGCTCGCTCGGCCTGACGCCTCACGCCAAGATGATTGGCCTTACCCTCATCTGCGTTACCTTTACCGTGCTTGCTGTCAACTGGTGCGGCGTCGCCCCCGAGATTCGTTTCCCCGGTGGCCTGACGATCGACCTTGGTGTGCTCTCGACCACCATTTGCGGCCTCTCTTTTCCGTGGCTCTACCTTGTCTTTTGCTGGCTGATGATCGCGGGCCTTTCCAACGCCGTAAACCTCACCGACGGCTTGGACGGTCTTGCCGGCGGCACCTCCATGATCGCCATGCTGACCATGGCTGCCATGGCGTTTTTGCACGGCGATGTGAACCTGTCCATCTTCTGCACGGCGTGCGCCGGCGCCTGCCTGGGCTTTTTGTGGTTCAACTGCTATCCGGCGAGCATCTTTATGGGCGATACCGGCTCGCTTGCCCTGGGTGCCGCTTTTGCCTGCACCTCCATCATGACCAACACCGAAGTCGTTTCCCTCATCATCGGCGGTCTGTTTATCGTCGAGACCCTGTCGGTCATGATCCAGGTTGTCTATTTCCACTTTACGCACAAGCGCGTCTTCCTTATGGCGCCCATTCATCATCATTTCGAAAAGAAGGGCTGGGCCGAGACCAAGGTCGTCATCCGTTTTTGGATTGTCGCCGCGGCCTTCGGAGCCCTGGGCCTCGCGTTGTTCTTCCAGTTGGGATAGTGGTCTTTCATGCCTCTTGCTGATGTCTTTAGCCTGCTCGTTTTGGGCCAGGGTAAGTCCGGTCTTGATGTCGCTCGCTGGGCGCTTGCACATCCCGAGCGTGTGAGTGCCGTTACCGTTTACGGTGGCGGCACGTCCGAGCCCAACGATGCCACGCGCTCGCTCGAGGCGCACGGGGCATCGTTTGTCTACGGAACCGAGCAGGTCGAGGGCGCGTTTGATGTATGCGTGACGTGTCCGGGCATCTCGGAGTTCTCGGCATTCTTTAAGGCTGGCCGTGATCACGCTGCCCAGATTATGGGTGAGCCCGAGTTTGCCTACCGTCTGTCTCCCCAAAATTGGATTGCCATTACGGGCACCAACGGCAAGACGACAACCACGTCACTGACCGATTACCTGCTCAAGGCCGCCGGTGAAGCCAGCGTGGCCGTCGGCAATATCGGTGAGCCGCCGGTGAACGAGATCGATGGCCGCGCACACAATGAGTGGTTTGTGGCCGAACTGTCGAGTTATCAGATTGCTACGACCGCCGAGCTTCATCCTCGCGTGGCTGTGCTGCTCAACATCACGCCCGACCACCTGGGCTGGCACAAGAGCCACAAGAACTATGCGCTCGCCAAGATTAAGCTCTTCGAGAATATGGTCGACGATGACCTGGTGATTGTTGATGTCGAGGATGCCGGTATCCACGAGTTCGATGAGTACATCTATGTTCCGGGCCGTCGCATCTGCAAGGTTGCTTTTGACGAGCCTGCGGGCGAGGACGCCGCATTTGTTCGCGATGGCAAGATGGTCATTCGCCTGAAGGGCGTCGAGACCCCGCTCGTCGATACGTCCGAGCTTAAGATTTCGGGCCATCACAATGTAATCAATGCCCTGTGTGCTGCCACGGCGGCCCTGACGGTCGGCGCCGATGTTGACAGTGTGTGTCGCGGCCTGGTCTCGTTCCAGCCGCTGGAGCACCGCGTTGAGCCCTGTGGCGAGATCGATGGCGTGCGCTATGTCAACGATTCCAAGGCAACGAACACCGATGCGGTCGAAAAGGCCCTGACGGCGTTTCCCGATGACGATGTGATCTTGCTGCTCGGCGGTCACGATAAGGGCACGCCGCTCGAGTCCTTTGCCCGCGTTGTGATGGATAACGTTCGCTCGGTGGTCTGCTTTGGCGACGCGCGCGAGCGCTTTACCGCCGCTATGGACGAGGCGGATGTCGACGGTGATGTCGATATCGCCCAGGCCGACGACCTGCGCGATGCCGTGGACGTTGCCCGTTCGCTCTCGAGCCGCGGCGATGTGATCTTACTGTCGCCCGCCTGCTCTTCGTTCGATGAGTTCTCGGGCTACGAGGAGCGCGGTCGCGTGTTTAAGGACTATGTGGCCCAGCTTGCCGCTGCGTCCAATACGCAAATGGAATAGGGGTTTCCGGTGAGAGAGGAGAGCCCCCGACAGAATATGAGGAGGCCCGACTCGGACCGTGCTTCCTCGCAGTGCATCACGCCGCGCGCCGGTCGTCGCACGCAGGGCATCGGCGAACGTTATATCGCCGGCGTCCCCGCACGTATCATGCGACCCCGCCTGGTCTTTTTGACCTGCCTGTTCTCGCTGGTCTGTTTTGGCCTGCTTATGGTGTACTCGGCTTCTTCAGTCGAGGCGCTTCACGAGAACGACTCCGCGACCTACTTTTTGTTCCGGCAGTTTATGTTCACTGTCGTCGGTGTTGCTGCCCTCGAGTTCATCGCGCGCGTTGCACCCGATAGCTGGTTTGGCGAAGGGGCGCTTAAACTTGCCCTTATCGCTATGATGATCTTGCTGCTTGCGGTGTTCCTCTTTGGTAGCGGCAGCCGTGGCGCTACGCGTTGGCTGAGCATTGCCGGCATTCAGTTTCAGCCATCGGAGTTTCTCAAGCCGTTTGCCATTGCCTATTCTGCCATCATGCTCGATCGCGTGTTTTCGTCCGGCGGTAACATCAATGAGTTCCTTAAGGGCATGGGCTTATATTTGGGCATATCGCTCGTCTTGATTTTTATTCAGCCCGACTTTGGCACCATCCTGATTATTCTGTTGACGATCATGTGCATGGCGCTTTTTGCCGGTCTTGACCCAAAATTCATTATCGGTGCGATTCTTGCTGGCGCCGTCATCATCGTGATCGCTCTTGTCGTCGAGCCGTACCGTATGGTGCGCATTCAGGTTCTCTTGAACCCTTGGGCAGATGAATATGGAGACGGGTATCAGGCAACGCTCGCCATTATGGCGTTTGCTTCGGGCGGACTGTTCGGCCGCGGTATCGGCAACTCAACCATGAAGTACTCGTATTTGCCCGAGGCACACAACGACTACATCCTGGCCATCATTGGCGAGGAGGTTGGCTTTTTGGGGACGCTGCTGTTTTTCTTGGTGTTTGCGATGCTGATCTACTCGGCGTTTCGAATTGCCGAGCAGGCCGCCGATCGTCGCGGGGCGCTCATGGCTTCGGGCTCTGCGGTTATCCTCGCGGTGCAGTTTTTGATCAACGCGCTGGGTATTCTCAACGTGTTTCCTATGACGGGTAAGCCGCTGCCGTTTATCAGCTATGGCGGCTCGTCGATTATCGTGTCGCTCATGCTCGCCGGGCTTATTTTACGCGTCTCGCACGAGAGCGCTCGACGCGATGAATACGATCGTCGTCGCGATAGCTTTGCCGTTATGGACGAGAGCACTGCCGGTGTTCCCCATACGCGTGGGGAGCGCTCGTCGCGTGGCGGTTTTACCGTCTTGAACGGTTTTGCTTCGGAGTCGGATGCCCGTCCGCGCTCGGCGCCGCAGAGTCGCCCGCAACGACCGACGCCGCGCAATACGGGTGGCGGATATAATCGGATCGACTTGAATTCGGACCCGTCGGCGCGCTTGCGCACCGACGACCAGGGGCCGCGCGTACGAAGGGACTACCATGACCGATAAGATGACCGTTGCTATCGCAGCCGGCGGCACGGCGGGACATATCAACCCCGCACTCGCCTTGGCCGAGGAGCTACGTGACCGTGGCCACCACGTTGTGTTTGTGGGTCAGTCGCATAAGCTCGAGGGTCGTCTGGTTCCCGAGGCAGGGTTCGATTTTGTGCCGATTACGGTTACGGGCTTCGACCGCTCTCGCCCTTGGACGGCGTTGAGCTCGCTGTGGCGTGTCTATAAGGCGAAGCGCACGCTCGGCAGCCATTTTTCTAAAGCCTGCAAGCCCGATGTCGCTATAGGTTTTGGCGCCTATGTCGAGGTCCCGCTTCTGGGCTGGTGCAAAGACGCGGGCATTCCGTATCTGCTGCACGAACAGAACTCCGTTCCGGGCCTTGCTAACAAGATGATGAGTTCGCATGCCGCCCGCGTTTGCATCTCGGTGCCGGCAGCACGTTCCGTGTTTGAGCGCGAGGGCGATCCTGACCATGTGCTCATGACCGGCAACCCCGTGCGCCGTTCTGTGATCGAGGGGGATCGGGTTCGCGGTCGCAGGGCTCTCGACGTGCCTGAGGACGCCACACTCCTGCTGGTTTTTGGCGGCTCACTTGGTGCTCAACATCTTAATGAGCGCGTGGCTTCGCTTAAAAACGAGTTGCTCTCGCGCGATAATCTCTATGTTTTGCATTCGACGGGCGCCGATGGCTTCGAGGACACCGAGCGTGCTCTTGCCCTGATGCCCGAGGAGGCGAAGCGGTATCGCGTCCAGCCCTACATCGACAATATGGGCGATATGCTGGCCGCGGCCGATTTGGTCCTCTCGCGCTCGGGCGCTTCGAGCGTTGCCGAGATCGCGGCCCTTGCCACACCTTCGGTACTGGTGCCGTATCCGCATGCGACGGCCGATCATCAGACCACCAATGCCCGCTATCTGGTCGATGCCGGTGCTGGCGTGCTCTGCGCCGATGCCGATATCGATACCCAGGCGTTTGCCGATGAGCTGCTGCATCTTATCGATGATGCGCAGGCGCGCGATGCCATGCGTCAGGCGGCTCGCGGTTTGGCCCAGGACCGCGCTGCCGTCCTTTTGGCAGACGCGGTAGAAGGATTGCGTTAGTTAGACGGGATATCGCGGGTCGCCCTCGCGCGGATGCGGTAGGTGCGGTACAGTAGACGGGTTACAGGCAGTGTTTACGCAAGGAGTACACGAGCACATGGCTGATTCCCAGACTGCAACCTCCGCGCCCGATTTCAAGAGCGCCCATTTTATCGGTATCGGTGGCGCCGGCATGAGCGGCATCGCCCTCGTCCTTCACGAACGCGGCTATGTCGTTACCGGCTCCGACCTTAAGACGTCGCGCTATATTCGCCAGCTTACCCGCGCCGGCGTGAAGGTGCATGTGGGCCATGAGGCCGCCACCATCGACGAGGTCAAGCCCGACGTCGTCGTGGTCTCTACCGCTATTCCCGAGTCCAACCCCGAGCTCGTCCGTGCGCGCGAGCTGGGTATTCCCGTGTGGCCTCGCGCCAAGATGCTCTCGGCTCTGGGCCACGGCTACACCACCGTCGCCGTCGCCGGTACTCACGGCAAGACCACGACCTCTTCGATGTGTGCCACCATGCTCGACCGCATGGGTCTGGACCCCAGCTTCCTGATCGGTGGCATTGTTGAGGGCTACGATACCAACGGCAAGAACGGCTCGGGCGACTATTTTGTCGCCGAGGCGGATGAGTCCGACAGCTCCTTCCTGTTCCTTAACCCCAATGTGGTCATCGTGACCAACGTCGAGGCCGACCATCTCGATCATTACTCGGGTATCGAGGAGATCGAGGCCACCTTCGCCAAGTTTATGAGTCTGGTGGGCGAGGACGGCACGGTCATCGTCTGTGGCGAGGACCCGCATCTGGTCGAGCTTGCCAAGTCGACGGGCCGTCATGTGCTTTCCTATGGCTTTGCCGAGACCAACGACATCGTCTGCGTGCATCCGGATGTCAAGGGCATCCAGAGCGACTTTATCGTTCGCTTTGAGGACGACACCGAGCACGCTGTCGAGATTAAGAGCAACCCCGGTCGTCACAACATGCTCAACGCCACGGCCGTCTTGACCGTCGCCCATGTCCTAGGCCTCGATATCGACGCCGCCGCTAAGGCACTTTCGAGTTTTGAAGGCGTCCGCCGTCGCTTTACCCACGTGGGCGATATCGACGGCATCACGGTGGTTGACGATTACGGCCATCATCCCACCGAGATCAAGGCGACGCTCGCTGCTGCCTCTTCGCTGGGCTACAAACATGTCGACGTCGTGTTCCAGCCGCACCGCTATTCGCGCCTGCAGGCTCTGTGCGATGACTTTGCCGACGCCTTCGCCAATGCTGACAAGCTGCTGTTGATTGACGTGTTCTCTGCCGGCGAGATGCCCATCCCGGGTGTCACGTCCAAGATGCTTGCCGATACCGTGCGCGCCAAGCATCCCGGCAAGGAGGTCGTGTACTGCTCGAGCCGTCTTGAGCTCAATGAGGAGCTCGAGAAGATGGTGGGCGAGGGCGATTTGCTGCTTACCATGGGCGCCGGCGACGTCACGACGGTCGGCCCCGAGTTCATCGAGTATCTGACTGCCAAGAAAGACGCTTAAACCCCATGGGTCTGTTTAACGCCGTCATGGCGCTTTCGGGCATGATCGATACGGACGTAATTGAGGATGAACGCCTCGCGCGCCATACGAGCTATCGTATCGGCGGCAAGGCGGACCTCTTTGTGACGTGTCACAGCTATCATGCCTTGCGTCGCGCCGTGGCGGTGCTCGATCGTGAGCAGGTACCGTGGGTCATTATCGGCAAGGGATCTAATCTGCTTGTTGCCGATGCAGGCTATCGCGGCGCCGTCATTTCGTTGGGGCGTGAGTTCCAGCGTACGGTTGTCGCCGAAGACGGTTGTACGCTGACGGTCGGTGCGGGCGTAATATTCGCTCGCCTAGTCAACGACGCGCTGTCGCGCAGCCTTTCGGGCCTTGAGTTTGCGGTCGGTATTCCCGGCTCCGTTGGCGGCGCCGTGTCCATGAATGCCGGCACGCGAACCGAGTGGATTGGCTCGCTGGTCGAAGATGTCGTTACGTTTGACCCGAGCTCCGGCATCAAGCATTACGCGGGCTCGGAGATCGCTTGGGGCTACCGTGAATGCAGCCTGCCGCGTAACGAGATCATTCTGGAATGCGTGCTCAAGCTCAAACCTGCGCCCAAGGCCGATATCCGTGAACGTATGGAGCGGTACCTGACGCGGCGTAAGCGCACACAGCCCATGGGCTGTGCATCCTGCGGGTCGGTATTTCGCAACCCGCCCGATGCGAGCGTGGGCAAGCTTATCGAGGATTGTGGATTAAAGGGTTTTTCGGTTGGCGGCGCGGAAGTTTCGCCCGTACACGCTAATTTTATCGTTAATAACGGAACCGCCTCGGCCGATGACGTGGCCGCGGTTATCAGACATGTGCACGGAAAGGTGAGGGAGGCGTATGGCATCGAGCTCAGACCGGAAGTTAAATTCCTCGGCTTCTAGAGCATCGAAACCAACCTTCCGCCGCGCCGGAGGGCGTTCCGGCGCACCGTCTCAGCCTCAACGTAAGTCCGTTATGCCTTCTAAGCCTGCTGGGTCCGTGCGGCCTGCCAAGCGTTCGACTGTCGGTTCGCAGCTTGGCGGACGCCCCGCGGCCAAAAATGTTGCTCGTCCGGTGGCACGTCCCTCGGTGACGCCCAAACCGGCGATGGGCGCCATACCTTCTCGCCCCATAGCGTCGCCCAAGCCCTCGTTGGGGGCAAAGGTGACGCGTCCCGGTCGCGCGCTGGGTGCATCTAAGCCACGTATGCTGACGTCGGTGTCGGCCTCCGCAAAACCGCAATCGGGCAAAAAGGGCTCTAATCCGTTGTCATCGATCGGCGCCCTGGCAAATCATGCGGCGGGTGCCGCTTCTGCCGTTAAGGGCAAGGGCAAAATCGCGGGCGGCATCCTTGCCGCTCTGGCAGTGCTTGCAGTCGTTGCCGTCGTCGTCATTAACTCTGGCCTGTTCGCCGCTAACGATATTCAGATCCAGGGCAGCGAGCATGTGACCAAGCACGATGCCATCCAGCTGATCGATCTGCCCGAGGACACGTCGCTGTTCAATGTGAATCCCGACCAGATCACCGAGGGCCTCAAGCAAAATCCGTGGGTTTCGGGCGTGGATGTTCAGCGTCAATTTCCCCATACGCTCATCATCACGCCGACGGAACGCAAGGTTATCGCAATTGCCTACATTAGCTCCGACGATCTTGCATGGGCGATCGGGGACGATGACACATGGATTGCACCGCTTTCGACCTCTGTGGAGGTGGACGACCAGGGAAATGTCGTCACTTCGGGGGAGGGCGCCAACACATTGAGCGGTATCGATGCTGCGTTGGCGCTGGCCAAGCATTACGGAGCCGTGCTGCTCACCGATGTCTCGGCTGATGTCGAGCCGGTCTCGGGGCAGGCTGTTTCTTCCAAGTCCGTTAAAGCGGGCCTGGATTACGTGCGTGGTTTTTCCGACGAATTCTTGGCGCAGATCAAGGATATTTCCATACCTTCGGTCGAGGCTATCTCTGCGAATCTTGATAATGGCGTTGAGGTCTCGCTGGGCGATTCTGATGATATCGCCAAGAAGGAACGCGTCGTGACCAAACTTCTGTCGCAGGTAGAGGGCGTAACCTACATTAACGTTCGGTCTCCCGGCAACTATACGTTCAGAAACGCACCGACTGCTTAGCGTCGTTCGTGGCTTTGTTGAGGGGCCATACCACGCCGTTTATCTGGTTTGTTTGGTTTTCACCGTCAATTATTTGACTGATACGTTCATAATGTGCAAACATAATACGGTTTACCTTTGCATTTACTTTCAACTTGAAGGTTAATGTGCGCAGGGGTCAACCCATGCTATGGCAATAACCTTTGTTCGGAGGACCGACATGCACGAGACAGAGATCAACAACTACCTTGCCGTCATTAAGGTGGTCGGCGTCGGCGGCGGCGGTACCAACGCGGTCAATCGAATGATCGAAGAGGGTATCCGCGGCGTCGAGTTTGTTGCCATCAACACCGATGCTCAGGCACTCGCGATCTCTGATGCCGATATCAAGGTGCACATCGGCACCGACCTGACCCGCGGCCTGGGCGCTGGCGCCAACCCCGAGGTCGGCCGTAAGGCCGCCGATGAGTCCCGCGACGACATCGCCGAGGCGCTCGCTGGCGCCGATATGGTGTTCATCACCTGCGGCGAGGGCGGCGGCACCGGTACCGGCGCTGCCCCCATCGTTGCCGATATCGCGATGAACGAGGTCGGCGCGCTGACCGTCGCCGTCGTGACCAAGCCCTTTACGTTTGAGGGCCGCAAGCGCAAGAAGAGCGCCGAAGAAGGCATTAAGACGCTTTCCGACTGCGTCGACACCATGATCGTTATCCCTAACGACAAGCTGCTCGACATCGCCGAGAAGAAGACCACCATGCTTGAGGCCTTCGCAATCGCCGATGGCGTCCTTTCCCAGGGCACCCAGGGCATCACCGACCTCATCACCGTCCCCGGTATCATCAACCTGGACTTCGCCGATGTTAAGACCATCATGAAGCAGGCCGGTACCGCCATGATGGGTATCGGTACCGCTTCTGGGGACACCCGTGCCGTCGACGCTGCCCAGCAGGCTATTTCCAGCCCGCTGCTCGAGAGCTCCATCGATGGCGCTACGCGCGTCCTGCTTTCCATTGCCGGTTCCAAGGACCTGGGCATCCAGGAGATCAGCGACGCCGCCGACGTTGTCGCCAACGCCGTCGACCCCGAGGCCAACATCATCTTCGGTACCGTTGTCGACGAGTCCCTGGGCGATCAGGTGCGTATTACCGTCATCGCTACGGGCTTCTCCGACTCCAACGTCAACCGTCAGGACGAGCTCTTCGCTGCACAGCAGTCCCAGAGCAAGGCCGCTGCTTCTACCGAGCCGCAGCGCACCGCTCCTGCCACGAGCCCGGCTCAGGCTGCCCCGACTCGCAACGTCGGTGGTACCGAGCTCCCCAACTTTGGCAACGACCAGTTTGAGCTTCCTGACTTCCTCAAGCGCGGCAGCTTCTAGTTCGTTTTTCTCAGCGACCTGTATGGGGTGCGTCCGATTGGGCGCACCCTTTTTGTTGTGTTTTGCCTTTGTAAACGAAAGCCTCCAATCTCCTTACGTTCCCCTTACGTTTAGCCCCTACCGCTGCGGGTATCCTTTTGATGAAGTATGGCAGCCGTGTGGCACGGACTGCTGCGGCGTCGCCGCGATACTTGTGTTATTAGGAGGCTTTAGTATGGCAGCACGTGCGGACAGCGTTTCGCGTGTCGACCATGATGGAGTTACGTTGGTAGAGGGCGCGACGCACGATGTTCGCTTTGCTTTTACCGAACGCGCCGGCGGTGTTTCCGAAGATGCGTACTCCTCACTCAATCTGGGCTCGCATGTTGGCGATGACCCCTTTGCCGTTCAAGAAAATCGTCGCCGCGCACTCGAGGCCTTGGGTGCCGCCGAGTGCGAGCACAACCTGCTTGTTCCCAATCAAGTACACGGTGACCATGTCGTGACGGTGGCCTCGAACGGTGCCGATTATCTCGAGAATATTCGCGAGCAGATTGCCGAGGGCTGCGATGCCATCGTCTGCATGGCCCGTGAGGTACCCGTGATGCTCTGCTTTGCCGATTGCGTTCCCGTGGTGCTGGTGGCTCCCGGCGGCTTTGCCGTGGTGCACTCTGGCTGGAAGGGCACGATTGCGCGCATTTCCGCCAAGGCGTGCCAAGCGCTCTGCGAGGCGGCTGGCTGCAAGCCGGACGACATCTCTGCCTACATTGGGCCCCATATCCTGGGCGACGAGTACGAGGTGTCCCAGGAGCTCATGGATCGCTTTGCCGCCGAGTTCGCGTGCATCGATGCCTCTGCTTCTCGTATGCTCGATCTTTCCGCCGCCATTCGCGAGGCGCTGATGGACGCCGGCGTCGAGGCGAGCAGCATTGTGGACACCAAGCTTTCCACCGTTCGTCAGAACGACCGCTTTTATTCCTACCGCAACGAGGGCGGCACCTGTGGGCGCCATGCTGCGATCGGCGTGATGCTATGAGAAAGATCGCATCGGTCCTGAGTGCTGCAGTGCTTACGCTCACGCTGTGTGCTTGCTCCTCGGGATCTTCCACATCTTCTATTACCGTGGCCGGCTCGACCACGTGCCTTCCCATTGCCGAGATCGCAGCCGAGGGCTTTAAGGAAGAGGCCGGCACCGATGTGCTCGTCTCCGGCCTTGGCTCCTCTGCGGGTATCGAGGCCGTCAGCAACGGCACGGCCGACATCGCCAGCTCGTCTCGTGGCCTCAATGCCGACGAACAAGACCTTGGCCTGACCCCGATCGTAATCGCGCACGACGGCATCGCAGTCATCGTGAACGACGACAACCCGGTCGACAATCTCTCGACCGAGCAGCTCCGCGATATTTACGCCGGCAAGATCACCAACTGGAAGGAAGTCGGCGGAGAGGACCTGAAGATTCAGGTTATCAACCGCGACGAGGCGTCCGGTACGCGCGAGGCCTTCCGTACCATCGTGATGGACGGCACGCCGTTCGATCGCCGCTCGGCCGTTCTTTCGGGTACGGGCCAAGTGCGCGACGTCGTGTCCCGCTCGCGTGGCGCCATTGGCTACATCTCGCTGGGTTTTGTCGAGAGCCTCAACGCCACGACCTCGGTTAAGGCCGTTTCGGTCAACCATGTCGAGGCATCCGAGAAGACGGTCGCAAGTGGCGGCTATCCCATCTCGCGCGACCTTTACTTCTTTGTGAAGGGTACGCCTTCGCATCAGGCGCAGGACTACATTGACTATGTGACGTCCGAGAAGATGGACAAGCAGATTCGCGAGGCGGGCTTTATTCCCGTCACCAACGACGGAAAGGGGAGTGAGTAGCGTGGAAGCACAGGAAACCCCCCAGATTGAGCAGGAGGCTCAGACGCCCAAAAAGCGTGAGTTGGCGTTGGTGTCGCGTAGCACCTATCTCAAGGAGAAGGCGCTGCAGTGGATCTTCTTTGCCTGCGCGTTCTTGGCGGTCGTCACCGTTATCCTGATCTTTGTCTTTACCACGTACTCGGCGCTGCCCGTCTTTACCGACATCGGCCTGGCGGACTTCTTTAGCTTTACGTGGGCGCCATCCGAGGGCCACTACGGCATCATGTCGCTGCTGGCGGGCTCTGGTCTGGTGACGGTCGGTGCGCTCGCCATGGGCGTGCCCCTGGGTGTGGGCACGGCTGTATATCTGGTCGAGATCGCCAGCAAGCGCGTGCGCAGGCTCATCAGCCCCGCCGTCGACCTGCTGGCGGGCATCCCCTCCATCATCTACGGCTTCTTTGGCATGGTCATCATCCGCCCGTTTATCGCGCAGCTGACCGGCGGTCTTGGCTTTGGCGCGCTGACGGCGTGGTTTGTGCTTGCCATCATGATCGTTCCCACCATTACCACGCTCACGATCGATGCCCTCAATTCCATCCCCATGGGCATTCGCGAGGCGTCCTATGCCATGGGTGCCACCAAGTGGCAGACCATCTACAAGGTCGTGCTGCCTGCAGCCAAGCTGGGCATTGTCGATGCAATTGTCTTGGGTATGGGGCGTGCCATCGGTGAGACCATGGCCGTGCTGATGGTCGTGGGCAACGCCCCGGTCATTCCAGATAGCATCTCGAGCCCCATCTCGACGCTCACGAGCCAGATCGCACTCGACATGAGCTATTCCTCGGGCCTGCATCGCTCGGCTCTGTTTGGCATGGGCGTGGTCCTGTTTATCATCTCAGCTGCACTGGTGGGTATCGTTCGCCTGATTTCAAAGAAGAGGGGGTAGGCTATGTCCGATTCCGTTGACACGACGGTCGATACGACATCGTCGCGCGAGCTCATCAAGCGTGCCCTTTCCCATGGCAAGAAGGGCCGCATCAACAAGGACCTGTCCAACAAGATTATGCTCGGCGTGTTTCGCGCCGCGGCCTATATCACCACCCTGGTGTTGCTTGCCATCATCGCCTATGTGGTCATCAACGGTCTTCCGCATATCTCGCTCGACTTTATCTTCGGCTGGCCGCAGGGCGTAAACGCCGAGGGTGGCATCTGGCCCACGATCGTCTCGACCATCTACGTGACGGCGCTCGCCATGCTCATCTGCACGCCGGTTGCCGTCTTGGCTGCGGTCTATCTGGCCGAATACGCCAAGCAGGGCAAGGTCGTCGACATCATTCGCTATGCTGCCGATGCCCTGGCCTCGGTGCCTTCCATCGTTATGGGCCTCTTTGGTTACGCCTTGTTTGTTGAGGCCATGGGCCTGGGCCTTTCGATGGTTTCGGCCGCTCTGGCGCTGGCGCTTCTGATGCTGCCCATCGTCATGCGCACCACCGAGGAGGCAATTCGCGCCGTTCCGCGCTATATCCGTTGGGGCGCATATGGCCTGGGCGCCACCAAGTGGCAGGTCGTCTCCAAGATCGTGCTTCCTTCTGCCTTTGGCCGCATTGCCACCGGCATCGTCCTTGCCATCGGTCGCGCCATCGGCGAGACCGCGGTGGTGCTCTACACCATGGGTCAGGCCATCAATCTGCCGATCTCGCCGCTCGATTCCGGTCGTCCCATGACCGTTCACCTCTATTTGCTTGCCAATGACGGCATCAACATGAACGCAGCCTACGGCACTGCGCTTTTGCTGATGGCGATTATTCTGGCCTTCAACCTGTTTGCGCGTTATCTGTCGCGCAAGCGCCGCTAGTTAAGGAGTCCCATGTCCGTCTATCAGTCCGCTCCTACGCCGGAGCAAGCGGCCATCACGGCCAAGGATTTCAACTTTTGGTACGGTGACTTTCATGCGCTGACGGGGCTCGACCTCAACATCGCCAAAAACGCCATCACCTCGTTTATCGGTCCTTCGGGCTGCGGCAAATCGACGTTTTTGCGCTGCATCAACCGTATGAACGACCTTATCGAGGGCACTCGCGTCGAGGGCACCATGACGCTCGACGGCAACGATATCTATGCCGAGGGCGTCGACCCGGTCGACCTTCGCCGCCGCGTGGGCATGATCTTTCAGCAGCCCAACCCGTTTCCCAAATCCATCTACGAGAATGTCGCTTTTGGCCCTCGTCTGCAGGGCGTGACTAGCAAAAGCGACCTCGATGACATCGTGGAAGAATCGCTCAAGCGCGCCAACCTCTGGAAAGAGGTATCCAATCAGCTCAACAAGGACGGTTTGGCGCTCTCGGGCGGTCAGCAGCAGCGTCTGTGCATCGCACGCGTGCTTGCGGTGCAGCCCGATGTCCTCCTGATGGACGAGCCCTGTTCCGCCATCGACCCTACGTCCGTCTCTAAGGTCGAGGATCTGATGGCCGAGCTGGCGCCCGAGATGACGATCATCATCGTCACGCATTCCATGCAGCAGGCGGCTCGTATCAGCGACTACACCGCGTTTTTCTTGCAGGAAGTTGCCGGTGAGCCCGCCACGCTCATCGAGTATGGTCAAACCGACGCGATCTTCACCAGCCCGGTGGATTCGCGGACGGAAGACTATATCACCGGCCGCTTTGGCTGATCGGTGCGACTAGTCCCAAGTCGATCGGACCTGGTCCGGTGCGTATTCACTGTGCGGGCGGCATGACCGCACCCAACTGATTGGAGTGAACCATGCGCAAACTGTTTTCCCGTCAGCTCATCGAGGCCCGTCACGAGATGCTGAGCATCTTCGAGGCCGTCGATCTGGCCCTTCACGACGCCGTGAAGGCCTATGTGACCGACGACCGCAAGCTCGCCACTAAGACCAAGAAGCGCACGCTTTCGATTGATGCTCGCTGCGCCAACTTGGAGGCCGTGTGCTACAACCTGATCGCTACGCAGTCGCCGGTCGCCTCCGACTTCCGTTTGCTGCAGACGATCATTTACGTCGACTTTAACCTGCAGCGCATGACCGATAAAGTTCGCCAGATCTGCCGCGCCACGCGTCATATGGTCAAGGCCGATATCTCGCTGCCCCAGGAGCTTGTCGGTACGGTTGAGGCCGAGGCCGAAGCCGTTTACCAGGTGCTGGGTTCGTCGCTTTCCGCGCTCGTCACTAACGACATGTCCATCATCTGCAACCTGGCCGTCGAGGACGAGCCGGTGCATGCGGCGTACGAGAAGTTCTTCCGCACCTTTAACCGCATGGACACGGGCGATTTTATGGACGACGACAGCAACTATGACGATCTGCGCCGCGCCATCATGGTTTCGCGCTACCTCGATCGCATTGCCTCGATTTCCATCGATGCCGCCTGCCGTCTGACCTTCCTTTTGACCGGCCAGCGTATGACTGCCGGCGATATCGCCCGTACGGACGAGGACGAGCTCGAGAGCATGCGCGTGCCTTCGGGCGAGGGCGTCATTATGAGGCCCGCCGTGGATGCACACTTTGTTGCCAAGGTGCCCGCTAACGAGGTGAGCGAGGGACTTCGCTACCTGTTGGATCATCTTGAGGACGAGGATGATGGTGAGGACGACGAGGAGTAGGGTAGCCTCGTTCGTCAAAAGATTGTAAATACCTAAGGGAGCGCGGCCTTGCGGATGCGGGGCCGCGCTCTTGCGCTAGCATGGGACTACTTGTTGTGCTGTTAGCGGAGGCGATTGGCAATGGATAACTATTTGAATGTAATGCGCGCTCGCCGCGAGCAGATACTCGAGCGTTTCTATGCCGCGCTCGATCGCGCTGGGAGGCCCCGCGATGCCGCGCGTTTGATTGCCGTGTCCAAGACCGTCGGCGTCGATGAAACCATCGCGGCCATCCAGGTGGGATACCGCCATTTTGCCGAGAACCGCCCGCAAGAACTCGTCCGCAAGCTCACGGGTCTGGCGGAGCATCCGGAGCTGCCCGAGGTGCGCTTCGATATGATTGGCAACCTTCAGACCAATAAGATTAACGCGGTGTTGGGCTCGGCTGAGCTGATTCATTCGGTTGGTTCGCTTCATTTGGCGCAGGCGATTTCGAGCCGTGCCGTTCGCAAGATCGAAGCGGGCGAGCTTTCTGCTCCCCAGCAGGTGCTAATCGAGGTTAACGTAAGCGGCGAGGAGTCCAAGGGTGGCTTTTCGCCCGATGAGATTCGTGGCGCCGCCGGCGAGCTCACGGAGCTTGAGGGAATTTGTGTGCAGGGCCTTATGGCCATGGCCCCTCGGGGGAACAAGGATGTGGCGCGTCGCACCTTTGCCGGGCTGCGAGAGCTGAGGGACGAGCTGGAAGTGGCGCATCCCGATCTGAGCCTGCCCGAGCTTTCTTGTGGCATGAGCGAGGACTTTGAGCCTGCCCTTGAGGAGGGCTCTACGCTCGTTCGCCTGGGCAGGGTAGTATTTAGCCCGGAGTTTGCAGTAAAATAGGGCTCTGAAGTGCGCACTGGTTTGCAGAGCGCCTGCACTAAACCGTGAGAGGACACAACCATGGGCTTCCTTGACGAGATTAAAAATAAGATGCACCTTGGCGGCCAGCAGGGTTACGACCAGGGCTATGGCCAGGATGACGACTACGGCTACGATGACGGCTACGACGATGGCTATCAGAACAACGGCTACAGCGGTGCCTCGGGCGAGGGCTTCTATACCCAGGACGAGCCGAGTAACGGCCTGCTGGGCCAGACGCGCCGCGGTGAGGCCGAGTCTGTAGCGGTGTACACGCGCTCCGGTCAGCTGGTCGGCGATGACTCCCGTCATGCAACAACGTACAATCCGCCGTCGCGTTCTCAGGATAGTGTCGCGGGCGGCTATCGTCCCGGCGCTTACGACACGCCGTCGAGCTATGCCGAGAGCGCTCGCGCTCGCGCCGCGGCACCTGCGCCCGCTCCTGCGCCGAGCGACGCCTCGGCCTATGCGAGCAACATCATTAACGCCACGCCGCAGCTGCCTGCCTATGTTCTGCGTCCCGAGAGCTATGACGATGTCGAGACCGTTGTCCGCCGTGTGCGCACCAAGCAGCCTGTTGCGCTGATTTTTGTTGGCGTTCGCACCGAGGTCGCCAAACGCGTCCTGGACTTTAGCTATGGCTTTGCCTGCGGCCTGGGCGCTACGGTCAAAGAGGTGGGCGATCGCGTGTTTATGGTGCTGCCCGCCGGCTGCGAGGTCAAGGATTCGGACCTCAAGAAGCTGCGCGCCGACGGCTACCTTAAGTAAACCCAAGACGAGGAGATTCCCATCAACATCTACACCATTGTTCAGCTGGTCAACACGCTGTTCAACTTCTACTCCACGCTCATTGTGGTCTATTGCTTTATGACGTGGATTCCCATGAAGCAGGGCGGCCTGCTGCAGGATATCGCCGCGGTGCTCGATAGCGTCTGCGGTCCGTGGCTCAACCTGTTTCGTCGGTTTATTCCGCCGATGGGTGGCGTTGATTTTTCGCCGGTCGTTGCAATTATTGCGTTGCAGTTGGTGCAGAGGCTGATTCTGCAGCTTCTTATAGGTATACTCGTATAGAACTGGCTCAGTAACTCATGTCGGGCGCCCAGCGCCGAGGCGATGAAAAAGGAGAACTTGTTATGGCTATTACCCCTGCTGACATCCAGGCTCAGACTTTCTCTGAGGCCAAGCGCGGCTATGATCCCGCCGAGGTCGACGTCTTTTTGGAGACGCTGTCCTCCGAGGTTGACGCTATGCTTGCCAAGATTGTCGATCTTAAGGGTCGTCTGACTGCCACCGAGCAGCAGCTTGCTGACACGCAGGCTCAGCTTGCCCAGGCTCAGGACGCTGCCGCTCAGGCCGTTCCCGCCGCTCCTGTGGCCGCTCCCGCACCCGACTTCTCCGCTCAGGAGCGCCAGATCTCCGCTGCGCTGATCGCTGCCCAGCAGACCGCCGAGGGTATCGTCAACGACGCCAACGAGAACGCTGAGCGCATCCGCAACGAAGCCGACGCCAAGGCCCGCGAGGTCATCCGTCAGGCTCTGACCGAGAAGCAGGCCGAGCTCGAGGAGATCGACCGTCTGAAGGCTTCCCGTGAGGAGTTCAAGGCCGAGTACCTCAAGCTCATCCAGCACTTCATGGACGATGCCCAGAATTCCTTCCCGTCCGACCTTATGGCCTCTACGCCGGTCGGCTCTGCCGCTTCTCCTGCAGTGACCGTTCCCGCCGCCGAGCCGCTGCCTGTCGCTGATCCGGTTGTTCCCGTGGCTGACCCCTTCGCCCCGATCGACAACTTTGCCGCTGACGATCTGGACTAGCGCCAGAGCTACAATCTAGTGTCCTTCTGAGGAGCTCGCACCTGCGGGCTCCTTTTTTGTGGCTGCATACGGGTTGGGAAACAAAACGCCGAGCTCTGCGTGCGATAGGGCAGAACTCGGCGAAGGGCGCGTGGCAAAAGGTAGGTTTTAGGGCATGTGCCAAAAACTACTTGAGGAGGAAGTCGGAGAGGGGAATGGTACGGGCCTCGCGATGCTCAGGATCGGCGATGTGGTCGGCAGGATAGCCGCAGACGAGCATGTGATAGGGATAGACGCCCTCGGGCAGGCCGAACTGCTCGCGGGCCACCTCGGGCTTAAAATGGCACACCCAGCACGTTCCCAGGCCCTGCTCCTCGGCTTCCATCATCATCTGATCGCAAACAATCGAGGTGTCGATAGCGCTGGAGTTCATCTGGTCATAGGGGCGCACCCAAGCGTCGTCGGTAACGCTGCAAATGAGGAAGATGAGCGGAGCGCCAAAGATGGACCCATCACGAGCAAACCGAGGCTGACAAGCAGCTGCCTTCTCCAGAAGCTCGGGCGTATCCAACACCATCACACGGGTTGGATGATTATTACAAGCAGAAGGAGCAATACGCCCAGCCTCAACAATGGCATCCACCACAGCCTGCTCAACAGAACGGTCCTCAAACAAACGACAAGAATACCGAGACCGAGCCAGATCCAAATACGACATACAAGCCCTCCAACAATTAAAAATTAAACAAACCCAAAGTAACCCAAAGAGTACCCAAAGCGGCAATCAGCCAAACGCTCACCAAGGGCCAAAGTGTTCGAACGGGTACCAAAGGTCCCTTCAGCCAAACCCCCGTTGCGCTAAAACTATCAGCCAAAGTTCCCAATGGTGGTACATAAGGGAGCGGGCCCGACCACTAATAACCTTTTGAACGACTCTGCTTGCAGCCGGAGTGAAAAAGGTTATTAGTGGTCGGGCCCGCGACCGGTGGGACACATACCCCCAATTAACTGTTCTTCATGACAATCGAATCCACGACATCGGCCACATTCTCGCAGCAGTCGGCGCAGTACTCCAAGAAGGCGTACACGTCACGCCAGGCGATGACCTCAAGCGGGTCCTTGCCGTTGACGTGCAGGTTGCGCATAGCGTTGATGTAGAGCTCGTCGGCCTCGGACTCGATAGTGTTGATTTGGATGACGAGTTCGCGCAGGGTCTTGGACTTGCGGTAGTTGGGCAGCTCGACCATCAGGTCCTTCATGGCGCGGCAGGCGTCGGTTACCTTGTGAGCGATGACGATGGCATCGGGGTGGATGCTCTGGATGTTGGTGAAGTAGACGCGCTGCACGACGCCCTCGATACGGTCAAGCACAGTGTCGAGCGAGCAGCTCATCAGGTCCAGATCCTCGCGCTCAAGCGGGGTGATAAAGGCAGTGAGCAGGGCATCCTCGAGCTCATGGTGCTTCTTGTCGGCCGCATGCTCAATCGCATGCATCTCTTCGAGCATGCCGTGGATCTGCGCGGGATCAAAGTTCTCAAAAATCTTGATGAGCAACTCTGCGGCCTGGACAGCAAGGTCGGCACAGGCGACGTAGTTGTCAAAGTAGAACGAATCGGGTTTCTTTGCCATGAGTGGGTCCTTTCGAGGCGAAGACGGGTGGGCGAGGTATTGCGGTCCGGATGGACGTTCGGTTTGACTAGATGAACATCATGAACAGCTTGGCCATGACAAAGCTGATAAGTCCGCAGGCGGGGAAGGTGAAGAACCAGGTGAACATCATGTCCTTGACGACACCGAAGTTGATCGCCGAGAGGCGCTTGACGGCACCGACACCCATAATGGCGCAGGTCTTGATGTGCGTGGAGGACACGGGGATGCCGGTGAGCGTGGCAAGCAGCAGGTTTGCGGCGCCCGCCAGGTCGGCGGAGAAGCCCTGGTACTTTTCGAGCTTGACCATGCTCTGACCGACAGACTTGATGATGCGCTCACCGCCCACGCTGGTGCCGATGCCCATGGTGGCCGAGCACAGCAGCATGATCCAGATGGGGATGCCGGCGTCGCCGACGCTCGTCTGTCCGCTGGCAAAGGCGACACCTAAAAAGAGCACGCCGATAAACTTTTGTCCATCTTGCGCGCCGTGCATAAAGCTCATGGCCGCGGCACTTGCGATCTGAGCATATTTAAAGAAGACATTGGCACGTCGCCTGTTGGCGGCGGCGAAAAGAATCGAGACGAGCTTGCACAGGACCCAGCCCATGATAAAGCCCAGGCCGATGGAGAGCGCCAAGCCGTAGATGACCTTCATCCACTCGTGGACGTTGACGCTGCTCGCGCCGCCGAGGGCGATTGCGGCACCGGTCAGGCCGGCGATAAGGCTGTGGCTTTGCGAGGTGGGGATGCCAAAACGCGATGCCGTGGCGCCGTAGACGACGATGGAGAACAGCGCCGCGCAGAGGCACGCGAGCGCCATGGTGCTGTTTCCGCCAAAGTCGACGATATGTGAGATGGTGTTGGCGACGCTCGCGTTAAAGTGCGTCATGATGAGCACGCCGAGGAAGTTGAATGCGGCGCTCATGAGAATGGCTGCGCGGGCGGGCATGCAGCGCGTGGTGACACAGGTCGCGATGGCGTTGGGCGCGTCGGTCCATCCGTTGACGAAGATAGCGCCGAGCGCGAGGATCACGGTGACGGCAAGGACTGGGTTCGACACAATTTGGCCGAGGAAGGCTGAGAACGTTACGTCCATATATGGGCTTTCTCGAAGTTTGCAGGCACGTTACAAAAACATGATAAATCGTATCACCTCCTGCGGGTTTCTTTACCGAGTTCTGATGGGAGAAGTGAATTTTTTGGCACTAAAATTGAATATTAGCCCTGTTGACCGCGGGTGTTCTTTTTGCTAACACGCCATGCGGACACGCGCGATTGCTACGACACTCCAAAACCACAGTATGTTCGCTTTACAACATGCAAACATGCGTTCGATAATAGGGGGCATGGAATATCGACAGACAGATGGTAAAACTCGACGCGTGCACAAGCAGTATGTGGACGTCGTGGCCCGCATCCTCGCGGGCGGACAAGTCGTGCCGGTTACCGTCTGCTGGGTCGACGGTCGCTGTTTTACGATCGACGAGATTGTCTCATCCACCGGTTTTGGCCTAACGGTTCACGGCATTCGTACGGCAACCTATAAGGTTCGTTTTGGTGGGCATGCGACCGAACTGTATCTGGAAGAACAGGCGCGCGAGCGACCGGATGGCTCGCAGGCCCATTTGATGCGTTGGTGGGTGTGGGCATTCGACCGTACGCTCGAGAGCGGGCGCCGCAGGTAAGAGCGCGCGGCATTCGGGTACAATGGCAGGAATCTTGTCACCTACGGCGCTGTCGCGGCGCTTTTGAAAGGACGATATTATGAACGATATCCAGGGTTATCAGAACGGCCCCATTGAGACCGGCGCAAGCCGTGCCAAGGAGATGTCGCCGCGTGCGTACAACCTTGCCATGTCTGCCCTGATCTTTTTGGGCTTTTGCGCCATGGGTGCCGGTGCTTACTTTACGAGCACCATGGCGTTTGCCCGCATGATGATGAGCGGCGCCGCCTTGCCGCTGGTCTTTGGCTCGTTTATTTTGACCATCGTCGGCATGGTCATGATGTCGGCCGCCGCGGGCAAGCAGTCTGTGGGTCTGTCCCTTGTGGGCTACGTAATCTTTGCGAGTACCTTTGGCCTGACCGCGTCGTTTGGCCTTGCCAATTACGACCTGCCCACCATCAACACTGCCTTTATCGCCACGGCCGCCATCACCTTTGTCTTTGGTGCGCTGGGCGTGACCTTCCCCAAGTTCTTCCAGCGTGTGTACGGCATTGGTTTTGGCATCCTGCTTGCCACGATTCTGGTCGAGATCGTGCTGATGTTTATGGGCGTCTCGCAGTCCATCACCGACCTGATCGTGATCGTGGTGTTCGCCGGCTTTATTGGCTACGACACCTATGTGGCCACGACGGTGCCGCCCACGCTGCCCAACGCCGTGCTCATGGCATCCAACCTGTTCGTGGACATCATCAACGTGTTCCTGCGCATCCTGAACATCCTTGGTCGTCGCGACTAGCGCGGGGCATTGCAGCGTTTCTTGTCGGACGCGGTAAAACGATGTGAAAGGCGGTCCTTCGGGGCCGTCTTTTTTGTGCACGGCGGGGTATCATGGATGGGAAAAGCCGATAGCGGCAGAGACCGAGAAAGGTGACCACTTATGGCAGACGTCGACAACAGGAACCGTAACCGCAGGTCTAACCGAGCGGGTCAGCCCAATCCCAAGCGCGAGGCGCGTGCCAAGGCCGCCGAGCGCCATGTGGTGGCTGTGTCCGAGGCCTGCGCCAAGGACATCGAGCGTTCGCTTGCCGGCGTGCGCGAGTTCGATGGTATGCCTGCCGGATTTGTCGCGGCGATGAAGGCCAAGGCCCAAGCGGCCGACACTGCCGAGGAGCAGGTTGTTGAGGAGCCCGAGGTCGCCGAGGTCGAAGCCGCTGAGGTTGCATCCGCCGAGACCGAGGTTTCGGCCGAGCCTGCAGCCGCCGAGGAGGCCGCGGAGACCGAGTCCGCGCCTACCGCTGAAAAGCCCGCTCCGGTCCTGCCTGAGGTCACCGTGCTCGACGCCTCTGCCACGCAGGCCATTCTGGATAACGGCCGAGGCTACGCGCAGTTCTGCGACATGGCCGTGCTCGCCTTTGCCTCGTTCACCAACCCGGGCGGTGGCTACATCCAGGGCTATCTGGGTCAGGAGGCCACGCTCTGTGCCGATTCGTATCTGTACAACGTCCTCGATAAGCAGCGCAAATGGTACGGCGAGAACCGTCGCCGCAACATCAACTGCGAGCTTTACCGCAACCGTGCACTGGTGGTGCCTGCGGTGCGCTTCGACCGCAACCACGTGCATGCGTATGCCGATGTAATCGTTGCCGCCGCGCCCAACGCCAAGCGCGCTCGCCAGGAGTATCGCGTGGGTGACGATGCCCTGCTGGACGCCCTGCGCGATCGCATCCGCTTTGTGCTTGCCATCTGCGACGAGCTGGGTCGCGAGAAGCTCGTACTGGGCGCTTGGGGTTGCGACAACAACGGCTTTGACGCCGAGGCCGTGGCCGAGCTCTTCCGCAATGAGCTCGCGTCGGGCGACTTCAAGGTCAAGCAGGTCTTCTTTGCCGTGCCCTCTACGCGTTGGGACGAGGACTTTGCCAAGTTCGAGCATGTGCTGGCAAACTTCCCCGAGCGCAACGAGGAGTCCTATGCCCAGGTTGCCGCACGCGCTGCGGCTGCTCGCGCCGCCGAGCAGGCCCAGGCTGCCGCCGAGGACGATGAGGACGATGACGATTGGCGCAAGTACCTGTAATCGGTACGTGCCGACAGATAGGTCGAGCCGGCGGGAGGGCTGCTTCCGTCGGCTTTTTACTAAAGGAAGGGCTTACGATGAAAAACGTTCTGTGCTTTGGTGACAGCAATACCTATGGCTACGATCCGGCAGGTATGCGCGACGGCACCGCGGTGCGCTATGCGCACGATGTGCGCTGGTGCGGCGTGGCACAGCGTGACCTGGGCGAGGACTGGCACGTAATTGAGGAAGGCTTAAACGGCCGCACGACGGTGCGCGACGATATGTGCCATCTGGATACTAATCTCAACGGTATTCGCGCGTTGCCGATGCTGCTCGAGGCCCATAAGCCGCTGGATGCGATCGTGATTATGCTGGGCACCAACGACTGTAAGACGGTCTTTAACGTGACAGCTTCCGATATCGCCCGTGGCGCCATGGCGCTGATTCGCACTGTCCGCGCGTTTCCGTGGACCGACGCTGCGCCTTGTCCGCGCATTCTGCTGATGGCTCCTATCAAGATCAAGCCGCAGATCGCCGATGTGTATATGACCGACTTTGACGAGCACTCCGTCGAGGCCTCGGAGCATTTTGCCGAATACTATGCGTATGTTGCCGAACAGTTTGGCTGCGACTTTTTGAATGCCGCCGATTTTGCCGAGCCGGGCGATATCGATTATCTGCACATGATGCCGGTAAGCCACGAGAGCCTCGGCCATGCCGTGGCAGCCAAGCTCAAAGAGATGCTCGGAGAGTAGTACGGCCCAAAGCAGTACAAAAGTTCCCCTTGCGGTGGCTTGTTTCGTTGGTTTGTCTTGATCTGTAACAGCTGTAAGGCCGAAAACGGGCTAGATGTTACAGATTGAGATTATTTAGGTCGATATCGGTCGTTTGTCTCGATCTGTAACATCTAGGGTCGATTTTGCCGAGTTACTGTTACAGATCGAGATGTTTGTGGGAACCGCCACAAAGGTGCCTGTCCCCTTTGCGGTGGTTTTGGGCTGCGAATCTTAATACTGCCACATGTGGTTGACGGGGCCGGAGCCTTTGCCCATGTCAAAGCCAGCGGCGAGAGCACCCGTTAGGTAGGCCTTGCCGGCGTTGACGGCATCGGCAAGATCCATGCCCTGGGCCAGCGCGCAGGCGATGGCGGACGAAAGCGTACAGCCAGTACCGTGCGTGTTGCCGGTCTCGATGCGCTTGTGGCGGAACCACGTGGTGAGCGGATCGCCCAGATGGTTGCCCTCGTCATCGAGCGGCGCGGGCTCTGCTAGCACATCGTTGGCCTCGTTGACAAAATGCCCGCCCTTAACGAGAGACGCGCAGCCAAAGCGACGGGTGAGAAGCATGGCGGCATTTTGCTGCGTGCGCTCGGAATCGACCTCATAATCGAGCAGCGCCATGGCCTCGGGAATGTTGGGCGTGATAACGGTCGCCAGCGGGAACAGGCGGCGGGTGAGTGCCTCAGCGGCATCCTCGGCAATGAGGCGAGCACCCGAGGTGGCGACCATGACGGGGTCGACGACGATATTTTGTGCGTCCCAGGCGCTCAAGCGGTCGGCGATAACCTCGATAATCTCGGCAGAGGAGACCATGCCGATCTTGACGGCGCTGGGTCGTATATCGTCAAAAACGGCATCGATCTGCGCTGCGACAATATCCGGGGAGATGTTCTGCACGGCGGTAACGCCCAGTGTATTTTGCGCTGTGATGGCTGTGATGGCCGTCTCGGCATACAGGCGGTGCGCCGTGATGGTCTTGATGTCGGCCTGAATGCCGGCGCCACCGCTGGAATCGGATCCTGCGATGGATAGAACGGCGGGTACCTTACTGCGATCCATGTTCGCTCCCTTGTTCGGTCGGATTCAAATGGGTCTTTAAGTCTGCATTATAAAGTTGCCCGGGCCGGCTGTATTCCGAACCCGGGCGGGCGATGCAATCTTTACGCAAATGTAAGCAAATGTTCACATGTCAACAATTGATGAGCACCTTGTGACCGATTGTGGCTCCGGAGACGCGTTAATCCTCCATGCCGAGGTCGATCGTCGTGCCTTCGAACACCTTGTTAACGGTACGGACGGCGCACATCTTGCCACACATGGTGCAAGTGCCCTCGGTGGCGGCGGGGGATTCCTCGTAGCGCTTCTTGCCCGTAACCGGGTCGAGCGCGCACTTCCACATGGCGTCCCAGTCGAGCTTACGGCGCGCCTGGCCCATCTTGTCGTCCATGTCGCGGGCGTGGGGTACCTTCTTGGCGATGTCGGCGGCGTGTGCGGCGATCTTGGTGGCCATGAGGCCATCGAGCACGTCCTGGGCGTTGGGCAGGCACAGGTGCTCGGCCGGCGTCACGTAGCATAGGAAGTCGGCACCGGAGCTGGCGGAGATGGCGCCGCCGATGGCAGCGGTGATGTGGTCGTAACCCACGCCGATATCGGTCACCAGCGGCCCGAGCACATAGAACGGGGCGTTGTGGCACAGGCGCTTCTGCAGTTTCATGTTGGCGGCGATCTCGTCGAGCGCCATGTGACCCGGGCCCTCGACCATGACCTGGACGCCGGCGGCCCAAGCACGCTTGCACAGCTTGCCCAGCTCGATCATCTCGGCGGTCTCGGTGGCGTCGTTGGAGTCGTAGAGGCAGCCCGGGCGGCAGGAGTCGCCGAGCGAGATCGTCACGTCGTACTCGTGGCAGATTTCGAGCAGCTCGTCAAAGTACTCGTAGAAGGGGTTTTCGTTGCCGGTGACCTCCATCCAGCCAAACAGCAGCGAACCGCCGCGGCTGACGATGTTCATGAGACGGCCGGTCTCCTTAAAGGTCTTGGTGACCGACTTGTTGATGCCGCAGTGGATGGTCATAAAGTCCACGCCGTCTTCGGCGTGCGCGCGCACGACCTCGAACAGGTCGTCTTTGGTAAGCTTGACCAGCGGTTTTTCCATGTAGCCGATGGCGTCGTACATGGGGACGGTGCCCACCATGAGCGGCGTCTCGTCGATGAGCTGCTGGCGGAACTGGCGCGTCTTGCCCGAGTTGGAGAGGTCCATGATGGCGTCGGCGCCAAAGTCCTCGGCGATCTTGACCTTCTTCCATTCCTCGGCGGCATCGGCCTTGTCGCCCGAGATGCCCAGGTTGACGTTGACCTTGGTGGACAGGCCCTCGCCGACACCAAAGGCGCGCATGCCCTTTTTGATATGCACGATGTTGGCGGGAATGGCGATGCGGCCGTCGGCCACGCGCTCGCGGATGTACTCGGGGTCGCGATGCTCGCGCTCGGCGACCTCCTTCATCTGCGGTGTGATCTGCCCGGCGCGGGCGAAGTCGATTTGCGTGACGAGCGTGGGCTCGGTTTGTGTGCTCATTGGCACGGCTCCCTTCGTTGGCATTACCCATATCAGGTTTGCGGGTCAGGGCGGGCGCGCCCAGTCTCAGCCTGCCGTCTTGTCCTGCAAGCTCCCCGTTTATGTGGTGGGCTCAAGTATAACTCGAATGGGTACGATTGACGCGATGAGCATGCCCGTGGGGAGGCGAACATGAAAGACAAGCATCTGTATCGGGAGACGCAGTGGGACGTGTCGGCCGAGGAGGGCCGTGCGCACCATGGCCTTGTCGCGATTGGTTTTGCGGTGCTTGCCGTGCTGGTGATTGCCGTTTGTATCTGGACGTTTGGTGGTCGCGGCGGCACTGCCTGGGAGTTTGAGGCCGATGATAGCCTACCGATTATGACGGTGAGGAGTACTGGCGGTAATGCCAATACGCTCGCCATTCCGGGCGATTATTGGTACCCGCGCGATGAGTTTGTGCAGTTGCAGCTGAGTGGTGGGTCCATTCCAGGCGAAGAAATCGAACGCGTGACGTTTGACGCGGCGCTCAAAACGCTGACGGTGAAGCTCAAAGATCAAGGAGATGTGCCCACGACCATGGATATCGCCCTGACGGAATGGCGCCTGGAGCCCCCGTCGGGCGTCAAGGCGTCCGATGTGGAGCATGTCAAGATTACCTATCAGGACGGCTCGACAAGCGAGATTGCCAAGGCAGACGGCTTGGCGGAATAGCGGGATGTTCACCGAATATCATGAAAGCATGCCGAGGTGGAGTTCGGCGCTGGCGACAGGCATTTAGAATGCCTGCTCGTTGATGAAGACCAGGCTATCTGGGGACGAGAGCTCGGGGACATAGCGGTAGCCAAGGTTGAACTCGGTAAGACCGGCGGCGTCCTCGACCTTGTTTTCCGCCATCCAGCGGACCATCGAACCGCGTGCCTTTTTGCTGGCGGTCGATCGTTGGATGGGCTTATCGTTGCGGACGCCTTCGCCAAAAAAGCAGGTGATAACCGTTGTATCCTGTGCAGCATGGGGCAGGACAGCTTTGGCGTATTCCACGCTGGCAAGGTTGACGATAGTGGTGTCGGAACCGGCCGGCGCAATTACCTGCGCAAGTCGATTCCCCCAGAAGGCATAGAGGTCGCGAGCGCCGTCGACGGCGAGCTTCGCCCCCATTTCGAGCCGATAGGGAGACACGCCGTGGAAGGGGCGCACGCATCCGTAGAGTCCCGAGAGGATCCAGAGATGGTTTTGCAGCCAGTCGAGCTGCGCGGCATCCATCACCTCGGGTGCCATGCTCTGGTATTGAATGCCGTGATAGGACATGACGGCGGGGGAGATTCGACGCGCGATATCGGGATCTGCGAGATCGGTATCGCTCAGGACGGGCATAAATTCGTGAAGCGTATCCAGACACGTTGTGAGCAGCCTGTCGCTCACGTTCCACAGCGCCTGCAGGCCGCCGCTGCCTTCATTTCGTTCGATATCTAGCAGTGCGTGGTGGAGGCGAGCCGTCTCGTGCGCAAAAGGTGGAATGCCCAGGACTTCAAAAGCATCTTGGGCCGCGCGCATCTGCTTGGCGGGCGAAATGATGACCTGCAGCATGGACTCTCCTCTGCCAAAAAAGTTGCGGTGGAATACGGTCTGTTTTGGCCGTTTATGGGCCAGTTTAGTCCGTATTTCACCGCAAGTTATAAGGGACTGGTTAGGCGCGCTCGAGGAAAGCCTTGTAGCCGCGATAGGCCTCGTAGATATCGGCCTTGTTAGCGACCTCCCACAGGGCGTGCATGGACAGGACGGCAACGCCGGAGTCGATGACGTTCATGCCGTACTTGGCCATGATGTAGGCGATGGTGCCGCCGCCGCCCGCGTTGACACGGCCGAGCTCGCAGGTCTGGAAGTCCACGCCGGCCTCGTCCATGATGTCGCGGACGAGGGCCACGTACTCGGCGTCGGCGTCGTTGGAGCCGCCCTTGCCGCGGCTGCCTGTGTACTTGTTAAAGCACAGGCCACGACCCATAAAGGCTGCGTTCTTGGTCTCGAACTTGCCGGCGTAGCCCGGGTCGAAGCCGGCGGACACGTCAGAGGAGAGCATGCGGCTGTGGGCGAGTGCACGGCGCAGGGCCAGCGGGCTATCCTCGCCGGCGAGCGTCATGATCTCGGCGACGGTGTTCTCGAAGAAGCGGCTCGTCATGCCGGTGGCACCCACGGAACCGATCTCCTCCTTGTCGACGATGAGTGTGATGCTCGTGCGCTCCACGTTGGCGACGTTGATCTGGGCGAGCATGGAGGGGTAGGCGCAGACGCGGTCGTCGTGGCCATAGCCCAGAATCATGGAGCGGTCGAGGCCCATGTCGCGGGCGGGGCCGGCGGGCACGACCTCGATCTCGGCGGAGAGGAAGTCCTCCTCCTCGACGTCGTACTGCTCCTTGAGGATGTCCAGGAACATCTGCTTGACGGGCTCCTTGGGGGCATCCTTGTCGTCCTCGTCAAACTTGACGGGACGGCCGCCCACGATCACGTCAAGGATCTCGGCGTCGACGGCGTCCTTGGCGGGCTTGGACATCTGCTCGCTCGAGAGGTGGATCAGCAGGTCGGAGATGGTAAAGACCGGGTCGTCCGCCTTGTCGCCGATGTTGATGTCGACGGTGGTGCCGTCCTTTTTGCAGATGACGCCTACAAGTGCAAGCGGGGAGGCCACCCAGTGGTAGCTCTTGACGCCGCCGTAGTAGTGCGTGTCGAGGTAGGCCATGTCGCCGGCCTCGAAGGCGGGATTCTGCTTAAGGTCCAGGCGCGGCGAGTCCACGTGGGCGCCCAGGATGTTAAAGCCCTGCTCGAGCGGGGTGGTGCCCAGGTTGACGAGCATAAGGTCCTTGCCGTGGTTGGCGGCGTACACCTTGTCGCCGGCCTTGAGCGCGCGGCCCTCGGCGATCACGGTCTCCAGATTGACGTAGCCCGCCTCCTCGGCCATCTTGATACCGGTCTTGACGCACAGGCGCTCGGTCTTGTTCTCGCTCAAAAAATGCTTATAGCCACGGCAAAGCTCCTCGAGCTCCTCGACTTGCTGAGGCGTGTACTTTTTCCATGCGCAGGGACGCTCCATGACGCAGGCTCCTTTCGGATCGATCGTGCTGGTTGATGTACCGTGAGCCATCGTATCACGCGCGGGCTCGCGGCGGCAGGGGAGCTTGATGTGCGGTGGTCGCGGGGCGGGGAGCGTGTAAACTGGTGTGAGCAAACCGTGCCCAGCCCAAAGCGAGGTATTCAATATGTCTGACAAGCGCCGCACCTTTGCCGTTATTGACGGCAACTCGCTCATGCACCGCGCCTTCCACGCCGTGCCGCCGACCATGAACGCGCCGGACGGTCGCCCCACCAACGCGATCTTTGGCTTTCTGAACATGTTTCTCAAGATGATCGATGCCTTTAACCCCGACGGTGTGGTCGTGGCGTTTGATAAGGGCAAGCCGCGCGTGCGCATGGAGATGCTGCCGCAGTATAAGGCGCAGCGCCCGCCCATGGACCCCGATCTGCACGTGCAGTTTCCCATGATCAAGGAGCTGCTCGGTGCGCTCAATGTGCCGATTCTGCAGTCCGAGGGCTGGGAAGGCGACGATATCCTGGGAACCATGGCGCGCTTGGGTGAGGAGGCCGGCTGCGACATGCTGCTGGTGACCGGTGATCGCGATATGTATCAGCTCGTGACTGAGCACGTCAACGTGGTCTCGACTCGTAAGGGCCTGTCCGACGTGGCGATCATGACGCCCGAGAGCGTGGACGATCTGTATCACGGCATCACGCCGGCGCTCGTGCCCGACTTTTATGGTCTGAAGGGCGACACGTCCGATAACATTCCCGGCGTACCGGGCATCGGCCCCAAAAAGGCGAGCGCGCTCATTGCGCAGTACGGTAGCCTGGACGAGGTCATCGCACACGCCGATGAGGTCAAGGGCAAGATGGGCGAAAACCTGCGTGCGCACATCGACGATGCGCTGCTGAGCCGCAAGGTCGCAACCATTCGCACCGATGCGCCCGTCGAGCTCGACTTTGACGAAACATCCTTCCCAGCGTTTTCTGCCGATGAGGTTTCCGCGGCGCTGGGTACGCTTGGTATCACCGCCATGCAGAACCGTTTCTTGGCACTGATCGGTGACGAGGGTGGGGCTGCGGCCACTGTCAGCACGTTTGAGATACCCGCGGTTTCGCGCGCTGCCGCCGGCGATGCCGAGGCGCTCACTGTCGCTGCCGCCGAGATTTCTCGCGCGATCGAGGCAGGCGAGTGGATTGCCGCTGTGGTGGACGATGACAAAGAGGAGGGCGCGCTTTTTGGCTTGACGCGCACGCTGTGGCTGGCGACGTCCAAGGGCCTGTTCGCGCTCGAGGAGGGCGACAGCTGTGCGGCGGCTGAAGTTGAGGGCTTCAACTTCGCCCACGGCGTGATCGCCGGCGTGCTTGCGCGCCTGTTTATGGAGGGCCGCGTGGCGAGCCCGGATACGAAGGCGCTGCTGCATGAGCTTTCGCCCGTCGATTCTTCCGAGCCCGAGCTCATGGATCCGCTGGCAGTCGACTCCACGCGCATCTTCGATACCGTGGTTGCCGCCTACCTGTTGGATTCCGACCGCTCCGAGTTTGACGAGGCGTATCTGGCCGATACCTATCTGCAGATGGCGCTGCCTGCGACGCGCGGTGCAGAGGATGCCGGCGAGGACGCTCCTGCGCCCGCCGCTCGCACGGCGGCCTTGACGCTGGCGCTGGTCGCACCGCTGCGCGACCGCATGGCCCGCGAGAACGCCGTCAACGTGTTCGATGGCATCGAGATGCCGCTCGTGCCGGTGCTTGCCAAGATGGAGCGCGCGGGCATGCTCGTAGACCCTGACCGTCTGCATAGTCTGTCTGAGGGGCTTGCTACCCAGATTGCCGAGGTCGAACGCAACATCCGCGACCTGGCAGGCGACGAGACCTTTAACATCGGTAGCCCCATGCAGCTCTCGCACGTGCTGTTTGACGTTATGGGGCTTCCGACCAAGGGCCTCAAAAAGACCAAGCGCGGTTACTATTCGACCAACGCCAAGGTACTGAGTGATCTTGCTCGCGACCACGAGATTGTTCGTCTGATCTTGGACTGGCGCGAGAAGTCCAAGATTAAGTCAACCTATCTGGACACGCTGGGCCCGCTGCGCCGCGGTGACGGTCGCGTGCACACCACGTACAACCAGACCATCACGGCAACGGGGCGTCTGTCCTCGAGCGACCCGAACCTGCAGAACATCCCGACGCGCTCTGAGCTGGGCCGTACCGTCAAGACGGCGTTTTCGGCAGGCGAGGGAAGCGTCTTTTTGGCGGTGGACTACTCGCAGATCGAGCTGCGTCTGCTGGCGCATCTTTCGGGTGACGAGCACCTGGTGCGCGCCTTTAACGAGGGCGAGGACTTCCATGCCGAGACGGCGGCGCGCGTGTTTGGCGTTCCCGTGTCCGAGGTAACGCCCGACCTGCGCAGCCGCGCCAAGGCCGTGAACTTTGGCATCGTGTATGGTCAGCAGGCCTATGGCCTGTCGCAGTCGCTGCACATCTCGATGGCCGAGGCGCGCGACATGATCGACCGCTACTACGAGGCCTATCCGGGCGTGCGCACGTTCCTCGACAACGTGGTGGCGCGCGCCAAGCAGACGGGCTACGCCGAGACCATGTACGGCCGCCGTCGTCATATTCCGGAGCTCAAGGCCAAAAATCCGCAACTCCGCGGCTTTGGCGAGCGCACGGCCATGAACCACCCCATGCAGGGCACCGCCGCCGACATCATCAAGATTGCGATGGCCCGCGTGAGCCGCCGTCTGGAAGAGGAAGGCTTTGCCGCTCACATGATCCTGCAGGTACACGACGAACTGGACTTTGAGTGCCCGGTCGAAGAAGTCGAACGCCTGACCGCCATGGTCCAAGACGTCATGGAACACGTCGTAGACCTACGCGTACCCCTAATCGCCGAAGCCAGCACCGGCATAACCTGGGCCGACGCCAAATAAAGATGCGCCAACAATCCCAGAGTAACCAAAAGCAGAAGGGGGCTCCTTGCCAACAAGGAGCCCCCTTCATTCCAAATAATCAGCCAAGTATCTAGACGCCAAGACGCCATCTAGGCGGCAAGCAAGTCACCGCAGGACCTGGCCGGGCGAGGCGGGTAAGTTTTTCGTAGATTCCGCACGAGCCGGAAAGCACTTAATGTGCTTTCCGAGCGAGCCCAGGACCTGACCGAACGAAAAACTTACCCGCCTCGCCCGGTCAGGTCCGACGAGCAACGTTAACGAGCCGCCAAGATGGCGTCGATGAGTGTCAGTACGCCCCCGTCGTTGTTGCTCGGAATGCGCCACTTAGCATGCGCGTTCATGTGCTCTTCGGCATTGTCCACGATAAAGCTGTGTCCGACGCGCTCCAGCATGGGGATGTCGTTGTAAGTATCGCCCACGGCGGCGGCGTCGGCAATATCGATCCCGAGCTGCTCGCACAGGTGCGCGACGCCCGACCCCTTGTCGACGCCCAGGTTCATAAAGTCGATCCACTCGCGGCCAGCATTCGTGACATAGAGTCGGTCCGAGAATGCCGGGCTATAGGTCTCGCGGAATGCGGGCTCGGCATCGTAGGCGGGGAAGAAGATCGAAATCTTGTTGGACTCGATGTCAAGGCCCTCAAAGCTATCGACGTAGTTGATCGTGTTGTAGTAGACGCTGATCTCGTCGTGGTATTGATGATCGCGGGCAAGTACGTAGAACTCGTCGAAGCAGCACAGGACGGGGACAGCGCGCGGATCCTCCGAGGCACGGCTCAAGACCTGCTGATACAGCGCCACGTCGATAGTGCTCTTATAGATATAGTTGCCGCGGTAGATAACGCAGGCTCCGTTATCGGGGCAAAAAGCGATGCGGCTCTTGATGTCCTCAAACATCTCCTCGAGCTTGGGGGCAGGGCGTCCGCTGGCGGGGCAGAACACGATGCCAGCCTCGGCGAGCTTGTCTAGGCGCTCGTCGAGGCCCTGAGGCAGCACGCGCTCGTCGGTCAGTAACGTCTTGTCCATATCGACGGCGAGAATCTTAATGTTGCCGATATTGGCGTCTGATTCGTAAGTCTGCATAAAACGCGCCTTTCGGTTTCCAGAATGTTTCGGGTGATTGACCCTCTACTTGGTAGTCGGGCGTATTTTCGCAGGATTGGCGCATATTTGCATTATCATTCACAAAGTAATGAAAAAACTTTTCAGAAATTTGAATTTGTCGCTTGTGCTGCGGGCACTTTAGCGTAATATAGCGACCATCGAAAACGGAGACGGAAAAACAACCGCTTACCGAGGAAAAGGTACCGTTTGCGATATTAGAATTGCGCCCGGCGATAGGTGAAAGGAGAGGCAGATGCAGTTCGTAAAGATCATCACTACTACAGACAATGCCATCCGACGCCAGCGCGCAATTTCCCGACGACGATAACAATCGTCTCTGTCCTTATGGGGCGTAACGCCTCAACAGAGTCATTTTGAGGTCGTTGGGTTTTATGCACGACATAGACGCATGTTTCTAGGGCATGCCTGTGATGCATTCTGCTGAATAACCTGATATTGCACGGTTTTTGACCTCAAGGTGACTTGCAGCTGACCGATGTTCTAACTAGCTACCAAGGGCGAAAGGAAACAGCCATGAGCAAGGAAAAAGTCGTTCTCGCATATTCCGGCGGTCTTGATACATCCGTATGTGTCAAGTGGCTCCAGGACGAGAAGAATCTCGATGTCGTTTGCGTCTGCGGCAACGTGGGCCAGGAGGAGGCCGGCCTGGATGCCAAGAAGCAGAAAGCGCTCGACCTGGGCGTTCTCGATTGCCAGGTGCTCGACCTGCGCGACGAGTTCTCCGATGAGTTCCTGACTAAGGCCATCGCTGCAAACTCCATGTACGAGAACAAGTACCCGCTGCTCTCCGCCCTGTCACGCCCGCTGCTCGCCAAGAAGCTTGTCGAGGTCGCTCACGAGTTTGGCGCGACCTACGTCGCCCACGGCTGCACCGGCAAGGGTAACGACCAGGTTCGTTTTGAGGCTGCCGTCAAGGCCCTCGACCCCGAGCTCAAGGTTATCGCCCCGGTTCGCGAGTGGGATCTGAAGTGCCGTCCCGACGAGGTCGCCTATGCTCACGCCCATAACGTGCCGGTTCCCGAGGGTGCCAACGATAACCCCTATTCTATCGACGACAACCTGTGGGGTCGTGCCATTGAGTGCGGCCACCTGGAGGATCCCTGGAACGAGCCGCTCGACGACGCCTGGGTTATGACCAAGAATCCCGAGGACACGCCCGACACCCCGACGTATACCGAGATTGAGTTTGAGGCCGGCAAGCCCGTCGCCGTCGACGGCAAGAAGATGAAACTCTCCGAGATCGTCATCGCCCTCAACAAGATTTCGGGCGACAACGGCTTTGGCCGTCTCGACCTGGTCGAGGATCGTCTGGTGGGCCTCAAGAGCCGCGAGTGCTATGAGGTTCCCGGCGCCCTGACGCTCATCACCGCCCACAAGGCGCTCGAGGACATTTGCGTCGAGGGCGACCTGCTCAAGACTAAGATTAAGCTCGAGCAGGATTGGGCCACCGCCGTGTACAACGGCCAGTGGTACAGCCCGCTCAAAAACGCGCTCGACGCCTTTATGGCCGACACCCAGAAGTTCGTGACCGGTACCGTCCGTCTGAAGTTCTTTAAGGGCAACTGCCATGTTGTCGGCCGCAAGAGCCCCTTCAGCCTCTACGACTACGGCCTGGCTACCTACGACCGCGACACCACGTTTGACGAGAAGGCCAGCGCCGGCTTTATCGAGATCGATACGCTGTCGCTCAAGACGTGGGCTAAGGTCCAGGGTCCCAGCTCTGCTGCCGCCCAGGCTTAAGTCTTCCTTTCCTTGGTATCCGCGCGGCCCATCCGCGTGATACATAACGGGCGCATGGGGTCCCTACCTTTCGTTATGCTTGCTGACACTTCTTAACATCGGTGGCCCCTACGTTCCGCCCGCATATATGATGCCGCGTCTGCGGCTGAGTCCGAGCCCCGCCGGGGTTGTCCGGCGGGGCTCCTTCTATCAATTTGGCGGCTCTGTGCCTATATATATGAGGAGTATCCATTATGTTCAATGCTGTCGCGCATGCTTTACTTGCCCTTGCGCCCGAGTTCGATGCTGCAAAGGTCGAGGACGTCCCTATGAGCTTGAAGGCCTGGATCGATGGTTCGCAGGGCAACATTCGGAGGGAGACGTTGGGCGCCAAGTGCATGGCGCGTCGCTTCTTTGCAAATTAGCTATATGGCCTCGCGCATGGTGGGGAATGTGTAAAACTAGCGGTTGAAAAATCGCTTTAGCGATATGGCGCATTGCTTTGGGCGCTTGTTTTGGTATTTGGAGAAAGGGGACGGTTCCATGGCTCTTTGGGGCGGTCGTTTTGAGGCAGGCGTGGCCGAGGTCACGCAAGAGTTTGGCGCGTCGCTGCCGGTCGACAAACATCTCTATAAGCAGGATATCGCCGGCTCTAAGGCGCATGCCAAAATGCTGGCGGCCCAGGGCATCATCAGTGCCGAGGACGAGCAGGCGATTGCCAAGGGCCTGACCGGAATCGAACAGGATATCGATGCCGGCAACTTCACCTTCGACATCAACGACGAAGACATTCATATGTCCATCGAGAGCGAGCTGACCCGTCGCATCGGCGAGGCGGGCAAGCGCCTGCATACCGGGCGTTCACGCAACGACCAGGTGGCGACCGATACGCGCCTGGGCGTCAAGGCGCTGGCCAAGGAGCTTATGGAGGCCAATCTTGAGCTGCGCCACGTGCTGGTGGATGCGGCCAAGAGGTACGACAAGGTGATTCTGCCGGGCTACACGCACATGCAGCATGCTCAGCCCGTGCTGCTGTCGCATCATCTGCTGGCGTATTCTTGGATGTTCGCGCGCGACTTTACACGCCTGAAGGCCGCCTTTGATGCTGCCGACAACTGCCCGCTGGGCGCTGCCGCGCTTGCCGGTACGAGCTATCCGCTCGATCGTCAGATGACGGCTACCGAGCTTGGCTTTGCGGGCGTGATTCCCAACTCGCTCGATGCGGTTTCCGACCGCGATTTCCTGCTCGATCTGCATTACGCCGGCTCCGTCATGGCCATGCACCTGTCGCGTCTTTCCGAGGAGATCGTGCTGTGGTCGAGCTCCGAATTTGGCTTTATCACGCTTTCCGACTCGTACTCCACCGGCTCGTCCATCATGCCGCAGAAGAAGAATCCCGACTTTGCCGAGCTTATTCGCGGCAAGAGCGGCCGTGTGTATGGCAACCTGGTGCAGCTGCTCGTGACCATGAAGGGCCTGCCGCTTGCTTATAACAAGGACTTGCAGGAGGACAAGGAGGGCGCGCTCGATACCGCTCACACGCTCATGCAGTGCCTGTCGGTTATGGCCGGAATGATTTCGACTTGGACCGTCAACGAGGATGCCATGGCGCGCGAGTGCGGCGTGGGTCACCTTGCCGCCACCGATGTTGCCGATTACCTGGCTAAGCGTGGTCTGCCGTTCCGTGAGGCACATGCCGTGGTGGGGCATCTGGTTCTGATGTGTGAGAAGCGCGGCTGCAATCTTGAGGACCTGCCGTTTGAGGTGTTCCAGGAGGCAAGCCCGCTCTTTGAGCGCGACATCACCGAGGCGCTCGACATCCCGTCGATTGTCGCCGCGCGCACGACCGAGGGCGGCACCGCTCCTGCCGCCGTTGCCGTGCAGCTTGAGCGCGCCGAGGCACAGCTCGTGGCTGACGAGGGCGTGTTTGGATTGCTGACCAAGGTCGTCGAGATGGGTCACGGGGCAAAGTAGAGGTTTGGCTGAAGCCGTTTTGGCCATTTATTGATAAATCGTTTTCGCTTTACGGGCGCCTGCTGATGTGGGCGCCCGCATTTTGTTGCTATGGGGGAGGGGCTTGTCGAGAAGTTCTGTAGGACCTTTGGGCAGGTTGTGAAGGGCGTACGTTCGCGGGCGGCAACCGACCGTCTGCTCTGCTCGATGCGGTTGATGGGCAGTCGGATGGTACTCTAATCGGGCTTCGAAACAGAAGTGACACATATGGAACGCTTCAATAAATTGCAACGTTTCAATAAACAGCTTTTTGTTTAACTGCAGCTAAAACTCTGTTACGATGCAGTCCAGGCGGGTGCCGGAATGGGACTTGGGCACGCGCGAACCTACTTGAAAGGCTACCTTATGGCTATCGAGAAGACCTTCATCATGATTAAGCCCGACGCCGTGCGCGATCGCAAGATCGGCGAGATCGTTGCTCGCATTGAGCGTAGCGGCCTTGTCATCGAGCGCATGGAGATGACCACGCTCGAGCGCGCTACCGTCGAGGAGCACTACGCCCACTTGGCAGACAAGCCCTTCTTTGGCGGTCTCTGCGACTTTATGACGAGCGGTCCGGTCGTCAAGATGGTCGTTTCCGGTCTTTCCGCTGTCTCCAAGATGCGCACCCTTATGGGCGCTACCAACCCGCTTGATGCTGCCCCCGGCACCATCCGCGGCGACTTCGCTGTCGATGTCAACGCCAACGTGATTCACGGCTCCGACTGCTTGGAGAACGCCGAGATTGAGATCAAGCGCTTCTTTGGCTAAACCAGCTTTGACTCCTTAAAGCTGTTAGCGTGTGGCTTGGGCGCCGCGGAACTCCATCCGCGGCGCCCTTTTTTATTCCAAAATCTATGAAGGGGCCCGCTCGGACATGTGTTCCGAGCGGGCCCCTGCTGTTAGCTTGTGGCACTGAGTAGTTTAGGCCTCGTCGACAACCTTGAGGCCGCGCGTGTGGTCGATCTCGTTGAGAAGGTTAACGCGACGCTCGTGGCGGCCGCCCTCAAACTCGGCGTCGAGCCACTCGTCGACGATCATCTTGGCGAGCTCGGAGCCCACGACGCGGGCGCCAAAGGCGAGCACATTAGTATTGTTGTGCATGCGCGAGAGCTTGGCGCTGAAGGGCTCGGAGCACACGACGGCGCGTACGCCCTCGACCTTGTTGGCAGCCAGGCTAATTCCGACACCGGTGCCACAGATGAGGATGCCCAGGTCGACGTCGCCGTTGGCAACGGCCTTACCCACCTTGTAGCCGGCGATGGGGTAGTCAAAGCTCTCGGAGGTGTCGGTGCCAAAGTTCACGACCTCGCAGCCGCGCTCCTTCAGGTGCTCGGAGATGATGTTCTTGAGCTCGACGGCGGCGTGGTCGTTGCCGATACCGATCTTCATGGATGGTTCCTCTCTGGTCTGTGCGGCGAGATTGCTAAAGGTTTTACCGCGTTCGACTGCATGATAGCGCGACTTTTGTGTAAACGCTCGGGCGTTTTTTGGTCAAATGCTTTAGTTTGCAGCAAGACTAGCTTTTCATGAATGAATACCGCCAGATTGTGCTTGAACGCCGTCCGCCGGAACTATGGTTGCGGTTTTCGATGCATTGTTATCAAATAAAAGAGCTAACTATTTTTGAGAGCCCAGCCCGTTATACAAGTAGGAGATACCTATGCCTGCCGATTCCCTTCGCGATACCGCGTTTTGCGATGTTTTGAACCGCGAGCTTGTCTGTGCGCTCGGCTGCACCGAGCCCATTGCCGTTGCCTATGCAGCGGCGCTGGCGAGCCAGACGCTCGGTTGCGAACCCGATCATATGGATGTCGCCTGCTCGGGCAACATCATCAAGAACGTTAAGAGCGTGACCGTGCCCAACTCGGGCGGCATGCACGGTATTGAGGCGGCGGCCGTGCTGGGTGCCGTGGGCGGCGACGCCAAGAGCGCGCTCGAGGTGCTCGAGAGCGTTGACGATAAAGACCGTGCTCGCGTGGCCGAGCTCCTCGCCAATGCCGGTTACTGCGATGTGTCGCTTGTCGAGGGTGTGCCCAACCTTTACATCAAGGTGACTGCCACGGCCGAGGGCCATACCGCGGTCGTCGAGATCACCGACCACCACACCAATGTCACGTGCCACACGCTCGACGGTATTCCGGTATGCGGCAAGTCGGCGGGGGAGTGCGCCGCCTGCGCCGAGCGCGTCGTGGCCGAGCGGGCGGCAGATAACGCCGACACGCCCATGTCGATTGAGTCCATCATCGACTTTATCGAGGACGGCGACATCGAGGACGCCCGCGCTGCCGTTGAGCGTCAGATTGAGCTGAATGGCGCGATCAGTGCCGAGGGCCTTGCGCACGCTTGGGGCGCCGAGGTGGGTCGTACGCTGCTGGGTGCTCGTGCCGATGACGTCGCCTGCCGTGCCCGTGCCCGTGCCGCCGCCGGGTCCGACGCCCGCATGAACGGCTGCGCGCTGCCGGTCGCCATTGTGTGCGGCTCGGGCAACCAGGGCATTACCTGCGCATTGCCCGTTATGGAGTATGCCGAGTACCTGCGCTGCGACCACGAGCGCCTGGTGCGCGCCGTGATGCTGTCCGACCTTGTCGCCGTGCATATCAAGAGCTATATCGGTGCGCTCTCGGCGTTTTGCGGTGCTATTTGCGCCGCGTGCGGCGCCGGTGCCGCGATTACCTGGCTGTGCGGTGGCACGCGCGAGCAGATCGGCGCGACAGTCTCGAACACGCTCGGCAACGTTGGCGGCATCGTGTGCGATGGCGCCAAGGCAAGCTGCGCCGCCAAGATTTCCGCTGCCGTCGATGCGGCGATTCTGGGCCATGATATGGCCATGCAAGGCCGCGGCTTCCGCGCCGGCGAGGGCCTGATCCAGGATACCGTCGAGCAGACGATCGCCAGCATGGGCTACGTGGGCCGTGTGGGTATGAAGGACACCGACGTCGAGATCCTCAACATCATGATCGGCAAAACCCAGGTCTGTTAGGACAGTTCGTCGGCTACTTGGTGTTCGTAGAAGGCTTCTACTACGGCGTTGAAGTTGCGGGCGAAGTCTTCCATGGTTCCGTGCCAGGTGGCTCGGCTGGGTTTTCCCTGGCCAACATAGGCAGTTTGAATGCCGCAGGCGGGACTGGGGAAGTCGCGCTTGGGGTCGTTGCCCACCATAAGGACCTCGTGTGGCTCGAGTCCCATCACCTGAAGCTGCTCTAGATAGTAGGTGGCATCGGGCTTGCAGCGGGTGGTGTTTCCCATGTGTGTGATGAGCTCAAAGGGGGCGTCGGCCAGGTCGCCCCAACCCATGCGGCACTCGATGGCCCCCTGCGGAAAGCTGGGGTTGGTAAAGAGCGCGCAGCGCAGCCCTGCGTCCTGTACGGCCTGAAGCGCGGCGTGTGCGCCCGGCATGGCGTGGGCGTTGATGACATCGTCATTCTTGTGCGGAAGCACTTCGCGGTCGTAGTAGGTAAACGCCTCGTAGATGATAGGATCGGAGAGGCAGATGCCGCACCTGCGCTCGACCTCGGTGCGGTAAAACTCAAGATTGGTGCGGTTGTCCGTGCCACTGCGGCGGTTGGCGTTGAGGTCGACCAGGATGGTGCCGAGGCGTGCCATCGTGCCACCGCGGCTGCGGCGTCCGATATCCGCGAGCATCGACGAGACATCCTTAAAATAGCGAAGGATGAACGCGTTGAGGTTGATGCTAAGAAGCGTCTCGTCCATATCGAAAACGACTGCTTTGAGCACGCGGGCACCTTTCTCGATAAATCGTTCCAGAATCGTTGCTCCGGATACTTTACCCCAAAGCCGTATGCCTAACTGCCTATCGTCAACTTATGGAGACGGTCGTCCACAAGATTGCGAAAAAGTCTCCATACGAGTAAAAAATCGCAGTTCACGCTTGAAATCGAAATGATTTCCCCGTAACCTATACGAACGTGATTGCATAAGCGTCACATTAGTATCTGTCGGCTCCCGAGTGTTCCTAAACGTTGTGTGCTTGTCGCACCCTTCTGTAGGTCCTAGCAATCGGGGCCCCGTAGTTCGAAAGGGGTCCACCTTTGAGTGAGATTCAGAACTCGTCCATTTTCTCTCTTGACGATGTCAATGAGGAGGAGATGAACAACCTCATCGACGGTACGATTACCGACTTTGATGAGGGCGATCTCGTTAACGGCACTGTCGTTAAGATCGAGCATGACGAGGTGCTCGTTGACATCGGATTCAAGTCCGAGGGCGTTATCCCGGTCCGCGAGCTGTCCATCCGCAAGGACGCTAACCCTGCAGACATCGTTGCACTCGGTGATCCCATCGAGGCTCTGGTTCTCCAGAAGGAGGACAAGGACGGTCGTCTGGTCCTGTCCAAGAAGCGTGCCGAGTACGAGCGTGCTTGGAACCGCATCGAGGAGAAGTTCAACTCCGGCGAGAACGTCGAGGGCGAGGTTATCGAGGTTGTCAAGGGCGGCCTGATCCTCGACATCGGCCTGCGTGGCTTCCTGCCCGCTTCCCTCGTCGACCTCCGTCGCGTCAAGGACCTCACCTCCTACATGGGCACCCGCATCGAGGCTCGCGTCATCGAGATGGACCGCAACCGCAACAACGTCGTCCTCTCCCGTCGCGTCGTGCTCGAGGAGTCCCGTAAGGCCGAGCGCTCCGAGATCCTGTCCAAGCTCAAGTCTGGTATGCGTCTCCAGGGCACCGTTTCCTCCATCGTCGACTTCGGCGCCTTCGTCGACCTCGGCGGTATCGACGGCCTCATCCACATCTCCGAGCTTTCCTGGAACCACGTCAACCATCCTTCCGAGGTTGTCAAGGTCGGCCAGGAGGTCGAGGTCGAGGTTCTCGACGTCGATCTCAACCGCGAGCGCATCTCCCTGGGTCTCAAGCAGACCACCGAGGATCCGTGGCGCGCACTGGTCAAGAAGTACCCCGTCGGCGCTATCGTCGAGGGCACTGTGACCAAGCTTGTCCCGTTCGGCGCTTTCGTCGATCTGGGCGAGGGCATCGAGGGCCTGGTGCACATCTCCGAGATGGCCAACAAGCACGTCGATCAGCCTTCTCAGGTCACCCACGTGGGCGACAAGGTTCAGGTCAAGGTCATGGAGATCGACCTCGACCGTCGTCGTATCTCCCTGTCCATGAAGTCCGCTGCTGAGACTCTGGGCGTCGAGATCGAGGTTACCCCGCTGCCTTCCGAGAAGAAGGACGAGGAGACCGACGCCGAGTAAATCGGTTTGACGATCACTTGTTTAAGGGATCCGTCCGCAATGGACGGGTCCCTTTTTGCATTTGGCACCGAAATGCGCAATGATGCCTGTGCTTTCCACACGCTATTTGGTTGTCGGTGCATAAAAAATACCGACATCCCGCCTCGGGGAGGAGGCGGGAACACACCGAGTAGACGGAGGGGTGTGGAGCGCGGTCGCGTCTCGACTGACGACGTTGCCCATCGACAGGACCATTGTAGCGCATGGCGGTTCTTGGTTTATCGTGTCGAGCGTTTGCGTTGTGCCATTGCCTGCGGCAACGGTGTGCTACACTCTTGCACTGCTGAGTGGGCCAGACGGTCGCGCGACGTGCTGCTTGCAGCACGCGTGAGGAAAGTCCGGGCTCCAGAGGGCGGGATGCCGGCTAACGGCCGGGCGGAGTGATCCGACGGAAAGCGCCGCAGAAAAGAAGACTCCCACCTGCGCCGCAAGGCGTAAAGGGAAAAGCTGAAACGGTGGTGTAAGAGACCACCAGCGTCGTGGCAACACGGCGGCTTGGCAAGCCCCATCCGGAGCAAGCGCGAATAGGAACGCTATGGGCCGGCCCGGTCCGCGTTCGGGTAGCGTGCGTGGAGCTGCATGGTAACGTGCAGACAAGATAAATGACCGTTCACGACAGAACCCGGCTTATGGGCCCACTCAGCAACTATGTTGACGCTGCGAACCCGTCAGCGCGGCAATCTGCCTTTCAAGCCTTCGGGCATGACCATAAGGTCAATGCCCTCGGCTTTCAAGGCACCTTGCTCGCGCTGACGGGTTCTCGCTTTCGTTGACGGATTCATCGGCGGCTCCATTCTTTTCGCCGGGGTTATCGGTACGCCCTTTGCCGTATTATTGAGGCTGTTTGTTGCTTTGCTTGTAGTTGAGGGGCTTTGTTGGACAGCTATTTTACTCTGCAATCGAATATTGAGGCTTCGGGTGAGTTTGTGGACCGCAAGAGCCGGTTTATTGCCCAGCTGGTCCATATTGAGTCTGAGGATGAGGCGAATACCTTTATCGAGATGGTCCGCAAGCGTCATTACGACGCTCGACACAATGTTCCCGCGTGGATTTTGGTCGATGGACGCGAGCGCCAGAGCGATGACGGTGAGCCGAGCCGCACGAGCGGGATGCCGACACTCGAGGTGCTGCGCGGTGCTGACCTCAAAAATGTTTGCTGCGTAGTGACGCGCTATTTTGGTGGTACCTTGTTGGGGCCTGGTGGCTTGGTGCGCGCCTATACCGCTGCGACGCAGGCGGCAGTGGCCGCGGCTCAGGAGGCCGGGCAGATCGTTGAGATGACAAGCGTCGTGCCGGTTGACGTGCGTGTGGCCTATCCGCAGTATGAGCAGGTGCTTCGTTTGGCGCAGGATTCGGGTGCCAAGGTTTTGGATACCGATTACGCGGATGCCGTGACACTTCATTTGGTGTTTAAGGCGGGGGAGCAGGAGTCGTTTTGCGCCAAGATGCGCGAGCTTATGGCGGGACGCGAGGAGATCGAGGTCGGCGCTTCCGAATTTGCCGAGTTCTAACGGCGACGGCCGGTGTGCTTTTGGATGGACCCCAAGCGCGCCGGCCGTCGTTTTATGTTGCTGCCGTTTACTCGGCGAGCTGCTTTAGCACGTCACAGGCAATCTCGACGGCATCGTCGATGCAGCCGGGGCAGCTACGGAGTGGACCCTTATCCGATCCGATGCCCTTGAGCGTGCCGCAGATGGTCGTCGTGTTCTTCTCGCCAAAACGCTTGGCGATCTCGCGTGAAAGCTTATAGGTCTGGCCCTTGGTCTTGGGGTTTTCCATGCCGTCACTCATCACAAAGCCCATTACGGCCACGGCGCCCGAGATGGCGCCGCAGGTCTCGGTCATGCCGCCCATGCCGGCGCCAAAGCCCTCGGTGAGGGTAAAGGCGACCTGGGGGTCGAGTCCGACGGCAGGCGCGAGCGTGCAGGCGACGGCCTGGGCGCAGTTAAAACCACGGGCGTGGTATTCGGCGGCCTGAGCCTGACAGGCGGCGGCGTCGAGCTGGGCAGTATCGATTTGCTTCATCGGTGTCTCCTTGATTGCGGTGTACCCGCCTATGGTACCCGTGACGGGGCATGTAATCATCGAGAGCTTCATGTATGCCTCGTTTTTATCTATCGAGCAAATGCCCAAGGCTTGAGATAAAACCCCTGATCAATTTGTCCCATAACCTATCGGCGGGATGGGTTGAGAGGGGTGTGCGGTAGCGGTATCGTGAACCGAATAAAACAAAACCCAAGTAAGGGAGTTGGATATGAGCGAGCAGACCATCGGTACGACGTGTGTTCAGGGCGGCTATCACCCGGGAGATGCCGAGCCGCGCCAGGTGCCCATCTACCAGTCCACCACGTGGAAGTACGACACGTCGGAGCATATGGGCAAGCTGTTTGACCTGGAGGAGTCGGGCTACTTCTATAGTCGTCTGCAGAACCCCACGTGCGACCTGGTTGCCGCCAAGATTTGCGAGATGGAGGGCGGTACCGCTGCGATGCTCACGAGCTCGGGCATGGCGGCGAACTTCCTTGCGATCTTTAACGTTGCCGGTGTTGGCGATCACGTGGTCGCAAGCTCTGCCATCTACGGCGGTACCTACAACCTGCTCGCCCACACCATGGGTCGTATGGGTGTCACCTGCACCTTTGTTGCCCCCGACTGCACCGACGAGGAGCTCGAGGCAGCCTTCCGGCCCAACACCAAGCTCGTCTTTGGCGAGACGATCGCTAATCCCGCCCTTGCCGTGCTCGATATTGAGCGCTTTGCCAAGGCTGCGCATGACCACGGCGTGCCGCTGATGGTCGACAACACCTTCCCGACGCCCGTGATGTGCCGTCCCTTTGAGTGGGGCGCCGACATCGTTACGCACTCCACCACCAAGTACATGGATGGACATGCTGCCTACCTGGGCGGCGTGATCGTTGACCACGGCCAGTTTGACTGGATGGCCCATGCAGACAAGTTCCCGGGTCTTACCACACCCGACGAGAGCTACCACGGCGTGACCTATGCCGAGAAGTTCGGTCGCGAGGGTGCCTTCATTACCAAGGCCACCGCACAGCTCATGCGCGACCTTGGTCCCATGCAGAACCCGCAGGCGGCGTTCTTCTTGAACAGCTCGCTCGAGAGCCTGCATGTGCGCATGCCGCGTCATTGCGAGAACGGCCTGGCCGTTGCCAAGTTCCTGCAGAGCCATCCCAAGGTGCGCTTCGTGAGCTATCCGGGCCTGGAGGGCGACAAGTACTATGACCTGGCTCAGAAGTACATGCCCCACGGTACCTGCGGCGTCGTGAGCTTTGGCTTTAACGGTGGTCGCGCGGCGGCCGAGACCTTTATGAAGAGCCTCAAGCTCGCCCAGATCGCCACGCACGTGGCTGACGCCCGCACTTGTTGCCTGCATCCTGCTAACGCTACGCATCGCCAGATGAACGATGAAGAGCTCATCGCCTGTGGCATTTCCGCCGACATGGTACGCCTGTCGTGCGGCCTCGAGGACACGGCCGATCTGATTGCCGACCTTGAGCAGGCACTCGAGCAGTGCTAGGCTAGCGTTCGCACAAGGCGCCGATGCTGGCAGAAAGCTTCGGCGACCTTTTGTTCCGATTCCGTAGGCGGGACCCCAATCGCGGCTGTTCGCAGGCGATTGGGGCCCCGTTTTTGCGTTGTGCCACTCGAAAGGATGGATATGGAGAAAACCGCTGAGCAGCTGCGCCGCGAACACATTGCTCTAGAGGGCGACACTCATGGCAAGAACAAATGGGCGATTCTGTTTACCGTGCTTATCATGACGTTTATGGTGTGTCTGGATTCGACCGTCGTGACCGTGGCGCTGCCCGTGATGCAAAAGGAGCTGGGCGTGGGCCTCGATCGCATTCAGCTGGTAAGCTCGGTGTATCTGCTTGCGACTTGCGTGGCCATGCTGCCGTTTGGCCGCTTGGGCGACGTGCGCGGCAAGGTGGGCGTTTTCCAGCTGGGCGTAATCGTCTTTACGGTCGGTTCGCTGCTTTGTGGCCTTTCGGCCTCGCTCGAGGTTCTTATCTTGGCACGCATCGTTCAGGGCGTCGGTTGCGCGGCGGCCATGGCTAACAACATGGGTATCATCACCGAGTCGTTTCCGGCGCGCGAACGAGGCCGTGCCATGGGTATTCTCGCGACCTTCGTGGCCCTCGGCATGATGTGTGGCCCCGTGCTCGGTGGCATGCTGGTGGCAAGCTTTCCCTGGGAGAGTATCTTCCTCATCAACCTGCCTATTGGCGTCATCTCGTTTATCGTGGGGCTCTATACGCTACCGCATGTTAAGCCGGAGGTCGGCGAGCGCCCCATGTCCCTGATCGAGGCTGCTCGTCGCTGCTTTGCAAATTCGGCCTTCACCATCAACCTTGCCTGCATGCTCATCGTGTTCGTTGGTATTGGCGCATCCGAGTTTATCTTGCCGTTCTATTTTCAGGACGCCCACGGCTTTGGTTCCGACATTTCCGGATTGCTCTTTTTGGCGCTGCCAATGGTGAATGCCTTTATCGGCCCGCTTTCGGGAACGGTTTCGGACCGTGTTGGCTGCGAGGGTCCCACGGCGGTCGGCCTGGGCGTGTATGTGTGCGGTCTCTTTGCAGTAAGCACGCTCGACGAGCACTCTTCTATCCCTGTGATCGTGTGCTGCGTCGCATTTATGTCGTGCGGTACGTCAATTTTCCAGAGCCCCAACAACTCGCTGTACATGGGCTCGGCTCCGCGCGAGGCACTTGGCTTTGCAGGTAGCTTGGGCAGCTTGGCGCGCTATGCGGGCATGGCGCTGGGTATTACGGCAGGTTCGCATATCCTGTATGGGCAGATGAGCGTGGCGATGGGCGAGGCTGTGACCAGTTTTGTTGCAGGCCGTCCGGATGTATTCCTATTTGGCTTTCGCTCGGTGTTCTACGTGTTGATGGCTGTGGCCGCTGCGGGCTTTGCGCTCGCCATGGTGCGTTTGGTGAGGATGCGCGCCCGCCATTAGCGTGTTGGGAGGCTGTCTGCCACGATTCGCGCTGTCTCAAAAAGACTGGTTTGTGGTGCGATGCGGCTTGTGGGGCGGGCGGGGGTCGGTCCGTGGTAGACTATCGAACAACGTTTATTAATCGCGCGGTATCGTTGCCGCGAGAAGGGGTTGCGCCATGCAGGAGCTTGAGGATCGAATTCGCCATGACGGCATCGTAAAGGCCGGTAACGTCCTTAAGGTTGATGCCTTCCTCAACCACCAGTGCGACGTTGAGCTGTTCGACCACATGGGCGCCGAGTGGGCCCGTCTGTTCGAGGGTGTCGAGATCAACAAGATCCTGACGATCGAGGCTTCGGGCATTGGCATGGCTTGCATCGCAGCCCAGCATTTTGGCGGCGTGCCGGTGGTCTTTGCCAAGAAGGCACAATCCATCAACCTCGACGGCGAGCAGTATGCCACGACCATCTACTCCTTTACCAAGCAGAAGGAGTACCCGGTCATCGTTGGCAAGCGCTTCCTGTCCGAGGGCGACAAGGTCCTGATTATCGACGACTTCCTGGCCAACGGCTGCGCGCTCGAGGGCCTTATCAAGATCTGCGAGGCTGCAGGTGCCGAGGTGTCCGGTATTGGCATTGCAGTGGAGAAGGGCTTCCAGGGCGGCGGCGATAAGCTCCGCGAGCGCGGCTTCCGCGTTGAGAGCCTGGCCCGTATCGCCGATATGGACTGCGAGACCGGCGAGATCACCTTCGCCTAAGCGCGCAACACAAGCGATTGGTATGCGATGTGACAAAGGAACTGTCCCTTTGTCACATTTTTTGTATGAGGGGAGGTGTTGATATGGATGAGAACAAGATGGGATGGCGCGAGTATGCGCGCTATGCCGAGATGTCGGCCGAGGAGTTGGCGCGCGATTGCGAGGTGCAGGTGTTTCGCGCGACGGGTCCGGGCGGACAAGGCGTCAACACGACGGACTCGGCGGTGCGTATGAAGCATGGGCCCACGGGGATTACCGTGACGGCGCGCGAGAGCCGCAGTCAGTTTCAGAATCGTGCGAGCTGTCTGCGTAAGCTGAGGGCAGAGCTTGAGCGTCGTGGCCGTCCGCCGCGCCGTCGCGTCAAGACCAAAGTGCCACAGCGATCGCGCCAGCGCAGGCTCAACGACAAGCACTTCAACGCGATTAAAAAGGCCAACCGTCGCAAGCTGGGCGGGGAGGAATGATCTTCTCAATAAGTTGCGGTGAAATAGGGACTGTTTTGCGTTTTTAGCTGCATAAACATTCCCTATTTCACCGCAACTTAGGGGTAGTTAGCGGGTTGGGTGCCAGACCTCGAGGGCGGCGGGAATGATGTCCACCTCGATGCGCGAGGCGACAACGGGCTCGCCGTCGGCTTGGATGGGGTAGTCGGGCTCCTCAAAGGTGAGCTCGGCATGGCGGCATCGGCGCATGCGAACCGGCGGCAACTTGGTATGGTGGCCGTCTTTGGCCGAGAGGAACATAGGCAGGGCAACCGCGCGAGGGACAGGACCGCAGGCGTAGCAGACGTCGAGTGTGCCGTCACAGGGGTCGGCATCGGGGCAGATGCGATAGCCCGAGCCATACGTAGGACCCAGCTGAATCGCCATGATGATTGCCCTCACGCGCTCGGCGGGTGCCCCGTCAAAGCTGACCGTCATGGGGTAGTTGCGATAGCGTAGGCCAAACTGCTCAAGTCCCGAGAGGGTGTAGAGCGGAGCGCCCGTCAAGCCGGTCTTTTTTCGCAGCTCGGCGGTGCCAAGGCCGATGGCGGCATCAATACCGACGGAGAGCGTCTGGTCGTAATACTCGACGATCGCCTCGCCGCTGCCGCTTGCGGGGTTCCATGAGCGAATCCGCCCGATGTCCTGACGCTGCAGCTCGCAGGTGAGCAGTGCGCCAAAATCCTTGCCGGAGAAATCGTCGATGTCGAGCGTTTGGGCAAAATCGTTGCCGGAGCCCACGGGCAGGACGGCAAGAGCGGGACGGACGGCCTCTTCCTGCGTCATGAGTCCATTGACGACCTCGTGAATCACGCCGTCGCCGCCAAGGGCAATAACGGTGCGATAGCCCTGAGCCTGCGCGGCAAGCTCTTTGGCATGTCCCATGCGCTCAGTCAGCACCAGGTCAAACTGGGATGCGCGCGCGGTCATATCCAAAAAGCGCTGCAGGCGTTTGGCAACCTCACGCGCAGCGCCCGACTGGGCGGCAGGATTGGCGACGATGAGGGTGCGACCAAAATCAGTTGCGTGCATGGGGCGACTCCCAGCGTGTGGCATGACAGTGCGGTCGCGCTCGGGTCGAATTGCCCCCGATTGTGGCTGCACGACGAATACTTACGTCTACTCTATCAGGTCGTTGTGGCGCTCGATAGCATCCGCTACCGTACCGCCCTCATCCACAATAAGTGAACGGCGCTTGGGTGAGATGATGCGCTGGGCGGGGTACACGCCGCGGTGTCCGCCGGCGAGATAGCTGATAAAGGCCACGATGACAAAGAACCCGGCGGCCGTGCCGTGGAACAGGTCGATGGCCATCATGCAGGTGGTGATGGGTACGTTGAGGCCGGCGCAGAACACGCCGAGCATGCCGAGAGCCGCCAGAAAACTGGGGTCGAGCCCGGTAAGGCAACCGATCCAGCCACCGAGTGCCGCACCGATGCCAAACAGGGGCGTGACCTCGCCGCCTTGGAAGCCCGCGCCCAGGGTAATCGCTGTGACGACCAACTTGATGGCTGCGTCCGCCAGGGTGGTGTTGCCTGCAAATCCGGCGCCCGAAAGCCACGTGGAAAGGCCGGCGTAGTCCCAGGCGTCGAGGAGGGCATAGGCGGCCAAAACCACGAGTGCGCCTATAAGTGCGCGAACAAGGTAATTGGTGATAAAGCGACCGTACAGGCTCTTGACGGTTCGAACCGACCAGGCAAAGAGGCGTGCCGTCAGACCGAAGATAATGGCGCTGACAACAATGATGACGACCGTTTTGGGCGTCATGGCGGGAACGCTGGCGATGACATTCGCTTCGTACTCGGTACCCAGGGCGAGCGACGTAAAGTAGCCGGTAAACGAGGCGACCAGGCAGTAGATGCCTGCGGTGTAGTCGATCTTGCCGATAAAGCACATCTCCATGCCAAAGAACGCGCCGGCGAGGGGCGAGCCGAATACGGCGCCAAAGGCCGACGAGATGCCGGCGAGCATGAGGTCGTGGTGATCATGCTTTTTGAGGTGGGCCAGGCTAGATACATTGCTGGCGATGGTGCCGCCAATCTGCACCGCGGCTCCCTCGCGACCGGCCGATCCGCCCGTTAGGTGCGTGAGCGTGGAGCAGATGAAGGTGAGGACGGCCATGCGCATATGGATGAGGCGTGTGCCCAGGGCGGAGTCAATGACCAGGTTGTTGCCACGCTTGGCGGCGAGACCGTGGTTTTTGTACACCCATGCGGTTGCAACGCCCACAACGGGAAGCAGCGCGTAAATCCACGCATGGTGCTCGCGATAGTCGGTCGCGATATTCAACGAGGCCAAAAACGCCCAAGCGGCAACGCCCATGGCGAGCGAGACGATGACGACGAGTACGAGCAACTTAGCGCTCGCGAGTAGGTTGCGGGCGTTGCGACGCGTGTCGGCAGCCAAGAGATGTTCGGAGCGGGTGAGCTGATGCCTGCCTGCCATGATGGCGTCGTTCAGGGAGAAAAAGCCGCCGTCATCGAGCGGCTGGGAATGATCCTGCGCCTCGTTTGCGCTTTCGGGTTTGTCGTTATGAGCCATACGTTCCTCTTTTAGGTTGCAACGCAAGCATTATAGAACGCGGCAAACGTGACGAACCGGTGGGTTGGTTTCCATTCTGTTTCGCGGCTTGCAGCCGACAGGTGTATTTGCGGGTACAGGCCGAGTCGCGGTCGTGCGTCGGGGGATTATACTGAGACAAGCATAAAGAACCGGCGCCACTGTTGTGCGCCGTAGCATTAAGAGGTGCACATGGCAGAGAAACTCATTCCGCTGGAGGATGCACAGTCGATTGTTTTGTCGCACGTTGCTCCGACGGATCTCATCGAGATTCCCGTGTGGCAGGCCGCCGGTCTTCCCTTGGCAGAGGACGCGGTGGCCGATATCGACATCTCGCCGTTTGCCAACAGCGCTATGGACGGATATGCCGTGCGCTCGGCGGACTTGGCGCAGACATCTGGCGAGGCGCCGGTGACGCTCGACGTTATTGGACACGAAGCAGCGGGCCATGTCTTTGAGGGCGTGCTCGGCGTGGGTGAGACGGTCCGCATCATGACGGGCGCGCCGGTACCCGAAGGTGCCGATGCCGTGGTGAAATACGAGATCGTCGACGTGCTCGATGGCGACGGCAACGAGGGCTCGCGTGTGAGGTTCTCGGCGCCTGCCAAGGTAGGGGAGAACGTTCGCTCTGCCGCCGAGGAGGCCCATGCCGGCGATGTTGTGATGCACGCCGGCGAGGTCGTGGCTCCGGCGGGCGCGGGTCTGCTGGCGAGCGCCGGTTACGCGAGCGTGAAGGTCCATGCCGCTCCGCGCGTGGGCATTATCTCGCTGGGCACGGAGCTGGTCGCACCGAGCGAGCTGCCGGCACGCGGGCAGATTCGCGACTCCAACTCGTCGGCGTTGATGGCCGAAGCACTCGATGCCGGCGCCGAGCCCGTGTTCTACGGCATTGCGCCCGATGATGAGCAGGCAATCGCCGAGTTGGTGCATCGCGCCGTGCAGGAGTGCGATTTTGTCATTACGAGCGGTGGCGCCTCGGCGGGCGATTACGATTTCGTGACGGCGCTCGTCCGGCGCGAGGGCGAGGTACTGTTCGATCGCATCTCGATGCGTCCGGGTAAGGCCATCACGTTTGGCTTGCTCGGGGGTAAGCCCTACCTGGGGCTTTCGGGCAATCCGGCCGCGGCGTATGTGGGCTTTGAGATGCTTGCCCGTCCGGCGATTCGCAAGATGCGCGGTTTTGCCGAGGTTGCGCGTCCCGTGCAGCAGGCGACGCTCACACACGGCGTGAAAAAGCGACAGCATCGCCGCTTCTTCGATCGCGCCACGGTTTTGCGCGACTTCGAGACCGGTGAGCTGTTGGTGACCGAGGCCAAGACACAGAATTCGGCGCTGCTCGGCACGATGCAGCGGGCCAACTGTCTACTGCGTATTGACGAAGGACCGTGCGAGTTCAAGGCGGGCGATGCCGTGGACGTTGTTCGCGTCGACCTGCCCGAGGGCGCCGTGTTGTAGGAGGAATGCTATGGAGCTGAAGATTTCGATTGTGACGTGCTCGGATACGCGCGATCTTGCCCAGGACGAGGCTGGAGCCGCACTCGAGGAACTTATCGAGGCACAGGGCTGGACGGTCGCCTCACATGTGGTCGTGCGCGACGACGTCAGCGAGATCGGTGATGCCATTGTGGAAGCCGCCGATGAGTGCCACGCCAATGTCGTGCTCACCTGCGGCGGCACGGGGCTTTCGATGCGCGATGTAACGCCCGAGGCGACGCGTTCCGTCTGCGACCGCGATGTGCCGGGTATTGCAGAGGCAATCCGCGCGTATTCGATGACCAAGACGCGCCGCGCCATGCTCTCGCGTGCTATTTGCATGCAACGAGGTCATACACTTGTCGTAAACTATCCCGGTTCTACGAAGGCCGCCCGCGAAAGCTGGGAGGCCATAGCGGACCAGCTGGAGCATGCGGCTCAGATGACAGCGGGCGGCGGACATACCAACTAAGCGGTTTACCTGCGGCGGGGCGACCTTATCGGTCGCTCCGCTTTTGTTTTCCGCCGAAGCGACACCGAGGTGCACGGTAACTTGAAACTATATTCTCTGGAGAGAATAATTTCTCATAATCATTATTCGCGCAGAAGTATAAGCTGATTGCAGATTAAAGCCCGCGGTGGGGTACCCGGGCACAAGATCCGAAAGGGTTGAATATGTTCGATTTGGTTTCTCGCCGCGGATTCGTCTCACTTTCTGCTGTCGCCGCTGCCGGCCTTGGTCTTGCCGGTTGCTCGGGCAGCAAGACGTCCGAGCCGGCCGGATCCGATGCCGGTTCTGCTAAGGCATCTTCCAAGAAAGCTGTCGAGCTGCAGGTCTTTGCCGCCAACTCGCTCGAGAAGGCCCTGCCCGAGGTTCAGGAGCTCTACACCGGGCAGACCGGCACCACCTTTGCCGACACGCAGTTTAAGGCCTCCGGCGACCTCGTTGAGCAGATGCGTGCCGGTGCCGCCGTCGACGTGCTCATCACGGCCTCCAAGGGCACCATGGACGACGCCGAAGCCGCCGAGCTCGTCGATGCCGACACGCGTGAGGACATGTTCGTCAACGACCTCGTGATCATTCGCGCCGAGGGCTCCGATACTAAGGTCGAGGCCATCGCCGACGTCGCGAATCTGGACGGTAAGATTGCCATTGGCGACGCCAAGACCGTCCCCGCCGGCAAGTACGCCAACCAGGCCCTGGCCTCCGTGGGCCTCTACACCGGTACCGAGGGCGACGACGGCGAGTATGCTCCCGAGATCGCCGACAAGGTGGCCCTGGCCGACAAGGTCGGCACTGCTGCGTCTTACGTCTCTACGGGCGACTGCGTGGCTGGTTTTGTCTACAGCTCCGACATCTTCCGCTACGACGGCATCGAGGAAGCCTTTGTGTGCCCCGAGGACTCGCACAAGCCCATCGTGTACCCGGGTGCCGTTGCCGAGAGCTCCGAGCACGCCGACAAGGCCAAGGCGTTCATCGACTTCTGCCTGACCAACAAGAAGGCCCAGAAGATTTGGGCCAAGTACGGCTTTGAGCTTTCCGCGTAGTGCGGCTTGGCGCGATAATTCCATCGTTTTGTTTTTCACTTCGTCCTTGTATTCGCTTGGAGCTTTTCGTGCTTAATAGATTCCGCATGCTTGTCGCCTGTGCTTTGACCTTCGCGCTTTGCTGGGTGCCGGGATTTGCGTTTGCCGGGGACGCTGAGCACGGGGCCCAGGTTGCTGCGACCGCTCATGGGCTTTCCTATGGGATCGAAGGTTTTGAGCGGTTGGCCAAGGGGACCGCTCGTGCCATGGAGGGCCAGCCTGAGGGCTACCGGTTTCCCGTTGACGAGGACGTGGACCTTGTAGTGGCGCCTGCCGCCGATCGCGTTGTGGTGTGGATATCGCCCAAGGCGGTCGAGAAGTATGGGTTGGATCCGCAGGACAACGAGTGCGTATCGGGTCTCAAGGCCCTCGTCTGTGAGCTCGACAGCGCAAACTGCATGGGAGGTGCGCAGCTGGGGGACGTGGATCTTCCTTGGTATGTCACGGCGGAAACAACGTTTGATGCCGGCGGGTATACCTATAGCTTTGACGAGCGCGGTGCGGATGGGGACCGCTATGTGGTGATTGCATCAGCCTCGGGTGATGCCAAGGGCGGCGCGCGTTGGCTTGATAGCGCTCAAATGGTAGAGGCATCGTCTGTCGTGTTGCGGGATGAGCAGGGCCCCTTGACCTCCTTGGCCTCCTTTTTGGGCGACATCGACTATCGTCCGTTTTGGGTGTCTATCAAAACGAGCGGCCTCGCCCTGCTGATCTCCTTTGCGCTGGGCCTGTTTGCCGCATGGAAGACCATGGGTACTACGAGCCGTATCAAGGGCCTGCTCGACTCGGTCTTTACCATCCCTATGGTGCTGCCGCCCACGGTTTGCGGCTTTCTGCTCCTCATGCTGTTTGGTCGATCGACCGGGGTCGGTCGGTGGCTTATCGCGCATGGCATCTCGATCGTCTTTACGTGGCCCGCGGCGGTGATATCCGCCGTGGTGGTGTCGTTTCCCCTGGTCTACCGCACGGCGCTCGGAGCCTTCGAGAGCCTCGACACGCAGATGCTCGACGCCGCGCGAACCTTGGGATGGTCCGAACGTCGCATCTTTGCCAAGCTCATGATGCCGCTTGGCTGGCCCTCGATTGCCGCCGGCACGGTGCTCGCCTTCGCGCGTGCCATGGGCGAGTTTGGCTGCACCCTGTTCTTTGCGGGCAACTACGCCGGCATTACCCAGACCATCCCCATCGCCATCTACTTTGAGTGGATGGGCGGCAACACGTCGGTGGCGCTCTTTTGGGTCATCGTCGTAATCGTGTTCAGTTTCCTGGTCATCCTGTTCATCAATATGTACACCGCTCATTCGCAAAAGTATCGCGAGCGGGGCCTTTCCCGTGCGGAGCGCAAGCGGATCAAAGATCTTGCCGGACAGGGCGATTCGCTCGACCCGGCGGGCGGCGATGCCTTGCGTATCGATCGCGAGGCGCTGGCCGAGCTCATGCGCGATGATGCCGCTTTGCAGGGAGGTCGATAGGCCATGTCGCTCGTTCTGGATATCAAAAAGCGCTATCCCGGGTTTATGCTCGACATGCAGCTTGAGGCCGGCGAGGATCGTGTGGCGCTGCTCGGTGCCTCGGGTTGCGGCAAGAGCTGTACGCTGCGCTGCATCGCCGGCGTGGAGACGCCCGACGAGGGCAAGATCGTCGTCAACGGCGTGACCTTTTTTGACTCGGCGACGGGCATCAACCTGTCGCCCCAGGAGCGAAAATGCGCCCTGCTGTTCCAAAACTATCAGCTGTTTCCCAACATGACGGTGGCCGATAACGTATGCGCCGGTGTAAAGGATGCGGGCGACGCCGCCGCGCGCAAAAAGCTCGCCGAGCGCTATCTGGGCATTTTCGGTCTGTCCGATTTTGCCGACCGCTATCCCGCGCGACTCTCGGGCGGTCAGCAACAACGTGTGGCGCTTGCCCGCATGGTGGCGGCGCATCCGGGCATTTTTATGTTCGACGAGCCCATGAGCGCACTCGATTCCTATCTTAAGAGCGCCCTCGAACAGAACATGCTCGACCTGTTCGATGTATGCAACCGCACCGTGCTCTACGTGAGCCACGACATCGACGAAGCGTGCCGCCTGTGCGGGCGCATCTGCGTGATGCACGACGGGCATGTTGAGGAGATCGGCTCCGTCGAGGACGTGGTCCGCCGTCCGCAGACGCTGGCGGCACTGCGCCTGACGGGCTGCAAGAACACAAGCCGGGCGCGCAAGATCGGCGACGAAGAAGTTGAGGCCCTCGACTGGGGCATGACCTTTAATGTGGGTCGCGAGGTTCCCGATAATGCAGCGTACCTGGGCATTCGCGCAAGCTACTTCCATGTTGACAATCGCGCGGAGCGGGGACGCAACAGCTATGATTTGCACGTGGCCCGCGTGAGCGATTCGCGTTTTGAGCGCCTGGTGCTGCTGGACGTGCCGCGCGCTGATGCGCCCACGCGTCTGCAGTGGAAGGTCAACAAGGTGGGCGTGCCTGTCGACGAGCTGCCGCAAGCAGGCGAGACGCTGCGCATGCACTTCGATGCGAGTAGAATCCACTTGGTTTGTCGATAACGCCGGGTAATGCCGTCGGGGATATAAGCCTCGGCGGCTTTGTCTTGCCGCGCGCCGAATGAGGGATGGCAAACTCTTATCAATTAAGATAATTATTTATTAAACGATGGCACACGAGGCTGTCGTACGAATGTCAACGGTGTTCGCATGGTCGACGACCGTTGATATAGTTGACCTTAACTTGTAAAGGAGGGTGCGCACATGCCGCAGATGACATACATTCGCCGCGTTGCCGCGCGTGCCCTATATATGGCTCGGAGCCGCATATGAGCAGGTATGTTCACGGCTCCGGGAGAGACGACGCACAACTAAATAATCAGCTGCAAAGCAGGTTCCCCAAAATTCCGGGTTTAGGCGCGGTCGGGTTTTCGCCACCCACCGTGCAGCAATACCGTAGCTATTCATTTTTGATTCGAGAGGGGAACCGTCATGGCTGAAGAATTTGATTTCCATCCGATGTGGGAGAGCCTCGGCATGAATCTTGCCGACCACGACATGCTGCTGGGCGCCGTGGGCCAGATGTACGGCGATATGTTCCTGACGCAGAACAATCGCCCCAAGTCCACGTCCTACCTGGATTTTGTCGCCACCAACATCCACAGCGGCCGTATTAAGGAGATGCTCGACAAGAAGGAGGCCGGCGAGGCCACCAAGATCGTCGGTTCGTTCTGTGTGTACGTGCCCGAGGAGATCGTACTTGCCTGTGACGGCATTCCAGTTGGTCTGTGCTCGGGTGCCGACTGGGCGACCGACAAGGTCGAGGAGCATCTGCCGCGCAACACCTGCCCGCTCATCAAGAGCTTTGCCGGCGTTAAGCTGGGCGAGGTCTGCCCCTACATTGAGTCGAGTGACTTGGTGGTAGGCGAGAACACCTGCGATGGCAAGAAGAAGGCCTACGAGTTCTTTGCCACGCAAAAGAACATGTACGTCATGGATATTCCCAACGTACACGACGAGTCGACGCTCGTGACCTGGAAGGCCGAGGTCAAGAAGCTCGCCGCCAAGATCGAGGAAGAGTGCGGCGTCACGATTACGCCTGAGCGTCTGAAGGCCGCCATCCACGCCGTCAATGAGAAGCGTCGCGCCCTGCAGCGCCTCGCTGCCACGCGCGCTGCCGACCCTGCGCCCATCAGCGGTCTTGACAGCCTGCTGACCGTTCAGGCCGCCTTTATGGACGACACGCCACGTCTGACCGGAGCCATTAACGATATGGCGGCCGAGTGTGAGCAGCGTGTCGAGGCCGGAGAGGGCGTGGCGCCCAAGGGGACTAAGCGCATCCTGTACACCGGTACGCCCATGGCCGTGCCCAACTGGAAGCTGTTCAACCTCATCGAGAAAGCCGGTGGCATTGTGGTAGGCGAGGAGTCCTGCACGGGCTCGCGCTATTACAAGGACCTGGTCGACGAGTCCGGTGAGACGGTCGACGAGATGCTCGATGCCATCGCCGAGCGCTACTTTAAGATCAACTGCGCCGTCTTTACGCCCAACGACCAGCGTATGAAGGACATTGTCCAGATGGCCAAGGACCTGCATGCCGACGGCATCGTCGACGTGGCCCTGCAGTTCTGCACGCTCTATGAGATGGAGTCCTTCGCCGTGGAGAAGGCCGCCGAGGAGGCGGGCATTCCGTTCATGCACATCACGACCGACTACGCCGGCGAGGACGCAGGCCAATTGCAGACGCGCATCGAAGCTTTCTTGGAAACCATTTAGGGCTATACGTTCCGGCGGCTTCCCCAGGTACCCGATCTTGCCGTTCAAACCGTCGCTTGCGTACCAAAGTGCGCGGAGCTGCTCTTTCACGGCAACCTCGGGCGCCTGGGAAAGCCGTTTCCTTGGTTGGTTAAAAGGTTTAGGAGTTATATGTCGGAAAATATTGAGCAGCCGTTGCCCAGCACGTTTGAGGAGTTCAACGAGCAGCGCAAGGCCGCGTTTATTCGCGTCAAGGATTATAAACAGGCCGGCAATCGCCTGGTCGGCTTTTTGTGCAGCTATACGCCGCTCGAGATTATCGATGCCGCGGGGGCCGCAAGTGTCGCTCTGTGCGGTACGTCCGATGAGGTGATCCCCGAGGCCGAGAAGGTACTGCCCGCGAACCTCTGCCCGCTCATCAAGTCGACCTACGGCTTTGCCTACTCGCAAAAGTGCCCGTTTACGTACTTTAGCGACATGATCATCGGCGAGACCACCTGCGACGGCAAGAAGAAGATGTACGAGCTGCTGGGGGAGCTCAAGCGCACGCACATTCTGCACCTGCCGCAGGGTCGCGATCGCACCTACGAGCGTGAAAGCTGGTACGAGGAGTGCCGCCTACTCAAGGAGGAGCTCGAGAACTTCTACGGCATCACGATTACCGACGATGACCTGCGCGCCGCCGTCCGTCGTCGCAACCGTTTGCGTGCGGCCCAGCTCGAGATGTTTGCGCTGCAGGCTAACCAGCCGGCGGCCATGAGCGGCGTCGACCTGATGAGCACCATGTTTGCCGGTACGTTCAGCTTTGATATCGAGGCCTATACGGATCAGCTGGAGCAAAAGGTTGCCAAGCTGCGCGAGGCCTACGACGCGGGCGAGCGCCCGGTTGCGGCGGATGCCAAGCGCATTCTGATCACCGGCTGCCCGGTGGGCGGCGTGATCAACAAGATAGGCCGTACTATCGAGTCCAATGGCGGCGTGGTCGTGTGCATGGACGACTGCTCGGGTGAGCGCACGGCGGCCATGATGATCGACCCCGATGCTCCCGATATCCTGCGCGCCATCGCCGACCGCTACCTGGATATCAACTGCTCGGTCATGACGCCCAACGACAGCCGCATGGGGAACACGCTTGCCATGTGCGAGAAGTATCATGTCGATGGCGTGGTAGAGAGCGTGCTACAGGCCTGCCACACCTTTAACGTGGAGAGTGCGCGCATGCAGGAAGCTGTCGAGGGTGCGGGCATTCCGTATATGAAGATCGAGACCGACTACAGCAACGGTGACATGGGCCAAATCGAGACCCGCATCGCCGCCTTCATCGAAACCCTCTAGCTTCCTCAGGCACCGGATCTTGCTCCTCAAACCGTCGCTTGCGTACCCAATGTACGCTGCGCTCCTCTTTCGGGGCAATCTCCGGCACCTGAGAAACCTAGAGCTAAGGCGCCTGAACGCGCCGCTACCTTTGATGTTTAGATTGGGAGAGAGCCATGATAGGGATCGGGATCGATATCGGGTCTACGGCGGCTAAGGCTGCTGTGGTCGATGGAGGGGGTTCGGTGGCGTGGACGTGCGTGCAGCCAACCGGGTTCTCCTCGGTCGATGCTTCCGAGCGGCTGCGCGAGGCACTGGCAGCGGCGGGTTATGACGTGGCTGCCGACGACGTGCGCGTGGTCGCGACTGGCTACGGCCGTGTTGCCGTGCTCTATGCGCACAAGGTCGTGACCGAGATCACCTGTCACGGCACCGGTGCCGTGCGCCTGTTTGGCGATCACGGCACGGTGATTGACGTAGGCGGCCAGGACACCAAGGTCATTCAGCTTAAAAGTGGCCGCGTGGCCAAGTTCGCCATGAACGACAAGTGCGCCGCCGGCACGGGGCGCTTTTTGGAGATCATGGCCGACCGCCTAGGTATTTCCCAGCAACAGATGGCCGACCTGGCGCGTTCCGGCGAACCCACCAAGATCAGCAGCATGTGCACCGTGTTTGCCGAAAGCGAGGTCATCAGTCTGATCGGTCGCGGTGAGCCGCGCGAGAACATTGCGCGTGGCGTGATCGAGAGCGTGGTCTCGCGCGTGGCGACCATGGCCGGGCAGGCCGCGGGCGCCCCGTACTACCTGACCGGTGGCCTGTGCGAGAACGCCTTCGTGGTGGAGCGGTTGGGCGAGCTACTGAGGTCGCCGGTGACCACCTCGCCCCAGGCTCGCTTTGCCGGAGCGATCGGTGCGGCGATTCGCGCGCAGGCGCTCAATTAATGCATCCGCCGCAGGCTCGCATTCATGCGTATACTGGGAGAAAATGATTGACCGATGAGAGGAGGTATCGATGGCTGACGATCAGATTAAGCTCACGTCTATGACTGCCGCGAGCGGTTGAGCCGCTAAGTTGGCTCCTGGAGCCCTCGCCCAGGTCCTGGGCGACTTGCCAAATGTGCCCAACGACAATCTGCTCGTGGGGTTCGATACCTCCGACGATGCGAGTGTCTTCCGTGTTGGCGATAACTTAGGCCTCGTTCAGTCCATCGACTTCTTCCCGCCGATGGTCGACGACCCGTATCTGTTTGGCCAGATCGCTGCGGCCAACTCGCTGTCGGACATCTACGCCATGGGCGGGCGGCCGAGCCATGCCATGAACTTGCTGTGCATTCCGAGCTGCCTGGGCATCGAGGTCGCCGGCCAGATTCTGGCGGGCGGCGCCGACAAGTGCGTCGAGGCGGGTTGCTCCATCGCGGGCGGCCATACCATCAACGACGACGAGCCCAAGTACGGCCTGTCCGTGAGCGGCTTTGTCGCGCTCGGCCGCATGCTCGCCAACAGCGGTGCATGCGTGGGCGATGTCCTGCTGCTGACCAAGGCGGTTGGCTCGGGCATCATCACCACAGCCATCAAGGGCGAGCTCATCGAGCAGGACGAGGCCGCAGCCATGTTTGACTCGATGTGCACCCTTAACGAGGCGCCGATTCGTCTGGCCGAGGGACTTGAGCTTCACGGCTGCACCGATGTCACGGGCTTTGGCCTGATCGGGCACGCGTGCGAGATGGCCGAGGGCTCGGGCGTGCAGGTTGAGCTTGCGTCGGGAGCGGTACCGCTCTTTGACCAGGTGCTCGACATGGCGCGTCTGGGCATTATCCCCGCGGGCTCCTACCGCAACCAGGACTTCTTTGGCCCGCGTGTGGCTGCCGACGAGGACCTGGAGCCGGGTATGTTGGATGCGCTGTACGATCCGCAGACCTCGGGCGGCTTGCTCATCGCGGCGCCTGCTGCCGATGTGGATGAGCTTGCGCGCCGTCTGCATGCCGAAGGACGTATTGCCGCCGTCGTCGGTCGCGTGTGCGAGCCGGTGCCAGGCGGTCCTGCCGTCCACGTTGTTCGCTAGCCCGCACGTTTATGTAACTGTTTACCGTTCTCTAGAACGGTTCTTTCGAAAGGAAAAGCTATGTCTACCAAGATTGAAGTCAATGCCATGGGCGATGCCTGCCCGCTGCCCGTCGTTAAGACGCTCAAAGCCCTGAAGCAGCTCGATGGAGAGGGCGCCGTCGTGACCTCGGTCGACAACGAGACCGCCGTCAAGAACATCTCCAAGATGGCGCAGGAGAAGGGCTGCACGGCCTCGGTCGAGAAGGTTTCTGACGCCGAGTGGCACGTGACCGTGGCGACCTCTGGCGCCGTTGCCGTGGCTGATCCCGAGCAGGATGACGCTGCCTTTTGTGATGCCAGCGCCGGCAAGGGCAAGCTCGTCATTTCCGTCTACACCGACTGTATGGGCCGCGGCGACGACGAGCTGGGCCACAAGCTCATGAAGGCCTTCATCTTTGCCGTGACGCAGCAGGAGGAGCTGCCCGCGACCATGTTGTTCTACAACGGCGGCGCCAAGCTCACCGTCGAGGGCTCGCCGGTGCTCGACGACCTGAAGGGACTGGCCGAGCAGGGCGTCGAGATTCTCACCTGCGGTACCTGCCTCGATCACTATGGCATTAAAGACCAGCTTGCGGTGGGCGAGGTCACCAACATGTACGTGATCGTGGAGAAGATGGAGCAGGCCGTGCGCGTCGTGCGCCCGTAGCGTTTGGGCGGGATTGCCATGAGAGAAAAGCGCCCGGCGCTTGTCATCACGTTTCCTACCACGGCGGCCGCCATGGGGTGCGAGACCCTATGCGTCGAGCGCGGCCTTCCCGGGCGTACGATTCCCGTGCCCGGGGAGGTCGCTGCCGGCTGCGGCTTGGCGTGGAAGGCGCTGCCTTCGGATGAGGACCTGCTGCGCGGCGAGCTTGCCGCGGCGGGCGTCCCCACCGAGGGCTTTACGGTAATCGACATGTGGGAGGTCGTGCGATGATCTACCTGGATAACGCGGCGACGACCATGCATAAGCCGCAGACGGTGATCGATGCCGTGACGCAGGCGATGTGTTCGCTCGGCAATGCCGGGCGCGGGGCCACGTCGGGTGCCCTCGATGCCGCTCGTACGATTCATGCTTGCCGTGCCAAGCTTGCGCGCTTGCTGGGCTGCCCGAGGGCGGACCATGTTTGTTTTACGCCCAATTCTACGGCGGCGCTCAACACGGCGATTAACGGCGTGGTGCGTCCCGGCGACCGCGTGGTCATAACGGTGCTCGAGCACAACTCCGTGCTGCGTCCGCTCAACCGCCTGGCGGTAGAGCGGGGCGTGACCGTTGAGCATGCGGGCTGCGACGCGAACGGCGCGCTCGACTACGACGAGCTCGAGCGGCTGGTGACGCCTGGCACGCGTGCCGTGGTGGTGACGCACGCCTCCAATGTGACCGGCAACTCCGTTGATGTTGCACGTGTGGCGGCTGTGGCTCATGCGGCCGGTGCACTCGTGATCGTCGATGCCTCGCAGTCTGCCGGCACGGCGCATATCGATATGCAGGCCATGGGGCTCGACGTCGTGTGCTTTACCGGCCACAAGGGGCTCATGGGACCCCAAGGCACCGGCGGTCTGGCCGTGGCAGAGGGCATTGACGTGTCTCCGTGGGCCATGGGCGGCACGGGCGTGCACAGCTTCGACCCGCTGCAGCCGCTTGAGTGGCCCACGCGCCTTGAGGCCGGTACGCTCAACGGCCATGGCATCGCGGGCCTTTCCGCTGGTCTCGACTTTATCGAGGCCCAGGGTGGGGTCGAGGCGATTGCTTCCCACGAGCGTGCGCTCGCTGATCGCTTCCTTACCGGTGTGCGCGAGATTCCGGGGATTAAGCTCTACGGTGCGTTTGACCAACCCGCGCGCTCGGCGATCGTGTCGCTCAACGTGGGCGATATCGACTCTGCCGAGATCTCGGACGCGCTCATGCAAGGGTGGGGGATTGCGACGCGCCCCGGCGCCCATTGCGCCCCGCTCATGCACCGTGCGCTGGGGACCGAGCGCCAGGGCGTCGTCCGTTTCTCGTTTGGGTATTTCAACACGACCGAAGAAGTCGACACGGCTATCGATGCTCTGTGCGATTTAGCCTGCTAAAGCTGCTAGACCGTTTATACTTGCGGGATGGGTGTTTTTGCCCGTCCCGTTTTTGTTTCGACCCGAAAGGTGTGCATATGGCCTCATCCGCTCCGCGCGGTTTGCGCTCCGACCATGTTGTTACCGTCGGCATTGCGCTGTTCTCGATGCTCTTTGGCGCCGGCAACCTCATTATTCCGCCGCTGCTGGCGCTGCAGGCTGGTTCTGCCACGCCGGTCGCCATGCTCGGCTTTCTGATTGCCGCCATCGGCCTGCCCGTCATGGGTTTTATCGCCGTGGCACTTGCCGGAACGGCGCGCGAGCTTGCCGGCCGCGTGCATCCTAAGTTTGGCGAATTCTTCGTTGCGGCGGTCTATCTGGCCATCGGTCCGTGCCTGGCCATTCCGCGCACAAGCTCTACGGCGTTCGAAATGCTGGTGCCGCTGCTACCCGAGGGCGTTTCGCTCGGCACGGCACGTCTGGTGTTTGCCATCGGGTTCTTCGTCGTCGCGTTTGTGCTCACGCTGCGCCCGGGTGTCATCACGCGCGTGCTCGGCCGCATTACGGGCCCTGCGCTCATTGCGCTTATCGTGCTCGTTGTCGGCGCCGCCGTGATCTCGCCGCTAGGACCGGCTGCTGTCCCGCAAGCTCCCTATGATGCCGGTGCTGCCGTGCAGGGCTTTTTGACCGGCTACCAGACCATGGACCTGCTCGCGTCGCTCGCCTTTGGCATTATCATCGCCGAGACCATCCACGAGCTGGGCGTTACCGATGACAAGCGCGTGGCCTTCGAGATTTCGCGCTCCGGTGTGATCGCCGGCGTGCTCATGGCCATTATCTATTGCGGCTTGGCACTTGCCGGTATGCAGCTCGGCACCGTGATGCCCGACGCCACCAACGGCGCTGCAATCCTTGCCCGCTCTGCCTCCATGCACTTTGGCCTTGCCGGCACGATCGTGGTCTTCGCCATCTTCTTCCTCGCCTGCATGAACGTGTGCATCGGCCTCATCAGCTGCTGCTCGCGCTACTTCTGCGAGACGTATGTGGTTGAAGGGGGAGCGGAGGCTTCCGAGGAGGCCATGCGCCGCCCCTTCGCGATCCTCGCCTTTGTATTCGCGGCGTTTTCGTGCGTGCTCTCCAACGTGGGCCTCGATGTGATCCTTATGTTCTCGGTACCCATGCTCAACGCTTTGTATCCCGTCGCCATTGTGCTGGTGCTTATGGGCCTGGTGCACGGCTTTTGCGACGCTCATCCACAGGTGTGGGTGTGGGTCGGCGGCGTGGTTGCTGTGCAGAGTGTGATCACCTCGGTCCGCGATGCGTTCTTTGCGGGCGCGTGGCTGCCGTTCGATGCACTGCCGCTTGCGGACATTGGAGCCGCGTGGGCGCCGGTTGCCGTGGTTGCCTTTGTGATCGGTCTGCTCCATAGTCGTTTTGTCGCACATTCGAGGAGCTAAGGCATCAATGCTTGCACAGGCGGGGAGTCTCCCCTATAATTTCCTTCGCTTTGGGACACGCAAGGTTTAGACCTTAGCTGCTCAACACCTTCGGGACGTGGCGCAGTTTGGTAGCGCGCCTGCTTTGGGAGCAGGATGTCGCAGGTTCAAATCCTGTCGTCCCGACCATATCTTGCGGGCGTAGTTCAATGGTAGAACCCCAGCCTTCCAAGCTGATGACGCGGGTTCGATTCCCGTCGCCCGCTCCATAGGATATTTTTAACGGCTTTGGCTCCATTTGGTGCCAGAGCCGTTTTCATAAGCGTGCCGGGCGACGGGAATCGAACCCGGCAGGGTGCGAAGCTGAGAAAATGCGTGAGCATTTTCCAGCGCAGCACGCAAGGGCCGAAGGCCCGCAGCGAAGCAAATCCTTGGACTTCCCGTCGCCCGCTCCAAGCTATATAATCGCAGGCCAATATGCTAATTTGGCTCGCGTTTATTTTTATACCGTCCGACCTCGCGGGGCAAATGAACCAGGAGCGTTTGTCCCGAATCGTAAGAAAGAAGTGATTTCCATGGCACAGAGCAAGGCAGAATACCCCACCTCCGATTGCCTGGCGCCCGCCGCGATCGAGGCGAAGACCGAGGCCGCAGGCGTTACCAAGGCCAACCTGCCGGTCTCGAAGGCCTTTTTGCTCGCCATGTTCGCCGGCGCGTTCATCGCCTTCGGCGGCCTGTTCTTCACGGTCTTTCTGAGCGATCCCACGCTTGGCTGGGGCGCCCAGCGCTTCGTGGGCGGTCTTGCTTTTTGCCTGGGACTGGTGCTCGTGCTCATTTGCGGCGCGGAACTGTTTACCGGCAACTCGCTTATGGTCTGCGCGCTTAAGAGCAAAAAGATCACGCTCGTCCAGATGCTCAAGGCTTGGGCTATTGTGTGGATCGGCAACTTTGCCGGCGCCCTGTTCGTTGTCTTTTTGATTTACATGGCAGCCATTTACAAACTCAACGGCGAGGCCGTCGCCAACACCATGGTGAGTGTCGCCGCCGGTAAGGTTACGATCGGCGCCGTTACCATCTTCTTCCGCGGCATTCTGTGCAACATCTTTGTGTGTCTGGCCGTATGGATCGGCACTGCCGGCAAGACCGTGGTCGACAAGGTCGTGGGCATTTTGCTGCCCATCGCTGCCTTTGTAGCCTGCGGTTTTGAGCACTGCGTTGCCAACATGTACTTTTTGCCCATGGGTATTTTGATGCACTCCTGCGGCTATGGAGCCGATGTCGCTGGCGCCGATGCCCTCAACGCTGCCGGGTTGGCGCTCAACCTTACGGTCGCCACGCTGGGCAATATCGTGGGTGGCGCCCTGATCGTGGCGCTGGGCTACTGGTTTATCTACGCCAATAAGGAGGCCTAAAGCCACCAAGCCATAACCGACCAAAAAGGGACAGGTTTATTTTGGCAGGTTTTAGACGAGGCGCTTCGACGTCTTGTCACGAGCTGCCATAATGGACCTGTCCCTTTTGCGTGCGCGCCGGTATTTATTTGCCCGATGACGATCGCGGGGGACCAGCTTTTTATTGAACATGTCGAAAGGCTTTTCATGAGCGACTGCGAATCCATGTCTGCCGAGGTGCGCGGCCGCCTGCGTTCCATTCCCGCCGTTCACGAGCTGCTTGCCGAGTGGCCGGTCATGAAGGCTGCTGGCGATGCAGGCGACACGATGGTACGCGAGGCGATTGACGCCGAGCTCGATGCCGAGCGCGCGGCGATTCGCTCCGGCGCCCCTGCAAGGAACAAGCGCGAGCTCGCCTTGGCAATTGAGCAGCGGACCCATCGCCTGTCGCTGCCGACCCTGCGCCCTGCCGTCAACGCGACGGGCGTTGTGATTCACACCAATCTGGGCCGCGCTCCGCTCGCTCCCGCGGCGGTGCAGGCGGTGACCGATGTCGCCCGAGGCTACAGCACGCTTGAGTATGACGTCTCAACCTGCGCTCGCGGGGGCCGCAAAGAGCATGCCGCGCGTCTGCTGCGCACGCTCACGGGGGCGCAGGACGCCTTAGTTGTCAACAACAATGCCGCCGCGGTGCTGTTGGTGCTTGCCGCGCATGCCTTCGGCAAAGAGGTCATCGTGAGCCGCGGCGAGCTTGTCGAGGTGGGCGGCAGCTTCCGCATCCCCGACATCATGGCGGCTTCGGGTGCCAAGCTTGTCGAGGTTGGCTCTACCAACCGCACACATCTGGATGATTATCGAAACGCCATCACGCCCAACACGGCGATGATCCTCAAAGTCCATCCTTCCAACTACCGTATCGAGGGCTTCCACGAGGAGGTTTCCGTGGCGGAGCTTTCTGCGCTGGCGCATGAGCACGGGCTGTTGCTGTACGAGGACCAAGGCTCAGGCGCTTTGCTTGCAGATGGGGTACTCGCCGATGCGGGGGAGAGGCCCGCGTCCGTGTCTCTTGGCGCCGGCGTTGACGTCGTCTCGTGCTCGGGCGATAAACTGCTCGGTGCTTCGCAGGCGGGCATCATCCTTGGCAACGCCCAGGCAATTGCCGCCTGCGCCTCTCATCCGCTTATGCGCGCGCTTCGCCCCGGTAAGCTCACGCTCGCGGCGCTCGAGGCCACTTTGCGACTGTATGTGATCGGTCCCGATGCGGCGCATCGGGAGATCCCGGTACTCAACATGCTTTCCGGCGCGCCGGCTCCGCTCGAGCGCCAGGCCAAGCGCCTGCACGACCGCATGCTGCGCAAGCTTCGCGAGGCTCAGTGCGAGGAGGCCGTGGAGCTGCAGGTTGTCGAGGGCGCCTCTACTCCCGGCGGCGGATCGCTGCCGACTGTCGAGCTCCCTACATTTTGCGTTGCCGTCTGTCCCGTCGATGGGCGTCTATCCGCCGATGGCCTAAAGCGCGCTATGGTACAGGAGCCCGATACGCTGGTTGTGACACGCGTGCGCCACGACCAGGTGCTGTTTGACGTTCGCACGCTTTTGCACGATACCGACCTTGACCTGTGTGCGTCTGCGTTGACGGATGCCGTGCGGGCGGGTTTGCGTCGATGACGGCGCGTGAGCTTGTCGAATGTCCCGTTGTCGTTGGAACGGCGGGACACGTTGACCATGGAAAGTCGGCCCTCATCGAGGCGCTGACCGGAAAAAATCCCGACCGTCTGGAGGTCGAGAAGCGCCGCGGTATGACCACGGAGCTCGGTTTTGGAGAGTTGGCGCTGCCGAGCGGCAAGATTGTCGGCCTGGTCGATGTGCCCGGTCATGCGCACTACCTGCGCGCGATGGTGCAGGGCGCCACGGGCATCGACGTGGCAGTGCTGGTGGTTTCTGCCGTTGAGGGCGTGATGCTGCAGACGCGCGAGCACGTGCACGTTCTCGAGTTGTTGGGCGTGACGCGCATGGTCGTCGCGCTCACCATGCGCGACCTGGCCGACGACGAGACGGCGGAGCTCGCCGAGCTCGATGTGATGGATTTCCTTTCGGGCACCGTGTTCTCCGATGCCCCCGTGGTCCCCGTGTCGTCGCGCACGGGCGAGGGCGTCGAGGACGTGCGCGGGGCGATCGATGCCGCGATCGACGCGTTTCTGGCTGAATCCGCCGAGCGCTCCGAGCGCCCCGGCTTGGCCCCGCGTCTGCCCATCGACCGCTGCTTTTCCATCAAGGGCTCGGGCACCGTCGTCACGGGAACGCTTCACGACGCCCCCATCATGGTGGGCGACGAGCTTGTCTCGAGCCCGGCGGGCGTGCGCTGTCGCGTGCGCGCGATTCAGGTGCACGGCGACACGCCGCGCGCGCTTCCCGGCCAGCGCGTCGCCCTCAACATCGTGGGCGACGGGGTCGATGTCCTGCCCCGCGGCGAGGTCGTCTGCGGACCGAGCGCCGAGGGCTCGACGCTTAGGCTTATCGCGCGCTTCACCTATCTGGGGCGCGAGGGCGCCAAGCCCGTGCCCTTCGAGTCCGGCGCGCGCGTCCACGTGATGGCGGGCACGGCCGAGGTCATCGGGCGCATCATGCTCATGGAGGGCGAGGGACCCATTGAGGCCGGCGAGACCCGCATCGTACAGGTCCGCCTGGAGGAGCGTCTTCCCGTGCGCTCGGGCGACGGCCTCATTGTGCTCGCGTTCTCGCCGGTGGTGCTTATCGGCGGCGGTCGTGTTCTTCTTTCGCGGTGCCGCCGCTCGCGCGTCCTCTCCGCGGGCGAGTGCGCGCTGCTCGGGGCCCTGGATGCCGACGACCGCGCCGCCGCCGTTGCCGCATGGTTGGGGCTGCAGCGCCTGCCTGTGCCTGCCGCGGCCGCAGCCCGTGCTCTCGATCTTTCGAGTGCCGAGGCGGCTGCGCTCCTGCACGGGGCGGTTTCCTCGGGTGACGCCGTGGCGCTTCATGCCGAGCGCTCGACCGAGGAGCTCTATGCCGCCCCCGCTGTGCTCGATGCCGCCCTCGCCACGCTCTCCGTCACGTTGGCCGCCATGCACGGGGCCGCGCCCAAGCAGACGGGTTTCACGCCGGGCGAGGTCGCGCATGCCGCCTGGCCGACAGCGGGCGAAGACATCGCGTCCGCGCTCGTTCTCGAGGGCTGTGCGCGCGGCGTGTGCACCGTCGACGGTGCCGAGGTGTTCGACCCGCACTCTGCCGCTGCGGCGATACGTGTGGTGCGCGAGGCGAGCCAGCGCATCGTGGCCGCCCTCGACGAGGCGGGTCTCGGTGCGGTGACGCTGCCCGAGGTGGGTGAGCGTCTGCGGCTCGATCGCGACACCATGACGCGTGCCCTGCGCGAGCTTTCGCTCAACCGCGCGATCGTTAAGATCGAACGCGACGTTGCCTTGTCTGCCGCCGCCGAGGCCCATGCACGTGAGGTCGTCGCCGCGGCTATCGAGGCTGCTGGCGGCGTTGCCACGACGAGTGTGCTGCGCGAGGCCTTAGGCGTGTCGCGCAAACGAGCCATTAGCATCTTGGAGCACCTGGATGCGGTGCGTTTTACGACGCTCAACAAGGAGGCCGGCGGTCTCAGATCCCTGCGCTAGGGCTCCGAATCGCCGCTCGCCACAAAACCGGCCTATCTACTACGTTTAAGTGACTACCCTCGACCATTTCAAAAACCGCAAAAACAAAACCGCAGGTAGATGACTTGCCGATGTTACGAATAAGTGGGTATGGTTTACCCTTGCTGGTTAAACGTAGTAGATGGGCCGTTTTCGTGGCGCGACACTGCGCGTTTGGTAAAATACCGCCACGTTTGGGAGCGGATGGGCTCCGGTGGGCCCCGCGGTCTTCAAAACCGTTGTGAGGCGTGCAAAACGTCTTGGATGTGTTCGATTCACATCCGTTCCCGCCAACGCATCTCGCCAAAACCACCACAAAGGTGCCTGTCCCCTTTGTGGTGGTTTCGAAACGTGCGGGAAACAGCTTCGAAACACGCAATTTGTACGTCAGCTGTTCAAAAACGCTTCTACCTGCATCGTAATCAAAATGAAACATCCGCCCGCGGTCTTATTCGTAACTTTGCCGCAACAGTGCGATATTATCCATACTCGATAAAGCTCGCGGCGCATGGGGCGCCGCGAACGACACCTTTCTTTTCCATCAATTGGAGGAAGCATGAGCTACACGCAGAAAGTTCTCGACGAGCTCAAGGCCCGCTATCCCGAGCAGCCTGAGTTCATCCAGGCCGCGACCGAGATCCTCGGCACCATCCAGCCGGCGCTCGACGCCCACCCCGAGTATGAGGAGGCCGCTCTGCTTGAGCGCCTCGTCGAGCCCGAGCGCATCGTCATGTTCCGTGTTCCCTGGGTCGACGACCAGGGCAAGGTCCAGGTCAACCGCGGGTACCGCGTCGAGTTCAACTCTGCCATTGGACCCTACAAGGGCGGCCTGCGCTTTAACCCGACGGTCACCCTGGGCATGCTCAAGTTCCTGGGCCTGGAGCAGATCCTCAAGAACAGCCTGACCACCCTTCCCATGGGCGGCGGCAAGGGCGGCTCCGACTTTGACCCCAAGGGCAAGTCCAACAACGAGATCATGCACTTCTGCCAGTCCTTCATGACTGAGCTCTATCGCCACATTGGCCCCAACACCGACGTTCCCGCCGGCGACCTGGGCGTTGGCGGCCGCGAGGTTGCCTACCTGTTCGGTCAGTACAAGCGCCTGACCAACGAGTGGACCGGCGTCCTTACCGGCAAGGGCCTCTCCTTTGGCGGCTCGCTCGCCCGTACTGAGGCCACCGGCTACGGCCTGGTCTACTTTGTGGACGAGTACCTCAAGAGCCGCGGCGACTCCTTCGAGGGCAAGAACGTCGTCGTTCACGGTTCGGGCAACGTCGCCATCTACGCCGTCCAGAAGGTTTCCCAGCTCGGCGGCAAGGTGCTTGCCTGCTCCGATACCCACGGCTGGGTCGAGGATCCCGACGGCATCGACTACTCCGTGCTCGAGCACGTCTACAACAAGAAGCGCTCTGGCCACGACAAGGGCGTCACGCTCGCCATGTACGTTGATGAGAAGCCCAACGCCGTGTGGCACGAGGGCGACGGCCGCGGCGTGTGGCAGCTGCCCTGCGATATCGCGCTGCCCTGCGCTCGCGAGAACACGCTGCTGCTCGAGGACGCCCAGGCGCTCGTCGCCAACGGCTGCAAAGTGGTCGGCGAGGGCGCGAACATGCCCACGACCATCGAGGCCACGACCTACTTCCAGGAGAACGGCGTCGCCTTTATGCCCGGTAAGGCTGCCAACGCCGGCGGCGTGCTCGTGTCCGGCCTCGAGATGAGCCAGAACGCCGAGCACCTGTCCTGGACCTTCGAGGAGGTCGACGGCAAGCTCGAGCAGCTCATGCGCGGCATGTTCCACAACGTGGACGACACCGCCAAGGAGTATGGCCAGGAGGGCAACTTTGTCATGGGCGCCAACATCGCCGGCTTCCTGAAGGTCGCCGACGCCATGCTCGCTCAGGGCGTCTGCTAAATTCAGCCTGACATAGCTCCGTACAGCACTCGCTGATGCGCTAAGGCTCCCGACAATTCCTGCCGGGAGCCTTTTTCTATGGTGGTGAGGGTCGTGCGCCCTCGTTTGGTACACTTAGAGATACTGGACAAGTAAAGAGATGGGGGAGAACGTGCTCAAGTTCGGTACCTACGTCCGTGTTGGAAACGCGGCCGAAGCCTATGAGCTCTTGCAGAAAAACCGCAACAACAAGATTGTGGGCGGCGGCATCTGGATGCGCCTTGGTTCACGTCGCGTGGCGACGGCGATTGACCTTTCGGCCTGCGGACTCGATCAGATCGAGGAGACCGAGACCGAGTTTCGCATCGGTGCCATGTGCACCCTGCGCCAGCTCGAGCGCCATGCCGAGCTCAACGCGCTCGTCAACAACGTATTTGAGTTTGCCGTTCACGACATCGTGGGCGTGCAGCTTCGCAATACCGCCACGGTGGGTGGCAGCATCTACGGCCGCTTTGGTTTTTCGGACGTGCTCTCCGCCTTTTTGGCGCTCGACTCGTACGTTGAGCTGACGGGTGCCGGCCGCGTGCCGCTCGCCGAGTTTGTGAACATGGGCTATGTGCGCGACGTGATCGAGCACGTCGTGGTCGTAAAGCACGATTACCGCGCGAGCTACGAGGCCGTGCGCAAGGCCGCGACCGACTTCCCCTCTCTAAACGTTACCGCCGCCTGGTGGGATAACAGCTGGCATGTCACCGTGGGTGCCCGCCCGCTGCGTGCGACCCTGCTGCAGGGCGAGGCATGCGGCCTCGAGAGCGAACAGCCTTCCGAGGACGAGCTGCGCGCCCTGGCCGCGTCCGTGCGCGCGCTGAGCTATGGCACCAACATGTGGGGCTCGGCCGAGTACCGACGCCGCATCTCGGCCCCGCTGGCGATTCAGGCCGTGCGCCGCGCCGCCGGCATCGAGCTTTCGGCCGCGCTTGCCCGCGAGCTCGAGACCGTGCAAGTGCCTAAGTTTGCCACGGACGAGTATTCCTGCCGCCGCGTGCCCGGCGTCGATTCTAGCGAGGTGCGCTAATGGCTGCCAAACTCATCGATCTTTCCTTTACGCTCAACGGCCGTAAGGTCAAGGTTCAGATTGCCCCCGACACCATGCTCTTTTCGCTTTTGCGCGAGCAGGGTTGCGCGTCGGTGCGCTGCGCCTGCGAGACCACCAACTGCGGCCTGTGCACGGTGTGGCTCGATGGCGATCCGATGTTGAGCTGCTCGGTTCCCGCCGCGCGTGTCGAGGGCCGCTCTGTCACCACGCTCGAGGGCCTCAAGGCCGAGTCCGAGGCGCTTGCCCGTGCGATGGCTGCCGAAGGCGCCGAGCAGTGCGGTTTTTGCGCCCCCGGCCTCATCATGAACGTGCTGGCGCTCGCCCGCGCCGCCAAGGAGGACCCGAGCCTCGTCGCCACGCGCGAGGAGCTCTCGCGCCAGCTGGCCGGCAACCTCTGCCGCTGCAGCGGCTACGAGAGCCAGCTGCGCGCCATCGTCCGCTTCCTTAACGAGTCCGGCGTGCAGGTGGGCTTTGAGATGCCCGAGCTGCCGGTCAACGACACTAGCTGCGACGGTGTCTCGTACAAGCAGATCACCCATAAGCAGCCTAAGAAGGACTCGAAGGCCCTGCTCGAGGGCCGTCCCGTCTACACGGGCGATATGGTGCCCGCCGGCGCGCTCATCGTTAAGCTCAAGCGCAGCCCGTATGCCCGCGCCAAGATCTGCTCCATCGACACGTCTCGCGCCCTGAAGGTGCCGGGCGTCGTGGGAGTCTACACCTATGAGGACGTGCCCAAGCGCCGCTTTACCATCGCCGGTCAGAGCTATCCGCAGCCGAGTCCCTACGACCGCTTGATCCTCGAGAACCTCGTCCGTTACCAAAACGAAGAGGTGGCGATCGTCGCCGCCGAGACCGAGGAGGCCGCCGACAAGGCGCTCAAGCTCATCAAGGTCGACTATGAGGTGCTCGAGCCCCTGCTCGACTTTACCCAGGCACTCGATAACGATATCGTGGTCCACCCCGAGGGCGACGTGACCTTTATGTTCCCGCAGGGCGGCGACGTTCCGCGCAACCTGGTGTGCAGCGGCACGAGCGACTTTGGCGACCTTGACGAGGCCTTCGCCCAGAGCGACATCGTCTTTGAGCGCACTTACACCAGCCAGGCCACGCAGACCGCGCCCATGGAGACTTTCCGCGCCTTCGCGACGACCGACGCGTTTGGGCGCATCTCGGTGACCACTTCTACGCAGGTGCCCTTCCACGTGCGCCGCATGGTCGCTCAGTCGCTCGATATTCCGCAGTCGCAGGTGCAGGTCATCAAGCCGCGCATCGGCGGCGGCTTTGGCTCCAAGCAGACGGGCTGCTGCGAGATCTTCGTGGCATTCGTTACCCAGCAGACCGGCCGTCCGAGCTACTGCTGCTACACCCGCGAGGAGACCATCACCGCGGGCAACTCGCGCCACCAGATGCAGATGACCGTTAAGCTGGGCGCCATGAACGACGGCACCATCACGGCCATCGACCTGCACACGCTGTCCAACGCCGGTGCGTATGGCGAGCACGCCACCACGACGATCGGCCTCTCGGGCCACAAGAGCCTGCCTATCTACAACCACGTGAAGGCGAGCCGCTTTAGCTGGGACGCCGTCTACACCAATACCAACCGTGGCGGTGCGTATCGTGGCTACGGTGCCACCCAGGGCCAGTTTGCCGTGGAGAGCGCCGTCAACGAGCTCGCCGACATGCTGCACATGGACCCCGCCGACCTGCGCCTTAAGAACATCGTGCGCGAGGGCGAGATCATGCCGCAGTACTACAACGAGAGGCTCAACGCCTGCGCGCTCGACCGCTGCCTGCTGCGCGCGATGGACATGATCGGCTGGCGCGACAAGCCGCTGGCCGTCGATCTGGGCGACCGCGTGCGCGCCCTGGGCTGCGCGCTCACCATGCAGGGCTCGGGCATTTCCAACGTGGACATCGCCGGCATCGACATGCGCCTGGAAGAGGACGGCTTCATTACCATCGGCACCGGCGCCACCGATAACGGCATGGGCGTCGACACGATCCTGGCGCAGATTGCCGCCGAGGAGCTGGGCGTGGAGAGCTCGCTGATCGTGGTGCGCGGCGTGGACACCGACGTGTCGCCGTTCGACGCCGGCTCGTACGCGAGCTCCGGTACCTACGTGACGGGCCTTGCCGCCAAGAACGCCGCGACCGAGCTGCGCGAGAAGATTTGCGCCAAGGCCGCTCAGATGTGGGACGTTGACGCCGCCGACGTGGTCTTCGACGGCCAGTACGTGCGCCTGTCCGACGAGCGTGCCGCTCGTGAGCAGAACCGCTACCTCACGCTGCGCGAATTTGCCAACCTATGCGTCAAGAACATCGCGGGCGGCGACGCGCTGACCTCGCACGCCTCTGCCTGCCTGCCCGTTTCGCCCCCGCCGTTTATGGCCGGCATTGCCGAGGTCGAGGTCGACAAGGCCACCGGCAAGGTGACCGTGGTGGACTACGCGGCGGCCGTCGACTGCGGCACCGTGATCAACGAGGCGCTCGCGCGCGTCCAGGCCGAGGGCGGCATTGCCCAGGGTATCGGTCATGCGCTCTACGAGATCGTCGAGCACGACGACCGTGGCCGCCTGCGCACCGGCAACTTTATGAGCTACAAGCTGCCCACGCGCCTGGATATCGGCAGCATTCGCGTGGCCTTTGAGCCGAGCTACGAGCCGACGGGTCCGTTTGGCGCCAAGTCGATCGGCGAGGTCGTCATCAACACGCCGCTCGCCGCCGTGGCCTCGGCCGTGGCGCACGCCACCGGCCATCAGGTTCGCTCACTGCCCATCACGCCCGAGAAAGCGCTGCTGGGGGAGTAGCGGGTCGGCGAACAAGTCGTAATTGGCGGGGCGGGGCAACTCGCCCCGCCTTTCGCACTCGTGGTGAGGTCGTGAGCCTGTAAAACGTATGCGTGCGCTTGCCGTTCGTATCTGCTATCATTCCTAGTCTGTGCGCTCATGCGGGCGTGGCGGAATTGGTAGACGCGCCAGATTTAGGTTCTGGTGGGATTCCCGTGAAGGTTCGAGTCCTTTCGCCCGCACCAACGCATCTGCGTCGGCTTCGGCCGTCGCGACTCTTTGTTGCATAAAGGTACCAGCACCTCAGATAAGCTGGGCAGTATGAGGAGGAACGTGTTGAACATCACCGCTTCTGACGTCAAGGACGCCAAGCTCACCGCTACGGTCACCATCCCGGCCGCCGACGTCGACGCCGCGATCAAGAAGGCCTACAAGGACACCGCCAAGAAGTACCGCTTCCCGGGCTTCCGCGCCGGCAAGGCTCCCCGTCCGGTCATCGACTCCGCTCTTGGCGCCGAGGCTACCCTTGCTCAGGCCACCAACGACCTGATCGCCGCCAACGAGCCCGCCGTCCTCAACGAGCTGGACATCGTCCCCACCAAGAACGGTGACTACAAGGAGCTCGACCTCGCCAAGGATCACGAGGACTACACCTACACCGTCGAGTTCTCCCTGCGTCCCGCCGCCGAGCTCTCCTCCTTCGACGCCGTCGAGATCGAGATGCCTCCCGCGGAGGTCACCGAGTCCGAGATCAACAACCAGGTCGAGATGCTTCTCAACTACCGTGCCACCTTCGAGGACGTCGAGGGTCGCGCCGTCGAGGCCGAGGACTACGTCACCGTCGACCTCAAGGCCGTCGAGAACGCCGATAACTTCGCCGCCGAGGGCCGTATGCTCATCGCCGGTAGCGACAGCAACCCCACCGAGTTCAACGAGGCTCTGATCGGCGCCAACGTTGACGACGTCAAGTCCGTCACCTGGACCGACGAGGCCGAGGAGGGCGAGGAGGCCGAGACCCACACCGTCGAGGTCACCGTCAAGGGCATCAAGGTCCGCAACACCCCCGAGCTCACCGACGAGCTCGTCAAGTCCGACTTTGGCTTTGACAGCATCGACGCCATGCGCGACGCCATCAAGATCGAGATCGAGCAGGACAAGGCTTCCCGCCTCCCGGCCGAGAAGGAGAACCGTTGCGTCTCCGCTCTCGCCGAGCGCCTGCAGCTCGACGAGATGGATGCCGACTACGAGCAGTCCGTCTTTGAGGAGCTTGGCCAGAACTTCCTGTCCAACCTCGCTGCCCGCGGCATGACGCTGGACACCTGGCTGCCCGCTTCCGGCCTGACCATGGAGCAGTTCATCGGCGACCTGCACAAGCAGGCCAACGACGTTGCCCGTGAGTCCCTGGCGCTCGACGCCCTCGCCCGCGAGCTCAAGATTGAGGTCACCGAGGACGACATCAACGCCGAGTTCGAGAAGGCTGGCGTCAAGGACGTCGAGGCTTCCAAGGCCGAGTTCATCGCCGATGGCCGCATGCCTGCCGTCCGCGAGTCCATCCGCCGCTCCAAGGCCGTCGATCACCTGGTCGAGAACGCCAAGGTGACCGAGGTCGACGAGACCGCCAAGGACGCCGAGTAATTCTCGCCACCTTGTCCGCGAGCGCATGCGTGCGCCCGTGATGGGGTAAAGTTATACACCGGTTATCCGGTTGCTTCGTACGGTGCCAGCCAATGCATAGCATGCGGGCACCGTACGTTTATCTAGAACCACTATTGGTCCGTAAGAGAAATGGAGATGCGTATGATCGCTAAGTTCGATTCCGCCCTCGTGCCATACGTTATCGAGCAGACGCCGCGCGGCGAGCGCAGCTACGATATCTATTCGCGCCTGCTCAACGACCGCATCATCTTCTTGGGCGAGGAGATCAACTCCGTCAGCGCCAACCTGGTCGTTGCCCAGCTGCTGCATCTTGAGAGCCAGGATGCCGAGAAGGATATCTCGCTCTACATCAATTCGCCCGGTGGCGAGGTTTACTCTGGCCTGGCGATTCTTGACACCATGAACTTCATCAAGCCGCAGGTCTCCACCATCTGCGTCGGTATGGCCGCGTCTATGGCTGCCGTGCTGCTTTCGGCCGGCGCCAAGGGCAAGCGCTTCTGCCTGCCGCACTCCAAGGTCATGATTCACCAGCCCAGCGGCGGTGCTCAAGGTCAGCAGACCGAGATCGAGATCGTGGCCGAGGAGATCAAGAAGACCCGCCGCGAGCTCAACCAGATCCTGTCCGATGCCTCGGGCCAGCCCATCGAGAAGGTCCAGGCCGACACCGAGCGCGACAACTACCTGACCGCTGCCGAGGCCCTCGACTACGGCCTGATCGACCGTATCGTCACCTCGCGCGATCTCGCCGCGAAGGACGCCTAGGATGGCAGGAAACATGCAGGACAACTTTGACGAGAATGGCAACCCCATCCGCTGCTCCTTCTGCGGAAAAGAGCAGGGGCAGGTTCGCCGCCTTGTAAAGGGTCCGACCAACATCTTTATCTGCGACGAGTGCGTTGCCGCCTGCTCCGAGATCCTTGAGGAGTCGCTGGCTTCGGACTTTATGGACGCTGCCCGCAACGGCAAGCTGCCGGGCTTCCTCAACGACCACGGCCAGGCTGCATCCCAGCCCGCCGCGGACCCCGAGACCGAGGGTTTTGAGCTCGAGGACGATCGCCAGGTCATCACGCACGTGCCGACGCCGCACGAGATCTATGACGAGCTTTCGGCCTATGTTATGGGTCAGGAGGACGCCAAGCGCGCCATGTCGGTGGCCGTGTACAACCACTATCGCCGCGTGATCGAGGGTGGCGCCGCGGTGTCTGCCTTTGACGGCGGCATGGGCTCGCAGTTCGACGACGATATGGACGAGGTAGAGCTTGCCAAGTCCAACATCCTGCTGCTCGGTCCCACCGGTACCGGCAAGACCTTGTTGGCCCAGACGCTCGCGCGCATCCTCGAGGTGCCGTTTGCCATCGCCGATGCCACCGCGCTCACCGAGGCCGGCTATGTGGGCGAGGACGTGGAGAACATCCTTCTCAAGCTCATCAATGCTGCCGATGGCGACATTGAGCGCGCTCAGGTGGGCATTATCTACGTGGATGAGATTGACAAGATCGCCCGCAAGGCCGAGAACCTTTCCATTACCCGCGATGTTTCGGGCGAGGGCGTTCAGCAGGCACTGCTTAAGATTCTTGAGGGCACGGTGGCAAGCGTTCCGCCCACCGGCGGCCGTAAGCATCCCCAGCAGGAGCTGCTGCAGATCGACACGACCAACATCCTGTTTATCTGCGGCGGTGCCTTTGTGGGCCTGGACAAGATCATCGCCGACCGCGTGGGCAACAAGGGTGTGGGCTTTAACTCCGAGATTGCCGGCCCCACCTCGGTCGACGAGAACGACCTGCTGCGTCAGGTGCTCCCGCAGGACCTCAACGCCTTTGGCATGATTCCCGAGTTCGTGGGACGTACGCCCGTCGTCACCCAGACGCAGGCGCTCGACGAGGACGATCTGGTGTCGATCCTGACCGAGCCCAAGAACGCCGTGGTGCGCCAGTACCGCAAGATGTTCCAGCTCGAGGACGTTGAGCTTGAGTTTGAGGATGCCGCCCTGCACGAGATCGCCCGCATGGCGCTTGCCCGCAAGACCGGCGCCCGCGGTCTTCGCTCCATCTGCGAGGACGTGCTGCAGCAGACGATGTTCGACCTCCCCAGCGAGGAGGGCGTCACCAAGGTCATCGTGACCGAAGCCTCCGTAAAGGGCGAAGAGCAGCCCCAGCGCATCTACGGCTAAACCAGCCAAAAACGTGTTTGCAAATAGCCTCCGACCACCCGCGGTCGGAGGCTATTTTATATATACGCAATAACCCCAACTACCTGTGCTATTCTGTGTGTTTGTTTAAGCCTCAGCGAAGTCATTCAGACTGAAGTAATCGATACCTAAGGGGAGGAATGTAGGCCCTGGCGGGCCTACATTCCTCCCCGGCGGGACAGGGAGAGATATATGGAAGAAATGCCCAAGAACTATGATCCGTCGACCAACGAGCCGGCGATCCTGCAGAAGTGGCTCGACGGCGGCTACTACAAGCGCCGCGCGGGCGTGGGCGACTGCACCGTCACCATTCCGCCTCCCAATGTGACCGGTAAGCTCCACATGGGCCACGCCACCGATGACTCCATCCAGGATGCCATCATCCGTATGGCCCGCATGCGCGGCAAGTCTACGCGCTGGGTGCTGGGCACCGACCACGCCGGTATCGCCACACAGACCAAGGTCGACAAGAAGCTCAAGAGCGAGGGCATCAGCCGCCTGGAGATCGGTCGCGACAAGTTTGTCGACGCCTGCTGGGATTGGACCCACGAGTACGGTGGCATCATCGTCGAGCAGATCAAGCGTATGGGCTGCTCCGTCGACTTCGACAACGAGCGCTTCACCATGGACGAGGACTACGCCCAGGCCGTGCGCAAGGTGTTCTGCGACTGGTACCACGACGGTCTTATCTATCGTGGCAAGCGCATCGTCAACTGGTGCCCCAACTGCACTACCGCCATCTCGGACGACGAGGCCGAGTACAAGGACGAGAAGGGCCACCTGTGGCACCTGCGCTACCCGCTGACCGAGCCGGTCAACGGCCAGGACTACATCGTCGTCGCTACCACGCGCCCCGAGACCATGCTCGGCGACACAGGCGTCGCTGTCTCCCCGAAGGACCCCGAGAAGGCCGCCTTTGTGGGTAAGACCGTCAAGCTCCCCATCGTTAACCGCGAGATCCCCATCTTTGAGGATTGGCATGTCGACGCCAACTTTGGCTCGGGCTTTGTCAAGGTCACCCCGGCCCACGACCCCAACGATTACGCCATGGGTCAGGCCCACGACCTGCCGCAGATCAACATCTTCGACGAGCACGCGGTGGTCGTCGAGGGTTACGGCGAGTTCACCGGCATGAACCGCGACGAGTGCCGCGAGGCCGTCATCAAGTGGTTTGAGGAGCACGACCTGCTCGATCATGTCGACGAGCTCGATCACTCCGTCATGCACTGCTATCGTTGCGACTCCGCGCTGGAGCCGTGGCTGTCCGAGCAGTGGTTCGTGGCCGTCGACAAGCTCAAGGGGCCGGCGCTCGACGCCGTCAACTCCGGCAAGGTCACCTTCCACCCCGCGCGCTGGACGCAGACCTACACCACCTGGATGGAGAACCTCAAGGATTGGTGCATCTCGCGTCAGCTTTGGTGGGGCCACCGCATCCCCGTGTTCTACTGCGAGGACTGCGGCTGGGAGGATGCTCTTACCGAGGACACCGACGTGTGTCCCAAGTGCGGCGGCCATCACGTGCATCAGGACGAGAACGTGCTGGACACCTGGTTCAGCTCGCAGCTGTGGACCTTTGCCACGCAGGGCTGGCCGCAAAAGCCGGAGCTGCTCGAGGGCCATCACCCCACGACGGCGCTCGTCACCGCGCGCGACATCATCGCGCTGTGGGTCGCCCGCATGGTCATGAGCTCGCTGTACTTCCTGGACGAGGTGCCGTTTAAGGATGTCGTCATCTACCCGACGATTCTTGCCAAGGACGGCAGCCGCATGTCCAAGTCCAAGGGCAACGGCGTTGACCCCATGGACCTTATTGGCATGTACGGCGCCGACGCCATGCGCTTCAACCTGCTCACGCTGTGCACCAACAACCAGGACGTCAAGTTCGACGCGAACATTGACAAGAAGACCAAGAAGCTCATCGACAGCCCGCGCACCGAGCAGGCTAAGTCGTTTGTGACTAAGATCTGGAACGCCAGCCGCTTCCTGCTTATGAACATGGAAGGCTACACGCCCGGTGAGCCCGTCGTGGAGACGCCGGCCGACGCCTGGATGTTCAGCCGTCTGGCCAAGGCCGTCAAGATGGTCACCGAGGGTATCGAGAAGTACACCTTTGGCGATATGGCTCGCGGCGTGCAGCAATTCTTCTGGAACGAGGTCTGCGACTGGTACGTCGAGGTCACCAAGGCCCGCCTGAAGGGCGAGGGTCGTCTGCAGGCGCAGCGCAACCTGATCTTTGTGCTCGATACCTCCATTCGCCTGATGCACCCGCTCATGCCGTTTGTCACCGAGGAGATCTGGGACAACATGCCGGCGAGCGTGCTCGACCTGGACGCCGAGGGCAACGTGGATCGCGCCGAGGCGCTCATGATCGCCAAGTGGCCCGAGCCCGCCGACTACGCCAAGTATGTCGACGAGGACGCCGAGCGCGCGTTTGAGCTGTGCCGTGCCGTCGTGTCTGCCGCCCGCGCCACCCGTTCGCGTTATCGCTTGAGCCCCAAGGCCGAGCTCGACGTGGTCGTGCGCGCCGGTGCCGAGGACATCGAGAAGCTCGAGAGCCTGCGCTCGACCATCGAGCCGCTGGCAAACACTGCCTCGCTGGTCATGGGCACCGACGTTGAGAAGCCGGCTGCGAGCATCGCCGTGGTCGACAGCGGCGTCGAGGTCTTTGTGGTGCTCGAGGGCAAGGTTGACCTTTCGGCCGAGAAGGCACGCCTTGAGAAGGAGATTGCCGCGGCTCAGAAGGAGCTCGCCGGTTGCGAGAAGACGCTCGCCAACGAGGGCTTTGTGGCTAAGGCCGCGCCTGCCGTGGTCCAGAAGAAGAGGGACCGTGCAGCTGAGCTCAAGGAGATCCTGACGGCACTGACTGCTCAGGTTGCTGACTTCTCGTAGGCGGTACTGAGGGGCGCGTCCCGACGCATTGCTCGCTACTGCGGACAGTCCTGCGCAAGACGGACAGCAAATCAAGTGCTGTCCTTTGCGTGCGGAACTTGTATCGAGCAAAGCGTCGGGCCGCTCCCATAGCGGTTACGGGGGGGCGTCCGCTGCCCGGTAGGGCCACTGGGTTGTGGCCTTGATCTCGCTGCAAGCGGGGTTTGGCTGATATTTTGAATGGGAGGGGCTCGTTGTTGCTTACGGGCCTCTTTTTATGTTGAGGGGACTTTGGTTATGGCGAAGCGTTCTGGGTTGTATTCGGTGCCGTTTGAGGTTCCGGAGCTTTCTTTTGATGAGGCTGTTGCACTTGCGGCCGATACGGGCAAGATTGCGCGCTATTCCACGCCGCTGCTCGAGACCGTCGTTGAGATGCTCGATGAGCTTGGTCGTCCTGACGAGTTCTATGATTGCGTCCAGATAGCCGGTACCAATGGAAAGACCTCGACGACGCGATTCTCGGCTGCCATTCTTCGTGGTGAGGGCCTTAAGACGGCGCTCTTTACGTCTCCTCATCTGGTGCGTTATCCCGAGCGTATGGAGATTGATGGAAAGGTCGTCTCAGACGAGGTCTTTGCTCATGGTGTCTCTGCGGCGTATGAGGCAGGTCGTCGTCTCAACGCACGTCGTGAGGCGGCGGGCGAGGAGCTTCGTTCTATTACGCCCTTCGATCTTTTGTCCGTGGCCGGTTTGACTATGTTTGCCGAGGCTTGCGTGGACGTGGCCGTGCTTGAGGTTGGCATGGGCGGACGCTGGGATGCTACAAGTGCGACCGATCCCGTGGCCGTCGCCATTACGGGCATTGGACTCGACCATACGAAGGTCCTTGGCGATACGCTCGAGGCCATTGCGGGGGAGAAGGCTGCGGTTATCAAACCCGGGCGTTTGGTTGTTTTGGGCGAGGGTACGCATGAGGCGAGCGTGCAGCGCGTGATGGATGCCCGTTGCCGCGAATGCGGTGTGGTGCCGCTCATGGTGAACCGTGTCACGACTAAGGTGCCGGCGCATGTGGGCGACACGGTTGAGTTCAGCTGCACCACGCCGCGCGCGATCTATACGTCGAGGATGGTTAAACCGGCGTATCAGCCGCAGAATGCCGCGTGCGCGATTATGCTGTGCGAGGGGTATCTGGGCCGCGAGCTCGACCACGATGCGCTCGACGCTTCGCTTATGGGCTGCCCCACGCCGGGTCGCTTTGATGTGCTGGGAACCGATCCACTCAAGCTGATCGACGCCTGCCATAACCCCCAGAGCTGCGAGAACTTTGTGAGCGCACTGGACGAGATTGATCCGTGCGTAGAGAATCGCCCGACGTTGCTGTGCGCCGCGCTGGCAGACAAAGACGTGGCGGGCATCGTCGACGTGCTTGTTCCGGCGTTCCCCCGTGTGGTCGTGACGCAGACCGATTCCGATCGCGCCCTGCCGGCAGAGGAGCTCGCTGCCCTGGTGGACGTAAACAAGCTGGCCGGTGTATACCCCAGCGTATCCGAGGCCCTCGCAGCCCTCGATGCCGCGGGCGAGCCCTTCGTGGCAGCCGGCACCATCACCCTTGCCGGCGAAGTAGCGGGGCTGCTCCGTTAACCCATCCCCTCATCAGTTGCGGTGAAATAGGGACTGTTTTATGGGCTAGAAGCCTTAAACAGTCCCTATTTCACCGCAACTTCTAGGGGAGCTTTGGTGGCGTGCCTAGTCTAGGCGGACTGGGTCGTGGGGGTAGGCGTTGAGGATCTCGACGCCGGACTCGGTGACCAGGGCAAGGTCCTCGATGCGGACGCCGGTGCGGCCGGGGAGGTAGATGCCCGGCTCGATGGAGAACGTCATGCCCGGCTCTACGACCTGCTCGTTGGCGAGCGAGACGTCACCAGGCTCGTGGTCCTGCAGGCCAATCGAGTGGCCCAAGCGATGCGTAAAGTACTTGCCGTAGCCTGCATTCTCGATCACGTCGCGCGCGGCGCGGTCCAGGTCGCACATGCGCACGCCCGGTGCGATGAGCGCCTCGGCGGCTTCGTTGGCGCGGCGCACGATGTCGTAGATGCGTGCGGTCTCCTTGTCCGGCTCGCCCCAAAAGAACGTGCGCGTCATGTCCGAGCAGTAGTTTCGGTGGCGTCCGCCAATGTCGAACAGCACCACGTCGCCGCGCTTGAGTACGGTGTCGTCGGGCTCGTGGTGCGGGTCGCCGGCGTTGGCGCCAAAGCTCACGATGGGCGGAAAGCTAAAGCCCTCGCAGTCGTGCTTGCGGTACAGGCCGAGCATCTGGTCGGCAATTTCGCGCTCCGTCACGCCCTCGTGGACGAGCTTGATGGCGTCGGCCATTACGGCGTCGTTAGCGGCCGAGGACGCGCGCATGAGCTCCTGCTCGGCGGCATCCTTGTGGGTGCGTGCGGCGGTGACGGCAAAGTCGCCCAGGAAGAACTCGCTCGCGGCGCGACGATCCATGAGCGGCATCAAAAAGCCGGAGCGCATGACGGTATCGATGCCGAGCGGTTTGGTCGGATCGACCTCGCGAGCGATGGCGTCGGTCACGACGTCGGTATCGGTGTGGTAGGCCACGCGGGCGTTGTCATACTCGGGCAGCTGATGCAGCGCGTTGACCAAGATCACGGGCTCGCTACCGCGTGCGAGCAGCACGCCGCAAAAACGCTCGAACATATCGGCATAAAAGCCGGTCAGGTAATAAATCGACCACGGGTCGTTTACGAGCAGCTGTGCGCCGGGGTGCTGAGCCTCGAGCGCATCGAGCACGCGCGCCACACGCTGGTCATCGACATGTGCCATGGAACATCCTTTCGCTAGGGTGGCACCATAGTATCCCAAGCCCGGCAGCTAGGGACGTTCCTTTTATGCCGGCACTTCGGGATACTCCTTAGCATGGCCGGTCTGGCAAGCACGCAGGCAAAAGGAGTCATAAGAGGCCCGTCCAAATGGGCTGGTTCCAAAAGCATGGCGGATTACGGGGCTGGACCTGTATTACATGACCATGGGAAAAATCGCGAAATTAAAACCGCAGGTAGACGGCTTATCAAAAATCGAAAATTGCCGGTATGGATGGGGGTTTCCGAATCAGCCCCGTAATCCGGCATAGTTTTGAAATGGCACTAAAGTAGACACAAGCTAAATACCGATCCCAAGGCAAGTTGCGGTGGAATAGTTCCTGGATGCCGGGGTTTTGGCGGAAATCAGGAACTATTTCACCGCAATTGAGGAGGGGCGGGGTGTATGGCGGGGTAGCTAAAAGAGTCCCGTCCCAAATGAGCTGCTTAGGCTGGGGCGATGTCCATGCTTGCGATGAGATCGATGCCCGTGCCGAGGAGGTTCTCCAGCACGATGTCACCCATGCGGATGGGGGCTTCGACGACCAGACCGCGGATGAGGTCCATGGTCTGGGCGTGAAGTGCCAGTGGGATGGCTTCGGCCGTGCGCACGGGCAGCAGCGCCTCGTCGCCGCCGGATACGGCCACGGTGGTGGTCAGCACGCGCATGGGGCAGGTGAGCTCCTGATGCGCGAACTTATCGCCGCGCGGGCAGCTGTTGCCGGCCATGGAGCGCACCTCTACCACGGCACCGTCTGCGTCGCGCTCCACCTCCACGGTCAGGAGGCATTCGGAGGGGCAGGTGGTGCAGTTGAACTGCAGCGTTTCGATCGTGTTTGTGTTCATGGTCCTACGCCTCCTCTACGGGATCGACGGACAGGACAATTTCGCTAACACCCAGGTCGAGTGCGCGTTGAATCACCTTTGCCGGCAGCGGGAAGCTTTCCATTACGCTCGGTTTAAACGGGCGGACCTTGCCGGCGAACAGTTCCTCGTCGCCTGCCAGAATGCGTACGCGGGCGGCATCGACCGGTCGGCGCACGCGGAAGTTGAGCTTAGTGAGCCCGACGGTCGTAATGCGGCCCGGCAGTGCGTAGCCTGCGATGCCGGCGGGGGAGACCGTGAGCTTGCAGCCCGCGTCCGGGGCACCTGCGTCGGCATCCGTACCGCTTCCCAGCGCGTACGTCGCCGCAGCCGCACCGGCGCGCTCGGACTCGGCCGTCACATTGTCGGCCAGATCGTGCACGTGCAGCACGTTGCCGCAGGCAAAGATGCCCGGCACGCCCGTTTGCAGACTCTGGTCCACCACGGCGCCGCGCGTGCGCGGGTCAAGCTCAACACCCGCGTCCACCGAAAGCTCGTTCTCGGGAATCAGGCCCACCGATAGCAGCAGCGTGTCGCACGGAACAACGCGCTCGGTCCCCGGAATAGGCGCCAGGCGCTCGTCGACCCGACTCACCTCGACAGCCTCCACGCGATCGTGTCCGATCACGCGCGTCACGGTGGTGGATAGGTGCAGCGGAATACCAAAGTCGTCCAGGCAGTTCTTGACGTTGCGGCGCAGGCCGTTGGCGTACGGCATGAGCTCGTACACGCCCTCGACCGAAATCCCCTCGAGTGTGCAACGGCGTGCCATGATAAGCCCGATGTCGCCCGAGCCCAAAATGACAGCGCGCGAGCCGGGCTTAAGGTTTTCGATATTGATGTATCGCTGCGCTAGGCCCGCCGTAAACACGCCGGCGGGACGGCTGCCGGGAATCTTGATCTCGCTGCGCGTGCGCTCACGGCATCCCATAGCAAGGACGACCGCGCGTCCGGTGAGCTGAAGCATGCCGGCAGGACTCATGAGCGTGACGGTGTGGACCGCGGCGTCTTCCGTGGACTCGCCCGAATCAATCCCAAGCACCATGCTGTCCAAGAACAGCGCAATGTCGGTCGCGCGCACCTGGTCGATAAAGCGCTGCGCGTACTCGGGGCCGGTGAGCTCCTGCTTAAAGTGCGAAAGGCCAAAACCGGGGTGGATGCACTGGCACAGGATGCCGCCCAGATGCTGCTCGCGCTCCACGATGGCCACGCGCGCGTCTGCCTTATGTGCGGCAAGTGCGGCCGCCATGCCGGCAGGTCCGCCGCCGATAACGACCACGTCGAACGCCTGCGTCGACACCGACGCTACGGCTCCTGCCTCCGCGCGTTCGTCGCGCATATCAAGCGTCGCCATCCTAGCGCACCCCCTTCAGCGGTCCCTCGACCAGCCAAGATCCGGCATCCTCCAACAGTACCTCGCTGGGCTCGCAGCCCAGCTCGCGTGCCAGGATCGCTACCACGCGGCTCTGGCAAAAGCCGCTCTGGCACCGACCCATGCCGGCACGACAGCGGCGCTTGACGCCCTCGACCGAAACCGCGCCCGGGCGGCGTCGGATCGCGGCAACAATCTCGGCCTCGGGCACCGTCTCGCAGCGGCAGACGATCTGCCCCCACGCGGGGTCGGACTCGATGAGCTCTTCCTTGCGTGCAAGCGGCGCACGGTCGAAGTCGTCCGGCGCGCGGCGAATCGGGTTCCAATCGTCTCGTTCGCACAGGGTCACGCCGGCATCGCGCAGTACCTGCTCCATGCGCTCGGCAATGGCCGGCGCACTCGCCACGCCCGGCGACTGAATGCCCGCGGCCTGGAACAGGCCTGGCACTACGGCGGACTGCCCAATAAAGAAGTCGTTCGTTCCCTGAATGACCGGACGCCCGCCGGCAAACGCGCGCACCACGCGGCGCGTGTCCAGATCGGGCACCAGCTTGCGCGCGCCGCCAAGCAACGCGCTGACATCGCTCGCATAGGTCTGCGTGTCTCCGGGCTCGCGCTCGGCGGCCGTCGCGGTAATCACGGTGTTGCCGTGTACGGTACCCGTGACGATAACGCCCTTGGACACCGGCGTGGGAACGGGATAGAGCGGCATGAGCGCGCGCGGCTCTTTGTCCAGCACCACAATATTGCCCTGGCGCCAGACCATTTGGAACTCCTCGGCGCCCGCCATATGCGAGATGTCCGCGGCGCCGTTGCCCGCGGCGTTAATCAGGTAACGGCAGCGCACATTGCCGGCGGGCGTCACAAGCGTAAAGCGCGCGCGGCCCTTGCCGTCGGCGGCAGTGCCCCCGTCAGCGCCGTCGGCAACTTCAATGGCCTCCACCGGTGCGGAGCGCATAAACGTCACGCCGTTGGCAACCGCGTTCTCCAGCGCGGCGATGGCCACTTCAAACGGATCGACGTAACCGGTCGAGGGGCACCACAACGCGCATGTTGCGTCGGCGCTGGCACGCGGTTCCAGCTCGCGGATACGCTTGGGGCCGATAATCGCCAGCTCGGGCACGCCGCTGGCAAGGCCATTCTGGCGCAGCTTCTCCAGGTGCGCTCGGTCTTCGTCGTTGAAGCCCAGCACCATCGACCCGGTGCGGCGGAACAAAAATCCCAGCTCCTGGGCCCAGGTGCCATACAGCTCGCAACCGCGGGCGTTGACCTGCGCCTTTACGGTGCCCGGCGCCGGATCGTAGCCGGCGTGCACCAGGCCGCCGTTGGCCTTCGACGCGCCCAGCGCGATATCGTTGGCCGCCTCGACCACGCAAGTGGACAAGTCATAGCGCGCGAGCTGCCGCGCGATGGCGCACCCGGTGATGCCCGCGCCCACAATCGCGATATCAAACGTTTCTGCCACGGTGCCTCCCAGACGAGTTGACAGGCTGTCAATAGGACTATCCTACGGTCTGCACACCCCCAGTGCGGCGGCAATGCGGCGAACAGTCCCGCAACACCCGCCAACGGCAGGCGAAGGGAGATTCAGGACCATCGGTGACCTCGTCTGCCGCCCCTGGTGTCAGAGGTTTGTCTCGTTCTGTAACAGTAAGCAGAAGAACTGGGTTCTAGATGCTACAGATCGAGATGTTTGCCAGACGGCCCCTCCGTTTGTCTTGATTTGTAACAGTAAGAGGGAAAAATCGCTTCTATGTGTTACAGATTGAGATTTAAAGTCAGGGAGAGATTTTTCTGTCTCGATCTGTAACAGTAAGAGAGGTTTTGGGGCCCTAGATGTTACAGATCGAGATGTTTGCTCGGCGGCACATCCGTTTGTCTCGTTCTGTAACATCTAGACCCGGATTCCGCTCTCACCTGTTACAGATTGAGATGTTTGTGTCCGCACCGGCCCCGCTTGCAACCGTAGTCCCATATAAACAAACCCCGTGGTAAACTTGACCGGACTGTAAATATTCCGAAAGGTACATCTCAATGTCCAAGTACATCTCCGAGCTCATGTCGCCGCAGCTTATGGGCGTCATCTATGCCTTTGTTGGCTTTATCGTCGCCCTGTACGTGCTGTCGGTCGTCTATGTGTTCATCGACGCTCGCCGCCGCGGCGCCAGCGCCTACGTGGCATGGGGCATCATCGCCCTCATCCCGTTTGTGGGCCTCATCGCCTACCTGGTCCTGCGCCCGCATTCCTACGCGGCCGACCGCGAGGAGCAGGAGCTGGATATGGCCCTGCGCGAGCGCCAGCTTGCCCAGTACGGCACCTGCCCGCAGTGCGGCGCCCCCATCGAGAAGGACTTTGTCGTCTGCCCCGTGTGCGACACCCAGGTTCGCAATGTGTGCCCCAGCTGCCATCGTCCGCTCGACGCGCACTGGAAGGTCTGCCCCTACTGCCGAACTCGCATTCAGTAACGCATCCATCGCCGGGTCGGCCGTAAGCCACGGGCACCGCGCGTCACGCGCAAGCCGCACGCGCGTCACAAGCCGCACGCACCCCGCCCCCCACACGATGAAGCATGCGTAGAAAATCGCCCGCCGTGCCATTAAGGTGCGGCGGGCGCTTGTATACCAAGGCAACCTGCCTATAATGATGCAAGTCAAAAACGCTGAGCGCATCGCACGCACTTGCATCAGGCATCCGAGAGGAGAAAACATACCCATGAAGGCACTCTACAATGACGGTTCGGTGGCCGAGCTCCCGCAGGACGAGGTCACGCACGTCATCCGTCACTCCGCCGCGCACATCATGGCGCAGGCCATCAAGCGCCTGTACCCCCAGGCCGACTTTGCCTACGGCCCCGCGACCGACAACGGCTTCTACTACGACGTCGACCTGCCCGAGGGCGTCAAGATCAGCGAGGACGACTTCCCCGCGATCGAGGCCGAGATGAAGAAGATCGTCAAGGAGAACCTCAAGTTCTCCGTGTACGAGAAGCCCCGCGCCGAGGCCATCGCCCTTATGGAGGAGCGCGGCGAGAAGTACAAGGTTGAGCACATCGGCGACCTGGACGAAGACGCCCGCATCACCTTCTACCAGCAGGGCGACTACATCGACATGTGCGTCGGCCCCCATATCTGCTACACCAAGGCCCTCAAGGCCTTTAAGCTCACCGGCGTCTCGGGCGCCTACTGGAAGGGCGACAAGGACAACAAGATGCTCACCCGCATCAACGGTGTCGCCTTTGCCACCAAGGAAGAGCTCGACGAGCACATGCACATGCTGGAGGAGGCCAAGAAGCGCGACCACCGCAAGATCGGCCGCGAGATGGACCTCTTTATGATGCGCGACGAGGCCCCCGGCTTCCCGTTCTTCCTGCCCAACGGCATGATCCTTAAGAACACGCTGCTGGACTACTGGCGCGAGATCCACCACAAGGCCGGCTACGTGGAGATCTCCACGCCGCTTATCATGAACAAGCAGCTTTGGAAGACCTCGGGTCACTGGGACCACTACAAGGACAACATGTACTCCACCGTCATCGACGACGAAGAGTACTGCATTAAGCCCATGAACTGCCCGGGCGGCGTGCTGGTGTACGCCTCCAAGCCGCACTCCTACCGCGAGCTGCCCATTCGCGCCGGCGAGATTGGCCTGGTTCACCGCCACGAGCTGCGCGGCGCCCTGCACGGCCTGTTCCGCGTGCGCTGCTTTAACCAGGATGATGCCCACCTGTTTGTACGTCCTGACCAACTGACCGACGAGATCGTGGGCGTGGTCAACCTCATCGACTCCGTGTACCAGAAGTTTGGCTTTAAGTACCACGTTGAGCTTTCCACCCGCCCCGAGGACTCCATGGGTTCGGACGAGGACTGGGCTCGCGCCGAGGAGGGCCTGCGCACCGCTCTGGAGCAGCTGCACATGGACTACGAGGTCAACGAGGGCGACGGCGCCTTCTACGGCCCCAAGATCGACTTCCACCTGGAGGACTCGCTCGGTCGTACCTGGCAGTGCGGCACCGTCCAGCTCGACTTCCAGATGCCGCTCAACTTTGACCTGGAGTACGTGGACGCCGACGGCACCAAGAAGCGCCCCATCATGCTGCATCGCGTGTGCTTTGGCTCCATCGAGCGCTTCATCGGCATTCTGATTGAGCACTTTGCGGGCAAGTTCCCCACCTGGTTGGCCCCCGTGCAGGTCAAGGCACTTCCGGTTTCCGAGAAGAGCCGCGACTACGCCCACGAGGTGTGCGCCAAGCTGGAGGAGGCCGGCATTCGCGTGGTCTGCGACGACCGCGACGAGAAGATCGGCTACAAGATCCGCGAGGCCCGCAGCATCGATCGCGTGCCCTACATGCTCATTCTGGGCGAGAAGGAGGTCGAGGCCGGCAACATTTCCGTCCGCGATCGCTCCAACGAGACCGTTCAGATGAGCGTTGACGAGTTTGTGGCCAAGGTGACCGAGGAGATCAAGACTCGCGCCTAGCACAAACAATACAAGAATTAACAAAGGCGATCGTCCTCGCGGGCGGTCGCCTTTTTTGTTGTCTATAGAAGAAAAGCCGCTGGTTAGAGCGGCTTTTTTGTTGTGCAAAAAGGTACAGGTTTTTGTAGAGGGGTATGGAGATGCGCCCATTCGCGGCGCATTTTGTGCAATCTGGGAAAACGCGAGCAGTTTGCTCGTATAATGAGCAACGTCGAAAGATACAAAAACCTGTACTTTTGCGACTGCGCCTAGCTGCGAGCGAGAAGCCTGTTCTTAACGCCCCTGCATCCGCGTGCGACGCGGATGCAAGTTAAGGGGGCGAGAGATGGAACAGACAATGCGGCGCCAAGAGCAGCTGCCGGGCGCCTTTAGTGGCGCTACTACCAACAGCCAGCACGGCCGTGTTCGCTGGTATCTGGTTCACACCCCCAATGGTAAAGAGCGCGAGACCTGCGAAAAGGTCCGCCGCATTATCCCGCACGAGCTAATGCAGGACGCTTTTGTGATGCAAAAGGAGTTCTGGTTTAAGCGGGACGGCGCCTGGTCGCTCCAAACCAAACCTATGTACAAGGAATACTTCTTCGTCGCCACGCGCGATGCCGCCCTGCTCGACAAGGCTTTGGCCCAGTTGAGTTTTGGCTGCCGCATTGCCGGCAGCAGGGAGCGGGCCTACGCGCCCATGCCGGACGATGCGCAGGACTGGTACCGCAGCGTGCTCGACGACGACGGCGTGGTGCGCAACAGCGTCGCGCGGATTGAAGACGGCGTTCTTCACATTGAGCAGGGCCCGCTGGTGGGACAAGAGGCCCGGGTGAAGAAGATCGACCGTCATAAGCGCTGGTGCCTGGTGGACGTGGGCGAAGGCGACTCCGCATTTAGGGAGCTGCTTCCACTGGACGTTCCCAGCAAAACGTAGGGAAGACGTTGCATCGGCTACTCGTTCGCTTTTTTGAATTTATCGATTGGGGGATCCCTGGGGGACAGGGACGTAAGTTTGACTGTGGCTGCTAAAGAAGTAGTAGAGAGCAATGCGCCCGTGGGGGCGGCGCTCATTGCCCAGGCTATGGACCGGCGCGAGGGCGCGGCGGGTGCTGGGGTCTCTTCCGGCACCGTTGTCGGCGGCTATCCGCAGGGGCCTGAGCCTGAGATCCCGACACCCGCGAACGCCGGGCCCTGGGGCGAAGGGGAGTACCTCACCAACGAGGAGGCCCTGCGCATCCTTATGGCTCGAAACTCGGGGATCGAGCCGCTCTATACGCGGCGTGGCTACCGCACTGTCAAGCGCGCCTTCGACATCTGCGCGACCGGTGCGGCTATCGCCGTGCTGGCGATTCCCTCTGCCGTGCTGTGCGCCATCATCTGCATCAAGAGCCCGGGCGCGAGCCCCATCTACTCGTACTGGCGCATCGGGCGGGTGAACAGGGACGGCAGCTTCCACGCCTTCAAGATGTACAAGTTCCGCTCCATGGTGCCCAACGCCGACCAGATGCTGGCCGAGCTGCAGGCCCAGAATGAGGCGAGCGGGCCGATGTTTAAGATCCTGGACGACCCGCGCATCATCCCCGGCGTGGGGAACTTCATCCGAAAGCACTCAATCGACGAGCTGCCTCAGCTCGTGAACGTCTTCCTGGGCGACATGAGCCTCATCGGCCCGCGCCCCGGCCTCCCGCGCGAGGTGGCCCTCTACGACGAGCGGGCCATGAAGCGCCTGGCCGTGAAGCCCGGCTGCGGCGGCCCCTGGCAAGTCATGGGCCGAAGCTACCTTGGGTTCGAGGAGATGGTGGGTCTTAACCTCCACTACATACAGAACCGGAGCCTGAAGCAGGACTTCCGGCTGATATTCGGGACCATCAAAGCGATGCTCTCCGGGGACGGGGCGGCCTGATGCGAATTGCCATGATTGGACAGAAGCGTACGGGCTCGCGCGAGGGCGGCATCGAGGTCGTCGTGGGTGAGCTCGCCAAGAGGATGGCGGCGCTTGGGCACGAGGTCACCTGCTACGACCGCATGGGCGCCGGCATGCCCACGGAGCCCTACGAGCGCGACGGCTACCGCGTGGTGCCGGTGAAGGCCGTGGACTTGAAGGGCTTCGCGGCGCTCACGAGCAGCTTCGCGGCCACCAATGCGGCGCTCGCCGGCAACCTCGACGTCATCCACTACCACGCCGAGGGCCCCTGCGTGCCGCTGAAGAAGGCCCACAAGGCCGGTGTGTGCACCGTGGCCACAATCCACGGCCTGGACTGGCAGCGTGCCAAGTGGGGTGGGCTCGCCTCCAAGTACATCAAGCACGGGGAGGCGACGGCTGCCAAGTACGCCGACGGCCTGGTTGTTCTCTCTCGCGGCAACCAAGACTACTTCAAGGAAGCCTACGGACGCGAAGCGGCGCTCATCCCCAACGGCATAACGCCCGAGCCGGACCTGCCGGCCAAGGAGATTGCCGAGCGCTGGGGGCTCACGGCGAGCTCCTACGTCCTCTACCTCGGCCGCATTGTGCCCGAGAAGAGGCCAGAGCTGCTGGTGGAGGCCTTCCGGGGGCTTGACGCTGACAAGCGCCTCGTGATAGCGGGTGACTCGTCCGACACGGGTGACTACATGGCAGCGCTCAGAAAGGCCGGGACCGAGGATCCACGCGTGCTCTTCACGGGGCACGTCGAGGGCGATGTCCTGACCGAGCTCTACTCCAACGCCTACTGCTATGTGCTCCCCTCCGACGTGGAGGGCATGCCCATGAGCCTGCTAGAAGCGATGAGCCACGGCTGCGCCTGCGTGACCTCGGATATTCCCGAATGTGCCGACGTGCTTGCGGGCTGCGGCGTCACGTTCCCGCGCGACGACGCCGCCGCGCTTCGTGATGTACTCGCGTCTCTACTGGCTGACCCTGCCCGAGTCAGCGCCCTGGGCGACTCTGCCCGCGAGCGCGCAAATACCGAATACGACTGGGACCGCGTCGTCGCGCGGACCCTTGAACTTTACGAACAGACCAAGGAGGTCCGCTAGATGGCCGAGAAGAAACTCAACGGAACCGTAATCGTAACGTACCGCTGCAACGCGCGTTGCACCATGTGCAACCGCTACAAGGCACCCAGCCGTCCGGAGGAGGAGCTCTCCCTCGACGTGATCAAGAAGCTCCCACGTATGTACTTCACCAACATCACCGGTGGTGAGCCCTTTATCAGGACCGACCTTGCAGATATCGTGCGCGAGCTGTACAAGAAGTCCGACCGTATCGTCATTTCCACCAATGGCTTCTTTACGGATCGCATCATCGCTCTTGCCGAGGAATTCCCCCAGGTGGGAATCCGCATCTCCATCGAGGGCTTGCAGCAGACCAACGATGAGATCCGTGGTCTCCAGGATGGCTTCAACCGCGGCTACGAGACGCTCAAGAAGCTTGTGGAAATGAAGCACCCGGACGTGGGCTTTGGCATGACGGTGCAGGATCGCAACGCTGCGGACTTGGTGCAGCTGTACAAGCTTTCCGACGAGCTCGGCATGGAGTTCGCCACCGCCAGCCTGCACAACAGCTTCTACTTTGTCGAGGCGAAGAACATCATCAAGGACCGTCCCATGGTGGCCCAGAACTTCGAGGACCTGGTAAACGAGCTCCTCAAGTCCAACGAGCCCAAGAAGTGGTTCCGCGCGTACTTCAACATGGGCCTCATCAACTACATCTATGGGCAGAAGCGCCTGCTCCCGTGCGATATGGCGTTCGACACGTTCTTCATCGACCCCTACGGCGACGTAATGCCCTGCAACGGCACCAAGGAGAAGCTCGTTATGGGCAACCTTAACGACGAGTCCTGGGATGAGCTGTGGGGGAGCGCCCAGGCCGAGAAGGTACGCGGCTGCGTGCGCCACTGCGACCGCAACTGCTGGATGATCGGCTCCGTGTCTCCGGCCATGCACAAGTACATCTGGAAACCCGCGTCGTGGGTGCTGGCGCACAAGCTCAAGCCCGGCAAGAAGTTCGACATGCACGAGCTCCCCATCGTGCGCGACTACGAGTCGGGCAAGGTGACGAAGGAGGAGCTGGACGCTCTTTCCACCTGCGACGTGCACGCCGCGATCAACGACGGCCTCTCCGACGCGAGCCGAGCCGACGCCCACGTGTACGAGACCGAGGAGGCGCTGTAGGTGGCCCCGCTCGACCTCATATGCATGGGGCTCGTCCTGGCGCTCATCGCGGCGGTGGGCGTCGGAGGCGCTCGGCGCCATCCTGCTAGGGAGGATTTCTTCAGCAAGGAGGAGTCCAACGCCCTTCGTGGCTTCTGGTGCCTCGTCATCATCCTTGTGCATGTTCCTGTCGCTTATCAGAACCCGATTCAAGACGCGGTGGGCAGCTTCGCCTACATCGGGGTCACCTTCTTCTTCATGACCTCGGCTTATGGGCTTTCGCTCGGCCTTGCGTCGAGAGGGGTCCGGGCGCTGGACGGCTTCTGGATCAGGAGGCTTCCGAAGATTCTCGTCCCGTGTCTGCTCGTCAATGTGCTGAAGCTTGTGGAGAGCTATGCCTTCGGGAGTCCGGATTCGATTCTCACCCTGCTCAGGGTCGATAACTGGGTCGTCTGGCTGCTGCTCTGCTACCTTGCCTTCTGGGCGACCAACAAGTTCCTTCCTGTCGACAAAGCTCGCAAGGACCTCCTTACCGTCGGTTGCGTGGCACTTTTGAGCGTCGTTGGCTATGTCGCTGGGGATTTGAGCCCGATTTACCGTTGGCCGACGGAGATATGGGGGTTTGCGTGGGGCATCTTGCTCTCGCGGAACAAGGATCACCTTTGCGATGCCCTTCGTTGCAGGCCTGTTGCCAGTCTCGCGTTGACAACAGCGGCTTCTGTCCTTATCGGGTTCCTTTATCTCAAGTGCAAGGGCGTGCCTTTCTTCGGCGACTACCTGCTCAAGATTCTGCTCGGCATGGCGCTCGTCATGCTCATGCTGGTCGTTGACTCCCTGCTTTCGCTGGGAAGCAGGTTGAACGCCATCCTTGGGTCGATCTCTTACGAGGTTTACCTCGTGCACGGGACGGTATTCTCCCTCGTTTCCGAAATTACAGGGGGGCTCTCGTCGGGGCCATTCATCGCGTTCTCGGTTGCGGGAACCGTTCTGGTCGCATGGGTCCTTCACGGGATTGGGGTCTTTGCTTTGTCCCTTGTTCGCCTTCCATCTGACGGAGCGCGGCACAGGGGGGCGTGATCTGATGTCGTTGACTTCTATTTGTTTGTACAGCGTCCCATGTGGGGACTCGTTCGCGATTGGTGGTGTTCTTTAGCGATGCCGGTGTTTTCCGTTGTGATACCCGTATACAACGTCGAGCCGTGGCTCCCACGCTGCGTGGAGAGCGTTCTTGGCCAAGGCTTTAGCGATTTCGAGGTGGTGCTGGTCGATGACGGATCCTCCGATGGCAGTCCCGCATTGTGCGAGGGCTACGCATCGACGGACGCCCGGGTCAAGGTCGTCCACAAGTCGAACGGCGGTCTCTGCAGCGCCCGCAATGCCGGTCTCGCCATTGCGGCGGGAGATTACATCGTCCCGGTAGATTCCGATGACTGGATGGTCGAGGACGCCCTCGAGACGCTTTGGTCACGGGCGATTGAGCCTTACAAGCCAGATGCCGTCATCTTCAATGCGACTATGGTCTATCCCGATCGCGAGGAACCTGTGCCCTGCTATGCTGCGAGCGGGTTTTACGATAGTGCGCGCCTGCGCGGAGAGATTCTGCCGTATATGATTTGGGACAAAAGGCTGCCTTTCTGCCGGGGCATCTTCAACCCGATGGCCTGCAACAAGGTCTACAGACGTGAGATTCTGCTTAAGCATCACTGCGAGGACGAGCGCATTAGGATGGGCGAGGACAACGCCTACGTCTTCGAGGCGCTTTATCACTCCACGTCTCTAGTCGTTCTAGAAGACGCTCTCTACTGCTACTTCAAGGGCAACGAGTCCTCGATAAGCACGGCCTACGACCCGACGAGGTTCGAGAACAACAGGCTTCTCATCGACTACCTCGTGTCGAGGCTCGGCAGTAAGGAGGAGTGGCTCGACGACCAGCTGAACGCATTTAAGGCATACTGGCTTTTCATGGCTATATTCCATGAAGCTAGGGCGAATCGCGGTTTCGTCTCATCCTGCAGACACTTGAAGGAGGGCATTGAGAAGACGAACGCCACGGGAGGCATAGATATAGAGAAGTTGCCGAGGTCTGCTCGGGCGTTCCTCACGTTGATCCGCAGCCGGTGCTACCCCGCTATCCTTGCCGCTGCCAAGGTGGGCTCCGCCCTTAAGGACCGGCGGTGAGCTGCATGGAGCTCAGTATCGTTATACCTGCCTACAATGCGGCAGTCTCCCTCCCTAGGGCACTCGACTCGCTCGTGGACGTACGCTTCCTTGGGCGCTACGAGATATTAGTCGTCGACGATGGCTCGACGGACAACACTGCGGAGGTTTGCGACAACTGGTGCCGCCTGCACCCGGGCATTGCATGTTGCATTCGTCAGGGCAACGGGGGCGTGAGCTCTGCCAGGAATCTCGGCATTGCTGCCGCGAACGGCGACTACATCGCTTTCGTTGACGCCGACGACTATGCTGCGCCAGGCTATCTCGGCATGGCGTTCGACGCTAAGCGGGGCGGCGAGGACTACATCACGTTTGATTACGTTCGAGAGAGCGATGGCTCTCAGAGGGTCGTGAAACCGCAGCTCTCTCCCTCGGATATCGGGCGTGCGAGAGCTCTCGCCCTAACGTGCACGGCGAATTCCCCTTGCTCAAGGCTTTACAAGAAAGCCTTGAGCAAGGGAGTTCTGTTTCCCCTTGGTCAAGGCCTCGGGGAGGACCTTTGCTTCAACCTTGCCTTCCTCGAGAAGGCTCGTACGGCTGCATATTCTCCCCAAACCGCCTACGTGTATGTGGCCAACGAGGGCAGCAGGACGGAGCGGCCCCCCAGCGCATCCGATGCCGAGGATTATGGGAAGATGTACGCGGCCCTGATGGGCTTTTGCGATGCGTGCGGTCTCGGCGAGGCTGAGAGGAATGAAGCGCGCCTTTCGATGGCTCGGATTTTGGCGAACTACGCCGGGCGGCTCAAGAGGCACGGGGTGCTTTCGACCGAGATTTCGGCTGTGCTCGAATCAATCGAAGGCCTCGACAGCATACGGGGGGCTGTGGCGCGGGATTGTAAGGATAGGGCCAGGCTGGCGATGCTTCGCAGGGGCGCATACTCGCTTGCCGCGCTGTTTTTAAGGGGGTGCTAAATGGTCATTGCGGCTAGCGATGAGCAACGCCTCGCAGCGCGGGGAGTCTCTGGATATGGCGGAGTACGGCGGGATCGCGTGCGCGGGGGCTACGTGAGCCTTGCGTCTGCCAGGCTGTCCGTGGTCTGTTTTTCCGTCCTGTGGCCCATAGTGCTCTTGTCTAGGGGGCTTGTTCTCAGCACGTTAATAGAATCATCGGCAGCGACCATTCTGGTCCAGCTTGCCTACATCGGGCTTCTCGGCGCTGTTCTTGCCATCGATTTGATCTTGGGAAGGGTAAGATGCTTAGGAGACGGGTTTGCCTGCTTCGCGCTAATGGCTTTACATACCGTGCTCTTCTGCCTCGTGCTGACCAACCCAATGATGCCTTCCGAGTACTCCTTGACTCAGTCGGCCCTTCTATTCGTCTTGGTGATAGGTCTCACCGCCTATTTCATCAGGACCAGAGAAATATTCGACCTCTTTGTCCGGCTCTCGTTTTACACAATCGGCGGATTGCTGGCGTTTTGCCTCTTGACGCACCTTGGGGATTTGAACCTGTGTGGTGTTATGAACATTATGAGCTCGTCGGACAGGATGCGCTCTGTGTTCGGGTTCGGCCAACCCAACTCGCTGGGCGGAGCCTGCTTTGGTTGCCTCGTCTTGTACTCTCTGCTGCCGAGACGCCGCGCGCAGCTCGCGCGATGGGCTTCTTTCGTAATCGCGGCGATAGCCCTTGCGATGCTGCTCTGTCAGTGCGAGAGGGCAATTCATTCAAAGTGGTTGATTCTTGGATTGAGAAAGCCGGGGTTCAAGAATTATTAACTGATTTCAGGCCGTGCTCAATAAAAGATTTACTTCGCTATTTGATTTTACGTTTTAGATGGTACGCACTTGCAAGGTTGTTTTTAAGGGGGGAATAGTGGGTTACGGACGGGCCATTTCATCAAAAAAAATCGATACATTGGTGTTCTATTTATTATTTGCGGCCGTATATACAACTAGAGTGCTTGTTGTTGCTCAGGTTATTGATTCATCTGCTTTAACTATTTTGATTCAGGCTGTTTACCTTGCATTTGTCGGAACACTCTGGCTCTTGGAACTAAATAAAGGGATATATAGACCTACTGCTTTTTCTGGCTTTTTTGTATTGCTTGCATCACACATTGTGCTGTTTTGTTATGTCTTTACCAATCCAAGAATGCCTGGGAGTTTAGGTTTAGGCCAAACTATGGTCCTCTTCTTTCTTGTGGTTGTTTTTACTGCCTGGTATGTCAGGGATAGAAATATCCAACGGGGTTTCTGCGCTCTTTGCTTTCATTTATTAGGCATTATTTTGACTGTCCAGCTGTTTACACATTTTGGTGACGTTAATTTAAGTGGACTGTCATCTCTTTTTAGTGCCGACCAACGAGTTCGTACGGTATTTGGGTTTGGCCATCCAAATACACTCGGAGGAATGTGTGTCGCTTTATTCATGATGTTTATATTTATGAATGTGTGTGAGGAACGACGCGGCCAAGGTTGGTTCATCATTTCCATAGATTTTGGATTATTGGCTGTGGCCCTGCTGATGTTGCTCTGCAGCGCTTCCCGTAGTTCATTAATTGGCTTAGCTCTGCTTATTGCGTTCTATTGTTCAGGACGCCTTAAAACCGGTGGCAAGTATTCTATGCTCGCCTACCGTGTTTCACGGTTGGTGCTTTTGATGGCTATTGCGTACGCTATTTCGAGCGTTCTTGGCTCGATGTCACTTGATAGTGCCATTGTTCAATCGAATCGATTAACTTTGTTGGACCATGCGTTGCCTGAGTTATTTAGAAGTGGTCGTTTAATGGTTGGACTTGGCTATGTCTCCAACAGCTCCTATGGAATGGGTCTTACTCCATATAACACGTTATGGTTGGATAATAGCTACGTTTATTATCTAGTTGCCACAGGCGTTATTGGGTTCGTATTGATATTGGGATCCGTGTTTTGCCTGTCTTATGGTTGCCTTAAATCAGTCGAGGGGTCGAATCTTCAGGCTTGCGTCCAAGCCTCTCTGATTTCTTACCTATTTATGGCCTTTTTTGAAGTCGTATTACTTGTTGGTAACCCATTGAATTATTTCCTTCTTCCTTTTCTGCTGTCTCTTATTTGCACCAATTCAGATAAATGACTATTTTTCTCTAATTTATTTAGATTAGTTTCTCCCAGTTGTAAGGAGCTATTTCTTGATTGAAGTCAAAGCGTTAATTAAAAAAATAATTAATTGTTTGCTATCCGGACCTCTATATCAAATAATCCGTTCCTTTGCATTGTCAAATGAGGTGCCATACAACGGTGATCGCGCATTGCTGGATTCGGCTTCACCACGGCCTAGGCATATGCTTCAGCCGGTCTTTATGAACGATGAGGTTTCGTTTGATATTTCAGTTATTATTCCTGTCTATAACGTTGAAAAGTATCTAAAGGATTGCTTAGATTCGGTTGTATCTCAAAGCGTCGACGGGACTTATGAGGTCATCATCGTTAATGATGGTTCTACTGATAATTCTGGGGCCATCGCTCATTTATATGACCGAGTTTCGAATGTACGAGTCGTTAATCAAGCTAATGCGGGGCTATCCGCTGCGCGCAACGCCGGTCTCCGGATATCCAAGGGCAAATATATTATGTTCCTCGATTCTGACGATACGATTGCCCCGGGCTATCTATGCGCTATGAAAAGTCGACTAGATCGAACTTCTGCTGATTATGTTACCTCAACATTTAGATACATGTCTGATGGCGGCATGTTGGGTGAACAGGAGAAGGATAGGGCATCTTGGATGGCTCCCTGGGGACGACTTTATCGTCGTTGCATTTGGGATGGTCTTTGTTTTCCGGTTGGAGCTTGGTATGAAGACCTTGTGCAACCAATCTGTATTGAGCCGAAGTATAAGGAGCTAAAATGCTACGACTTGGATGGATATAATTACCGTATTCGGCCTGGCTCCATCATGCAGTCTACTCCCACAAGCGTTAAAGGCCTTGATTCTTTTTGGGTGCTTGATGAGTTGATTGGCTGGCGTTCTGAACTCGATATTGCATATTCTGAAGTTGACTATGATCACCTTCTTCCATTATTCGGCCCTCTTTTGCTGGGTAGGACTGTAGCCCTCGACAATGAGCAGAGGCGTGCTTTGTTCGAATGCTGCTGTTCGACTTTTTGCTCAATTGAAGAGTTTAAATCCATGAAGACGCGGCTGCCGGATTGTTGGGGCGATATTGAGCTTGCGCTTCGCACCTCGAACTACCGTTTGTATCTATTGGCAGCTACCGCTCTTGCCTCTGGCGGTAATGTTGGGCTTGCTTTTTCAGATGCCCTTCACTTTTATCTGAACAGGACTAAATAGAGAATGTTAATTGGAACCATCACTTTTCACGGAGCGCTTAATTTTGGCTCTGCGCTGCAGGCTTATGCACTTCAGAGTGTTTTGACTCTCATGGGGCATGAGGTGAGGATCATTGATTATCGAGCTCGAGATTACGAGCAGTATCGTTTGCTGCAGCTGCATCATCCTAAAACTACATTGAGAGTTCTATGCCGGTTGAGCCGCTTCTCTTCTAGAAAAGCTTCATTTAAACGATTTGCAAATAGTTTTTACAACTTGACTTCTGAATCCGTGTCTTGGAAAAACGAAACTTCTTTATCTGAAATGGTTGATAAGTTTGATTGCTTTATCTGTGGCAGTGATCAGATTTGGAATCTCGATTGTACTGTCGGAGTGGTCGAGCCATATTTTCTATCTTTTGCGGGAAACAAGCGTCGCGTAGCCTATGCGCCCAGTTTGGCCCATACGTCCTTTAAGCCGGAGAACTTTGATAAGGAGCTTGTTGCCAGACTTCTTTCTAAATTCGATTATCTGTCCGTCCGTGAAGAGGAGACGATTCCGCTCTTTCAGCCGCTTGTCGATAAACCCATTGATGTAGTTCTTGACCCTACGCTTCTTCTGAATGCTGCTGATTACGCTGGGATGACGTCGAAGATGCTTCTTCAAGGAGAGTATATCTTCATGTATTTGCTGCGTGAGTGTCCTGAGCTCATCGAGAGCACCGCAGCGACGGCAGAGACGACAGGCATGAAGGTCGCTTATATTTCTGAGAAAGATCTGGACATCCCAAATTCAGTTAACCTATTTGGCATTGGTCCTGAGGAGTTCGTCTCGCTTATTGCGCACGCAAGCCTTATTCTTACCAACTCCTTTCATGCAACCGTATTCTCAGTTCTCTTTCATAGGCCCTTCCGCGTATATGCGACAGATAAGTCTGGTGCGCGTATGCGCGACTTGCTGAGTAATATCGGGCTGTCTGACCGTTGCGTCGATGTTATGTGCGCCGACGATATTGCCCCTTGTGACTGGAGTGACGTGGACTCTCGCCTGGATTCTCTGCGGGAGCATTCCTGGGCTTATCTTAGAAAGGCGCTTTCGTAATGGGGGAGACGCGTCGACTTATTAAGAACACTGGCATTATTGCGGTGGGCGGAATGGCAACCAAGCTTGTTTCGTTTCTTCTGCTGCCGCTCTATACTTCAGTTCTTTCCACTGGCGACTATGGTACCGTCGACTATATCAACACTATCGCCCTGTTTTGCGTTCCCGCCGTTTCTCTGCTTATGGACGAAGCACTCTTCCGCTTCCTCATCGACTGTCGCACCGATGGGGATCGGTCTAAGGCCGTGACCGCGTCTTGCGCTGTTCTTCTTGCTGGCTGCGCGTGCTTTGCGGTCTTGGCGATTCTGGCCTGGTTGCTATTTAGGCCAGAAAATCTTGGCTGGGTCGTGGGGCTTGTTATTGCTGGTGCGCTTCTGCAGATGGCTTCGGCGGTCCTACGTGGTTTCGGTGATACCGTGGGATATTCCGTCATGAACTTCACTGCGAGCGCTCTTACCATCGTGTTAAACGTTCTGTTTATCGCCGTGTTGCGCTGGGGCGTGGTGGGCATGCTTTCTGCCACGGTCATTGCGCAGGGCGGTGTTGCCCTCACGTTCATGGTCATGCGGAAGCTCTGGCGTTATATCGATCCGTCGGCTTTCTCCATTTCCTATGCTCGAGACCTCCTGCGGTATTCCTTTCCGCTCATTCCCAACAAGGTTTCCTGGACTATTAATAACCTGCTGGACAGGCTCATTATCATGAACACGCTCGGGGCTTCCGCTGCCGGCGTGTACGCCGTTTCTTACAAGTTCCCCGGTGTCATGGACCAGGTGTATGGCTTCTTCTACCAGTCCTGGAAGGAGAGCTCGGCGCGCGCCCTCAACTCCGATGAGGACGAGTCGGCTTTCTATAACTCTGTGTATCGTGCGCTCAGGCGTTTCATGATGAGCGTTGTTCTGCTTATGTCCGCGCTTATGCCCCTCGTGTACGGCATCCTGATCAAGGGCTCATTCGGCGAGGGCCTGCTGTATGTACCGATATTGCTCTTGGCGACGTACTTCAGCAACATGTCCGGTTTTTACGGCGGTCTTTTCACCGCGCATAAGGATACTGGAATAATGGGTACTACCACCGCGGTGTCTGCTGCTCTTTGTGCCGTTCTGTGCATCGTGCTGATTCCGCACTTCGGCCTTTATGGCGCATCTGCTGCAACGCTCTTGGCGATGATTGTGGTGAACGAGTACCGCAGAATTAAAGTCGCAAAGTTTACGAAGCTTGTCGAAGACCGGGTTGAGCAAGTTTTGACTTTGGTTTCAATTGTCGGCTTATTCTTTTTTTATTATCTGTCTGCTTACGGTGCGGGCATCTGGAGTGCTATCGCCTGCCTGGCAATTGCTCTGGCTTTTTCCGTTTATATGAATGCCGATATTCTGCGTAAGCTTGTTTCGGCTCGCAAATAGGGGGATAACTGCATGTCTACCGTGAAAAGGGGCGAAGTTCCCACACTGTTTGAGTCGCCATCGCATTGCTGCGGATGCGGGGCATGTGCCGCCGGCTGCCCGAAAGGTGCCATCACCATGTCCGAGGGGAAGGATGGGTTTGTTCTTCCTGTAATTGATAGCGATCTCTGTATTGGCTGTGGCGCGTGCACGAGGGCGTGCGGCCTCAACCGGGGGATAGGCTCTAATTCGGCCGGACCGTTCTTTGCCGCTGTTGGTAGGGGCGATGTCTCGGAGTCCGCCTCCGGCGGAGTTTTCGGTGCCGTTGCGCGTGAGCTTATTTCTTCTGGCGGCGTCGCATATGGTGCTTCCTATGAGCGTGAGGGGAATACGCTTCGAGTGTTGCATAGTCGTGCGGCAAGCGTTGATGAGCTGTCTCCGCTTCTTAACTCCAAATATGTGCAGAGCGATGCCGGAGTTTGCTTTGCCGATGTTAAGGCGGACCTTCGTGATGGAAGGCGGGTCTTGTTCTGCGGAACTCCCTGCCAGGTTGCCGGCCTTAGGGGCTTCCTCGGGCGCGATTATGAGAACCTGACAACCGTTGACCTTGTCTGCCATGGTGTTCCTTCCGGCCGTATGTTTGCGGACTGCGTTGAGGACTATGGCAAGCAGCTTGGGTCTCCCGTGGTTGATTTCCGGTTTAGGTGCAAGCGCGAGGGATGGGGCCACTCCCTTCTTCTTCTTCTTCTTCTTGAGGATGGAAGAGAGGTCACCATTCCTGCGGCAAAATCTCCCTACTACGACATGTTCCTGAACCTTAAGACGCTTCGCGACAGCTGCTATAGGTGCCCCTATGCAGGTAGATTCCGCGCTGGCGATCTTACCATCGGCGACTTTTGGGGCGTCGACGTTAATAGGCCCGACGTTCTGAAAGATGCTGAGAAGTTCAATCAGATGAAGGGCGTCTCCTGCTTGCTGGTGAATAACGACCGCGGTAGGGAGTTTATTGAATTCTGCAACGCTCTGGACTTGTATCCCGTTGAATTTGACGATATCGCTAAGGGCAACGACCAGCTCCGCCACCCGAGTGTTCTTCCCAAGGATAGGGAGCTATATATCGACGCTTACGCCAATGGTGGCTGGGACGCCGTGGAGCGACTCTACAAGAAGCGTGAGCGCGGCGTTGTGTTTTATGCCAAGAAGGCTGTAAGGACTGTTTTGCCTGCATCGGCCGTTCGAACACTTAAAAAGGCACTTGGAAAATAAGCACAGCTATCCATTCTTCAAAAACTGACTGACCCGTCGATTACCCCTTGCGCGTTCTTTGAGTTGTGAAATACGCGCAAGGGATAATGCTACGCGGGCTTTAATTCTGCGATCGTTTACTCTTTTCGCTCTGCGATGTAGCCCGCGAGATCGCGTCGAAAATGTTGGTGTAAGGGTGACACCCTAGCGCTCGTTTAACGAAGAACGGCCTTCGTCCTAGAATCTGAAATAACCACAACAACAGGTTCTAGGAAAGGACGAAGACCGCTATGGAAATCCTATCAGACCCGACGCCGGACATGTTCGCCATGCCCCGTTTCGACGACGGCGCCATCGACATGCAGGAGCTGCTTCGCAGACTAGCTGAGCAGGTCGTGAACGCCGTGATGGACGCCGAGGCCGACCAGCTGTGCGGCGGCGGGGCGAACAGCCGCAACGGCTACCGCGAGAGGTCGCTCGCCACCTGCGTCGGCACGCTGACGCTGCGCATCCCCAAGCTGCGCTCCGGCAGCTTCTTCCCGGAGGACGTGCTCGAGCGCCACCGGCACCAGCACACGCAAGGTGCAGCGCGTCGCGGAGAAGATGGGAGCCTCTAGGCTCTTCAAGGACCGGTGAGCGCAATTATGCTGACATGGAGTCCAAGTCTTGTGAACTGACAGCTCTGGGCAAGCAGTATTGGCGCCTTGCCTATACGGGTAAGATTTAGCTGCTTGTCGGATTCAATTGCTTTGCTTTCCAGACAAGTCAATAATCTAATGGATGTTTTTTCAGTCGCTTTAGCCTTGTCTGTATATAGGGTGTGTTGTAAATGCTGTTCAACTTAATTGTTCGTGCCAATGAGACGCAGCCAATGTTGCCTTCTAGGATGTTCGAGGGAACTCCTGAGCAGTTGACGAGCGCCTATAGGACTGGCACCGGTTTTGACTTTAATGCTCTTGCTCAGCTTCCTACTGTTATGACGCGCGAATTTGAGTCGGATGATATGGGTGCCGTGGCCACGCTAGGATATATGGATGCCCCGTCTATCAACCCCGTGATCTCCAAGCCTATTCTACGGTTTCCATCGCAGGCATTGTTGAATCTTGGTCTACTTGACGAGAACTGCTGGCAAAACAAACGTACTCATTGGAGACTTTGCGAAGGAGATCCTTTTCGCCTGTTCTCAAAGTCTCTTGATAACTCCACCTTGGCGATCGAACCTAAAAGGTCTAGTGCTTGTGACCCAAATCTAATTGCCGTCATGATGCCATTCACCGATGACCCTTCAATAGATCCTGTATATTCGGCGTTGGTCGAAGGCTCTAAGAGGGCGGGTAAGAATTGTAAACGCGTAGACGAGATATTGACTCCCACAGATATTACGGAAGACATATTTAAACTGATTGCGTCTAGCTCTTCGGTAATTGCAGACATTACTGGCCTGAATTCAAATGTTATGTTCGAAGCGGGCTATGCGATTGGAATGGGCAAGCGGACCGTTTTGATACATCAAGATGATGTTCCTAAACTGCCTTTTGATGTCAGTCACAGGAGGGTATTTACCTATAAGCGGAATAAGGACGGATTGGCGATACTTTCAGACAGGATTTTTAAAATATTGACGAATGCTCAATGAGTGCTTTCTTGAGCACTGCCGAATGCCGCGATTCTGTTGCGTCGATATTGCGCTCGGACACCGGGGCAGACTTGGCTTCGGTGTCCATTTGTTGCTAGTTGCCGGCCTCACGATGCTGTCGTATGTCGCTCTCGCGCATGCCGACTCAGCACGCGTTGTGCGATACCGCTCATCTATCAAACGTCGTGACTTGTCGAATTGTTAGGCAATCTGTTCGCTCACGGTCTCATAATCAAATAAACGCAACCCCTCTTCCACGGAGACCAGATGTCTGAGCCGATCGTCGTAAAACTTGCCTGCTGCAACATCATTAACTGCGCAACTATTACGTTAAAACCCAATGTAACCACTGTTTTGCACGGAATGGACAGGGCGATGCATATGACGGGGTCGAGGCCGTAAAAGTTACTTTTCGAAAGAATCTTGACGGCACCTTATTCGTAGGGTTTTTCGCCTACGGTGAGGTCGTGAACATCAATCGCAAGCGCGGAACTATCAATCGGGGCCGAAAAGAAGGGCGAGCTGAAGTGCTGCATGTTGCTGCTTCCGAAAGCATCCAAGTGGGGGCTTGCTGGCGGTCTAGGGCGTACACTATGGCTGAAGCCATTACGGCGGGCTGGCTAATTGTTAGAAGGTGAGCATGGGATACATAATCCGTTCATCGGAAAAGACATCTTCCTCGGCTAGCGAGATGGAGACTAAGGCGCTCCTCCATCTGCTCTGTGAGGATGGAGGCAATGGAAACATCGTTGGGTTTGCCATCGACTTCTTCAACGATGTTACAGGGATGGACCGGAACGCCCTTAGGCTTTATGACATACAGTCTAAGGGCACCGATTCTGGCCCATCGGCTTTAGGCCAAGAGTTGGTTACCTTATATAAGAATTACATCAGCGAATTCAAGAGGTTCTTTGTTGCTCAAATTCTTTTTGTGCGTAGCGTGACTAGGCCAGTCCTTGGGGACCAGTTGCTCACTGAGTTCAGGTACCGCGATATGACGGAAGCTGCTCAGATAAAGCTCCGTTCAAGTTTCGTGCAGATGTGCAGAGATAAGACATACATTGATAATGACTTCTTGGACGATGAAGCCATAGATGCCTTCCTTGATCAGGTCCTATTTGTTGTTGCAAAACCTGATAAGGAAGATTATATTCGTCCTCTCATCAAGACAAATAATACTCTGGGCACGACAGACAGAGATTTGCGGGCAATATTCGCTGAAATTAGAAAAAAGCAACTCGGCATAAAAACCTCTTCAAAGGTCGAGGGACTTGAGCTTAAGAGTCCGTCTGAGGCCTACAACTCCGGTCGCATTCTTAGGAGATCTGATATTGAGTTACTTGTCATCTCGCGAGTACTTAACAGAAACCCATTAAAGGCAGGCGTGCCTAAACCCTTTGAATCAATTTACAACGGCTTCGAAGAGGATTATGCAGAAGAAATGCTGGAAGGTTGTCAAAACGATCTCGCCAAGCAAATGTTCACTACACCTGAGGCGTCTGCCTTTTGGAAACTTCTGAACGACATTGTGACAGCAATAAAAAATGATCCGGACAAAGGTGTCGAAGAAATTTATAGGGAAATCCCCTTATCTACTTTGGATAGCTGTAGGCAAATGGATGCTCTGTCACATCAGTACTTTATATCGATTGTTAAGGAGGGGCTGAAAATTGATAAAGATTAAGGCTGTCTATATCGGAAATGGCGCAGAGTCCTATATTGAGGATAGGTTAACTGATGGCATCAACGTCATCTATAGTCTCGATAATAACCGTGGGAAAACAGTCTTGATGCAGGGCGCGATGTATGCTCTCGGTGCAATCCCGACGTTTCCTGAGCGCTTCCCTTATAAGGAGTACATTTATATCGTTGACCTTGATATCGACGGCAATGAGGTGTCTGTTCTGCGAAGCCGAAATACCTTTGCTGTTAAGACATCTGATAGTCTGAGTCTGTTCGAGAGCGAGGCGGATTACTCCCGATACTGGAGTGAGAATTTCAGAAGTTTGCCGAGCATCGTTAAAAACGGGCGATTGACGTCAGCTGGTCTTCAGCTCTATACGCAGATGGCGTTTATCGGACAAGATGATATTTCATCCGCAAAGATAACTGCTGGTCAGTTTAATAAGGATGATTTCACTGAGATGCTTTATGCCATTGCGGGGCTTGATGGGAGGGAACTTGATTCGGCCGAGGAGGTTGCGCTCAAACGCCGTAGAGATGAACTGAAGGGGCAAATTAAATCGTTGGCGAAAGAAGCATCTGCGCTAAAAGCGAGAGGCACGGCGCTGTCTGCAATTAGCGTAACAACTGACGCGCGTGATATGCAAGAGTTCCTAAAAGAACTTGATTCCGCACGTGCCGAGGTTGCCGATTTAAGGAAGACGCGTAGTCGCTATCTGGCTCGTTTGACCAAGAATCAAATAGTTCTTGACGAGCTTAATTCATTGAGACGCGAAGTAAAATCGGGTAAACTCGTGTGCCTTAAATGCGGCAGCGTCTCAGTTGGATATCAGATGGCCGACTCGGATGTTATTTTCGATGTCACATCTCCTGACATGAGAACTCAAATTATTAATACACTTAAGGAGCGTATCTATTCAATCGAGGCAGACCTTGATGACCTGGAACGCAATCTGCGGAAGTCGCAGAATCGCTTGAGCGATCTTCTTTCCAAAAATGATGAATTTAGTCTGATGGATGTTGTTGCCTGCAAAGATGAATATCTAAATGAACAGGAAATAGATCAAAAAATGCAGGAGGCTCAAAGGGAACTGGATGACGTTAAGGATAAGCTCGAATCAGACAGAGTTTTGACAAGTGAAATCGCAAAACTGAGAAAAGAGTTTATGGACGACCTTCTTGGAAAGATGAATCTGGCAAGAAGGGCAATCTCGGATAATACTGAGGAATCTTCTTACGAAAGTTTGTTCAGCACCAAAGCAAACGTTTATTCGGGGAGCGACGGCACCATCTATTTTGCCGCTAGGACCTTTGCGATTGCTTCCAAGATTGATCACGGCATGCCAATAATGATTGATTCGTTCAGGGCCGACGATCTTTCTTCCGACCGCGAAGACCGGCTTTTGGATCTCCTGGGTAAACTTGACAATCAGATTATCCTAACAACGACGATTAAACGCGAAGAAAGTGCCGGTCCCGATGCGTCAAAGTACGAGAGAGACCCGCGCGTCTATGCTATTAACTATTCGAACCATGAAATCAATAGGATAATGAGTGATGTCTATAATGATCGTTTTGCCGAAAAGGCGGCAGACTTCGGATTGGTTCTTAGATAGAAGCCCTCTATTTTTATGTCTATTGTTCGTGTCACGCGAGACCTGTTGATTGCGATATTGTGTATGGCGCCGGGGGTGATCGATTTTATCCACCGTATCTTGTAGCTAGAAATGAATTGCCCTAATGGGACGCTTGTGTTCGCATGGATAATCACGACGGTATTATTGTTACCATGGATAAGCTCTGCTTTTCGTACGGCATGACCAGTGCCGCTGGTTTAGCATTTGCTCGCCTGCACCCATATCACAGAGGGCTGTTGGGTCAGGCCTTCGTTTGGGATAACCGGGTTTGCGGCTTGGCTTTTGTTGATTTCGGGTTCTTCGTCAGCTTAGATTGACTGTTCTTGTGCTTCGGTAATTATTCCGACAAGGCTTTAAGGCCTTTAATTAGTTTCTCAAATAGGTCCCAATAAAAGTCAAGTTGCTCTACCGCTGGCAGTGCCATATCATCGCGATGCAGCATGCAGCAGATTTCTGGAGTTGGTTCCACTAGAGCGAACATCCCTCTTTGCCATGAATAATGAACCCCTGCAATTCGTATAGGACTCTTGCTAGTAAAGTAGCTCGGGCCTAGCACATCTTGTGGTCCTGGAAGCAATTTTTTCACATTGTTGTCTAGGTCTTGGCCCCAATAAGATAAGAGTATTCCAGGCCGATTGGTTAGGTAGACAGACAGTAGTTTGCATAAATATTCGAGTGATATTTGGGTTTGTACAACGTTAAGCCCACGAGGTCCCGCGTCATTTATCTCTTTCATTCTCGTAAGAAACAACACGTCACGCGGTTTATCTAGCTTTAAGAAAAGGTCGATGTAGTTACTGCCTGTTTTGGCAAGCTTTGTATCAATCAGCTTCGTTTCAATAAATTTTTGCATTAGTTCACTTAGCTGGTCGAACACTTCCTTAGTAAGGATATGAATATCGATTTCGGGATTACTTCTGATGTAGTTTTTGACTTTAGTGTTGAGATAGCTCGCAATATGACCATTTAGCATTTTTGAGTCATCGAGAATGATACTCGATTTGATAGTGCCGTCTTCCCCGAAGTTCCTGCTTAGCTTTAGCGGGATGGCCCCCTCGTGTTGATATATATTTCTTAGCTTGTAGAGCAATGCATAAGCGTTGCCGTTGTCGTAAATCTCTGAAATCTCTTTATCAAAAGACTTTGCTACGCAGTCTCCGTAAGCGGTGTGCAATTGTCTTTTGTAATGGGTGACGGTCCTTACAACTGACTCTACGAAGTGCTCGGTAGCTGCTTGTGCTGCCTTCATCGACTTACGGTCATTTGGATCGATTGCATTTATGGACATGGTGAGCTCAGATTGAGCGTCTTCGAAATCTAGGATGATCTCAGTTAAGTTAGAGATGCTTGTTAGTTTCTCGAGTTCTGCTTTTGCCGCTTCATATTCGTCTTTTTGAAGTGGTATTTCACAGTTTAGGACCGCTTCAGTATCTTGCTCTTTAGCTTTTGTAATGGTGAAGTATCCGTAGGAGCATCCAGTATCTTCTATTTGTCCCTTTTGTTTGTTTGATTCAGCCATAATCCCTTTTCTTCTTTGAGGGCTGTTGGAGCGAGATGACTAAAGATTTTGGTTTCTTCAGCTCCGTTTTTCCTGCGATCGCTTTCTTTGCTTGCTATATTCTTGCCCTTGGCGCTTTATGTGTTATTTGAAGCGGGACGCCTTTGCTCCCATAACAAATGAAAGTCACGGTCTCATCTGGGGAGTTGCATAGTTTGAAAAGCTTCGATCGCTCTATTGTTTGGTATGCATCGGCATTTAAAATTTGCATCATAAGTCTATTGAGTAGAAAAAGCGCTCCCATCGCTTTGATGACGTTGCCCTGATTGGCTTTTTCGTAATTGGCTAAGCCTCGATCTGGATCGATTGATGCTCTGGAGTGTTTGACTGTGCTGTAGTCAGCCCACCATTGGAGGCGCTTTGAGCCTGGCGCTTTTACATAGATGGTTTGTCCCTTTTTATTTATTGCTGTGGTTTGTTGCCAGCTATCAAAGGGTTTTAATTGCATCCCATTCTTAAATTGGAGGACTTTCGTGTCTATCTCTGGGAAAGATTGGCAAAGATAGTATCCCCACTTCGAAATTGTGCAGTTGTTTAGATCTGCCTCAGGAAAGAAGTGCGTCCCAATAGCTTTTGCCAGCGAGTCAACTTCACCGCAGGTAGACAAAAGCAAGGTGAGGTATTCGATTGAAAATGCCTCTGTATTCCTCTGCGAGAATGCGCAGCACCTTTCTGTCTGCAGGAGACGATCTTCAAGGGCTAAGTAGTAGGTCCAGTATGTTTGCCGGAACGATTTCGAAAGTGCTAATTGGTGACTGTTCTGACATGCGCATCTCCTCATGTCGTAATTAAGGGAAAGCCTCGTGGAGGTTCGTTAATTAGTTTAAAACTATCGATGTTAAGCAAGGTATCCACTTCTATTTTTATGCCGATTGATCAATGTTTGCTCATTTGATCGCTATCGAAAAAAGCCTGCTTGTTAGGGTCAAAGTTTTGTAAGGGGTTCCTTCCCAATGGAGGGCATCCTCTAGCTATATTTAGGTAGAATCTGGGACCGAACAGCTGCATTGCTATTCGTCGTCCTGTTGAGTCGCTTGACGTTACGGTGTTCTCAGTGATGCAGTCGCCGTGTACTCTACGTGAGGCGGAGACAAAGAAGGGTCGTTGTTCGGTTTCCGGCAACGACCCTTTGATGTATTCGCGATTACTGGATGTTGTCGCGGACGTCGCCTTTGTTGCTAGAACCCTCGATGCGGAGACATCATTTCGGAAGTGCTGGGAAAAATCCAAAACCTCTGAGTACAACTCGATTTTTGCCAACAAAACCGCAGGTCGTGGAAGGGTGTGACCGGGGTCTGGCCCCCAGATCTCCGTTTTACCCCGCACTTCCGGATAGACGCAAAATAGGGGCGTTAATGCGCCTGGTGTGGACCGTTATATAGAGTTGCCAATTGGCAACAAGACGAATATAGTTAGCATTATGCTAACTAAGGGGTGGTTATGAATCGAACCAAGCTCCGACCGACATATTCACTTGACGAAGCGAAGTCTTTGGCTCGCTCGGGAAAGATGATTGTAAATGGTAGGGTGCGCAGACACCTGATGAATCAGTTTGGTTATTTGGACATTGATCATTTCCTTGCTGACCTATTTGATTATCTGAAGCCTGACGATTTTAGAAAATCCATCGCGCTCGATATGGATGGGCCTCTGCATGATGTTTACGCAGATGTCTATGTGTGCCGAGGTTTTGAATGCGAGGATTGGTACGTTAAGTTTTCAATTGATTCCGAAGGCAATGCGCATTTAAACGTTTTGTCTGCGAACATCGATGGATATATTCATTAAAGGAGGAGTCATGCGTTGCATGGAATGCGGCAAAGAAATGCAATTTACCACGGCGCCAATGACTGAAATTTACCGTGGCGAGAAAATTACCGTAAAAGGAATTGAGCATTATGTTTGCGAGTGCGGCAACGATGAAATGACTGCTACTGAGGCGACTAAGCTTGCCCATGCACTGGCTTCCCAATATGCTAAGGCTCATGAACTTTTATCTCCCTCGGATATAAAGGATTTGCGTTCTGATCTTGGTTTGACTCAGCATGAGTTTGAGTCGCTATTAGGGGTTTCAAAACCCACGGCGTCTCGCTGGGAGAATGGGGCATCGCAACAATCTATTACCGCAAATAACCTTATGAAGCTCATTCGAGATGTTCCTGCGGTGCGCACTTATCTGGGACTTTCTTCTGGTGAGATGGCTTCAAGACTTAATACGTCACGATTTTCGGTGATACTGGGAGGAGAAGCCCCGGCTTATAGGGACTCGGCTCCTTTGGCAGATGAGAATGCCTTTCGATTGGAGATGTAAATGGAATCGCTTCAGAAGCAACGCATTGAATCTCCGTTGATTACATGCGTGACCAGAAAAGTGGACAGTTTATCATTTGATGGCGGGATGATTCCGAAAGAGGGCGTCAATAAGTCTGACGTTGAATGCAACGTCCGAAATGCTATTACCAGTGCATTTTCGGACGAAAACGGAGTCAGGTTTCGTCAGCTCAACTTAGTTATTGAGCTTTTACCTGGCAATGAGGGCCATTATTACCGTTCCGAAATATCCGTCTCTGGCATATATCGCGCTCCTGCAGATTTAGATGACGATGCTTTTGACAGGGAGGCACTTAGCACTGGAATGCAGGATCTGTATTCCTACGCAAGGGGCATTATTGAAAATGTCGCTGCTGGTGGAGCATGGGGACCGCTTTATCTGCCACAGATTGGATTCACTATTTAGTTTTGCTGGCCCCCGCATCCTTTAAAAAAGTTCTTAAATCAGCCTTAAAGGCGCCCCAGCTCGCGTTGACAGCGTACAATACGCATGTTTGAGTATGACAGAAGTGGAATTAAGGGGAGGAGTGCGCCATGGAGGTGCTGGTTGTTGGCAACACCGCATATGTTGACGATGACTTTTGTGCCAAGGCGTTCCCCGGGACCACGTTAAGGTCGTCGCTGCCGCGGAATCGCGCCGCGATGAGTCGTCGCCTCATGCCTCGTGGAATGAGCTCCTCCAGCACTTGGAGCAGGCCTACGAGTTCGACCGCGTGGTCTACCTGTCTAATTTCCTTACCCCGCATACCGATATCATGGGCGATATCGAGCTGCTGCGCTCGGTCTTTCGTGCGTGCATGGGTCGCCGGGTTCAGCTGCTGTATGTAGCGGGGCCCGCGGGTGCCGAGGGTGCTGCCGATGCCGCGGGGCGAACGGGCAAGGGAATTATCGCCCGCGCGGCCAACGACCTGTGCCGCCATTACGCTGCGCACGAAGGCGTTCAGGCAAAGATTCTGCGCGCGCCTTTCCTGTATGCTGCCTCTTCCGCGCTGGATGATCCGTTTTTGGTGCCGCTGTTCGACGCGTGCTTAACCGGATCGGTCGCTTTGCAGGGCGCGGAGGACGCGCCGTTTCCCCTGCTGTGCGCCGAGGAGCTCGCGGTGCTGGTGCGCCGCATCTTTGACAACTGGGACGCCTCCTTTGAGACGCTCGACGTTGCCGATACCTTCCATCACACCTCAGGTGAGGTGGGCGAGGCCCTCAAGGCGCTGTTCCCAGGGCTCTCAGTTGCCTATGGCGATTCTGCCGGCTATGCTCTGCCCGTCAGCGACATCATTCGCGTTCGCTACGGCTGGTTTCAGCGCTACGATCTGCTGCGCGACCTCTCGACCATTCAGGCTCGCTGGGATGCTGGCCGCGCAGGGAAGGTCAACCCCTTGCGCGCCGCCATCGACCGCATCCAGATGCACACGCTGCCTATTAAATGCCTGGAGACGGGCGTTGCCTGGATCCTGTTCGAGGTTCTGGATTATCTATTCTCCCAATCGGCGCAGCTCAACGTGCTCGATTATCGCCTGCTCTACGTCGTGCTCATCGGCACGCTGTATGGTCTGGACTTTGGTCTGGTTGCGGCGCTGCTGGCATCGGTGGGTTTGGCTGTGAGCTATTTTACCCAGTACGGCTATACCTTCCAGGGCCTCTTTTACGAGCCGTCTAACTGGCTACCGTTTATCGCGTACTTTGTGGTTGGCGCCGTGTGCGGCTATGTGCAGCTGCGCAACAGCGAGGCCATTAAGGTGGAGCGCGACCGAAACGAGCTCGTGCGCAATCGTAATACGTTCCTCACACAGCTCTACCACGATGCCACCGAGGACAAGCGCATATACAAGCGCCAGATTGTGGGACGCCATGATAGCTTCGGCAAGATCTTTGCCGTGACGCAAGAGCTCGACGTGCTCAACCCGCGTGACATCTACCGCAAGTGCTGCGAGCTCATGGGTGAGATTCTCGAAAACGATTCGGTGACGATCTACCACGTTTCGGGCGGGGCGTTTGCACGTCTGGTGGCGGCGAGCCCCGCGATTGCCGAAGACGCCACGCGCTCGCTCTCGCTTGATCAGCTTGCGCCCCTATTGGGCGGCGGGGGCCGTTCGAACCTGTGGGTGAATCGCGAGTTGATGCCGGGTCTGCCCATGTTTGGATACACGATCGAGCGCGACGGGGCACCCGCCGTGCTGATCTTTGTGCGCTGCGCGGCCGAGAACCAAATGACCCTCTATTATCAAAACCTGTTCCGCATCTTGTGCGGCTTGGTCGAAAGCGCGCTGGGCCGTGCCTTCGATTACGAGGCGGTGGCGCAGGATAAACGCTGCGTCGATGGCACGTGCGTGCTCAAGCAGGCGGCCTTTGGCCAGGAGCTCGCGGCCGAGCAGGCGCTGGCAGACGGTAAGATGGGGAGCTTTTTGCTCCTGCGCGTGGTGCCGGGCATGGAACCTGTCGGCGAGCTGGTGGGCGCGATTGGGTCGGCAATCCGCGAGAGCGATGCGACGGGCCTGGTCGATGGTGACGTGCTCTACCTGCTTATGCGCCAGGCAAAGGCGTGCGACTTGCCCATTATCCGCGAGCGCCTAAGCGCGAAGCAGATTGCGGTGGAGCCCGTCGACGGCGAGGACATAGTGGCGCTGCTGCAGCACATTGCCGACACCGGTAACGGCGAGGGGGATATCGCTTGATCTCGCTTGTCGTTGCTGCCGTCTTGCTGCTGATTCATGCGCTGGTTTGCCTGGTTTTGTGGACGCTTATGAAGTTGGGCCTGCTGCCGGTGCGCGGGCATATGCTGGCCGTGATGGTGCTCGTGCCGTTGTGGGGGCCGCTGCTGGTGGTGCTGCTTATCGCGCGCAGCGCCGTGTTTGGTGCGGACCCCAAGGACGCCACGTTGGAATCGCTGCGCATTAACGACGAGCTGCATCGCAGCATCTTGGTGCACGACCGTGAAGCCGATGCAGGCGTGATCCCGCTCGAGGAGGCGCTCATCGTTAACGACCCGGCAGACCGGCGCCGCTTAATGCTCTCCATGCTCACCGAGGAGCCCGATGCGTATCTGGCGCAGCTGCAGGCGGCTAAGCTGAACGACGACGTTGAGGTGGCGCACTATGCCGCGACGGCGGTGGCGCAGATCTCCAAGGAGTCCGACCTTAAACTACAGCAGCTGGAGCACGCCTTTAAGACCGACCCGAGCGCGCATAACCTCAATGAATACTGTGATTTTCTTGGTGAATACTTGGACTCGGGCTTGGCCGAGGGACGCGTGGCTCAGATTCAGCGCCAACAGTACGCGCGCCTGCTTACGCGCCGCTGCGAGCGCGAGGACTCCGTTGAGCTGCGTATTCGGTATGCCGCGGCGCTGGCTGATGTCGACCAGATCGATGAGGCGCAGGCCGTGACCGACCAGCTGGTGCTCGACGTGCCCGAGGAGCAGGAGGTTTGGATGCTTTGCCTGCGCCTGGCGGTGATGCGCCGCGACGGTGACGAAGTCCACCGTGTGATCGACGCGATCGACAAACAGCATGTGTACTTGAGCGCCGCCAACCGCGAGGAGCTGGCGTTTTGGCGCAACGGAGAGGAGACCCGATGAGCGTGGCGCAGCATATCCGCGATCGTGCGGGCCATTTTCGCTGGATGGGACTGCTTGTGGTGTGGGCGGTCTTTATTGCCATGGCCGCCGTGCTGCTGGTGGAGCGCGCCGGCGTACAGTACAGTGCGGGCCAACATAAGCTGGGGATGCTTGCCGCCAACGATGCGGTGCCGGCCTCCTCGGCGATATTTGGCCAAAAGCCCAGATGCCTGGTCATTACCGATACAGACCAAGCGGGCGTCGAGGACGCAAAGGAGCAGTTTGACCAGATCCTGCTCGACATGAAGATCGCGCACCGCGACGTGGACCTTGCCCTGGACGGCGCGGATGCCATTCCCTCGCTGACCTCCTTCGATCGCGTGATTTTGCTTATGCCGTCGCTCGATAGGCTCGGTACGCACCTGACCGACATTATGAGTTGGGTGAGTGCCGGTGGTTCGCTTATGCTCGCCATGCCGCCGGACAACTCAAGCTATCTGCAAGTGATTGCCCCCAAGCTTGGCATTGAATCGGCCGGATATGACTATGTAAAAGCCGAAAGCATTGTACCGAGTGAGGACTTTATGCTGGGCGGGGGAGAGCGCTACGAGCTCTCGGACCCCTTTGATTCGTCGCTTTCGGTTTCGCTGCGCGAGACGGCGCGTGAGTGGGCTAAGACCGGCGATGCGGGTGCCCCGCTTATTTGGTCCAATGACTGCGGTAGCGGACGTACCGTGGTGTGCAATATCGGTGTCTACGACAAGGTCATGCGCGGTTTTTACGCCGCGGCGATAAGCTTGCTGGGCGATGCCACGGCCTACCCCGTCATCAACAGCTCCGTCTTCTATCTGGACGACTTTCCCAGCCCCGTGCCCTCGGGCGACGGCACCTACATCAAGCGCGACTACGGGCTTTCCATCGCCGACTTTTATGCCAAGGTCTGGTGGCCCGATTTGCAAAAGCTCGCGCAAAAATACGGCATTCGCTATACCGGCGTGATGATCGAAAACTACGAGGACGCGGTCAACCAGACCGAGCCCGCACGCCAGGCCGATACCACGCAGTTCCGCTACTTTGGCGGCATGCTGCTGCAGATGGGCGGAGAGCTGGGCTTTCATGGCTACAACCATCAGCCGCTGGCGCTCTGGGATACCGACTATGGCACGCTGTACGACTACAAGACGTGGAAGAACAAGGAGACGCTTGTCGCATCGCTCAACGAGCTTATCGCCTTCCAGGACGAGGTGCTGCCCAACGCGCATGGCTCGGTCTACGTGCCGCCGTCAAACATCCTTTCGGCCCGCGCGCGCAAGATTATCGGCACCGATGTTCCGCGCATTAAGACCATTGCCAGTACGTATTTTGAGGATGGCACGGATCTTCCGTACGTGCAGGAGTTTGGCGTGGCGAGCGATGGCATTGTGGAGCAGCCGCGTATTGTCTCGGGCGGCATGGTCGGCGATTCCTACATGCGCCTGGCTGCCGTGTCCGAGCTCAATATGCACTACGTGAGCACGCACTTTATGCACCCGGACGACCTGCTCGATTCCGATCGCGGCGCTACAGAGGGCTGGGAGGTCTACAAGGGCGGTCTGACCGACTACCTGGACTGGCTTACCAAGTCTGCGCCCGACCTGCGTCGCCAGACCGGCTCGGAATGCTCGGGCGCCATCCAGCGCTTTTCGTCGGTGACGGTGAGTGTGGATACCAGCGCGGATGCCTGGTCGCTCAACCTGGGTAATTTCCACGATGAGGCGTGGCTCATGTTCCGCGCCAACAACGGCGAGCCGGGTGCGGTCACGGGTGGCGAGATTACGCATCTGACGGGCGACCTGTATCTGGTCAAAGCCACGGACAAGACGGTGACCATTGCGCGCAAGGAGGGTGGCGACAAATGAGAATCTGCTTGGTACTCGAGGGTTGCTACCCCTATGTGCACGGCGGTGTGTCCACCTGGATGCACGGCTATATCCAGGCCATGCCCGAGCACGAGTTTGTGCTGTGGGTGATCGGTGCTCATGCTGCCGACCGCGGCAAGTTTGTCTACGAGCTGCCCGGCAATGTGGTCGAGGTGCACGAGGTGTTCCTGGACGACGCCCTGCGCCTTTCTGGTGAGCAGGAAGAGGCAGACTATAACGACCGCGAGCGCGAGGCGTTGCGCCGCCTGGTGTCGCTCTCCAATCCGGATTGGGACGTGCTGTTCGATATCTTCCAGCGCCGTCGCGTGCATCCGCTCTCGTTTTTGCAGAGCCGCACTTTTATGGATATCTTTCGCGACGTGTGCCTGGCCGAGTACCCCTACACGCCCTTTGCCGATGCATTCCACACCATGCGCTCCATGCTGCTGCCCGTGCTCTACCTGCTGGGCAGCGAGGTGCCGGTAGCCGATGTGTACCACGCCATCTCGACTGGTTACGGCGGTCTGCTTGCCTGCCTGGGCTCAAGCGTTCACCATGCGCCGGTGTTGCTCACCGAGCATGGCATCTATACCCGCGAACGCGAGGAAGAGATCATTCGCGCCGATTGGGTGGTGCCGTCGTTTAAGGACCGCTGGATTCGCTTTTTCTACCTGCTTTCGGAGGAGATCTACCGTCGCGCCTTCCGCGTGACCAGTTTGTTTCACAACGCCCGCAAGACGCAGATCGATATGGGCTGCGATGCGGACAAATGCCTGGTCATCCCCAATGGCATCCAGTTCGACCGCTTTAAGGACATACCCTTAAAGCCCGATGACGGCTGGGTGGACATTGGCGCGGTGGTGCGCCTGGCGCCCATCAAGGACGTCAAGACCATGATCTATGCCTTTTTTGAGCTGCACGAGCGCCTGCCCAAGGTGCGCCTGCACATTATGGGCGGCGTGGACGACGAGGAATACGGTGCCGAATGCCACGCGCTCGTCGACACCCTGGGCGTGCGCGATCTGATCTTTACCGGTCGCGTCAACGTGGTCGAGTACATGGAAAAGCTCGACTTTACCATTTTGACGAGCATCTCCGAGGGCCAGCCGCTCAGCGTGCTGGAGTCGCTTGCGGCGCGTCGACCCTGTGTGACGACCGAGGTGGGCTGCTGCCGTGAGCTGCTCGAAGGCGCCCCGGACGACGACTTTGGCGTGGCGGGTTTTGTGACGCCGCCCATGTATCGCAAGGGCTTGGCCGATGCCATGGAGCGCATGTGCGCAAGCCGCGCCCGTCGCATTGAGATGGGGGAGCGCGGCCAGCGTCGCGTCGCCACGTACTTTTTGCACGAGCAGATGCTCGCCAACTATCGCGCGCTGTACGACGAGACGGCGCGTGCGTTTGACCTGCCCAGAGAGGGGGAGTAGCCAGTGGCCGGAATCGGTTTTGAGCTCAAGCGCCTGTTTAGGCGCAAGGGTCTGTTTGCCACGATGCGCGCCTATGGCTACGCCGGCATTGTGTGCACGGGCCCCATGTTGCTGGGCGTGCTGCTCCAAGTGGGTATCTTGGTGCTGTGCGGCCTGTGGGGCGTGGGCCGTGCCAACCAGGATCTGCTGGTGTGCATGGTGACCTATACGCTGCTGGCGTCGCTCACGCTCACAAGCTTTTTCTCCATGCCGGTCACACGTTTTTTGGCCGACATGCTTTTTGCCGAGCGCGAAGAAGAGATTCTGCCCTCGTTTTGGGGTTCCAACGCCATCATGCTGGTTGCGGGCACGGTGCTCTATGGCGTCTTTTTGCTGTTCTCGGGCGCCACGCTGCTGCAGGGGCTGCTGTGCCTGTGGCTGTTCAACATTATGATCGTCAACTGGAACGGCATGAGCTATCTCACGGCCATCAAGGACTACCGTGGTATCCTGTGCAGCTTTGCGGCCGCCATTGGCGTGGCGTGCCTGTTCGCTCTGGTCTCGCTGGCGCTGGGGCTGCCGCCGGTCGAGGGCCTGTTGGCATCAATCGCCCTGGGCTACGGCGTCATGCTCGCCTGGGATGTGGTGCTGCTGTACCGGTATTTTCCTCAGAGCGACCGCAGCCCCTGGCTCTTTTTGCAGTGGCTCGATCAGTTTATGCCGCTGGCGCTCACGGGCCTGTTTACCAACCTGGGGCTCTTTGCACACCTGGTGATTATTTGGGCCGGTCCCATTGGCGTACAGGTCAAGGGCTTGTTTTATGGTGCGCCCTACCACGATGTGCCTGCGCTCATCGCGTTTTTGACGATACTGGTCACGACCGTCAACTTTGTGGTCTCGGTCGAGGTCAACTTCTATCCGCGCTACCGCGACTACTACAGCCTGTTTAACGACGGCGGCGTAGTGGGCGATATTGTGGTTGCCGAGGAGGAAATGCTCGCCACGCTCAACCGGGAGCTGTGGTTTTGCGCGCTCAAGCAGCTGTTTGTGACCGCGGTGGTCATCTCGCTCGAGACCACGGTGCTCTCGGCCCTGCCGCTGGGCTTTAACAGCCTTATGCACGGGTATTTTCGCACGCTGTGCGTGGGCTACGGCCTGTATGCCGTGGGCAATACGGTGATGCTCATCTTGCTGTACTTTACCGACTACAAGGGGGCCGTGCTGGCCTCGGGCCTGTTTGCCGGTGTGGCAGGGCTGGCAACCGCTGTGTCGTTGCTTTTGCCGCAGCAGTTTTACGGCTTTGGTTTTTTGTTGGGTGCGGCGGTGTTTTTTATCGTGGCGCTGCTGCGGCTCGATACCTATACCGCCAACTTGCCGTATCGTATCCTGAGTCAACAGCCCATGGTGGCGACCGACAAGACGGGTCGCTTTACACAACTGGGCCGCTTGCTCGACCGTGCCGAGCAACGCTATGAGGAAGGCCGCCATAAGGGTGAGCCGCATGGTTGGTTTGAGCGCACGGTGGTCCGTGTGTATCGCAACCATTGGGGAGGTTCTGATGACCGATAGGATGATGTCTCGTCGTCGCCTGATTGAGGCGGCTGCCGGTGCGCTGTTGCTTTCGGGCTGCTCGGTGCAGGAAGACTCCTCGACCAAAAAGGCCAAAAAGCAGGACGAGATTAAAAAGGCCGAGGCCTCGGACGGTACCAAGCACCTGCGCGACAAGGACGAGCTCTACGAGGTCTACGACGACTCGGGCATTGTGACCATGTACCTGACGGTCTCACGCGGTAACAGCTCCGAGAACACCGATCATAGCTGGGCCGAGATCAATACGTACTCTGTGTATGACTACGCCGACATGGGCGTGGCGCGCTATCAGGTTATGGGCCTGCTGCAGGCGGGCGACGAAGACGGCCCGGTGGCCGGCGAGGTTGGCTATGGCGATGAAGCGCCCAATGCTACCGTGCAGGTGCGCGGCCAGACGTCGAGCGGTTATACGCAGAAGAATTACAAGGTGGAGCTCAAAAAGGGCAAGGGTACCTGGCGCCAACAGCGCGCGATTGCGCTTAACAAGCACATGGGCGAGGGCATGCGTTTTCGCAACAAGATGGCCTACGACCTTATCCGTGGGATTCCCCAGATGATGGGCCTGCGCACGCAGTTTGTGCATCTGTGGGTGTGCGACCAGACCGAAAAGTCCAACGACACCTTTGAGGACTACGGCTTGTTTACGCAGGTGGAGCAGCTCAATAAAACGGCGCTTAAGGCGCACGGCTTGGATAAGAACGGGCATTTGTACAAGGTGAACAGCTTCGATTTCTATCGCTGCGAGGAAACTATTAAGCTTGCCGACGATCCCGACTACAGCCAGGCCACCTTTGAGGGCATGCTCGAGATTAAGGGCGACTCGGACCACACCAAGCTCATCGAGATGCTCGATGCGCTCAACGACGAATCGCAAAAGATCGATGACGTGCTCGACACCTACTTTGATACCGAGAATCTGGTCTATTGGTTGGCGTTTCAGATCCTGACGGGCAACTGCGATACGCAGAACCGTAACTGCTATCTGTACAGCCCGCTCAACTCAAATACCTGGTACTTTTTGGATTGGGATAACGACGGCATGTTGCGTAAGCTTGAGCTGAGCCTGAAGGGGTTCTCGGACTATGCGAGCTGGGAGCGCGGCGTGAGCAACTACTGGGGCAACGTGCTGTTCAACCGCGCGTTGCGCAGCAAGTCGTTCCGCAGCGAACTCGACCGTGCCGTCAAGGACTTGCGCTCGTATTTGTCCGAGGAACGTCTGGCCAAGATGATCAAGCACTATCGCGAGGTTACCGAATCCCTGGTCTTTGCTTCGCCCGATATCGACAATTTGCCTGTCACCAAGGATCAATATGAGCAGATTGCCGCGGCGATTCCTTCTGAGATCGAGGAGAACTATAAGAGCTATTGCGAGAGCTATAAAAAGCCCATGCCGTTCTACATTGGTGTGCCGCAAATCGATAACGGTAAGCTGCGCTTGAGCTGGGATGCCGCGTACGACTTTGAGGCGCGCGATATTCGCTATACCGTTGAGCTTGCGCGCGACTATGCCATAAGCGACGTGCTTTTTAAGGCAGAGGACGTGCTGCTTCCCGAGGTGACCTGCGATGCGCCCGATACCGGCCAGTACTTTGTGCGCGTGCATGCCACCAACTCCGACGGCTATACGCAAGATGCGTTTGACTATTACGTTACCGATGACGGCAAACAGTACGGCATGAAGTGTTTTTACGTGCAGGACGGCGGTAAGGTCGTGGAGGATACGTATGAGGAGGGCTAGCGCGCTGCTTGAGCGCCTGGCGGCACCTCCTGCGCGTACCACGCAGGAGCGTTACCGCCACGAGCTCAAATATCTCATTAACGAGGGTGAGCACACTGCGCTTGCCTGTCGCATGGCGCCGGTGTTTAAGCTGGACAAGCATGCGCAGGCGGGCGGTTACACCATTCGCAGCCTGTACTTTGACGACTACTGTAACTCGGCCTACGAGGAAAAAGACGCCGGTATTCTCATGCGCAAAAAGTATCGCGTGCGCATCTATAACGGCGGCGACAAGGTGATTAAGCTCGAGCGAAAAAAGAAGTACGGTAGCTGGATCTATAAGGAGGACGCGCCGCTTACACGTGGCGAGTTTGAGCAGATTCTGGCCGGCGACTACGACTTTTTGCTGAGGAGCCCCTACCCGCTCTGCCGCGAGTTTTACATCGAGTGCATCTGCAACATGATGCGCCCGCGGACCATCGTGGACTACGAGCGCGAGCCGTGGGTGATGGATGAGGGCACCGTGCGCATCACGTTTGACATGAACGTGCGTGCCGCGGTGGGAAGCTACGATATCTTTGACGCGACGCTGCCCGTGCTGCCGGTCCTGGAGCCCGGCAAGCTGGTGATGGATGTCAAGTTTACGGAGTTTTGCCCGCAGCTGGTGCGCGATATGGTGCCGCCGGGCGCGGCCGAGCTCACGGCTGTTTCCAAGTACTGCCTGTGTTACGAAAAGACCGCCTACCTGCGCGGATTTAATTACTGGGAATCGGATTTTGAGAACCGAGGGGATATTTAGACCATGAGCACCAGGGACTTTTTTAAGAACTCCGTCTTGGAGGCGTTTGGCCAGGTCGACCCTGCCAAGATCGGCCTGTCGCTGCTCGTGGCGCTCGCCATGGGCATCCTGATCTATTACGTGTACAAGCGCTTTTTTACCGGCGTGGTGTATTCGCGTAGCTTTGCCGTGACGCTCGTGGGCATGTGCGTGCTCACCTGCATGGTCACGCTCGCGATCTCGACCAACGTGGTTATCTCGCTCGGTATGGTCGGTGCTCTGTCTATCGTCCGCTATCGTACGGCGGTCAAGGACCCGCTCGACCTGCTGTATCTGTTTTGGGCCATTACCACGGGCATTACGGCAGGTGCCGGCATGTACGCGCTCGTGGGGCTCACGGCAGTGGTGATCGTGGTGATGATCGCCGGCTTTGCGAGCCACCAGGACAAGGCGCGCGTGTATATGATGGTCATCCACTACACGGGCCAGATCACTGGCGACGATATCGTGCGTGCATTTGGGCGCACCAAGTTCACCGTCAAGTCCAAGACGATGCGCGGCGACAAGGTCGAGATGGCCGTCGAGGTGTTTTCGGACGGTGTGGATATGCCGTATGCTGACGCCATTCGCGCGCTCGACGGCGTGGAGGATCTGACGTTGATTCAATACAACGGCGAGTACCACGGCTAAATTTGTTCCGGCGTTCTAACGAACGCCGGACCGCTCGACGTGCGCGGGCATCTGCCGGGCGATCTGCCGCTCAAACCGTCGCTCGCGTACGTGAAGTACGCGTCGCTCCTCTTTCGCGGCACCTCGCCACGGCAGCTGCTCGCTCGCTGACGTTTGCTCGACCTGGGTGGTTGAAATGATCCGCTGAGACCTTTCCAGTCGAATATTTTTCGTGCGAGGGTTGGGTATTATGGTGAAAGCGATTTCAACGACAGGGGTACTCGTGGTAAAGATGAAAGATGTGGCCGAGTTGGCGGGCGTTTCGAGCGCCGCCGTCTCGCGCTACCTCAACGGTGGCTACATATCGACGGACAAGGCTGAGCGCATTAAGCAGGCGATTGAGCTGACCGGATACGTGCGGTCCAGCCAGGCTCGCGCACTGCGCACCGGTTCCACCAAGCTTATCGGCGTCATCGTGCCCAAGATCAACTCGGAGTCCGTGAGCCGCATTACCGCCGGCATTGGCCAGGTGCTCGGTCGCCGTGGCTACCAGATGCTGCTTGCCAACACCGACAACGCGGCCGATCGTGAGCTCGAATACCTCGATTTATTCCAAAACCACCCGGTCGATGGCATTGTGCTGGTGGCAACTATGATTACCGACGAGCACCGTCGGGCGATTGAATCGTGCCGCGTGCCCATCGTGCTGATCGGCCAGAATGTTGTGGGCGCGGCGTGCGTCTATCACGACGATTGCGAGGCCGCCTTTGAGCTGGGCCATGCACTTGCGGGTCGCGTGGACGGCAAGATTGCCTATATTGGAGTTACCGATGAGGACCGCGCTGCTGGTTACGACCGCCGTCGTGGTTTTGAGGCCGGCTTGCGCGCCGCGGGCGTGGCACTTGATCCGAGCCTGATTCGCCAGGGGTCCTTTACGCTCGATTCGGGCTATGGTGCGGCGCGTGAACTGCTCTCTGTCGCTCCCGATGTTTCGTTTATCGCGTGCGCGACCGACACCATGGCAGCGGGCGCGCTGCGCGCCATCGATGAGGTTCGTGGGTTTGGCGAGGGCATGCGCCGCGTGAGTGGTTTTGGCGACAACGCGTTTTTGCGTGCGCTGACGGGCGGTATTCCCACCGTGCATTATGGCTACCTGACCAGTGGCATCGAGGCGACCAATATGTTGCTCAACACGCTCGATGGCGTGGAGGGGGAGAGCGGTCTCAAGACGCTCAAGCTCGGCCATCAGCTTATGAATGTCTAGGTCTTGAGCACGTCTGCATGCCTCTGAGCCGCCTGTTTTTACCTTAAAACTACCATTCGCCGGCTATTTCCTACCGTTCACCCTACTATGAAAACGATTACAGAGATATGAAACTGAAAACGATTACAGTGTAAGTATCAAAGATGGCCGGGTGCACATGCGCCCGTTGAAGGAAGGGGAAGTCATGGACTACCGCAAATCAGCCCAAGAGGTGCTTGACAACATCGGTGGCGCCGACAACGTTGTTTCGGCCGCGCACTGCGCCACGCGTCTTCGCCTGGTGATTGCCGATAATTCCAAGGTTAACAAGGAGGCCATTGAGAACGTCGACGGCGCCAAGGGCGTCTTTGAGGCTCAGGGCCAGCTCCAGATTATTTTTGGCACCGGCACCGTCAACAAGGTCTACGAGGAGTTCATCGCGCTCAGTGGCGTCGAGGCTGCCACCAAGGCCGAGGTCAAGGAGGCCGCGGCGCAGCAGCAGAACATCTTTATGCGAGCAATTAAGGTGCTCGGCGACGTCTTTGTCCCCATCATCCCCGCCATCGTGGCTTCGGGCCTGCTGCTGGGCATTATGAGTGCCCTCAACTTTATGGCCTCCAACGGCTTTATCGCGCTCGACACCAATAACTTTATCTACAAGATCGCCGACCTGGTCTCGGGCACGTCCTTTGGCATTCTGCAGATCCTGATCGGCTACTCCGCCGCTAAGGCCTTTGGCGCCAACCCGTACCTGGGTGCCGTCGTCGGCGGTGCGTTCATCAACTCCTCGCTGCAGAGCGCCTACACGGTTGCCTCCGAGGGCGTTCAGACCATGGTCACCGTTATTCCCGGTGTGTACAGCTTTGAGTGGGTCGGCTATCAGGGCCACGTGATCCCCATCGTTATCGCCTGCGCCATTCTGGCCTTCCTTGAGAAGCGCCTGCACAAGATCGTTCCCGAGATGTTCGACCTCTTTGTGACCCCGCTCGTCTCCGTGTTCGTGACCGTGCTCGTGACGCTCGTTGCCGTCGGCCCCATCTTTGTCTGGGCCGAGAACGCCATCCTCGGTCTGATCCAGGCCCTGCTGACCCTGCCTTTCGGCATCGGTTCCTTTATCGTCGGCCTGTTCTATGCCCCCACGGTCGTTACCGGTATCCACCAGATGTACACCGCCATCGACCTGGGCCAGCTCGCTCAGTACGGCGTGACCTACTGGCTGCCCATCGCCAGCGCTGCCAACATCGCCCAGGGTGGTGCCGCGCTCGCCGTTGCCTTTAAGACCCGCGATGCCAAGATCAAGGGTCTGGCGCTTCCTTCGGCCCTGTCCGCCTTCATGGGCATTACCGAGCCTGCTATCTTTGGTGTGAACCTGCGCTTCTTTAAGCCCTTCATCGCCGGTTGCATCGGCGGTGGCTGCGGCGCCCTGGTCTGCGCGCTCACTTCGCTGGCTGCCTCCGGTACGGGCGTTACCGGTATCTTCGGTATCCTGCTGTGCCTGGCCCAGCCCGTGCAGTACGCGATCATGTTTGCGGTCGCCGCGCTTGTTTCCTTTGCCGTCTCGTTTGTCCTGTACAAGGACGAGCCCAAGGCTTCCGAGCAGGCCTAAGAGCTTTTGATTGAGGGGATGCCCGCGGGTTGTATGCTTGCGGGCGTTTCCCGTATCTGGTGTCGATCTCTGGCGCCTTGTTACTTTCGATCCGTTAGGACTTTGATATGTCTAATGCACTTGGTCGCGACCTTGCAAAGCTGGTTGCCGCTGTTGACGCTGCCGCCTCTGAGTGCGGCCATGGCACGTATGGTCAGCGCTTCCATATTATGCCGCCGGCGGGTTGGCTCAACGACCCCAACGGTCTTTGCCAGGCGGGTGGCGTGTTCCATGCTTATTTTCAATATGCGCCCTTTGATGTCGAGGGTGGCGTTAAGGTCTGGGGCCATGCGACGAGTCGCGATCTTATGACGTGGGACTACGTTGGCGCCCCACTGCTGCCCGACGAGCCGTTCGATTGCCATGGTGTGTATTCGGGCTCCGCGCTTGCCGAAGACGGTCGCATTTGCGTGCTCTATACGGGCAACGTTAAGCTTTCCGATGCTGACGGTACGTACGACTACGTCAATACCGGCCGCCGCGCCGATACCGTCTATGTGGAGAGCGTTGATGGCCTTGCCGGTCGGAAGTTCAACCAAAAGCGCGTGGTGCTGGCGTCCGAGGATTATCCCGAGGATTTGACCTGCCACGTGCGCGATCCCAAGGTGTGGCGTGACGCGGACGGGCGTTATCACATGGTGCTGGGCGCCCGTCGTCGCGTGGATGGTCCGCATGTCGATAGTCGATTTTGCGCCATGCACGGCGAGGGCGCCGGTCGCGATGTGGGCGAGATCTTGGTGTATGGCTCGGCCGATATGCTGAGCTGGGAGCTCGAGAGCCGTGTGTCTACGCCCGAGCGTTTTGGCTTTATGTGGGAGTGCCCGGGATACCTTGAGCTTGAGGCGGATGGCGGTGTACCGGCGAGGTGGCTGTCCTTCTCGCCCCAGGGCCTCGAGGGCGGCCGTTGGGACCGCGGCAACGTATACGCCGCTGGCTACATGCCTGTAACGGGCGACATCACCGGTGGTGACGGTGCCTATGAGCTGGGCGAGTTCCGCCTGTGGGACGCCGGTTTTGACTTCTATGCTCCGCAGGAGTTTACGTCCGAGGACGGTCGCCACATTCTGATCGGCTGGATGGGCATGCCCGATGAGCCGACCTATGGTAACGACCCCACTGTGGTGAGCGGCTGGCAGCACTGCATGACGGTGCCGCGTGAGCTTACAGCCGGTGCCGACGGCGTGGTGCTGCAGCAGCCGGCGCGCGAGATTGAGCACCATTATGCCTCGGTGTGTGTGGGGGAGGGCTCGTTGGAGGTTGCCGGCGATACCTGCTTTGACGTTGTTGTCGACGGTGTCGACGGCGCGTTTACCGCGACCGTTGATGGCGAGCTGAAGCTGGCGTTTGTGCCCACTGAGGGCGAATTGCCCTCGCGCTTTGAGATGCAATTTACCGATGAGAGTCGCGCTTCTGCCGGCTGCGGTCGTACCGTGCGTTGGGAGCCCGTCGACGAGGTTCGTAACGTGCGCATTGTTGGCGATGTTTCGTCGGTCGAGGTGTTTGTGAACGATGGCGCGCTCGTGTTCTCGACGCGCATCTATCCCGAGGCCTATGGCGTGACCGTTGACGCTCCGGGCGCGAACGTGACCTATCACACGCTCAACATCTAGGCGATTGGTCGTCTATCGGCGCTATACTGCAGCCGTTGCCCACGATGCGGGGAACATCCGCATCGTGGGTTTTTGCTTATGAAGGGACGGTGTCGTGTGGATGTACAGCAGCTAGAAGAGGCCTGGGCTGCAAGGGCCGGCGCGCGTGAGGCGTGGTTGCTTGCGGCCTCGCATGTGCCGGCGGCGCTGTCGCAATTGGGTATTGTGCGTCCCGGTGACCGTCTGGTGGCCTTTGCGGATGACTTTGCCGATGCGTTTGCGCACGGCTTTGAAGGCTGTGATGTTGTGCTCGTGGACCCGCCGTCGGTTGCGGCGTTTACTGCCGCGTCCGAGGATTTTGATGCTTCGTTTGATGCCGAGGGACCGCATCTGTGGTGGTTCGTCAACTCTATCGGCGGGTTTGGTCTTCGTGTGCCCGAACTTCGTGCTCTGGGCCGCGCGGCTCGTGAGGCCCACGCGCTGCTGGTTGTGGACAACACCGTGGCGTCGGCTTTTGGCTGCAATCCGCTGCGGCTGGGTGCCGTGCTGTCACTTGAGGCGCTCGACCGTGTGTGCGCCGGTAAGGCTCCGCGCAAGCTCGTTGCCGCTTCGATGGCGCGCTCGCAGCTCAAGCGCCATCGTATGGATGCCGCGGCTGCGTGCGCGCATGCTCTGCTTGAGGGCCGTGGCTTGGCTAAGCTTGATTTGCCTGCTGGCGAGGCCGGTGTGCTGGAGCGCGGGCTGGACTCGTTCGATACCCGCATGCGGGCGCATTTCGACCGCGCCCGTGCGCTGGCCGAGTATCTGGCCGCCAACGAGATGGTGCGCAACGTGCGCTATCCCGGGCTGAGCTCGCATCCCGACCATGCGGTTGCAACGGGAATCCTCGAGCACGGTTTTGGTCCGGCAGTTGAGTTTGACCTTATCGAGCGCAGTGCGGATGACCTGTTCGATACTTTGCCGGGGGAGTTTCGCACATCGCCCGCCGGCGGCGCAACGACGCGTCTTTCAGCCCCACGTGGCAAGCAGGGGAGCACCATCCGCCTCTTCGCCGGTACCGACGACCCCCTGGTTGTAGCGTCCGCCCTAGACAACGCCCTCCGCAACTAGCTAATTTGGGAGGTAGCTAAAATGGCCCTGTCGCAAATTAGCTACTTTCCATATCGACTATCGGGGTCTGTGCCACGAAAATGGCCTATCTACTACGTTTAAGCCCTAGGGGTCGACCCTACCCGCCTATTTTGAAAATCGCCAGGCTGTCTACCAGCGGTTTTATTTTCATAATGTCCGGTATGGTCGAGGGTATTCAGCTAAACGTAGTAGATGGGCCCATTTTGTGGCTCGAGCCTCAATCCGAGGGCGCGCTGGACAACAACTCAGTCGCAAAAGGACTATCCTTCGTTGATGCTGGCGATGAGGTCGCTGGCTTTGGAGGCGATGACGTCGTTGATTTCTGCCTGCAGGGTTTCGTAGACTTCGATGGCTCGCTCGCCGGCGGGGGTGAGCGTGGATCCGCGGGCGCCGTCTCGCTCGATGAGCTTGCAGCCCAGCTGGCCTTCGGCTTCGTTTACAATGCGCCAGGCCTTGGAATACGCCATACCCATGCTCTTGGCGGCACGGTTGAGCGAGTGCTCGTGGGCAATACCCTGTAGCAGCAAGACGCAGCCATGACCAAACACGCCCGGCAAATCCTTGTCGCACGCTTGAATGACCAACTTTGCCGTCGTCTTGTACTTCATACGCTCCACGTCTTCTCGCTAAAGTGTTTGCTGGGCAAACGCAAAGCCTGCGTCAAACCCTCGTGTGCTCTTCTTAAATCATGCATTGTAGCAGTCAAAGTGCGTTAAGATACTTCCCCAGTATTGGGCGCCCAAGGTTGGGCTGGGTCCTACGAGGCCTGCAGCCGACCGGTCGCATGGAAAAAGGAGAAACATGGCTACGTTCTTTCCCGGTGAGTCCCACACGTTTTCGGAGTATCTGCTGGTCCCTGGTTACTCGTCCTCGCAGTGCATTCCCAACAACGTCTCTCTCAAGACGCCGCTGACCCGCTTTAAGCGCGGTGAGAAGCCGGCAATCACCCTGAACATCCCCATGGTTTCCGCCATCATGCAGTCCGTCTCGGGCGTCGACATGGGTGTCGCGCTCGCCACCGAGGGTGGCCTGTCCTTTATTTACGGTTCCCAGAGCGCCGAGTCCGAGGCAGCTATGGTCAAGGCTGTCAAGGATCACAAGGCTGGCTTCGTTCAGTCCGATTCCACGCTGACCCCCGACATGACCATGGAGCAGGTCATCGAGCTCAAGGAGAAGACCGGTCACTCCACCATGCCGGTTACCGACGACGGCACTCCCAAGGGTAAGCTCCTGGGCATCGTCACCAGCCGTGACTATCGCCCCAGCCGCGATGACCACCAGACGAAGGTCTCCGAGTTCATGACCCCGCGTGAGCAGCTCATCGTGGGCGACAAGAACATCAGCCTCAAGGTTGCCAACGACGTCATCTGGGACAACAAGCTCAACGCCCTGCCCATCGTCGACGACAACGATCACCTCATGGGCATTGTCTTCCGCAAGGACTATGACAGCCACAAGACCAACCCCAACGAGCTGCTCGACGGCGACAAGCGCTACATGGTCGGCGCCGGTATCAACACCCGCGACTATGCCGAGCGCGTGCCGCTGCTCATCGAGGCCGGCGCCGATGTCCTGTGCATCGACTCTTCCGAGGGCTTCAGCGAGTGGCAGAAGCGCACCATCGAGTGGATCCGCGCTAACTACGGCGAGGACGTCAAGGTCGGTGCCGGTAACGTCGTCGACGCCGAGGGCTTCCGCTTTTTGGCCGACTGCGGTGCCGACTTCATCAAGGTTGGTATCGGCGGTGGCTCCATCTGCATTACCCGCGAGACCAAGGGTATCGGCCGTGGCCAGGCCACCGCGCTGATCGACGTCTGCCGCGCCCGTGACGAGTACTACGAGGAGACCGGCGTCTACGTGCCCGTGTGCTCCGACGGCGGCATCGTCTACGACTACCACATGACGCTCGCCCTTGCCATGGGTGCCGACTTTATGATGCTGGGCCGCTACTTCGCCCGCTTCGACGAGAGCCCGACCGAGCGCGTCAACGTGAACGGTCAGTACATGAAGGAGTACTGGGGCGAGGGTTCCGCGCGTGCCCGCAACTGGCAGCGCTACGACCTGGGCGGCGCCGCGAAGCTCAGCTTCGTCGAGGGCGTCGACTCCTACGTTCCCTATGCCGGCTCCCTCAAGGACGGCGTGGGCGGCACGCTTTACAAGGTCAAGTCCACGATGTGCAACTGCGGTGCCCTCTCGATCCCCGAGCTCCAGGAAAAGGCACGCCTAACGCTGGTCAGCTCCACCTCCATCGTCGAAGGCGGCGCCCACGACGTAGTCGTCAAGGATTCCCAGCAGAGCGTTTCCTATCGATAAGTGGCTTTCCCAAGCACCGCACCTTGCCGTTCAAACCGTCGCTCGCGTACCAAAGTACGCGTCGCTCCTCTTTCACGGCAATCTGCGGCACTTGGAAAACCCGACCATACTTGGGCGGGTAACAATTAGCGGCTGATTCACAACCACGTTATTTAGATAAAGCGAGATGCCCGCAAGTCGCAGGCATCTCGCTTGTTGTATTTGTTATTATCAACCAAGTTAACCCTAGGGCCGGGCGGCTAGGCTTTGCTCGATACAAGTTCCGCACGCAAAGAAGAGCACTTAATGTGCTCTTCGTCTTGCGCAGGACTGTCCGCAGTAGCGAACAAAGCCAAGCCGCCCGACCCCAGCTAAGATTAAAGGAGCTGATATGTGCGATTGCACAGATCATAAGGACGAGATCCCTGCCTACGACGCGCAGGCCATTGAGTCCAAGTGGATGAAGGCCTGGGAGGACTCTAACCTCTTTGCCGTCGACACCGACGACAGCAAGCCCAAGAAGTATGTGCTCGAGATGTTCCCGTATCCGTCGGGTGACCTGCACATGGGCCACGCGCGCAACTATACCATCGGCGATGCCATGGCCCGTCAGGCCCGCATGCGCGGCTTTGACGTGCTGCACCCCATCGGCTTTGACGCCTTCGGCCTGCCTGCCGAGAACGCCGCCATCAAGCACAACACGCAGGCTGCCGCCTGGACGTATAAGAACATGGACCAGGCGCTTGCCACGATGAAGCGCATGGGCTTCTCCTACGATCTGGATCGCATGGTCAAGACCTGCAGCCCCGACTACTATCGTTGGGGTCAGTGGATCTTTGAGAAGCTGTGGGAAAAGGGCCTGGTCTACCGCAAGAAGAACCCGGTCAACTGGTGCCCTAACTGCAAGACCGTTCTGGCCAACGAGCAGGTCACCGAGGGTAAGTGCTGGCGCTGCGGCACCGAGCCCGAGAAGCGCGACCTTGAGCAGTGGTACTTCAAGATCACCGAGTACTCCCAGGAGCTGCTCGACGACCTGGAGAAGCTCCCCGGCTGGCCCGAGCGCGTCAAGCAGATGCAGGCCAACTGGATCGGCCGCTCCGAGGGCGCCGAGGTCGACTTTACCCTGTGCGACCAGGACGGCGAGCCCATCGAGGGCGACGAGGGCAAGATCACCGTCTTCACTACGCGCGCCGACACCCTCTTTGGTGTGTCCTTCTTTGTTCTGGCTCCCGAGTACGCTCGTCTGCACGAGCTCGTCGAGGGCACGGAGTACGAGGAGGCCGTCACCAAGATCGTTGAGGACTCCAAGCATATCTCTGCCGTCGAGCGTGCCCAGGGCACCCTCGAGAAGCACGGTGCCTTTACCGGCCGCTACGTGGTGAACCCCGTCAACGGCGAGAAGGTCCCCGTGTGGGTTGCCGATTATGTCGTGGCCGACTACGGCACCGGCGCCGTCATGGCCGTTCCCTGTGGCGACCAGCGCGACTTTGAGTTTGCCCGCAAGTACGACCTGCCGATCGTGCCGATCATCCTGGACGATGACGATCGCGCTGCCGTCGAGGCCAGCGGCGAGACCATCGATACCTTCCATGCCGAGACCGTCGACTGGGATTGCGCCCACGCTGCCGAGGGTACGCTGGTCCAGTCCGGCAAGTACACCGGCATGCGCGGCGGTAAGCACTCCGAGGGCGAGGCTGCCATCGTGGCCGACCTCGAGGCCATGGGCTGCGGCCGTCGCAAGGTCGAGTTCCGCCTGCGCGACTGGCTCATCAGCCGTCAGCGCTATTGGGGCAACCCCATTCCGGCCATCCACTGTGAGCACTGCGGCATCGTTCCCGTGCCCGAGGATCAGCTGCCGGTGACGCTGCCGGAGAACCTGGACCTGGGCGCTGGCGAGACCCTCGCCGAGTGCAAGGACTTCTACGAGACCACCTGCCCGGTCTGCGGTCGCCCGGCCAAGCGCGAGACCGATACTATGGACACCTTCACCTGCTCCAGCTGGTATTACCTGCGCTATACCGACCCGCACAACACCGAGCTGCCCTTCTCCCGCGAGGCGGCAGACCGTTGGATGCCCGTCGATAACTACATTGGTGGCATCGAGCACGCCATTTTGCACCTGCTCTACAGCCGCTTCTTTACCAAGGCGCTGCGCGACCTGGGTCTGCTGAGCGTGGACGAGCCCTTCACCAACCTGCTGTGCCAGGGCATGGTCAAGGACGAGAACGGCGACACCATGTCCAAGTCCAAGGGCAACGTTGTGCCCCCGAGCTCGGTTATCGAGCCCTACGGCGCCGACACCATGCGTCTGGCGATCCTGTTTATCGCCCCGCCCGAGAAGGACTTCGACTGGGATCCCAAGGCCGTCGAGGGCGCCAACCGCTTTATCAAGCGCGCCTGGCGTATCGTGTGGCAGCTCGTCCAGTCGGGTGACGCCAACGTGGCCTTCGACAAGTCCGTGCTCGACGAGACCGCGATGAAGCTCTACCGCGAGCGTCACCGCACCATCGCCAAGTGCACCGAGGACTTCGACCGTGGCCAGTTCAACACCGCGATCTCGGCCGTCATGGAGCTCGTCAACGCGGCGAGCGCCTACCTCAACGCCACCGAGGGTGCTGACCGCGACAAGGCCCTGTGCTACGGCGTGGCCAAGGACATCGTGAGCGTCCTGGCGCCCATCTGCCCGTTCTGGGCCGACGAGCTGTGGCACGAGGCGCTCGGCTGCGAGGGCAACGCCTACACCGCCGCCTGGCCCGAGTTCGACCTGGCCGAGTCCATCGAGGACACGGTGCAGATCGTCGTCCAGGTGCTCGGCAAGGTCCGCGGCCGCATTGACGTGGCCCGCGATGCCTCCAACGAGGAAATGCAGGCTGCCGCCGAGGCTGCTGTCACCAAGTGGACCGAGGGCAAGACGGTCGTCAAGGCCATCTGCGTGCCCGGCAAGCTGGTCAACCTGGTGGTCAAGTAAACGCCACGCGCATAGTTGACGTGTTAAAGACGAGGGGCGATCCGGCTGGGTCGCCCCTAGTTTTGCGTTATATGCCCTGCTTGGCTTGTGCCTAGCACCACCCTCTACGGAATGTGCACCAGGTCCCTAAAGTAGACGTTGCCCGTCTGCTCCTCGAACATCCAGATGTTGAGGTAGATGTCGTTGAGGTCGTTGTTCACGTCAAAGTCCGGATCGTCGAAGGTGCCTACAAAGGTGAGCATCGCGGTCGTTTCTTCGCCTGCGGCGACGGGTTGGCGCATGCGCACGTCGCGGACGACACCGTTGACGTAGGCATAAGCATCGACATCGCCAAACATCATGTCGACATCGGTGTTGTTTGTTATCGCAAAGACCAGCACGGCGTCGCCGTAGCCATCCGTGTCCTTGCCCACGCAGGTAACATGGACGTTCTCGTCTGCCTCAAGGTCGATGGGGAACTGTTCTTGAGGGTCGGGACCTAAACCCTGGGGATCGACTATATCTTCGTCTATTTTGTCGAAACGCTCCGAAGGCGTCGTTTTCTCGATGGCCTTGGTGCTGCCGAGATCCGGCTCGCATGGTCCGGTTTTACCATCGACGTTGCTGCAGCCCGCCAGCGCTAACGAGCAGGCAGTGACGACGAGCGCGGTCGCGCAGAGGGTGCCTAGGCGTTTCATGGTGCCTCCTTGCCGTAGAGGATCTGGAAGGTTGTGCGGTCGATGCGTGCGGCAGGCTTTCTCGCTACAGAATGCCTCTTAGCTCTAGTCTGGCCGATGTGTGCCCAGGGATGGAATGCCCATAGGGCCCGATTCGGTCGGCGCGCTGGGACGCATGGCCCGTTTTGGGGCTTTTGGGGAGCACCGCACAGGAGTCCTCGTCTAATTGTCCTATTCTTGTGGAGAAGCTGTGGGCGCGCTGACCTGCGAATTTCGTTGACGCTTGCACGTTTTCGCAGGTATTGGTATAGTTTGCTTGCAAATGAAGTAGTAATTGAAAGAAGTGGGGTTTCGGCCCCGCTTCTTTTTTGTATGGATGGAGGTGCCGCAATGGTCAAGACCAAGACCGAGCAGGCGATCATCGACGCGCTCGAGGCCGTCGCTCCCCAGCACGATGTCGACATTGTCGACGTTGAGCTCGTGGGCGCCACCAAGGCCCCCTGCGTGCGTGTGCGTATCGAGGGTGCCGAGGGTCAGAGCCTGTCGCTCAACGACGTCACGGCCAATACCAAGTGGGTCGGCGACGTGATCGAGGAGCTCGACCCCATTTCTTCGAGCTACACGCTCGAGGTGTCGAGCCCGGGTATGGCGCGCCCGCTGCGCCGCCCGCGCGACTTTGCCCGCTTTGTGGGCGAGGACTGCGAGCTCACCTCCATCGCCACCGAGGGCCGTCGCAAGTACTCCGGCAAGATTGCCGCCGCGACCGAGACGAACGTGACCCTCGAGCTCGAGGACGGCGAGTCCGTCACCCTCGATTTCTCTGATGTTAAAAAGTGCAAGTTGAAGCCCACCTATGACTTCAAGCCCGCGAAGGAAGGAAACTAACATGGCAGCATCCGACATGATGTCCGCCCTGATGGAGCTTTGCCAGGAGAGGCACATCGACCAGCTCTACCTGATCGACCGCCTGGAGCAGTCGCTCGCCAAGAGCTATGCCGAGATCCTGCATCTTGAGTGGGGCGCCAAGGTGACCATCGACCGCACCACCGGCAAGATTTACGTCTACCGCCTGGAGCCGATCGACGATTCCATGGACGAGGAGGGCAACTTCACCGAGTTCGAGGAGATCGACGTCACCCCCAAGAACACGAGCCGCATTGCCGCCCAGCACGCCAAGGCCGAGATCAACGCCATCGTGCGCAACTCCGCTCGTGAGCAGATCTATGAGGAGTTTTCCGGCCGAATCGGTGACCTCATCAGCGGTACCGTGCTGCAGTCCACGCCCGACTTTACGATCGTCAAGATCCGCGATGGCGTCGAAGCCGAGCTGCCCCACTTTGACCAGCGCCGTTACGAGAACGAGCGCAACGAGCGTCCGATGGGCGAGCGCTACCTGCACAACCAGCACATCAAGGCCGTGATTATCGACGTGCGCGATCCCAACTCCAACCTGCAGCCGGTTCGCGGCGAGCACAGCCGTCCGCCGATTGTCATCTCCCGCACCCACCCCGAGCTCATGCGTCGTCTGTTTGAGCAGGAGGTGCCCGAGATCTATGAGGGCACCGTCCAGATCAAGTCGATCGCCCGCGAGCCCGGCCAGCGCTCCAAGGTCGCTGTCCACTCGCTCGACGACCGCCTGGATCCCGTGGGCGCCTGCGTCGGCCCCAAAGGCAGCCGCGTCCGCGCCGTCGTGGGCGAGCTCCGCGGCGAGCGCGTCGACGTCATCCTGTGGGATGCCGATCCGGCCGTCTACGTCGCCAACGCCCTGTCGCCTGCCAAGGTCACCCGCGTCCTCATCGACGAGGAGAAGGCCTACGCCGGCGTTATCGTGCCCGACGACCAGCTTTCGCTCGCCATCGGCAAGGAGGGCCAGAACGCCCGCCTCGCCGCTCGCCTGACCGGCTGGCACATCGACATCAAGTCCGAGACCCTTGCCGCCGACATCCTCAAGAACGTCCCCGTTCACGAGGAGCCCGCCGCCGACCTGATCGGTGACGAGGAGGACGATGATGTCCGTCGCTGCGAGTACGTGTCCGAGGACGGCGTCCAGTGCCGCAACCAGGCCCGTCCGGGCTCCCGATTCTGCGGTGTCCACGACACCGACGCCTTCGATGATGCGGAGGACCTGATCTAGCGCGCGGTCGCGTCGGGCGGGTCCCGGCGCATTTCCCACGCTCGTTCAGTCTCTAGGCACCCAAGGTGCCAGAAAGGGTAGGTGAAGTCATATGGCAAAAGTCCGTGTGTCCACCCTGGCCAAAGAGTTCGGCATGACCTCCAAGGAACTGATGGGTCATCTCGCCGAAATGAAGATTCCCGCTAAGTCCGCTTCCTCCGCCCTGGAGGACGCCTACGTCGCCATGGTCCGCAAGCAGCTCGCCTCGGTGATCGAGGCTCGCGCCAAGGAAGTCGAGGCCGCCAAGCAGGCCGAGGAGGAGGCAGCCGCCGCCGAGGAGGCAGCGCGTGCTGCCGAGGCCGAGCGCGAGCGCATCGCCGCCGAGAAGGCACGCGAGGAGGAGCGCCGCCAGTTCGCCGCGGCCCAGGCTGCCGAGGAGGCCGCCCGCGCCGAGGCCGAGGCCAAGAAGAAGGCCGAGCAGGAGCGCCTTGCCCGCGAGAAGGAGGAGGCTGCCCGCGAGGCCCAGCGCCGCGCCGTCCCCGCTTCCGACTCCGGTTCGCGCTTCCGTTCGCTGCTCGACCAGATCGCCGCACAGGAGACCGTCCTCAAGGAGAAGAAGGACGCCGAGGAGAAGGCCAAGGCCGAGCGCGCCTCCGAGCGCGGCAACCGTCGTGGCGGCAACAACGACCGTCGCGGTGGCCGTCGTAACGATCGCAACGCCTCCGACAACAACTCCGATCGCAATGCCTCCGAGAGCCGTCCGCACAGCCATCGCACCAACGCCAGCAACAACGTCGCTGCCGGCATGGACTTCCCCAACCCCGACAAGCAGGGCAAGGGCAAGAAGCGCAAGGGCGGTCACGGCAACGATGAGGACCACTACAGCCGCATGGCTCGCGAGGCCGAAGAGTACAGCCGCGAGAAGGTGCTCGAGGAGGCCCGCGCCGCCGTCGAGGAGGCCTCTCGCGAGTCCACCGGTCGCCGCAAGAAGCGCAAGGAGAAGCGCGAGCGCGAGGCTGCTAAGGCTCAGGAGGAGCGCAAGATTGAGGAGGCGCTGGCTCAGGGCGTGAACCCCGAGGAGCTCGACGCCATCAAGGTCTCCCAGGGCGTTACCGTCCAGGAGCTCGCCGAGGCGCTCGACGTTCCGGCCAACGACATCATCAAGCGCCTGTTCCTGCTGGGCACGCCGCTCACGATGACGCAGTCCATGTCCGACGACCTCGTCGAGCTCGTTGCCGACGACCTGGGCCGTCAGATCAAGATCATCACCCCCGAGGAGGAGAACACCTTCTCGTTCTACGACGATCCCGCCGACCTTAAGCCGCGCGCCCCGGTCGTCACCGTCATGGGTCACGTCGACCACGGCAAGACGAGCCTGCTCGACGCCATCCGTCACACCGGCGTCGCTGCCGGCGAGGCGGGCGGCATTACGCAGGCCATCGGCGCTTCGCAGGTCATGATCAACGACCGCAAGATCACCTTCATCGATACCCCGGGTCACGCGACCTTTACGGCCATGCGTGCCCGCGGCGCCAAGGTGACCGACATCGTCATCCTGATCGTTGCTGCTGACGACGGCGTCATGCCTCAGACCATCGAGTCGATCAACCACGCCAAGGCCGCCGGCGTACCCATCGTCGTCGCCGTCAACAAGATCGATAAGCCGGGCGCCAACCCCGACCGCGTGCGCCAGGAGCTCACCGAGTACGGCATCATCCCCGAGGAGTGGGGCGGACAGAACATGTTCGTCAACATCTCGGCCAAGCAGAAGATCGGTATCGACGACCTTCTCGAGACCGTGCTGCTCCAGGCCGACGTGCTCGAGCTTAAGGCCAACCCCGACACCTTTGCCTCCGGCAACGTCCTCGAGGCCAAGCTCGACAAGGGCCGCGGCTCGGTCGCTACCGTGCTGGTGACCCGCGGTACCCTGCACGTGGGCGATACGCTGGTCGCCGGCCTTACCTACGGCCGCGTCCGCGCCATGCTCGATCCCAAGGGCAACGCCGTCACCGAGGCCGGTCCCTCCGACGCCGTCGAGATCTTGGGCCTGCAGTCCGTGCCCAACGCCGGTGACGAGTTCCGCGTGTTCGAGGACGAGCGCGAGGCTCGTGCCCTGGCCGATGAGCGTTCGCTCAAGGCACGTATCGAGGAGCAGAGCCGCGTGAAGCACGTCACGCTCGAGAACCTCTTCGAGACCATCGCCGACGCAGAGGTCAAGGAGCTCAACCTGATCATCAAGGCCGACGTCCAGGGTTCCATCGAGGCCCTTCAGGACTCGCTCGACAAGATGGATCAGTCCGAGGTCCGCATCAACACGATCCACTCCGCCGTCGGTGCCATCAACGAGACCGACGTCGTCCTGGCCGACGCCTCCAACGCCATCATCATCGGCTTTGGCGTGCGTCCCGACGGCAAGGCCCGCTCCGCTGCCGAGCGCGAGGGCGTCGAGATCCGTTGCTACGACGTCATCTACAAGTGCCTCGAGGAGCTCGACGCTGCCCGCATCGGCATGCTCAAGCCCACCGAGGTCGAGGTCTCCACGGGTACCGCGACCGTCCTGGACACCTTCAAGGTGCCCAAAGTCGGTATCGCCGCCGGTGTCCGCGTGGAGGAGGGCGAGATCGCCGCGACCGATTCCGTGCGCCTGGTGCGTGACGGCATTGTGGTCTTCAACGGCAAGATTGCCTCGATGCGCCACTACAAGGACGAGGCCAAGAGCCTCAAGAGCGGTTCCGAGGGCGGCATTGGCCTGGAGAACTTCCAGGACATCAAGCCTGGCGACACCATTGAGGGCTACCGCATCGACCAGGTTGCCCGTACCGAGTAGGGGGTAGCGCTATGAAGCAAACGCAGGCAACCCGCCGTTTAGGCGAGCAGCTTCGCGAGAAGCTCGGTTATATCCTGCTCTTTGAGGTTTCCGATCCGCGTCTCGACCTGGTCACCCTGACCGCGGTCGAGGTCGCGGTGGACCGTTCGTTCGCGCGCGTGTACGTGTCGTGCGACGCGAGCCGCTACGAGGAGGTCATGGAGGCGCTCGCCAGCGCCAAGGGCCGCATTCGTAGCCTGTTGGCTCGCTCGCTCGATTGGCGCGTCACGCCCGAGCTCGATTTTCGCATCGATCGCTCGACCGATGAGGCCGAGCGCATCACGCGTGCGCTGGAAAACGTTCCTGCCACGCTTGCGATCGAAAAGGACGAGGACGGCTACCCCATAGCGGATGTCGCCCAGGAGGCAGCTTTAGATGACTAATTCCGCCGACCTCGCCTCGTGCGAGTCTGCAGATATTAAACGACGCATCCTCGAGCTCATCGAGGATGCGTCCTCCATTGCGATCTCGGGTCATACCTCTCCCGACGGCGATGCCCTGGGCTCCGTGTTGGGCCTGGGCCTTTCGCTTATGAAGGTGTTCCCCGACAAGGACATCGCCCTGCTGCTGGCAGACGACGATCCCGTTCCGCGCATCTACCGTTTTATGGAGGGTGCCGATCTGCTGGTGCCGGCCTCTGCCTACACCGGCAACCCGGACCTGTTCATCTCGGTGGACGTGCCGGTCGTCGAGCGCCTCAATAATTCTGCCGAGGTGCTGCGTCGTTCGGCCCACGTGGCGTGTTTTGACCATCACCCGGCGCGTGAGGAGTTTGCCGAGGTCAGCCTTAGGTGTGTCAATGCCGCTGCTTGCGCCATGATTATCGACCGCTTTTTGGCCGATTGTGGCATTACCGCAAGCGACAGCATCGCGACTTGCCTGCTGTGTGGCCTGGTCACCGACACCGGTCGTTTTCAGTATCAGAACGCCGATGCTGCCGCGTTTCATGCTGCCTCTCGCCTGGTGGCGCACGGTGCCGATCCGGCACGCGTCGCGCTCGAGGTCTATCAGAGCATGCGTGTCGAGTTCTTGCACCTCAAGTCCATCGTCATGGGTCGCATCAAGACGGTCGCGCACGGGCGCGTGGCGTATAGCTATGCGTACGAAAGTGACCTTAAGGAATGCGGCGTCACCTCTGATGAGTGCGACGGCTTGGTCGATGTGGTGCGCTCAGTGATGGGCGTCGAGGTCTGCCTGTTCCTTAAGGGCATCGAGGGCGATACCAAGGTGCGCGGTAACCTGCGCTCCAAGGGCGAACTTGATGTTTCCGAGATTGCGGCCAATTTTGGCGGAGGTGGGCACCACGCTGCCGCCGGCTTTACCAACGCCGGAACGATTTCTGAGACGCTCACCGCGGCACTTCCCATGCTGGCCGAGCTGGTAGGGGAGGATCCCGCTTCGGTGACCGTCGAGCTCTAACTTTTTGGATGGTACATGGCTCGTCGTACACCTTCTCAACTTAATATGCTGCTCGCCGTCGATAAGCCGGTGGGCTGCACGTCCCACGACGTGGTTTCGCAATGCCGACGCGCCCTCCATGAGCGGCGCGTCGGTCATGCCGGAACGCTCGACCCCATGGCATCGGGTGTCATGGTGGTGGGCGTGGGGCAGGCCACGCGTCTGCTGGGCATGCTCACGCTCGATACCAAAAGCTACGTCGCCGACATCTCGTTTGGCGTCGAGACCAATACCGATGATGCGGAGGGCGAGGCCGTCCGCACGGTGCCCGTTGCCGACGACTTGCGCGATCCGGCCTATGCCCGCGAGCGTCTGTGTGCCATGTTGGGTCCGCAGATGCAGGTGCCGCCGGCGTTTTCGGCCATTTCGGTCAACGGCGTGCGCGCCTATAAGGCTGCGCGCGAGGGCAATGCCGTGTCGCTGCCCCCGCGTCCGGTCGAGGTATACTCCGCCGATCTGATTGCCGTGAGCGGTGATGCCGACGCTTGCGTTTGGACCGTGGCGTTTTCGGTGAGCAAGGGCACCTATATCCGTGCGCTCGCTCGCGACCTGGGTCGTGCCTGCGACAACGCGGCGCACATTTCCGCGCTGCGCCGTACGGCCTCCGGCGTTGTTTCCATTGGCGCCTGTCATACGGTCGAGGAGCTTTCTGCCGAGTCCGCTGACGGTTTTGCCCTGGATCCCATTGCGGCACTGGGTGCCATGCGCGTCGACTTGCCGGGCGACCTTGCCGACGATCTGCTGTGCGGACGTCGTATTCCTATTGAGCGTGCGCTTGCGGGCTTCGATGCATCGAAGGCGCCGTTTGCGCTGGTGCTCGATGGCGGGCTCAAGGCGCTCGCCCGTATCGAGGGTGGTCGCTTTGTAATGGAGCACGTCTTTCCGCAGGCGATTGGCGGTGTTCGATGATGCTGACCTCCCACGAGCTCGCGCGTATTTTTTTCGCGGGCGAGTCGGATGAGGCCCGCATCGTCGCCGATGCATTTGATGATTGCGCGTGCCTGGGCGCCGCGTCGATCGCCATCGGCGTGTTCGATGGCGTGCATAGGGGGCATCGCGAACTGATCGACGCGGTCGTTCGCGATGCGCGTAACCATGGCTGCAAGGCTGTCGTGGTCACCTTCGATCCCGACCCGGACGTGGTGCTGAGCCCCTCGCCTGCTCAAAAACTGATGACGACGGCCGACCGTCTGCATGCCCTGGCTCTCACCGGGGTCGATGCGGTCGTGGCTGTTCCCTTTACGCCTTCGGTGGCGGCACTCGACCACGCGGGCTTTCTTAAACTGCTGTCGCATGTGGTCGATATCCGCTCGATTCGCGTGGGCAGCGACTTTAGGCTGGGCCGCGGCGGTGCCTCGGGCGTTGCCGAGATGAAAGAATGGGGAGCCGAGCGCGACGTTGACGTCTATGGCCACGAGTTGCTGTGCGTCGATGGACAGACGGTCTGCGCCACCCGTATTCGCCAGGAGCTTCGCCAGGGACATGTTGAGCTTGCCGCCGAGCTGCTCGGCCGCCCGTACATGCTGCGAGGTGTTGTTGCCGGAGGTCGTCACCAGGGCTCCGACATGGGTTTTCCCACGGCAAATATTCAGGTGCCCGAGGGCATCCAGGTTCCTGCCGATGGCGTCTACGAGGGCCTGGTGCTGGTCGACGATACCGTGTGGCCTGCTGCCGTCAATGTGGGCCTGCCGCCGACGTATGCCGACGATGCCGCCTCGGCTCATCTCGAGGCCAACTTGATCGGGTATACAGGCGACCTGTACGGCGCCTCGGTGTCGCTGGCTTTTTCGCGCTGGCTGCGCCCGTCGCGCGTGTTCGATTCGCTGGACGAGCTTATCGCGACCGTCGAGGGTAATATTGACGATATCCGTCATCATTTGGGTGATCAGGGGGTGAGCATCTGTGATTAGCGATGAGGAAAAAGACCAGGTACGCGCTGCGTCCGATCTGGTTGCCATCGTGCAGGAAACGGTTGAGCTCAAGCCCCGCGGCCATGAGTTTTGGGGTTGCTGCCCCTTCCATGGCGAAAAGACCCCTTCGTTTCACATTATCCCTGCCACGCAGGTGTGGCACTGCTTTGGCTGTGGCGAGGGCGGCGACGTCTTCACCTACATCATGAAGCGCGAGAACCTGAGCTTTCCCGAGTCGATTCGCTACCTGGCCGACCGTGCCGGCATTGAGCTGCACGATACCGGCGCTTATCGCGAGCGCGGCACCAAGCGCGCCCGCATCTACGACCTATGTGCGGAAACCGCCCAGTTCTATCACACCATGCTTATGCGCGGTAAGGACAGCCGTCCGCGCGAGTACTTCGCCAGTCGCGGTATGGGCGGCGATGTCTGCCGCCGCTACTGCCTGGGCTTTGCACCGGGTCGCAATGCGCTGGTGTCGCATCTGTCGCAGGCGGGCTTTACCCCGCAGGAGATGATCGACGCCAATGTGGCCGTGAGCCGTGGTCGCGGGCAGCTTGCCGACCGTTTTTACGACCGCGTGATGTTTCCCATTTTTGACGAGCAGGGTCATAACATCGCCTTTGGCGGGCGCATTATGGGCGACGGCCAGCCTAAGTACCTCAACACCGCCGAGACGAGCGTGTTCCATAAAAAGCGAAACCTCTATGGCTTTAACTGGGCCAAGGAGTTTATCGTCGCGCAGGATACCGCCATCGTGGTGGAGGGATATACCGACTGTATCGCCTGCTGGGAGGCGGGGATTAAAAACGTCGTCGCCACGCTGGGCACGGCGCTGACGGAACATCATGTAAAGACGCTCACCCGCTTTGCCAAGCGCATTGTATATATGTTCGATGGCGACGCCGCCGGTCAAAAGGCCGCACGCCGCGCGATTCAGTTTATCGAGCAGGATTCGATGGACCTGCGCTGCGTGGTGCTTCCCGACGGCAACGACCCCATGGAGTTCATCACCGCGCATGGTGGCGAGGCTCTGCAGGCGCGCATCGATGCCGCCGAACCCCTCATGGACTTTGTGTACCGCTCACTGCAGGAGTCGAGCGACATTACCACGCCGGGCGGTCGTGCCAAGGCGCTCGAGGATGCACTGACGCTCATCTATCCGCTGCGCGATAGCTACATGATCGATACGTACTTTATCCAGATTGCCGACCTGCTGGGTTTGGATCTGGAGACGGTGCGCTCGAGCTCGGGCCGTGTGTTTCGCGATGTTGCCAAGCGCGAGGACGCCGAGCGTCGTCGCGAGCAGAACTACGAGCGCCAGCGGGCGCAGGCCGAGCGTGCAGGCAGCGCGGGCGGTCGGGCGTCTGGTTCGCAGGGGGCGCCTCGCGGCGCTTGGGCGTCGGGGGCGACGCCGCCGGTGTCCGCACCGGTCGAGGAAGAACCGTACGACTATGTGCCGCTCGAGGCCTACGGGGCCGCGCCGGTCGAGGCTGTCGACGATATGCCGCCGATTGATGTGCCGGTTGGTATGGATGGCGCGGCACCGGTCGCCGATATAATGGGCGCACCCGCGTCGCCAACGATGCCGATCGTGCTGACCGACCTAGAGCGAAAGTCTTTGGCGGGGGAGCGCGAGCTGCTGACGATGCTCACGAGCTACCCCGACCTGTTCCGCACGTATGCCGATCGCATCTGCTCGATCGAGTGGGTGGATCCGCGTCACGAGTCCATCGCGTGGGCCGTGCTCGCGACGCCGCCGGGCACCGACCCCACGGCGTGCATGGATGCGGCGCGCGCCGTGTGTCCCGAGGCAGCGTCGCTTGTTAGTGCCGGGCGCATTTCGTCGACGAGTAAGCACCCCACCGAGACGAACATCGTGTTTATGCTCGACACCCTCGAGCTCTACACCATCAAGCGCCGCATGCGCGCCGCACAGGCCAAGCTTCGCCAGGACCGGTCGCTCGACGATGAGGCACGCCGTGTGCTGACGATGCAGGCGATGCAAGATTCTCAGCGCCAGCGTGAGCTCCAAAAGTCGATCGGCGGCGTGGCGGATCCGTTCCGTTTGATCGGTTTGGAGACTGCGGGCGCCGAGCAGGCCTAGATGTTGTGGTCAACCAGCGTATTTGCGCCTATATCCAGTCTGAATTTTGGGTATAGACGTGTAGGTGTGTGCTAAAGTAATGAGTCCTGTGGACTATGAAGGGAGAATCTGTGCCAAATAAGAGTGAGAGCACGGGTACTGGGCTGGAATCCTACGTTGCAAAGCTCATGGGCAACGGCTCAAACAGGACTTCGGTAACCGAGGACGAGATTCAGGTCGCCCTCAAGGATATCGATGTATCTGACGAGCAGCTCAACGCGGTGTATTCCGCGCTGCGCAACAGCGGCATCCAGATTATCTCCGCGAGCGGAAACGACGACGCTCCCATGGGCGTCGAAGATGACGATAACGATAGCGATACCGATGATTTCGATGACGACGAGCACGATTCCGGTTCACTCGACGATCACGAGCTTAAGATGGCCCGTCAGGCCGACGCCGAGATGGGTTCTTCCAAGAGCAAGAAGAAGCGCACCGTGCGTACGTCTCGTTCGCGTTCGCGCGTGCGCGGCATCGATGCCTCCACGGTGATGCTGACCGGCGACCCGGTTCGCATGTACCTTAAGGAGATCGGCAAGGTCGACCTGCTGACCGCCTCAGAAGAGGTCGATCTGGCCATGAAGATCGAGGCCGGTCTCGATGCCACCGAGAAACTCGAGGCCGCCGAGGCGGGTGAGATCGAGCTCACTCGCGCCGAGATGCGTCGCTTGACCCGTATCGAGAACGTCGGTCTCGAGGCCAAGCAGGCGCTCATCAGCGCCAACCTGCGCCTGGTTGTCTCCATTGCCAAGCGCTACGTCGGTCGCGGCATGCTGTTCCTGGACCTGATCCAGGAGGGCAACCTCGGTCTGATCCGCGCCGTCGAGAAGTTCGACTACCAGAAGGGCTTTAAGTTCTCCACGTACGCTACGTGGTGGATCCGTCAGGCCATCACGCGTGCTATCGCCGACCAGGCCCGTACCATCCGTATTCCCGTGCATATGGTCGAGACCATCAACAAGCTCGTCCGCGTGCAGCGCCAGCTTCTCCAGGACCTGGGTCGCGACCCGACCCCCGAGGAGATCGGTGCCGAGATGGACATGAGTGCCGACCGCGTCCGCGAGATCCAGAAGATTTCGCAGGAGCCCGTGTCGCTCGAGACCCCTATCGGCGAGGAAGAGGATTCCCAGCTGGGCGACTTTATCGAGGACTCCCAGGCTATCGTTCCGCCCGATGCCGCCAGTTTCTCCATGCTGCAGGAGCAACTCACCCAGGTGCTCGACTCGCTTGCCGATCGTGAGCGCAAGGTTATCGAGCTGCGCTTTGGCCTTGTCGACGGACATCCTCGTACACTCGAGGAAGTCGGCCGCGAGTTTGGCGTCACGCGTGAGCGCATCCGCCAGATCGAGTCCAAGACCCTGGCCAAGCTCCGTCACCCCAGCCGCTCCAGCAAGCTCAAAGACTATATTGAGTCTTAGAGGTTCCGCCGTTCTACCGAACGGCGGACCAGTTGACGCTGCGCGCCGCCCAGAGCGACAACTTGTCATTCAAAAGGCAAGGCATGACCAGAAGGTCTATGCCTTGCCTTTTTCATGCCAACTTGTTCGCTCTGGACGTCGCTCGCTGTCCATCCTCTACCTGCGGCATCTCCATTGCTTGGCAGTTGCGTGGCAGTTGGGGACGTTCCCTTTCTGCCGGCACTTTGGGACACTCCTTGTCGGGCGGCTAATTTGGGTGCAGGCGGAGAAAAAATCTCAAAAAAGTTCTTGCCCTAAGCTGATTCGTCCGTATAATAAACTTCGTTGCTTGAGAGCACGCACCTATTCCTCGGTAGCTCAATGGTAGAGCACGCGGCTGTTAACCGCGCTGTTGTAGGTTCGAGTCCTACCCGGGGAGCCAGAATTTCTCAGCCCATTCTGCTGGGCTTTTAAATTCCTCGGTAGCTCAATGGTAGAGCACGCGGCTGTTAACCGCGCTGTTGTAGGTTCGAGTCCTACCCGGGGAGCCAGGTTGTAAAACCCGTCGCTTATGCGGCGGGTTTTTTCATGCCGCGATCGCCTGGCGCGAACGTTGCCATATCAACATTTCGTGTCGAGGATGTAATCCCGCGACCCACCACCTCAACATGGCGCGCTCGTTGTAGAATAATGCAATGATTGCTCCCACGAGATGGTGCCGTGAGCACCAGATAAGGAGATTCTTGTGTCTGAGACCATTAACGGCAGCCTGAGCGTCTCGAACGACGTTATTGCCGATATTGCCGGTTATGCCGCGATGACGTGCTATGGCGTCGTCGGTATGGCCGAACAGCTCCAGGGCGCCGAGAGCGTGCGCCTGCTTGCCGGTCAGCGCCTCCGCAAGGGCGTGCTTGTCTCCGCCGACGAGAACGGCCTTACGGTCGATCTTCACGTCGTGCTCGAGAACGGCGTCAACATGAAGTCCGTCTGCCACAATCTTTCGAGCTCCGTTGCCTTCACCCTGCAGGAAATCGCCCAGATCGATCCCGCCAGCCTTAAGATCGGCATCCACATCGACGCGCTCAAGAGCCGTCTGAACTAGCATCCGAAAACGGAGATTCAAATACCCATGATTGCAAAGACCATTCGCACCTGTTTTCCGATCGCTGCGGCTGCCGTTTCCGACAAGGCCGAGGAGATCAACAAGCTCAACGTCTTCCCCGTACCCGACGGCGACACCGGCACCAACATGTCGCTCACGCTCGCCTCGGTGACCAAGGAGCTTTCCGCCCTTCCCGCCGATGCCGATATGGAGGCCATTGCCGGCGCCATTACCCACGGCTCCCTGATGGGTGCCCGCGGCAACTCCGGCGTCATCACCTCGCAGATCCTGCGTGGCGTGGCCGAGGGTCTCGTCTCTGTCGACGAGCCCATTACGTCCGCCAACATCGCCTTCGCTTTCCGTCGCGCCGTCAAGGTCGCCTTCCAGGCCGTTCGCAAGCCCATCGAGGGCACGATCCTCACGGTGCTTCGCGATGTCTCGACCAAGGCCGATGAGTGCGAAAAGAAGAAGTTCTCGGCCGAGGACGCGCTCGACGCCATCGTCGTCGAGGCCTACCAGTCCGTCGCCCGCACGCCCGACCTGCTGCCCGTTCTGAAGGAGAACGGCGTGGTCGACTCCGGCGCCTTTGGCTTTGCCATCTTCCTGGAGAACTTTGTCGCCGCTGCGCTTGGCCGCAGCACCGTTGTCGAGGATTTCTCCGCCACGTTTGATTCCGCTGGCTCTGCCCGCGACGCGGCCCTCGGTCGCGTTGAGATTGAGGCCAACGACGATTGGGAGGGCTCGGAGTTCCGCTACTGCAACGAGTTCCTCTTTAAGGCCGACGCCCCGTTTGACGAGGACGAGTGCCTTAAGTTCCTGGGCTCCATGGGCGACTGCGAGCTGCTCGTGGGTGCCTACCCCGATTACAAGATCCATGTGCACTCCAACACGCCTAACCTGGTGCTCGAGCACATGCTGCAGCTTGGTCAGATCTACGAGGTCTTTATCCACAACATGGAGATGGAGGCCCACGACCGTACCGCCAAGATTCATGAGGACCAGGAAAAGGCCGCCGAGCCCGCCAAGGCGTTGGGCTTTGTCGCCGTTGCCGCCGGTTCGGGCGAGGCCGACATCCTCAAGTCCCTCGGCGTTGACGTGATCGTCTCGGGTGGCCAGACCATGAACCCCTCGACCGCCGACCTGCTGGGCGCGGTGGACCAGGTCAACGCGACCTCGGTCATTATCCTGCCCAATAACGGCAACATCCGCATGGCTGCCGAGGCCGCAGCCTCTGCCTGCACCGACAAGAAGGTCGCCGTCGTTCCCACCAAGACCGTCCCGCAGGCGTTCTCCGCGCTGTTCGCCGTCCTGCCCGATTCCGAGCTCGAGGACGCCGTTGCCGCCATGGTCGACGCCATCAGCGAGGTTCGCGATGGCGAGGTCACCCGTGCCGTGCGCGATTCCAGCGCCTCTGACGGTTCTCCGATTCACTCCGGTGACGTCATGGGTATCATTGCCGGCTCCATCGACGTGGTCGGCTCCGATGTGAAGCAGGTCACGCTCGACTGCATCAACCGTATGCAGGAGGAAGAGGAGGGCGACGCGCTGACGATTCTGGCCGGCGAGGAGCTGTCCGATGAGGCCTTTCAGGAGATCGTCGACGCCATCGAGGAGGCTCAGCCCGATCTGGAGGTCGACGCCCATCGTGGCGAGCAGCCGCTCTATCCCGTGATCTTCTCGATCGAGTAGGCATCTGCCCATGTCCGAGCTGTGCTCCGTGCCGCGCGTCTCGGAGCGCTTTGCCCAGAGCAATGCGCTCGACGAGGATATTGCGCGACTCAAATATGTTTCGGGTAAGCGTGAGGAGGCCCTTCGCCGTTTGGGAATTCAGACGGTGGGGGACCTCCTTCTCCATATCCCTCATCGATACCTGGACTTTACGCGCTCCTGGTCCATCGAGATGGCGCCCATCGGTACCGTGTGCACGATCGTCGCCACGGTTGACCGTATCGTCCAAAAGCAGCCTCGCCCGCGTATGCAGGTGACCGAGGTCTCGCTGGTGGACGAGACGGGCGTGCTGCAAGTCGCCTTTTTCCGTCAGCCCTGGATTGCCCAGCAGTTTAAGCAGGGAGACCGTCTGGCTGTGATGGGTAAGGTCGAGTTTGCCTACGGCTTTAAGCAGATGGCCTCGCCGCATTTCGAAAAGCTCGAGGACGGACGTGCCGCGGGCACCATTCTGCCGGTCCATTACGTGAGTGATGGCGTGAGTCAGGCGTGGATGCGCCGCATCGTAAGCGGCGCGCTTGAGGTTGTCGGCAATCCCTTCGACCCGATTCCCGCACGCTTACGCGTCAAGCGCCGCCTGATGAGCAATGCCCGTGCGCTGCGCTCGATTCACTTTCCCTCGAGTATGGCCGAGCGCGACATCGCGCGGCGGCGTCTTGCCTACGAGGAATGTCTCTGCCTTCAGCTGGCGCTGCGCCTGCGCAACGACGGCGGCTTGGTCGAAGTCGCTCCCTACGCCCACGCCGCGGGTGAGCACCTGGCGGCGCTCAGGGAAGCCCTGCCGTTTTCGCTGAGTGACGAGCAGGAGGCCGCGTTCCGAGACATCCTGCACGATATGTGCGATGGCGGGCGCGTGATGAACCGCCTGCTACTGGGCGACGTCGGTACCGGCAAGACGGCCGTCGCCGCCTGCGCGCTGGCTGTCGCGGCCGATTCGGGCACTCAGTCCTGCGTTATGGCGCCTACGGGCGTGCTGGCGCGCCAATATGCCGATAAGACCGGCCCCTTGCTCTCCCAGGCTGGCATGTCTTGGGCACTCCTGACGGGTGCCACGCCGGCGGCCGAGCGCGAGCAGATCCATGCGCAGCTGGAATCGGGCGAGCTCGACGTCCTCTTTGGAACCCACGCGGTCCTTTCGGACAACGTGGCGTTTAAGCATCTGTCGCTTGTCGTCATCGACGAGCAGCACCGCTTTGGTGTGGGCCAGCGCAATGCTCTGCGTGCCAAGGGCCCGGGTGCCGACCTTCTCGTTATGACGGCCACGCCGATCCCGCGCACGTTGGCGCTCTCGGTCTACGGCGACCTGGACACGAGCATCATCCGCCGTCGACCTGTTCCGGGGGCGGGCGTTACGACGCGCGTGCTCACCGAGTCGAGCCGCGATTTGACCTACGGTGCCATCCGCGAGGCGTATGAAAAGGGTCAGCAGGCTTACGTGATCTGCCCGCTTGTGGAGCCGAGTGACTCGGCCGATGAGCTGGAAGACGTACCCGGTATCGCCCGCGACGACGAGGGCCGCGTGACCGTGCCTGTACCGCTGCACGATACGGCAACCGAGCTCGAACGACTGCGTCTGGCCCTGCCGGGACTTACCATTGAGCGCCTTCATGGCCGCATGCCGGCGGGGGAGAAGGACCGCGTGATCGATGCCTTCAAGCGCGGTGAGATCGACGTGCTCGTCTCGACCACGGTGGTCGAGGTAGGCGTCGACGTGCCCAACGCCACCGTCATGGTCATCGAGAACGGTGAGCGCTTTGGCTTGGCGGCCCTGCACCAGCTGCGCGGCCGCGTGGGCCGCGGCAGCGTGTCGGGCACTTGCCTGGTCATGACGCACTCCAAGGGCAACGGTGGCGCGTCGGCGGCACAAGACCGTCTCCAGTCGCTCGAAAAGACCTTTGACGGCTTTGCGCTCGCCCAGATGGACCTGCGCCTGCGCCACGAGGGCGAGATTCTGGGCTACCGCCAGCACGGCGGCGTGACCCTGCGCTTTGTGGACCTGGACGCCGACGAGGATCTTATCGAATGGGCCCATTTGGACGCGGTCGAGCTCTTGCGGTATGCTTGCAACCTTGACTCCGTGGCGACGCGCCCCTTGCGCGACGCGGTCGCCATGCGTTATCGACATATCTTTAAGGAGGTCAGCGGAGGATGAGAATCATCGGCGGTGAATGGCGCGGCCGCAAGATCGAAGAGCCGCGTGGGCGCGATGTCACCCGTCCCACGACCGATCGCGTGCGCGAGGCATGCGCGTCCATGGTCATGTCGGCGTTCGACTTCGATCTGGACGAGGTCCGCGTGCTGGACGCCTTTGGCGGCTCCGGCGCCCTGGGAATCGAGATGCTCTCGCGTGGCGCCCGCTCGCTCACCACGTTCGAGATCGATCGCAATGCCGCCCGTCTGATCACCAAGAATATCGAGTCGCTGTGCCGCGACCGCTCGCGTTGGCGTGTCGTTACCGGCGATGTGTTGGCGAGCGCCTCGCGCGGCCGTGTGCCGGGTGGTCCCTTTGACCTGATCTTGCTCGACCCGCCCTATGCCTTTGGCGCCGAGCCGGTCGAGGAGCTGCTGCAAAATCTTTCCCAGCAGGGACTGCTGGCGCCCGGGGCCTTTGCCCTTTTTGAACATGCCGCAGCCGATGCAGGTGCTCATCCGGCTTGTTTCAAGACCGTGCGAGAGAAGCGCTACGGCATTACCTCGGTTGACTTGCTGCGCTGGGTGGCCGAGGACGAGAACGACCATGCTGACGAGAACGAAAATGACGAGGATGTGCCTTCGGAGGACACCCATGAATGACACCATCAACCGCGTGATCGTCCCGGGCACCTTCGATCCCATCACCTTTGGCCATATCGACGTGATCCGCCGAGCTCGCCGTATCTTTCCCAGCGTGATCGTCGCCGTGGCCGAATCGCAGGGTAAAAACGGCGTGGGTACCACCTTTATGCTCGACGAGCGCGTGGCGCTGGCCCGCGAGGCCCTCGGTGATTTGGACGGCGTCGAGGTACTGCCCTTCACCGGCCTGCTGGTCGACTTTGCACGTGAACAGAGGGCGGGTGCCGTCGTTAAGGGTCTGCGCGCCATGACCGACTTTGAGTACGAGTTGCAGCAGGCCGACCTCAACTATCGCCTGGATAGCGAGCTGGAGTCCATCTTTGTCATGAGTGCTCCGCAGTACGGCTATATCTCGAGTTCGGTGGTGCGCCAGATCGCGTCGCTTGGCAGCGACGTGTCGACGTTTGTGCCGCCCAACGTGGTCGAAGCACTCAAACATCGCTTTTCGTGACGTTTTTTATTGCCTGGTGGCATGTGGTAAACTAACACGATGATATGTTACCTATGAAAGGAGACCGGATGCCGGGCGAGAATTTTCCTGGCGACAGGATCGTGAGTCTTGTCGACGAGCTCGAGGGGCTCATCGAAGAGGCTAAGACGCCGTTCGGCAAGAACGCCCAGATGAAGGTTATCGACGCCGACGTCTTCTTTAACATCCTCGATGAGATCCGCATGAGCTATCCCGAGGAGTGGCAGAAGTCCCGACGTATCCTCAAAGAGCGCGAGGAGCTTATGGCCTCCGCCGCCGCCCAGGCCGATTCCATCATTGCCGATGCTCAGCAGCAGGCGCTCACCATTGCCGGTGAGCAGGAGATCGTCCGCTTAGCCCAGCAGCAGGCCGACGACATCCGCGACCGTGCCCAGCAGTACGAGCGCGAGACGCGTTATGCCGCCGAGGATTACGCCGAGCAGGTCTTTACGCACCTCGAGGAGAACCTTAAGAGTCTGACCGGCACCGTCACTCGTTGCCGTCAGCAGCTCAACGAGGGCGCCGCCCAGCAGAACGGTCAGTGGTAATGGCTGAGTTCCCGAGCGTAACCGTCGATCTTTCCGAGCAGCTCGAGTTTCCCGGAGACTCTTATCCGCTGACCGGCAAGGTCGATGTCGCCACCTACACGGTGGGCGAGAAGGAGTACCAGCTGCAGGACGGCATTTCCTACGACGTGGTCTTTACCAACGCCGGTACCGGTGTTCTGCTTTCGGGCATGGTCCGCGCTCACGCCACCGGCGAGTGCGATCGCTGCCTGGAGCCCGCCTCGTTTGATATCGCGAGCGAGATCGAGGAGTTCTATCTCTTTGAGGAGCCCGAGGACCCAGAGGCCTTCGAAGACGGCTACGAGTTGCTGGGCGAGGACCGCATCGTCGATCTGGGCGAGCCCATCAACGATGCGGTCGTCATGGACACGCCGTTCGTCGTCCTGTGCAAGCCCGATTGCCGCGGTCTTTGCCCCACCTGCGGCATCAATCTCAACGTCGAGCAATGCGATTGTGCCGCCCGGGCGGAGGCCGAATGGGCCGCTGCCACGGAAAATCCATTTGCAGCATTGAAGAATCTCAAGCTTGACGAGTAAAACTGTGGTAGTATCGCTACTTGCGCGTAATCGCCACACTGGATAGTTCATAAGGAAGGTCACTATGCCCGTACCTAAACAAAAGCAGGGTCGTATCCGCACCCATACCCGTCGTTCCGCCAACATGAAGATCTCGGCTGCGGCTCAGTCCACGTGCCCCCGTTGCGGTGCTGTTAAGCTCCCGCACCACGTGTGCCCCAGCTGCGGTTTCTACAAGGACCGCGAGGTTATCGTTACCGAGTAACTGTATACTCTGGATGCGATGCCGTTCCAACTGGAACCACAATGGCCGGCTCAATGAGTCGGCCATTTTTGTATAAGGAGCATATGAAATGAGTAACGTTCGCGTTTGTGTTGACGTTGTGGGCGGAGACGAGAAGCCCCAGGTTGTCCTCGATGGTATCGAGGCCGCGCTTGCGGCAGATCCCGAGATCGAGGTCTTGGCCGTCGGTCCCGCCGAAATCGTCAACCCCTTTGCCGCGGCGCATGCCCGCGTGGAGGCCCTGGAGGCCCCTGACGTCATCAGCATGGAGGACGATCCCATTCGCGCCGTGATGACCAAGCGCAAGTCCTCGATCGTGCTTGCGTGCCGTGCCATCAAGAAGGGCAATGCGGACGCGTTTTTCTCGGCCGGCTCGACCGGTGCCATGACCGCTGCCGCCACGGCCTACGTCACGCCGTTTAGGTATTTGTCGGAGGGCAAGAAGCAGCCGGTCCGTCCGTGCCTTACCAACGCGCTGCCCAATCGCGCCGGCGGCCTGACGGTGCTGTGCGATATGGGCGCCAATCCCGATGTCACGGTGGACGACATGGTGCGCTTCGCCCAGATGGGCGCTGCCTATGCCCGCGTGGTTTTGGGCATTGAGCATCCTCGCGTGGGCCTGCTTGCCAACGGCACCGAGGACGAGAAGGGCTCTAACTTTACCAAGTCGTGCTTCCCGGCCATGAAGGCCGCGGTTCCCGGCTTTGTGGGCAACTGCGAGGGCACCGATCTTACGTCGGGTAATTTTGACGTCGTGGTCGCCGACGGTATGTCGGGCAACATCGCGCTCAAGGCCACCGAGGGCGCTGCCAAGTTTTTGCTGCAGGAGCTCAAAGGTGCCTTTATGTCTTCGCTCGGCACCAAGATCGCCGCGCTGCTCATCAAAAAGCAGATGCGCGAGATTAAGGCCAAGCTTTCGGGCGATGCCAAGGGCGGCGCGATCCTGCTGGGCCTGCGCGGCGTCGTGTTGATCGGCCACGGTGCCACGTCGGTCGAGGCCGTCAAGAACGGTACGCTTGCCGCGGCCCAGGCCGTGCGCGCCGGGCTTGTCCAGGACGTTGCCAATTCCATGGACGGTATCGTTTTATAAGAGCCTCGTTACGTGGCTCAACCTGTACCGTGTGGGGTAGAATCGGAGCCGTATTGCAACGCGGCTCCGATTGCCGTGTTGCGTTGTGTTCCATGACATACGAGAGGAAGCGCTATGGACCGCTCCGAAATCTTCGATAAGATCGCCGAAATCGCCGCTGACGTGCTGGGCGTCGATGTCGCCGACATTAGCGACGAGACCACTTTTGACGATCTCGATGCCGATTCGCTCGAGCGTCTGCAGTTGGTGACGGCCATCGAGGATGAGTTCGATCTCGAAATCGATGACGAGACCCTGCTGTCGCTCAACTCTGTCGCCGACGCCGTCGACGCGATCGAAAACGCCAAGGAGGCCTAAGTCTTGGCTTTGTCTGAACGACTCATGCGTGCCCAGGAGATCCTGGGCCATGAGTTCAATAACAAGGTGCTGCTGCGCGCGGCGCTCACACATCCCTCGGCCGTCGAGGGCCAGCCGGTCTCTGCCAGCTATGAGCGCCTTGAGTTTTTGGGCGATTCCATTTTGGGCGCCGTGGTGGCCCGTTCGCTCTTTGAGTCCTATCCCGAGTTTGACGAGGGTAAGCTCACGCGCCTGAAGGTGTCCCTTGTCTCGGGCGCCACGCTGTCCGAGGTATCGCACGAGCTGGGCATCGACGACATCATCATCTTTGGTGCTTCTGAGACCGGTACCGGCGCGCGCGGCCTGCACTCGGCGCTCGAGAACGTCTACGAGTCGCTCGTGGGTGCGCTGTACCTGGATGCCGGCTGGGATGTTGCGGCGGAGTTCATCCACCGTACGCTTAAGCCGCACCTGGCTTCCGAGCGTGCGGAGCACCCCGCGAACCCCAAGTCGTTCTTGCAGGAGTGCGTGCAGGCGGACGGCCACGAGCCTCCCGCGTATAAGCTGGTCGGCTCCGAGGGCCCCGCGCATGCGCCCACCTTTACCGCTGTGGTGCTCATTGACGGTATTCGCCAGGGTCGCGGCACCGGTTCCTCCAAGAAGGAGGCCGAGGGAGCCGCTGCACTCGAGGCACTCGACCGCATGGGCTATACCACCAACGGCGTGATTCTCAACAAGAAGCCTGTTTAAGCGAGGAACCGTGTATCTCAAGTCCCTCACGCTCAAAGGGTTCAAGTCGTTTGCCGACCGCGCCCATATGTCATTTGAGCCGGGCCTGACCGTCATCGTCGGTCCCAACGGCTCGGGAAAATCGAACATCTCCGACTCGATTCTGTGGGTCCTGGGCGAGCAGAGCGCCAAGCAGCTGCGCGGCCAGGCCATGGAGGACGTCATCTTCTCGGGCTCGTCGGCGCGCAAGCCGGTGGGTGTCGCCGAGGTCACACTGGTGCTCGATAACTCGGACCATATGCTGCCCGTCGACTTTGACGAGGTCGCCATCACCCGCCGTATGTACCGCTCAGGCGAAAGCGAATACCTCATCAACTCGAGCCCGTGCCGCCTGATGGACATTCAGGACATCCTGCACGACTCGGGCCTGGGCAAGGATACGCATTCCATCATTAGTCAGGGCAAGCTCGACGCCATTTTGCAGAGCCGCCCCGAGGAGCGCCGCGCCCTGATCGAGGAGGCTGCCGGCATCTCCAAGCACAAGCGCCGCAAGGAGCGTGCGCTCAAAAAGATCAAATCGATGGACGAGCACCTGACCCGTGCCCGCGACATCAATAAGGAGATCGCCCGTCAGCTGCGGCCGCTGGAGCGTCAGGTCGATCGCGCGCGCAAGTACAAAGAGCTGTCCTCGCGCGCGAACGAGCTTACGCAGATGCTGGCTGTCGACGAGCTTCGTTCGCTGCAGTTGCAGTGGAACGACCTGGAGAGCCGCTCCAAGGAGGGCGCTGCCGAGCTTGAGCTTGCGCAGTACCGCTTGGGCGAAAAGGAGCGCGAGCTCGAGAAGCTCCAGGTCATGCTCGAGGAAAAGGGCCTGTTTGTGGGCGATTTGGGCGAGCAGCGCCGCCATATGCAAGACGTGGTCGGCCGCATTAACTCCGATATGCGCCTGCTCGAGGAAAAGGGCCACAACATGGTGTCGCGCCTGTCCGACATGCGCGGCCAGATCTCGAGCTCCGAGCATCAGCGCCGTCGCGTGGTCGAGGAGCTCGAGGATGCACGTGCCCAGCTTGAGGAAGTTACCGGCGCGCACATGCAGGCCCAGGACGACGTTGACGCCGCCGGACCCGCCGCCGCCCAGCTCCACGAGCGTCGCGTTGCGCTCGACAATCAGATTTCGCAGCTTACGCGCGAGCAGCGCGATGTCCAGCGTGTGGCCGATAACGCCGCGCTCGAGCTCGCCAAGGTGAAGGACTCGCTGAGCAACGCCGAGGTCGAGGACAACATGTACGCCTCGCGTCTGGAGCAGATCGACGAGCAGCTCGAGGAGGTCACGGCCTCGCTCGAGAGCCGTCGCGACCGCGCTGAGGAACTCGACGGTGCACTCGATCAGGCCCGCCAAGCCCAGATTGATGCGCGCGAGGCCACTGAGGTCGCCCGTGCGGCGTTGAAGGACCTGCGTAATCGCGAGAGCGAGGCGCGCAACAAGCTGTCCGAGGTGCGCTCGGAGCTTGCCAGCCAAAAGAAGCTCGATGCCCGCATGGCCGACAGCTCGCCGCTCGTGAGTCGACTGGTGGGGGCGTTGGGCGATGGCGTAACGGGTCGCCTGGGCGATGTGCTCGAGGCCCCTCGTGAGCTCGAGGGCCTGGTCGAGCAGCTGCTTGCCGGCGATATCGATGCCCTGCTGTTTGATGACGCAGCCACGCTTGAGCGCGCCGGTCGTGCGGCTCTGGACCAAAAGAAGGCCTCGGGCGAGGCTCTGCTGATGGCGCGCGGCGTGAGCGGCTCTGCTGCTGCTAAGGGCGCTGCCGGTTCGCGTCTGGTCGATCGCCTGTCCGTGCGCGCCGGTTATGGTCCGGTTGTCGAGGCCCTGCTCGGCGGCTATTACGTGGTCGATGACTTGGCTGCCGCGCTGGCGGCACCTGTCGTTGACGGCGTGACCTATGTGACGCCCGATGGCGCCCGCGTGAGCTGTGGCGGCCTGGTGCGCGTTGGGCTCGATGCCGGCGAGGCTTCGGGTGCCCTGGAGCGCAAACGTCGCATTCGCGAGTTAGAGGGCTTGGAGCCCGATCTGGCTGCTGTGTTTGAGCATGTGACGGATCAGGTCGTCGAGGCCAATGCGGCCGTAGAGGAGGCGCGTGCCGCCGAGGGCGATGCCGCCGGCGAGATTGCCCGTCTTGAGGGCGAGCGCCGCTCGCTGCTTTCCGAGATCGGCCGCTTGGAGCAAAGCGCTAACAATGCCGAGGTCGAGCGCTTGCGCATCTCCAAGCGCCGCGAGCAGGCCGCCGAGGCCGTTCGCGCTGCGCGGCCGCGCGTTGACGAGCTCACCCGTTCGCGTGACGAGTCCCGTGCGCAGGCGAGCGACCTGGGTCTCCAGATTGCCGAAGCCAACGACGAGCTCGATCGCGTGCGCCGTGACGATTCCGAGGCAGCCGGCAAGCTCGCCGATGCCAAGGTTCGCCTGGCCCAGACGAGCGAGCGTCTTCGTTCGCTGAAGGGCCGCGTGCCCGATCTGGAGCATCGCCTGGAGGGCATCGACCGCCGCATCCGCGGAACACGCCAGGCCTCGCGCTCGCTCGAGTTGCTGCGCCTGCGCGTCGACCCCATGCACGAGCGCTATTCGGCCCTGCTGGATCGTGCATCGGATTGGGCCGCGCGCCTGCGTGACCAGGCTTCGCTCGAGGAGGCGGACTCGGCCTCGCTCAAGAAGACCATCGAGGACGCCAAGGCCGAGGTCTCCCGCGCCAAGGAGCGGGTCGATGCCGCCACCGCGACGCAAAACGAGTTCAAGGTCGCACGCGGCAAGTTCGAGGTGCAGGTGGAGGCTGCCATCAAGGCCATCACTGCCGATGGCACCACGGTGCTCGAGGAAGCGCTCATGCTTCCTGCGCCTACCGACCGCGACGCCGCCGAGCGCGAGCTCAACCAGCTCGTGCGCCAGATCAACAACCTGGGCCCTGTGAACCAGGTTGCCATGGAGGAGTACGAGCAGCTTAAGCGTCGCGCCGATTACATCGAGGAGCAACTGGCCGATTTGGAGAGCGCGCGTAAGGCGCTCACCAAGATTACCGTTGCCATCGACCGTAAGATGCGCAAAGCCTTCCTGGTGACCTTCGAGAAGGTCGATGCGAACTTCCGCGAGATCTTCGCCATGCTGTTCCCGGGCGGCCAGGCACATCTGGAGATGACCGACCCCGAGCATCCGGCCGAGACGGGCATCGAGGTCGTGGCGCAGCCGCGCGGCAAGCGCATCACCAAGATGATGCTCATGTCGGGCGGCGAGAAGAGCCTGACGGCGCTCGCTCTGCTCTTTGCCGTGTATCGCACGCGCACGGTGCCGTTCTATGTGCTGGACGAGGTCGAGGCGGCGCTCGACGACGCTAACCTGTCCAAGCTCATCGGCGCACTCGACGTGCTGCGTTCCGATACGCAGCTCTTGGTTATCTCGCATCAGCGCCGTACTATGGAGGACGCTGACGTCCTCTACGGCGTCTCGATGCAAGCCGACGGCGTTAGTCGCGTCGTCTCGCAAAAACTCGATCGCGAAACCGGAAAGGTCGTGAATGCATAATGGGATTCTTTGACGCTCTCTCGCGCGGACTCGAGCGCAGCCGTGAGGCCCTCAACGAAGTCTTTTACTTTGGCGGCGAGGTCGACGAGGATTTTTGGGAGGACCTCGAGGACACCCTCGTCATGGGTGACATGGGTGCCGAGGTCGCGATCAAGGTATCCGATGACCTGCGCGATGCCGCGGCCAAGAAGAACCTCAAGACCGCCCCGCAGCTTCGTCGCGCCCTGGCCGAGCAGCTCGAACAGCATTTTGTGCCCGTCGAGCGCGATCCGTTCGCCGACACGCCGAGCTGCGTGCTGTTTGTGGGCATTAACGGTGCCGGCAAGACCACGACGGTCGGCAAGATCGCGAGCGCCATGGCTGCCCGCGGTAAGAACGTCGTGATCGGTTCAGCCGATACCTTCCGCGCCGCCGCCATCGAGCAGCTCGATGTGTGGGGCCAGCGCGCCGGCGTCCCCGTCATCAAGCGCGACCGCGGCTCCGACCCGGCGAGCGTTTGCTACGACGTGCTGGACGAGGCCGACAAGCGCGGTAGCGACCTTGTGCTTATCGACACCGCCGGTCGTCTGCACACGAGCCCTGAGCTCATGCGCGAGCTCGCCAAGGTGGTCAATGTGACCCGTAAGCGCGCCGCCAATATGGCCGCCGGCCCCATGCCCGTCTCGGTCGTTCTCGTAATCGATGCCGCGACAGGCCAAAACGGTCTGAACCAGGCGCTCGAGTTTAACGAGGCGCTGGGTCTGGACGGTATTATCATGACAAAGCTCGACGGCACGGCTAAGGGCGGCATCGCCATGGCCGTGGCCGAGAAGCTCAAGCTCCCGATCCTGCGCATCGGCGTGGGCGAGCAGGTCGATGACCTGCAGGAGTTCAATGCCAAAGATTTCTGCCGCGCCCTGGTGGGCGAGTCCAACTAAGGAGTAACCAGTGTTTGATTCCCTGAGCGATCGCCTCAACGACACATTTGACCGCCTGCGCGGCAAGGGTAAGCTGACCGAGGCCGATATCACCTCGGCCATGCGCGACATTCGCATGGCGCTGCTCGAGGCCGACGTCAACTTCAAGGTCGTTAAGGAGTTCGTCGCCAAGACCAAGGAGCGCTGCATGACCGCCGAGGTCATGGAGTCGCTGTCGCCGGCGCAAAACGTCGTCAAGATCGTGCTCGATGAGCTCACCGAGATGCTCGGCTCCACCGAGAGCAAGCTCGTCTTTAGCAACCGCATCCCTAATGTCATTATGCTCGTGGGCCTGCAGGGTTCCGGTAAGACCACGGCGGCCGTAAAGCTGGCCTACCTGCTCAAGAAGCAGGGCCGCTCGCCGCTGCTCGCCGCGTGCGACGTCTACCGTCCCGCCGCTGCCGACCAGCTGGCCACGCTCGGCGGCGAGATCGGCGTGCCGGTCTTCCGCGGCGACGGCGCGCATCCGGTCGACATCGCCAAGGGTGCCATCCAGGAGGCCGTCGACCACCTGCGTGACGTGGTCATCGTCGATACCGCCGGTCGTCTGCAGATCGACGAGCAGATGATGCAGGAGGCCGTGGACATCAAGAAGGCCGTCAAGCCCGATCAGGTGCTGATGGTCGTCGATTCCATGACCGGCCAGGATATCGTCAACGTCGTTTCGACCTTCGCAGAGCGCACCGACTTTGACGGCGTGATCATCTCCAAGCTTGACGGCGACGCCCGTGGCGGCGGCGCGCTTTCCGTGCGCCAGGTGACCGGCAAGCCCATCAAGTTCGTGAGCATGGGCGAGAAGCCCGATTCGCTGGAGCCGTTCTACCCCGACCGCATGGCCAAGCGCATCTTGGGCATGGGCGACGTCGTCGGCATTATCGAGAAGGCCCAGGAGGCGGCCGACGCCGAGCAGCTCGAGGCTGCCGAGCGTATGCTGCGCGAGGGCTTTACCATGAACGACATGCTCGACCAGATGAAAGCCGTCAAGAAGATGGGCGGCATGAAGGGCATTCTGGGTATGCTTCCCGGCGGTCAGCGCGCACTCAACCAGATGGGCGGCAACCTGGACGAGGGCATCTTCGACAAGAACGAGGCCATCATCATGTCGATGACCAAGGAGGAGCGCCTGCGTCCCTCTATTATCAACGGCCAGCGTCGCGCCCGCATCGCTAAGGGCGCCGGCGTTACCCCCACCGAGGTCAATAGCCTTATGAAGCAGTGGGGCGAGATGAACAAGATGATGGGCCGCATGCGCACGATGGCCAATCAGGCGCAGGCCGGCGGCAAGAAGGGCAAGAAGGGTAAGAAGGGCAAAAAGATGCGCATGCCCAATATTCCCGGCCTGGATGCCATGGGTCTGGGCGGCATGGGCGGCCTGGGAACGGGCGGCCCCAAGTCCGATATGGAGCTGCTGCGCCAGATGGAAGCGCAGATGCGTAATAAGAAGTAACGACTGGTTGAGTCGTGTATGGCGAAGGCCGCCTGGATCGTATTCCGGGCGGCCTTCGCCGTTCGCTCGAAGCTTGTTGCGCGTGTGGAAGCATGCTGACGTCGAAGTGCTTGCCGCTAATGGCAGCCGCAGCCCTCGTGCCCGTCGTGCTCGTGATGGCCGTGGCAGCTGCAGAACTCGCCATGTTCATGGGCGTGGCCGTGGTCATGGCCGTGGCAGCCGCACGTGGCCTCGCCGTTCTGTGCGAGCGTGCCGGCAATGAGGGCCTCGACGCAGGCGTCGCAGCTGCCTTGGGCGCCGGCATAGACCGTGATGCCGGCCTGGGCGAGCGCGTTGATGGCGCCGCCGCCGATACCGCCGCAGATGAGCGTGTCAACGCCACCGTTGGCAAGCAGACCCGCCAGGGCGCCGTGACCGGTGCCGCCGGTGCCTACGACCTGCTCGTTGAGCACCTTGCCGTCCTGGATGTCGTAGATCTTGAACTGCTCGCTGCGGCCAAAGTGCATAAAGATGTTGCCGTTGTCGTATGTCGTTGCCACTCTCATGGTGTCGACCTCCTTTGCTGGCCATGCGGCCGTCGTCGTGGTGATGGGGGAGTATGCGATATTGCCGCCCTCGATACTCAGCGCGCGCCCGTTGACCAGCGCGTTTGCCACCTTGCGATGTGCGCGGCTGCAGATGGCCGCCACGGTGGCGCGAGCGATACCCATGTGCTGGGCGACGGCCTCCTGATTGAGGCTTTCTAGGTCGCATAGGCGTAGGACTTCGAGCTCGTCGACCGTCATCTCGATGGCGTCTCCGCTGGCAAGGCCGTCGGGGGTAAAGCCGCGATATTCGGGGATGATCCCAACGCGGCGTAATTTTTCTCGTCTTCCTGCCATACATCCTCCTTATCTGACATATGTCAACAATAGAATAGCGCGCGAGCGGAACCGTGCAAGGTATTCTTGGCATATGTCAGAAATTGAGGGCTTATGTTTGGGCTGTGGGGCCGCGTTCGCCTGGGCTACAATTAATCTCGCTTATAGCCGACTGACAGGAGGGTCAATGAGCAAAGCTGATCAGCAGTTTGTAGCCATGTGCCGCGATATTCTGGACCATGGCACCACCACCGAGGGTCAAAAGGTCCGACCGGTGTGGGAGGACGGCACCCCTGCCTATACCATTAAAAATTTTGGCGTTACGGCTCGCTACGACCTGCGTGAGGAGTTCCCCGCGCTTACGCTGCGCCGTACGGCGCTTAAGTCTGCCATGGACGAGATCTTATGGATCTATCAAAAGAAGTCCAATAACGTCCATGACCTCAACAGTCATATTTGGGATGAGTGGGCCGACGAGACCGGCTCCATCGGCAAGGCCTACGGGTACCAGATTGGCCAGAAGAGCCATTATGCCGAGGGCGATTTCGACCAGATGGACCGCGTGCTGTACGATCTTAAGCACACACCGTACAGTCGCCGCATCATGACCAACACGTATGTGTTTAGCGACCTGTCCGAGATGCACCTGTATCCGTGCGCGTACAGCGTGACCTATAACGTCACGCAGCGCCCGCAGGACGATAAGCCAACACTCAACATGATTCTTAACCAGCGCAGTCAGGACATTTTGGCCGCGAACAACTGGAATGTGTGCCAGTACGCCATCTTGCTGATGATGGTCGCGCAGTCGGTCGATATGATTCCCGGTGAGCTGCTGCATGTGATTGCCGATGCCCACATTTACGACCGTCATGTCGATATCGTCCGTGAACTTATCGAGCGTCCGCAGTTTGCGGCGCCCAAGGTAACGCTTAACCCCGACGTGCATGACTTCTATGCGTTTACGACCGATGATCTCATCGTCGAGGGCTACGAGCACGGTCCGCAGGTCAAGAACATTCCCATTGCGGTGTAGGTGGCGCTCATGACGTGTAAGCTATCTGCTATCGTCGCCGTGTGTGACGACTGGGGCATTGGGTGCGAGGGCGACATGGTGGTGTCCAATCGCGCCGACATGCGCCATTTTGTGGCGTGCACCAAAGGTTGCCCGGTCATTATGGGGCGCAAGACGCTGCTGAGTTTTCCCGGCGGGCGTCCGCTCAAGAACCGCCGCAATATCGTGCTTACCCGCGACGAGAGCTTTGCCCCCGCGGGCGTCGACGTGGTGCATAGTATCGACGAGGCGCTCGCCGCGGTTGCCGATGAGTCAGTTGCCTGGGTGATTGGTGGCGGCGATGTCTATCGGCAGTTTTTGCCGTACTGCGTGGAGGCCGAGGTCACGCACAACCACTGCGTCCATGCCGTGGACACGTACTTTCCCGACTTGGACGCCGATCCCGCGTGGGAGATTACTCGGCGTGGCGGGGTTGCCACGATTGCCGCGGGCGAGGGTGACGAGGGTCTCGATTATGAGTTCGTGACGTATCGTCGCGTTGAGGCGTAAATCGTCTGGCGTGAACGGTATCATCGGGTTGATTGAATGTATGGGGCGGCGCTTAGCGTCGCCTCGTTTGGTATAGATGTGCTGCAAAGAAGGGTACGGGCAGGTTGCTATGACTGATGCCGTTGAGGTGCTGCGAATCGACTCGCTCGAGGACGAGCGGCTCGATGCCTACGTGCGACTGACCGAGCGCGAGCTGCGTTGCGTGCTGGAGCCGCAAAAGGGCATCTTTATCGCCGAGAGTGCTAAGGTTATCGAGCGCGCGGTGCGTGCCGGATACCAGCCGGTGAGCTTTCTTTTGGGCGAACGCTGGCTCGACCAGATGATGCCGCTGTTTGAGCGCCTGGTTGTGCGCGAGGGCGCAGGTCCGGTTCCTGTGTTCGTTGCCTCCATGGAGCTCATGGAGCAATTGACGGGCTTTAACGTGACGCGCGGCGCGCTCGCGGCGTTTCGTCGCCCGCGGCAGATTCCGGTTGATGAGTTTCTCGACGGCGTCGTCGAGGCGGCGGGGGAGCGTCCGGTGCGTGTGTGCGTGCTCGAGGGCATTGTCGACCATACCAATGTGGGCGCGATTTTCCGTTCGGCGGCCGCATTGAACGTTGACGGTATTTTGGTCAGCCCTACGTGCTGCGACCCGCTGTACCGTCGCTCGGCCCGCGTGAGCATGGGCACGGTGTTTCAGGTGCCGTGGACGCGCATTGGCAGCGAGGCTCGTGTGTGGCCGCACGATGGCCTGGCGGCACTGCACGAAGCCGGTTTTTCCTGTGCTGCCATGGCATTGACGGACGATTCCGTATCGCTGGACGATCCCGTGCTGCAGGAGATTGACCGCCTGGCAATCTTTATGGGTACCGAGGGTGCCGGCCTGGGTGCCAAGACTATCGCGGGCTGCGACCGGGCCGTGCGCATTCCGATGGCGCACGGGGTCGATTCGCTTAACGTGGCAGCGGCGAGTGCCGTCGCCTTTTGGCAGCTGTGCCCGCACGTGAGTAATGAGTACCACTACCAGCCGGGGCTGTATCACTAGGCAGATAGTTCGCACCGGGCTCTTATTCGGGGTGTTTCGGTCGACGCCGGTCGGTGCTAAGCTGGTATTGGCGTTGGCCTTAATTTGCTGTTTTGTCGGTTGACGTGCGCTTTTGGGGAGGGCGTGTGGCTAAGAAATCTACGGCTATCGATGTAACGCAGGGTGTTATTTGGCAGCAGCTGCTTTCGCTGTGCGTTCCCATCTTTTTTAGTTCGTTTTTTCAGCAGGCCTACACGCTCATCGGTACGTATATCGTCGGCCAGTTTGGCGGCAAACTCGCACTGGGTGGCATTCAAGCCACGATGGTGCTTACCGAGCTTTGCATTGGCTTTTGCGTTGGCGTTGGCGCCGGCTGCGCGGTCATTACCGGTCAGTATTTTGGCCAGCACGATGATGAGCGGCTGAGTCGTTCGGTCCATACGGCCATGACGCTCGCGTTGGTGGGCGGTATCGTTTTCTCGATTCTTGGCATAGTGTTCGTTGAGCCCATGCTGGTGCTTATGAACACGCCGCATGAACTGTTGGCCGAGGGCGTGGCATATGCTCGTTGCTATTTTGCCGCCATGGTTGCGGCGCTGCTGCTCAATATGGGAACGGCACTGCTGCGCGCCGTGGGCGACACGCGCGGGCCTGCTGTGATTATCGCTTCCGGCTGCCTTGTTAATGCGGTGCTGGATGTCATCTTCGTTGCCGTGCTTCATATGGAGGCTCTGGGCTGCGGTATCGCGGTGGCACTGACCATTTGCTCTAACGCCACGATGATCGTGATTCGTATGATGCACGCACCGGGTGCGTGGCGGCTTTCACTGTCCAAACTCGGCATTGATCCTGGCATTTGCAAGAGCATGATCTCGTGTGGTCTGCCGCTTGGCTTTCAGTCTGCTGCGTATTCGATTTCCAACGTTTTGATTCAGGTGTCGGTCAACTCGTTTGGTGCCGATGTCACCACGGCGTGGGGTCTTTCGGGCCGCTTGGATGGCATTGTCTGGATGGTTACCGAGGCGCTTGGCGTGTCGATCACCACGTTCTCGGCACAGAACTTTGGCGCGCGCAACTACGAGCGCATGCGCAAGGGCTACCATACGTCGCTCGTGCTGTCGTTTATGCTCATTGGTGGCCTGTCTGCCGTGCTGCTAGTGTTCTCGGGTCCGTTGTCGCGTCTGTTTGTCGACGATGCTTCGATTTCGGCGTACACCACGACGATCCTTCATTTTATTGCGCCGTTCTACGCGATCTTCTCGATTATCGAAAACGCGTCGGGCTCCATTCGCGGTGCCGGCGTGAGCTTGCAGCCCATGCTGCTCACGATTTTTGGCACCGTTGTGCTCAGGGTGATCTGGGTGTTTGCGATTATGCCGTTCGATCCGTCGCTTGAGCACTTGCTGCTGGTTTACCCCGTAACCTGGCTCATCACGGCTACGATGTTCACCGTCTACCACCACAGCGGCAACTGGCTCGGCCGCGCTACTGCCTAATGATCCCTTGGGGACGGAGGAAAACGGATCATTGCTCTCCGTCGTGATGTCGATGATCCGTTTTCCTCCGTCCCCTTCGGATCAATTAGTATTCGATGCCTTGGCGGGCTAGGAGGCCTTCGTCGAAGTAGTGTTTGACGGGGCGCATTTCGGTGACCAGGTCGGCGAGGTCCGCGAGGGGTAGCAAGCCGCGACCGGTGAGCACGAGCTCCGTCGTGGCGGGCTTTATCGCGATCAGCGCTTCGACATCCTCGCGCATCACAAAGCCGCGGCGCATTGCTTCGCCGAGTTCGTCCAAAATCAGAACGTCGACCTGTGATATCTGCTCGCGTGCGAGCTCCATGATCTGCTCGGCGCAGGCCTCGGGTGTGTCGCGATCGGCCTGCACAATGCGCAGTCCCAGGCGCGGCGCGGCGTCGTGCTCGGCGCAGTGCAGCTTCTTGGCAAACTGCAGCATGAGTACGTCGAGCCCATAGCCTTTGGCGCGCATCGCCAATCCCAGCGCAGCCGTGGTTTTGCCCTTGCCGTCGCCCGTATAGATCTGAACCTTGCCGACTTCAAGTGATGCCATCTCTGTCCTTTCGTGCCCGGCGTCGGTTTATCGCCGTCCGGGTTGGGTATTCTAGTTAGCATTATCAACCCCAGTAGATGGAGTTCAAGCTGATGGAGATGGATGACAACAAACGTAGACGGAATATGATTCTCTACGTGCTCATCGCCTTCGTCGTCTACCTCGTGCTCTCGACCGTTCTGTTCCCCAACATCGGTCACACGCAGCAGATTACGAAGACCGATTACTCGACGTTTGTCAAAGCGCTCGATAAGAAGAGCGTTGACAAGGTCGAGTACAACACGGACGATTACACGATTTATTACACCAAAAAGGGCGAGGACGAGAACATCGCCTACAAGACGACCGGCGTGCCGAATGACGCGGGCTTTACCGATCGTGTGCTTGAATCCGGTGCGTCCCTGGAGTCGGTCGTTCCCGATAAAAACTCGGGTCTGATGACCTACTACCTGCTCACGCTCATCCTTCCCATGGCGATTTTCTTCCTCATCGGCTGGTGGCTCAACCGCCGCATGAAGAAGGCCATGGGCGATGACGGCCCGTCGATGAACTTCGGCGGCGGCTTTGGCGGTGGCGGACTGGGTAAGTCCGGCGCTCGCGTTATCGCCTCCAAAGATGTGGGCGTGACCTTTAAGGATGTTGCAGGCCAGGAAGAGGCCAAGGAATCCCTTAAGGAGGTCGTCGACTTTCTGGAGAAGCCGCAGCGCTACGAGGAAATTGGCGCCAAGCTGCCGCGCGGTGCCCTCCTTGTCGGCCCTCCGGGTACCGGTAAAACCCTGCTCGCCAAGGCCGTTGCCGGTGAGGCGGGCGTTCCGTTCTTTAGCATTTCGGGTTCTGAGTTCGTCGAGATGTTTGTCGGCCGCGGCGCCGCCAAGGTTCGCGACCTGTTTAAGCAGGCCAAGGAAAAGGCCCCGTGCATTGTGTTTATCGACGAGATCGATACCATCGGCAAAAAGCGTGACGGCGGCGGCTTTAGCGGCAACGACGAGCGCGAGCAAACGCTCAACCAGTTGCTGACCGAGATGGACGGCTTCGATAACCACAAGGGTATCGTCGTCCTCGCCGCTACCAACCGCCCCGACAGCCTTGACCCGGCCTTGCTGCGCCCCGGTCGTTTTGACCGCCGCATCCCCGTCGAGCTGCCCGACCTGACCGGCCGTAAGAACATCCTCGAGCTGCATGCGAAGAGCGTGAAGACGCAGCCACCGATCGACCTATCCGCGATTGCCCGCGCCACGCCCGGCGCCTCGGGCGCCGACCTGGCCAACATCATCAACGAGGGCGCCCTACGTGCCGTCCGCGAGGGGCGCAAGCGTGCCACGCAGGATGATTTTGAGGAGTCGGTGGAGGTCGTCATCGCCGGACAGCAGCGTAAGTCCACGGTGCTGTCCGACCACGAGAAGCAGGTCGTTTCCTACCACGAGATCGGCCATGCTATCGTCGCCGCCCGCCAGAAGGGGTCTGCGCCGGTCACCAAGATCACCATCGTGCCGCGCACGAGCGGCGCTCTGGGCTACACCATGCAGGTTGAGGAGGATGAACGCTTCCTGACCACGCGCCAGGAGGTATTGGACAAGCTCGCTGTCTACTGCGGCGGACGTGCCGCCGAGGAGCTTATTTTTGGCGAGATGACGACCGGCGCAGCCAACGATATCGAGCAGGCCACCAAGCTCGCCCGCAACATGGTGACGCGCTTTGGTATGTCCGATGAGTTTGGCATGATGGCGCTCGGTACCGTGCAGAATGCGTATCTCAACCAGGACACGTCGCTCACCTGCGCCCCCGGTACGGCCGAGCGCGTGGACGCAATTGTCGCCAAGCTGATCGAGGATGCGCACGATCGCGCCCTGCAGATCCTGAAGGAGAACAAGTTTAAGCTGCACGAGCTGGCTCGTTATCTGTACAAGAAGGAGACGATCACGGGCGAGGAGTTCATGAATCTCCTCACGCGTGAGAATCCGCTGATGCCCAAGCAGCAGTAATACTGGTTGCGCAGTCTCAATCGCCCCATTTGAGTGTCCATCTCAAATGGGGCGATTTGCGTAGGGAGAGTTGTATATGAAAATCGTGGTAAGTGCCTGCTTGATGGGCGAGAGCTGCAAGTATAACGGGCTCGATAACTACCATCGCGAGCTGGTTGAAGCGTGCGAACGCACAGGGACCGAGGTACTCTTGGTGTGCCCTGAGGTCTTTGGCGGCCTGCCCACGCCGCGCAAGCCGTCCGAGATTGTTAACGGCGAGGTTCGTACCTGCGAGGGCATCTCGGTCGATCGCGAGTATCGCCTTGGTGCCCAACGTGCGCTCGATATGTGTGAGCAGGCAGGCGGTCCGTCCGAGATAGCTGTGTGCGTCTTGCTGGACCGTAGCCCCTCGTGCGGTGCGGGTCGCGTCTACGATGGCACCTTTAGCGGTACGCTCACCGCGGGCAACGGTGTTTTTGTCGATCTGCTGCTGCGTCACGGGTACCGCGTGATTCCGGCTAGCGAGTTCGATCCCAGCATGTTGGAACATTGTCCACAGCACTCGAACCCAACACTTCCTCACGGGTGACCGTTTTGGCATCATCCGTGAAGTTGATATTGAGTACGACCCGGTCATCAAAGACGTAGACCGAGTTGACAAGCGCCGTACCCAGGCAGTCCCTCCCCGCGGTCCTCGCGCAGGAACGCGTACACGGCCCTCCCGTCTCTTGCGCCCCTCCTGCCCCAAACCCTGCTAGGAGCGAGTGCAGCAAACTGGAAGTTTAAATTAGTCTTTGCAAATAACCTTTGAACCTTCACCATCAATTACAATTCCCTGA
>CAUFBM010000001.1 GCA_959023295.1 uncultured Collinsella sp. | reverse complement strand
CTTCTGGAGGGCGGCCTTGTCGACAGCCGGCTTAACGGGCTTCTCGGCGAGGGCGCCGCGGGCGTCGTTCAGGGCCTTGAGGGCGTCGTTGACCTGGTCCTGGGTGGCCTCCTCGTCGGCGAGCACCTCGCGGGCGGCCTTAAGGGCGGCGGCGAAGGGCTTCCAGGAATCGGCGGTGTAGCCGTCCTCGGCCAGCTCGGCGGCGTCGTCGACGGCCTTCTGGAGGGCGGCCTTGTCGACGGCCGGCTTAACGGGCTTCTCGGCGAGGGCGCCGCGGGCGTCGTTCAGGGCCTTGAGGGCGTCGTTGACCTGCTCCTGGGTGGCATCTCCGTTCGCGAGCACGTCACGGGCGGCGCCGAGGGCGGACTCGAAGCCGGCCCAGGTCTCGGCGGTGTAGTCGTCCTCGACCAGCTTGGCGGCATCGTCGATGGCCTTCTGGAGCTCGGCCTTGTCGACAGCGGGTGCGGCCAGCGTGATGTCGAACTTGTCCAAACGTGGAGCAGAAGCGGAGCCGGGGGTGCCAACCGTAAGGGTAGTTGTTCCGGCCTTCTTGGCAACAAGGTCAAACGTCACGGTCTTGAGCTCGGTCGGGTTTGTGCCGCCGGCGCTAACCGAATCAACAGCCTCAAACACACCACCATTATCACTCAGCTTGACAGCGTTAGCCTCAGAACCAGAGAAGTACGTAAGCGTAACGCGGTAGGTACCGGGGCGCTCGACCTTCACGCGGTAGGAGATAGCGTCACCGTTCATGATGGCGTCCACAACCTTACCGCCGCTGGCGCCGTTGAGGTTCATGACCGTCATGGGATACGTGTTGTTCCACTGGTCGGTGTCATTGGAATGATCATCGAGCATCGTGCCGTCTTCGGCCTCAATGGTCGCGGTCTCGCCCGACTTGGTCGGGAAGGCAAATACAGTCACAGCATGGAGAGCCTTGCGGGCGTTATCAAGCGTCTCGAGGGCACCGTCGACCTGAGTCTGAGTCGCAGTCTCGTTGTTGAGCATCTCACGGGCCGCAGCGAGGACGGTCTGGAATGCCTGCCAAGAATCGGTCGTGTAATCCTCGGAGCTCAGCTCGTCAGCCTTGTCGACGGCCTTCTGCAGGTCGGACTTATCGACGGCGGCCTCCTTGAGCGTGATGTCGAACTTGTCTAGGCGCGGCGCGCTGACATTGCCGGGAGTACCGACCGTAAGGGTGGTCGTACCAGGCTTCTTGGCAACGAGATCGAACGTCACGGTCTTGAGTTCGCGCGGGTTCGTATGACCGGCGGAGACGGATTCGATGACCTCAAACACTCCGTTATCGTCGGAGAGCTTAATTGCATTTGTCGTAGAACCCGAAGAGTACGTAAGCTTGACGCTGTACGTGCCTGCGCGCTTGACGTTCACGCGGTAGGAAACAGCATCGCCATTGTTGATGGCGTTTACGATTTTGCCGCCGCTCGCGCCCTCAAAATCAACGATCTCCATGGGGTAATTGCCACCCCACTGGTCCCTGTCATTCGAATGATCGTCAATCAGAGTGCCGTGCTCGGCCTCAATGGTCACGGTCTCGCCCTGCGTAGCCGGGAAGGCAAACGACAGGTTGTCCATGGCGGACTGCAGGGCCTTCATGGCCTTGCGTACCTCGACACCCGAAACACTACCGTTGTCGGCAGCGTTGTGGGCGGCCTCGATGGCAGCGGTCAGCTTGGCAACGGAATCGGCATTGAAGTTAGAGGTATCCAGTGCCTCGGCGCGCGCGATGAGCGCGTTGCACGCAGCGTCAAGATCGGTAATGGTGACGTCTGCCACACCGTGATAGCCAATGACAGCACCCTCGCCGGTCTTAACGGCAAGGGAAACCGAGAACTGCTTGTCGCCGTCGGCGGCAGAGCCGGTCACAACACGACGGGTCTTGATATTGACCTGCTTCTCGGTCTCGCCGTTTGCGAAGGTAACCTCCTGCGGCGTGGTATCGAAGTTGTCCTGGATGGCAGAGCCGGGCTCAGGCTGGACGACCAGCGTCACAGAACCCTTGGATCCGCCGGTACGACGGATGGTGAAGGCATGAGTGCTGTCCTCATCCATGGTGACATTGGTCTCGGTGAAATCGAACATACCGGTGCTGCCATTGTTCAGGTAGGCGGCAGCGTCGATACCGACGGTACCCGTTGCCGTAACCACGACGTTGTGCTCACGAGCCTCAAGCGTGTCGGACTCAAAGAGCAGTGCCGGGACGGTGCGAACAGAATCGTGCGTGTTGATTGTCTGGGCTGCGCCGCCGTCGATGAAGACGGTAAACGTGCCGTGGTTGGGGTCCTTGGTGCCCACGATGGCAAACTTGGTACCCGTGAACTTGAACGAAGCCGTAGCGCCCGACTGCGTGGTCCACATGCTCGTGCCCTTAAAGCAACCGTCAATCTTCTCGTCGTTCCAATTGCCGGTCTTGGTCATCTCGGCGTTATCGATACCGACCATGCCCTCGGGCAGCGGAGCCGGCTTCTCAAAACCGCGGGATGCCTTGAAGAGGCCCATCTCGGAAATCTGCGGGAGATTCAGGCTCTCATCGCCAAAATTATGGGTCGTGAACGTGACTTTGACAGCCGTGGCAGTCACTGCGGTACCACGAACCAGACGCTTGGCGCCAATCGTGCCACCGCGACCAAAGTCGGTCCAGGCGCCGTTCTCCTCAGTCTGGTAGGACACCGTGAAGCCAGAGATGCGCTGGCCGTTTTGGATGGCCTCCTCGATGGAGACGACATCGAACGTCGTAGGCTTGGGCAGTTTAACGGTGAGCGACTGATTGGCGGCATTCTTGGCGCACCAATACGTATCGTCCTTGCCGTCCAGAACCTTGGATGCGCCATAAGCCTCGTTGTCGTTCCAAGTGCTGCTGGCCTCTGCCGTAGCGGCAGCGCGACCGCTCTTGTTGGCGCGCGTCAGGTCGTCCTTAAACGAATCCTTGATGTTCTGACCAAACTCGCGAACACGGTCGGCGATAGCGGGGTCGAGCTTACCCTTGTTGTTGGGCGGCACGTTCAGCAGCAGCGGAGCGCCGTGGCCGACGGACTGGAAGTACATATTGCCCAGATCGGTAAGCGTCTTGGGCGTGTTCTTGGTCGTGCCCCAGAACCAACCGGAGGTGATGCGGGCGTCGGCCTCGGGGACGAGCCACTTGTCGCCATCGGGGAAGCCCTTACTGTAGCCACCGCTCAGGTTAGTGTTGAAGCCGTCCTTGGCATTCTTATCTGTCTTGCACGGACCCCAGGTGGTGTCATGCGCAAGACCGTTCTCGTTGCCGATCCAGCGGATACCGGCAAAGTCGCCGCCCTGGAAGATCTGGCAGTCGTCGCCCTCGAGCTCATGAATGGTGTTGTACCAACGCTGGAAGTCGTAGACCTGAGCGTTAGCGCCGGAACCCTTGGCACCGTCCATCCAGACCTCAACGAACTTGCCGTTGTTGCCGTACTTGGAGTTACCCAGGATCTCCCTAAGCTGGCCATCGTAGTAGAAGTTGTAGTTGACCTTGGGATCGGTCGAGGTACCGATACCGGGAGCCTCGCCATTGGAATAACCGTACGAGGGATCGTGGATATCCCAGGGAGACAGGTACAGACCCATATCCAGGTCATATTTAGTGCAGGCAGCCGAAAGCTCAGCGAGGATATCGCCCTTGCCGCCCTTGTACTGGGTCACGCCGCCCATGTCGTACTCGGTCAGATCGGACTGCCAGGTGCAGAAGCCGTCATGATGCTTAGCGGTAACGACAAGCCTCGTAAAGCCTGCTTCCTTGATGGTCTTGACGTAATTCTCGGCGTCAAAATCCTCCGTGAGCGTAAAGATCTCACTCGGAGCCTTGTTGCCGTAGTGCTCGCCCCACTCAATCTCATTAAACGTGTTGGGGCCAAAATGACAGAACGCAGCAAGCTCGTCTTTCTGATACTTATACTGCGCGCTGTTGGGCCTCACGGCATTTTGCTGAGGCGCGTCAGCGGCAAACGCGGGCGTCGGGACCACAGCAAGCGGGCCTGCCGCCGCAAAAAGCAGCGCAGCAGACAAGATTGCCTGGGCTCCCACCCTCCTCAATGACTTGGCGTGTTTGAACATACAATCCCCTTTCGGAATGATTAGGTATTAGAACCGAACGCCGTAGCGCCCGCCCTTACAGCCTGAGAGGCAGGCCCGCCAACAAGCAGGCCTGCCCCGGCAGGCGTTACTAGCGACGACGCTTGCGGTCGATCGCGCGGGCGGCAGCCAGCGCGGCGACACCGGAGGCGCCGGTGAGTGCGGCGGCGATGATCGAGGCGTCGCCGGCCGCGGGAAGGTCCTTCTTGGAGGAACCGGAGGGCTTGGCCGCGGCGGTACCGCTGCCAGCAGGCTTGGTGCCCGTGTTGCCCGTATTGCCACCGGGGTTGGGGGTAGGCTCAGGCTTGGGCTCAGGCTTGGGCTCGGGCTTGGGCTCGGGCTTAGGCTCGGGCTCGGGGTCAGGCTCGGGCTCGGGGTCAGGCTTGGGCTCGGGGTTGGGCTCAACCGGCTTCTCGGGTCCCTTGTACGCAAAGTGCGCGGCAGCAGGCAGAGAAGACTGACCGCTCGTGGACTGGGCAACGATACGTACGTGATACGTCTCGTTCTTCTCAAGGCCCTCGAGCATAACGGATGTCTTATCCGTCACGGTAAGCTCGCGGCCGTTGAGATACACGCGATAGTTCAGCTTGCCGCCCATGGGATCGGTCGATGCGGTCCAGCTCAGCTTAGCCTTGCCGTCCTCCTCGGTCGCTTTCACCTGGACATCGGCAGGCGTGCTCGGTCCCTGCTCGGAAGCAATCGGAAGCGTGGAGAAGCTGTCCTCGATTGCCTTGGCAGAGGCGCCACCAGCGCGGTTGAGCGCAACAACGCTCACGTCGTATGCCGTATCGGCATCAAGACCGGTGAGGTGCGCATAAGGAGTGGTGACCGTGACTTCTTGCGGGGCACCAGCGGCACGTGCCGGACCAGTCGCCGTATACGTAACGCGGTACGAGGCAGCGCCCTCAACGGCATCCCAAAGGACCACAGCGGACTGAGAATCAATAGCGGCAAACCTCAGCTCCGCATCGGCGGAGACCTCGGGGAGAGGCAGCTCGGCGGCCTTAAGTCCCTTGGCGGCAGAAGTCAGATCATCCGTAGCCTTCACGACCTGCTTTGCCGTGGCATCGGCGTTGTTCATGACATCGAGAGCGGCCTGGAACGCCTCGTTGAACGGCTTCCAGGAAGCTGCGGTGTACGCATCCTCCATCTTGCCCGCATTATCCTCGATGGCTTTCTGCAGGGAGGTCTTATCCGCAACGGAGTTTGGAGCTACGACCTCAAAGTAGTCGATATTTGCGCCGGTCTTGCCGTCACGGGCAACGGCGGTAAGCTTGAGCGTATGCTCGCCGTTCTTAAGACCCGTCTTCTCGAAGATCTTGGTCATGGCGGCATCGGCACCGTCCTCGCCCAGGGCAATGCGATCGAGCTGCTCGCCATCGAGCTCAACGTCAAAGGCGCCGCAGCTAAAGTGCTTGTGCGCATAGGCCTTAATGCCCGTGCCGTTAAACGTGATACTCACGCTCGCACCGGCGCTTGCCTCGGTCTTGGAACCGCCGTGATGCTTGTCGGGCTCGCCGCCCCACGTGCTCCACGAACCATTCCACGTAAGAGCGGGGTTCGGGTGAGACTTATCGACGGAGTCCTCGACGACGCTGGTGGTCTCGCCTGCAACGGCAAGCGTGATGTCGCGCGTACCGGAAACACCGGAGTTGTCCTTTGCGCTGGCCTTGACCTCGACAACGCCACCGGCGCCCTTGACGGTCAGCAGACCATTCTGATCGATAGTCGCAGCAGCGTCACCGCTCTTGGTGCGCACCGACCACGTCACATCGGAGGCGGTTGCGTCGGCGGGGGCGACCTTGGCAACCATCTGAAGGGTAGAACCGCTCTTGGACAGGAGGTTCATACCGTTTGCAGACGCAACGGTAATCTTATTCACCGCAACAGCGTTCTTGTCGAGGACGCGGAAGGCGTCAAGCTCCACCTTGGCGCGCGTGGCAGCCTCAGTACCCTTTTGCGCCGTTGCGCGCACGGTAATGGTATGAACGCCCGGCTTAAGGTCGTCCTTGGAGAACACAGTCTGCTGGCGCTGCGACGAGGGGGCATACGTATCAACCGTTTCGACGACCTTGCCGTCGATGGAAATCTCGAGCGTGCCGCGATCGTTATTCTTGCAGGAAACAACCTCGATGCCCGTACCGGCAAACGTCAGCGTAGCCGTCTCGGAGCCCGTGGGTGCATCGATGAACTTAATGGTTCCGGCGTAGTTGACCGAATCCTTGTTCCAATCGCCCCAATTGCCCTGATAGATAACGCGGGAGTCCTGGTCGTCAATCATGCCGGCCATATTGCGCAGGTCCTGGACATCGGCGGCGGCACTCAGCTCACCGGCGGTGCCGTTGGAAACAGCGCAAACACGATACGAGACCTTACCCAGGATGTCATAGGCCTCGCCATCGGTGAAAGACGTTTCCTTAAGATCGGAGACGCACGTCGCCCAATCGCCATCGCCAATCTTGCGCATAACGGCATAGGTAACGTCTGCGCCCTCGGGAGCCTCGACGGCATTCCAGGAGAGCTCTGCCACGTTGTTTGCAGCCTTGACGGCGCGCAGGCCAGAGGGGGCGGCAAGCTTAGTCGTAGCAGGAATCATGCTGAGCGTATACACGCCGCCCTGCTCGGTCTCAAACGAAATGCGATCGTTGGAGAGAACCTTGTAGTCAACGGGATTGCCCTGAGCATCTGTGACCACGCCCAAAGAGCAGCCGGGGACGTTGACGGTTGCCGTGCCACCATTGCGCGACTCGATGGTCGCCGACGTCAGGCGCGACTCGTCCCAGTCCATGGAGACGACAAAGTTACCGCGCGCCACGAGACCCTCGACCGAGCCCTTGCTCCAAGCGGAGGGCAGCGCGGGCAGCATGTCAATATAGCCGCCACTGCTCTGCAGCAGCATCTCGGAAATACCGGACGTGGCGCCAAAGTTACCATCGATCTGGAAGGTGCTGCCACCGGGTAGCGGATGCAGGTCCCAGAGGTTGGGGTAGATACCATTCTTAAACTGATCGCCCAACAGCTTGTAGGCACGATCACCATCGCGCAGGTGGGCCCAGGTGTTGATGCGCTGGCCCATGCCCCAACCGGTGCTCTCATCGGTGCGGAGGTTCATAGACACACGGGCGGCCGCAAACCACTCAGGAGTATCCACAGAAATCAAGGTTCCCGGGAACAGGCCGAGCATATGGGACATGTGACGATGACCGAAGCCCTCGCCCAGCGAATTGCCGTTCGCGTCCTTGTTGAAGGCTTCCTCGGTGTACCACTCCTTGATCTGACCGTCGGAGCCGATCTCGATCGGAGTGCGCAGGTTGTCAAATTTTTCCTGCCACACGGCCAGGACCTCGGGGTCCTCGCCTACGACCTTGCCAGCCTCGATAGCATCGTGGAACAGCTGCCAGATGAGCGCCTGCTCATAGGTATTGCCGGCGGTACGCGGACCGTGCTCGGGCGAATACGTGGGCGACGTAACATACTTGCCGTCGCTATCGCGGACGAGCAGCTGGGCATACAGCTGTGCCTCCTCGCGGAGCGCGGGGTAAATATCGCTCTTCAGATACTCTACGTCGCCTGTGTAGCGATAGGCGTCATAGGTGTTCTGGAGAATCCAAGGCACTGCCGCGGGCGACCAGCCCCAGTCGAAGCTCCAGCCCGGGCAGGTCCAGCCAAAGGGCGTATTCTGCGTATGGGCCATAAAGCCGTTGGCCTCGCCCTCGGCGCTTTCGATGCCGGCATAGATTTTGGCGGTCACACGACCAGGCTCACGCAGGCCATCAACATAGGAGACGAGCGGCTTGGCCGACTCCGCGAGGTTCGCAGAGTACACCGGCCAGTAGTTCATCTGAAGGTTGACATTCATGTGATAGTCGGAAGCCCAAGGCGGATCCATGAGGTTGTTCCACACGCCCTGCAGATTGCTGGGGAGCTGCGAGTTCTCACGCGAAGATGCAATCGTCAGGTAACGGCCGTACTGATAAAGCATGGTCTCGAGCAGACGGCGCTCTGCCTCGGAGGCGGTACCGTTGTTGTAGGCCTCGAGCAGCTTATCGGTCGGCTTGTCGGAAGCGGCGGCATCGCCCAGGCTCAGATTGACGCGGCTCATAAGCGCACTCACGTCGGCAACGTGATCGGCGCGAACGGCGTCATAGCCCTTGTTGGCAGCGGCATCTGCCACAGCCTGCACGCGTGCGTGCAGCTGCTCAGCAGATTCACCCGTGCGATACGCCGGATAGTCGTCCTTGTAATCGGTAGCGGCAGCAAGGAAGAATGAGATCCTGCTTGCGCCCGAAACGACGAGCTTATCACCAGAAGCCGTAACGGTGCCGCCCTCGGCGTTAACCTTCAGGACGGAATCGTACTTAAGCTGGTTGTCGGAGACAGCGCCCGCGAGCGTGAGCTGATTGCCCGAAGCGACGGTCTTGCCACCCTGCTTGGAGGGGAACGTGATCTCGACGTTCATCGGGTCGCCCTCAGAGGTAAGCTGACCGGCGATCACGTTGTCAGGGTTGCTGGCAATGAACTCACGATTATAGGTCGTATCGCCCTGCTTAAAGGAAACGTTAGCAAGACCGTTCTCGATGTCGAGCGAACGCTCGTACTCGGTCACGCCAGAATCAGAGAGACCGTTGACCTTGAGGTAAATGTCTCCCCAAGGCTGATACGAACCGTAACCATCCTTTGTTCCCGTGAGCTGATTGCACAGATTGGCAGCCTGGCTGCTCTTGCCCTCGGCAAAGAGCTTTTGGATGTCCTTGAGCGTCTGGCCGTTATTGCCCTTGTTCTCAAGGTTGCCACCCTGATAGTTAGGGCGAGAAGAGCTCGGACCACCCGTCCAGAGGGTCTTCTCGTTAAAGGTAAGGTGCTCGGTAGCAACCTCGCCGTACACGTTGGCGCCCATGTCGCCGTTACCGATGGGCAGCGTACGTTTTTGCCAGATGTCATTGGCGTTGCCGCCGTGTGCGCTAGCCGACTCTCGATACCACAGCTTTAGCGCGCTCGTCGCCTCATCCGTTGCTTTGTGAGCGCTGGCACCGCTGCCAGCAACCGCCCAAGCAATTCCAGGATTCGGCGCAATCAGCGCAATCGCCAAAGCAAACGCAAGCGTGCGCTTAAATGCACGACGCGCGCGATGCATCGGAGACGGCCTCCTGCTATTTGCCATACCTTTTTCTCCTTCCCCCGAGTAAGGGTATGCGGCAGGTAAATCCATATTGCATTCTATGGGAAACCTTGCTGCCGCTGATATCGCACGGTCGATTACTCTGACGAGCGGTCTATTTTGGGATATAAACGGTAAAAACAGGGGTATCTACCTTGGTTTTGTTGTAGATTGGTATCTGATTCGTAATACCGCAAAAGCCATTTACCATCCATTCTGGTCTCTTTCGCGATATGCATATTTAGACGATCTCATGCAGAAATAATGAATACGGTTGTGCACCCCATTTTTTTGATGCGCTATGAGAAGTGTTCGATTCGCACTAAAAAAGGCGCCCCCGGAGGGACGCCTTTTTTGCTCGGTATGATGCGAGCCGTTAGCGACGACGCTTGCGGTCGATCACGCGGGCCGCCGCCAGCGCGGTGACACCGGAGCCACCGGCAAGTGCGGCTGCAAGAATCGATGCATCGCCAGTACCCGGCAGGCCCGAACCCTTCGAAGGCTTACCAGGCTTCTTGTTGTGGTCGGAACCACCCTGCTGGCTGCCACCAGTCGTTCCGGGCTTCTCGGGCTGCCCGGGCCTATCGGTGCCCGAGCCGCCAAAGTTGGCCATTGCGGCATTCAAAGACTCGAGTGCAGCGGAGACCTCATCGGCAGAGCCGCGCTCAAGCAGCCCCTTAGCGGCGGCGATGGCATCGGCAAGCTGGGCCTTCTGCTCATCGGTGCCGTTGGAGGTATCCATGTTCTCGGCCTTGACGATAGCGTCCTTAAGGGCGCTCACGTTGACCAGCGCCTTCAGAGCATCGGCGATCTTGGCGCGCGCGGCGGCAACATCGTCGACGGAACCGTTCTTGAGAACTTCCTCGGCATCGGCGACAGCAGCGTTGAGCTGAGCCATCGAATCCTCGGTGTAGTCCTCGGCGCGAGCGTTCTTGGCAGAAGCGATATCGGCCTTGAGCGCCTTGACGTTGACCAGAGCGGCCTTGGCATCGTTGATTGCCTGGGCCAGGTCAGCGTCGTTGGCGGAGTCGTGCGGAGCCTTGGCGGCCTCGATGGCGGCAGCAAACGGCGCCCAGCTCGCCTCGGTGTAGTCAGCCTCGTTGAGCTTCTCGGCCTCGGCAATGACCTTGTTCAGGTCGACGGCATCACGCAGGGCAAGACCGGCCTTGGCGTCGTTGAGCTTCGCGGTCGCAGCAGCAACCTGCTCGGCAGTACCGTTCTTAAGAGCAGCGGCAGAGTCGTCGAAAGCCGCCTTGTAGGCGTTATAAGACTCATCGGTATACAGCTTGCCGTTGGTCTTCTTAAACTCGGCACGGGCGGCGATAAGCTCGCTGGCATCGACCAGCTTGCTCTCGGCGTCCTCGAGCGCAGCCTGTGCTGCCTTGAGCTGCTTCGGGGTCGCCTTGGTATCGGCGATCAGGCCCTCAAGCGCGCTCATGGCATCGCGATAGGCAGCAGCGCTGTCGGTCGTGTACTTGTCGGCGGCGGCGTCGGCCTCGCCGTACACCAGCTTGGCGTCGGCAAGAGCGACCTCGGCACGCTGCTGAGCGCTCTGGTCAAAGACTAGCGCGTCCTTCTTTGCCTTGAGCGCGGCAAGCAAAGCCTCGCCCTCGGACTTAGCGAGCTCATCGGGGTTGGCGAACGCCTGCTCGGCCTCGGCATAGACATCTGCATATGCCTGGTAGCTCGCAACGGTGTACTGGCCATCGTCGTTAGAAATCTTCTCGGGAAGAGCCTCGCCTGCATACTTCTCGACGCCGGCGGCGTTGGCAGACCTCAGAGCAGCGGTCACGGAATCGACCGTCGTCTGCGTAGCCTTGGTGTTGGCGAGCGTCTCCTTTGCGGTGGCGAGAGCCTTATTGAAGGCGTCGGCGGTCGACTTGGTCCAACCGCTCACGTCCTTACCGTCAAGTTCATCGACAGCAGCCTGCAGCGCCGTGGTATCGGCGGGGTTGGCATCGTCGATCAGGAAGAACTCGGCGATCTCGGGGACCGTGCCGTCCCACGTGACCTTGATGTCCTTAACGGCAGAGAAGGTCGAACCGGCAGCGCGGGTGAGCGTGCCAAAGCAGAACTCGCTTACGGGCTGGCTCAACGTGCCCAGGTCGATGTCCTCCGTCTTGCTATAGGCGGCATCGGTATAAACCGTAGCAGTCACCTTTGCGTTGGAGGGCGTACCGGCAGAAACGATGCGCACGCCCGAGAACACCTTGCCACCCTCGGCAATGGGCTCGGAGACGTGATACACCAGGGTGCCCTTGTTGTCCTGCGGACGCCAGGCGGTCTTGGTATCGCCATCGGCAAGGTTAGCCGGCGTCTTGCCCTCGACCTCGGTGCTCGAGGAATCGAAGTCGGCATCGCCATAGGTGCTTACATACTCGCCGCCGTTGATACGGATCTCACCGATCTCGATCCAGCGCTGTGTGTAGGTCGCGGTAAAGCGAATGCGCATGTAGCGACCGGTCACATTGAGCTTCTCGGTACCGTTGGGATCGTTCTCGTTGGTAGCGGTGACATCGGTCTTGGGGTTGGCCGTGCACATGTTGCCCGGATTCTTGGTGTCGTGCGTGAGCCAAGCTGCGTTCTTAGCGGTATCGCTGTTAAACGTGTTCTCGATTGTAGCGGTATCGCTGTTGATCTTGAGAACCTCGGTCCACTGATCATCAGCAGCATCCGGGCTGTCGGCAACCTCGATAACACCCTTGCGGATGAAATCGTAGGTGGTCTCGGGGACGTAGTAGGCAACAGAATTGATCGTGCGCTCCTGGCCCAGGTCGAACACGATCGTGCTGCCCTCGGTGGCACCCTGGGTGTTCTTGAAGGTGGTGGAAAGGTCGCCGTCGAAGATCTTCGAAGCGTCAAAGTTGCCCAGGTCGCCCTTTACATAAGAGGGAGCCTTGACCGTCTTGTAGCTCGCAGAGAAATTGGTGAACGTCACGTCGCATGCGGCGGATGCCTGAATGCCAACAAAACGAGCCTTGACGGGCTTCTTGGCGCCCGCGTAATCGATCCACTCGAGTGCGTTCTGGGAGTACACAACCTTGGCACCTGCGGGAAGCGTCATGCCGTCGGTGTTGATGGTGACGTCGTTGCGCACGGCGCCCAGATCAACTGCCAGATAGTTATTGGAGCCAAAAGAAACGGTGCCATCGGAGAGCCTGACGTTACCATCCGCGCCCGTGGCCTTGAGGCTCACGCCAGAGATATCGGAGCGGATGGTGCCCGTGCTGGCTTCCTTGCCCTTAGAGGTAGCGATCTCGCAGACTTTCCACCAGAACTGCGTGTCTGCAGTCGAGCGCACGCGAATACCGCGAATCTGGACGTTCTCGAAGTCGAACTCCTGCTCAAGATCGGAGTTGATGTCACCGCACTTGACCCAATTGCTGCCATCGACGGTGTACTCGAGCGCACCAGCCGAAAGCTTGTCGCTGCCCTGGACATAGCGCACGTGGCCCACGGTCTTGGGAGCGGAGTAGGTGACGGTGATGGTATCGCCGCTCTTGATATTGCCACCGCCCGTGTGGCTAACCCAGGCGTACGAACCCTCGTCACCGTCGACCACGCGGGAAAGCGCGTAGGACTGGTACACATCCAGGCCCGTGCTCGTAACCGTAGCGGTGGGCTCGGACTCGGAGGCTGCACCCTTGGTGGCGGAAAGCTCAAAGACCTTCCACCAAGACTTGGTGGCAGCAGTGTTCTTGACGCGGATTGCCTTGGCCTTCACAGCGCTCGGCAGCGTGATGGTCTGCGTGGCACTGCCGTCGATATCGCCGGCCTTGATCCACGTACCGGCCTCGTTCTGATACTCGAGCACGCCGGCATTGATGCCATCGCCAGAGGTGGGCTCGTTACCGTTGCGCGCAGCCTGAACAAACGTGAAGGTATCGACCACGGACGTCTTGGTGAACGTAAGGGTCACCGTGGCGTTAGGTTGCGTGGTATCGCGGATATCGTACTCGGGGTCGCCGGCATTGGCCTTCTTGTACTGAAGGTGCGCATAGGTCGAGACGTTGCCGTCGTTGATGTTGGAGAGCGACTGTGCGGCCAAAACCTGACCATCGATGGTCACCGCGCCTGCGACGGGCTGACCCTCGGGAGTCTGCTCTTCTTTGTTGACCTGGATCTCGTAGATGGTCGGCCAAGCATCGCGGCTGTTATCCTGCGTGGCGATGAGGCGAACGCCATAGACGTTCTTGACGTCCAGACCGGTAACGGTGACGGTCGTGCCAGTCAGATCGCCCTGGCCCTCAACGTCATTCCAGTTCTTGCCATCATAGGTCTGGAGCTTGGCGTGCTGCATATAATCAGCGCCATTGCCCTGAATGAAGGTCACGTTGGTCAGATCGAACGGCTTGTTCTTGATCATGCCAAAGTACGTACCCGCCGTGAGCTTGTTGGGGGTTTTGTAGATAACGCCCGTGCTGGCCTTACCGTCAAAGACGTTCTCGACCTTGCCCTCGGGAGTGTCGGTACGGCTGGTCACAAACTGCGTGGTATCGGCATTGGGGTCGGCAGCAAGCGTAGCGCGCTGACCCAGGTAGTTGTTGAGGGCATTAAGCATCGGCATGATGTAGGCCTTGCCCACCGATGCATACTCGGTATGGTCCACATAGTGGAAGCCATGCTTGTGAGAGGCGGCGAGCGCCTCGGAACCCTCGGAATACTTAGAAAGCATCTGAGAGCTGTCGCCCGAGAGGTCGGCCTTGAGTGCCTGAAGCTCGGCAATGGCAGCACGCGTCACGTCATCCCAAGCATCGATCCAATACACGATCTGGTCGAGCATGGCCTTGTTGCCGGCATTGGAACGATAGGTCTTGGCGGACTTCTGCAGACCACGGAAAAGCTCAATCATCTGGTCGCAATCCTCGGCGGTTGCGGTACCAGAGGTAACCTTGCCCTGGAAAGCCTGGAGCTCGGTCTTGATATTGGCGGACTCACGGCTCTCGAAGACCACGCCACCGCCGGTATAGCGCTTCATGTGGCGGCTCAGCTCGCGCAGCGCGTTGGAGCCCTTCGTGGCGATGGGAGAATTGTGGTCGACGTAGGAGAACGAATCCTCCCAAGCCTGATCGGCGTGCTCCTGGCTCTTCCACAGATTCCAGGAGAAATCGGCGTTCATGAAGATAGCGGCCTTGGAAGGTTCGGACTGCTGCATGGGGTTGAGCACGACGCCCTGAACCTTGCCGGGCTGGACATCGGTGCCCAAGGCGTTCTCATAGCCGCCCATGGACAGGGTGTCCTTGCTGTTGTCGGTGCACGGCCAGTTGATCCACATAAAGGGAGCAACGCCAGAATTGTTGGTGAAGGACGACGTGAAGTTATTGTCGACCTTGCCCCACACGCGGCCACCGGTGTTGATGACCTGGACGCTCTTGGGGAGGTTGGCATACCAAGACTCGCCCCAGCCCATATAGTTCACAGGGCAGAAGATAAGCGTGTCTTTGAGACCAGGATACTTGAGCGTACCATCGGCGTTCTGCTCTGCCTGCTTCTCGTGCAGCCAGTCGGTCATATCCTTGCAGAGCCTGGTATACAGAGCACTGCCCTGGTTGCCGGCATCGTCGGCAAGGATGGAGATCTGGCGAACGCCATGATCCATGACCTGGGTGAATTTTTCCTTGAGAACAGCCACGGACTCGTCGTAGTTAGAGTTCGTAATGGGGTTGTGCATAAACGGATGAAGCGCGAACACAAAGCGGCACTTGGAGGCGTTGCCGGCCTCTGCAAGCGGTTCGATTTTTTCGGTCAGCTCTTCCTCGGTGTAGAGCTCACGCCACTTGGCATTGTGCTTGGGGTCATCCTTGGGGGCGTAGACATATGCGTTGAGCTTGTAGTAGCCACCCCACTGCATCAGGTTCACGCGATCCTCGGTGCTCCAAGGATTGCCATAGTAGCCCTCGATAAAGCCGCGCGTCACCACGTCAGCATAGTCGGACACGGTAAAGGCACGCAGCTTGGCATCGGAAGTCTGCTGCAGAATCTGATAAAGCGTGGTCAGGCCATAGTAGGCGGCATCGGTGGTCTTGCCCAAAACGATAACGCGGTCGGGCTCGTTGCCGTCAGACGGAAGCGAAGCCAAGACATAGGAATCGTTGTGGTCGAACAGGCCGTCCGTATAGGACAGCTTGCCATCTTGCACCAGCTGGTCAACATAGGTGTCAACCGCGCCGCCGGAGCCCTTGACGCCCACAAGAACCGTCGTCACGGTGCTCTTGGAAGGAATAGCGTCAACGCTCTTTGCTTTGATGCCCTTCAGCGCCAAAGCTTCATCAAGGCGGCTGATGGTATCGGCATCAATGCCGGGCTCTGTAAGCACGCTTGCCTTGTTGCGCAGCGTCTGCGCACCGTTGTCGTACACCATGCTGTGCGGCGTGGGGTACAGCTTATATTCGGCCGCCGCATCATCGGCATAGGCCGAAAACGGAGCCAGGCCGCCCAAGCAGGCAAGCATAACCGCTATGACAGCGAGCAGCTTGGCTATCATCCGTTTCTTCATCTCTTAAACCCTTTCTTGAGGTAGGTCTTCATCCGACTTCGTGCTATTGACGACGGTTCTTGACATACAGCACGACACCGGCGCCGACAGCAAGCAGACCCACGACACCCGCGGCCACGATGATCATGGCCTGATCATCACCGGTCTTAACCAGGGTGCCAGGCTTCTTATCGCCCTTGTTGCCCGTGGTCGAATCGGCCTTGTTGGAGCCGTTCGCACCAGTGCCGGTGTTGCCGGTACCAGGCTTGTCCGGATTCTCCGGCTTGGGCTCAGGCTTGGGCTCCGGTTTGGGCTCGGGCTCCGGATCGGGCTTGGGCTCAGGCTTGGGCTCGGGCTCCGGATCGGGCTTGGGCTCGGGATCCGGGGTGCCGGGACGCAGACCCAGCATCGCGGAGCGGAGCTTGCCCTTAGCGCCGTTCACGGCCTCAAACGAGGGGTTCTCGTCTGCAGCGGCATCCTTGGCATCCTTAAGGGCGGCCTGGAGCTTCTTCCAAGTCTCCGTAGTGTACGAATCCTTGTCGAGGCCCTCGGCCTGCTCGATCAGAGCGGCAAGACCATCGAGGTCAACCGTCTCGTCAATGCAACGGACGCGAATCTCGTCAGCGGTTGCAAACTTGTTCCTATTTGCGGCAGAGTCGCCGTCGGTCTCGTCAAAGTAGAGCTTGACGTCAGTTGCACCGGCAACAGGCTTGTCGAAGGCGATGTTCTTGGCGCCCGCACTGGACTCGAGCGTACCCTCGGCAACCTGCGTATAGTTGCTACCACCGTCGGTGCTTACCTCGACATGGTACTTGGTCAAGCGGCCATTGGAGCTGCCGGTACGCGGCACGTACACCATACCGCTCACCTTGGCGGGAGCAGCAAGCTTGACGTTGAACCAGTGAGGCATGGCATTGTCGGCGGGAGCGCTCCATTGGCTGTGCCAGAAGGTGGACTCGTCACCGTCGATCGCGGCCGCAGCAGGACCGTTGGGAGCGGTCTCGCCGGTCTTCTCCTCGGAGCAGGCTGTAGCGGTCACGCCCTGAGCAAAGTTGTTGTCCGCAGACTTAAGCTCGAGGCCCTCAATTGCCTCGGTGAGCGTCTTCGTGTAGGCATCAACCGTATCCTGCATGCTCACCGGCAGATCGCGCTGGATGCTATCGCGCGCAGACGTGAGTGCCGCAACGGACTCGTCGGTATAGACAGACAGGTCGGAAGGAATTGCGGCGAGCAGAGCGTCGAGCTTGCTGTAATCGGCAGGCTTGTACTTGACGTTGGCAACGCGGTCGTTGATCTGCTGCGTGAGATTGGCGATCTCGGCGGCATCGGGGTTGACCTGGTTGATAAGGTCGCGAGCCTGCTCAACGAGCGTCTCGAGCTCGGCATCATCGGCGCCGGCAGCCAGCACGGAGCGTGCCTTGAGCTCGGCGTTGTCGAGCGCCATAGTGGTCGCAAACGCAGCGCTGCGCGTCAGGCGAACATCATCGACGTAACCCGTGAAGGCATTCGTCTTGCTGCCGATGCGCTGGACCGGGAACATGCAGGTGGCCTTGAGCTTATTGTTGCCATCCTGACCGATGGTCTCCTTGAGCTCGCCGTTCACATAGAGCGACACCTTGCCCATGCCCTCGTTCTTAAACTCAAGCTCGACCCACTCGTTCATGGGCAGCGTGTAGTTAAACGAGTAGTCACGGTTCTCACGGGTAATACCGACCTTGCCGGTCTTTGCCTGAACGGCCTTGATGGAGCCATAGGGGCTCTCGAACAGGATCTGGTCCTTGTCGCTCGCGGCGTCGGTACGCTTGACCTTCACGCGCAGATCGCTACCAAGACCAGCGGTCTCAAGATCGGAATCCAGCGCGACATAGCTCTTGCCGCCCTTGAGCTCGAGCGCCTTCTTAAAGTCGACGTCTACGACCTCGGCGTTCTTGGCAGACTTCAGGTTGAGGTTGTTGCCGTTGCCCGAAGCGTCCTTGGCATCGTCCATGCCAAGCTGCATGACGGTGCCCTCGGCGTTGGCCGTGGTCTTGTAACCAAAGTTGGTGTTGGGGGCGTCGCCGAGCTTCTTGGCCGTAGCCTTGGCGCCGGAAACGTCGGCAGAGCCCTTACCCCAGGTAGCAGCGGCGTACAGACCCGCGGAGTTGGTGATGCGATCGTAGACATCGTACTCGGAGATGCCATTTTCCTTCTTGCCGCACATGTCGTTCCAGACGGCAAAGGCACCACCGATCATCTGCTCGTCGCCAGCAGGAATCGTAACGTTGTTGTAGTTGTTGATCGCAGAGTTATAGATAGTGTTGTCGTTGAGGTAATCGAAGTAATAACCGGCGTTGGGAACGATGTAGTACCTGCTGTCGATGCAGTTGATCAGGTCAAAGCCGAGCTTGTACATCTCGTCCATCTTGGCCCAGTCCTTGCTCCAGAGGTTCATCTGGCGGTGCTGACCGGCAGCGCCCTTACCCTGAACGTCAACGGAACCCTTGATCCAGCTGAGGCTGCCCCACACGCGAGCGGTGCGGCCCGAATCCTCCATGTGCTTAAAGAGGTCGTTGACGAAGTTGCGATACGCGTTGCCGTCGGCCTCGTACTCGTCAGCACCAATGTGAACCATGGTCTGGTTGTCGAAGACGGGATTGGAACCGGTAAGGTACTCATCCCAGATGGAAAGCGCAAAGGCCAGGGACTCATCGTACTTTCCGGCCAGGTTAAGGTGGTCGTTGCCGCGATGCGTCATGGACTTAGGCGTACGCAGGTCGGGACGCACGTTGGTGAGTGCCAGGGAATGTGCCGGCATGTCGAACTCGGGGACGATGTTGACACCGAGGTCACGCGAGTGCTTGATGAACTCACGGAAATCGGCCTTGGAGTACCACACGTCGGTACTCGTCAGATCGGCCTTGTTCTTACCGTTGTTGCCGCCCTTCTTGATGTCGGACTCCAGACGGAATCCGTTGTAAGCGGTGTTAACGGTGTCGTCAGAATACTCCTCGACCCAAATGTAGTTGTCGGAAAGGTGGACCTGGAAGTCGTTAAGCTTGAACCAGGAGAGCTGCTTGCTCATCTGCTTGAGCCAGTCGAGCGAGAAGGTCTTACGACCCACATCGAGAATCAGGCCACGCACCTTATACAGCGGATAATCGCGGGTGACACCCTGCGGGATAGAACCGTTACCGGTCTTAAGGGCCTGCAGGATGGTACGGGTAGACCAGTAGGCACCGGTCTTGGTCTCGGCCTTAACGCTCACGGAGTCACCAATCTCCATGAGATAGCCCTCGTCCTGAAGACCAAGGGACTTGTCAGTGGTCTTGGACAGGAAGATATCGCCTGCGTTGGCGGCGCCGCCCTTTACGACGGCAAGCTCGGAGCCAAACAGGTCCTTGTAATCGGCGGCCAGCTCGTCGGCGGCCGTCTTGAACTCATCGTTGTCGTAAACAACGCGCGTCTGCGCAGTAGGAGCAAAGGAACCGGAGCGGCCCTTCCACTCACGAAGCTGCGGCAGAACCTCGGGAGCGACGTTATCGCCCGCCTCGACCTGAAACTTACCAGGAACGGTAACGGGGATTTCCTTGAACGCATAGGTGTTCTTGTCGCTCTTCTTGGTCACCTTAAAAGAGGCCTTGACCTGCGTATCGACGATCGGTTGATAGATGGGGATGGTTCCATCCTCGGCCTGAGCGCCAATAACCTGCTCGTAGTCGGTACCGTTATAGGTGACGTCGTACTCGTCGGAGGTCGGCAGGGTGACCTTGAGCTGCGTATCGCCCTTCTTGGGAGCCTCGACCTTGATGGCATCGGCCAGGCCGTTCATGTCCATCTTGGGCGTGCCGCCATAGACCTCGAGCTCAAAGATGGAAACGTTGCCCCATGCGACACCGCCATCGGGGTCGGCATAGGTGTTGTGATCGATATACAGACGGACAAAGCGGGCCTGATGCACCTGGTCAAGGGTAATCAGGTCGGTCTTGCTTGCAGGATGACCGTCGTTGGTGTAAACGGTCTGCCAGTCAGAGCTATCGGCAGCCGGAGCGGTCGCGCCATTAGCGATCTGAATCTTATAGCCCTTGGCCTTGCGCAGCTCCCAGAACACGCGGACGCACTTTACGTCGCGCTGCTGGCCCAGATCGACATAGATCCAGTGAGGACCGCCGTCCTGGGAGGCAGTAGCGTCAACCGCACTCGCCCAGCGGGAGCTCGAAGAAGACGTATCGCCATCAACGACCTTGGCGGCGCCAAGGGTGCTTGCCTCCTGGCCGTCAGCGACAGCGTTCTTGCCGCGAGCAACATTCTGCTGCGGATCCTGGGTAGAGGGAGCAGCGGTCTCATCGCCGTAGAGCTCGAACTCGTTAACCGCGATGGTGGGCCACTCGGGAACAGCGCCCTTGGGATCGGAACTCGTAAAGCCCGTAACGTACAGGCGGAAGAAGCGTCCCGTCACGGGGGCGTTAAACGTAATGGCATCGGTAAGCGATGCCGGGCGATTGGTAGACGTGTGGACGTCTTTCCAGTCGGCGCTATTGGCGGCGGGGGCAGTATTGCCCGTCGCATACTGAAGTTTATAGCCAGTTGCCTTGTAGGACTCCCACTTGATCGTCGCCCTCTTTACGGTCTTGGAAGACCCGAGGTCGACATAAATCCAATGGGCGCCACCGGCGTTATCCTCGGCACTACCCCAACGCGTGGAGTCGTTGCCGTCAACGGCCAGGGCCGCACGAACCGAATTCGCCTCCTCGCTATCCGCTACAGCGGTTTTATTGAGGGCAAGATTTGCCTCAGCCGCCACAGCAGGTCGAGCATAGAGCAGCGAAGACGCCAACACGATTGCAAACACGCAGGCAATCGTGGCGGTTACACGCCAAAGCAGTTTGGTCTTATGTACCGTCATACTCACGTTCCCTTCCTGTCTTTATGTCTTACAAAATAGATGAAGTGCCCTGACGCACGATGACGCGCCCCTCCTTATAAGGGGCGCGTCTATCAGGGCGCGCTAGTTCTGACGGCGCTTGCGGGCAACGATGCCCCAAGCGATAGCCGCCACGCCAGCAAAGCCAGCCATCGCAACTGCGATCAGCGTGGAGTCGCCCGTGCCGGGCATGACTCCGTTGCCCTTACCGGGCTTGCCGGAGGCACTGGGCTTGGTAGATGCATCGGGCTTGTTTCCGGTATTACCGGTGTTGCCCTGGTTGCCGTTGCCACCCTGGTTACCGCCACCGGGCTGCTCCGGCTTAGGCTGATCGGGGTTGGGCTTGTCCGGCTTGGTCGGAGCCTTCTTGCTTACGGTAACGACGTAGCTGTTGGACTTGCCACCATAGGTAACGGTCACCTCAAGGTTGCCATTCTCCGTCAGCTCCGTGTCCAGACTCGGATTGAACGTAAAGTCGTTCTTGGTCGACTCGCTGTACTCAACCTGGTCCGTGGTGCCATTGCTGTAGGACAGCGTCAGAACCAGGCCGGTCGGGTCGAGCTTGTCGCCCTCGGTGTAAGCGCGCTTGGCGGCATCGGCGTTCACCGCAATGCCCTCGAGCGTCGGCTTGGTCTCGGTAACGTTTACGACCTTATCGACAGAACCCGTGTAGTCCTCGATGCCGGTCACGGTAACGGTGACCTGACGGCCGTTCTCGCTCACGTCGCCCATCTCAAAGCCAAGCTTGTAGTCCAGGCCATAGGTGAGCTTCTCGCCGTCGACCGTAACCTCGACCGTCTTGGCGATCTGAGCCTTGATGTCCTCTTCGTCGTTGATGTTCGCGACCTCAAGGGCATCAGCAGCAGCAACCTGCTCGGCCTTGATCTCGGTAGCCGGGCTCGTCTTGCGCAGGCGGATCTCGGCGGCACTCATGTGCTCATTGTCGCCGCTGGCAGCCTGGGTGCCGTTGGCCTTAAAGCGGAAGTACTTAGCCGTGACGGGGTGATCGAACTGAGCAACACGCCAGCCCATCTCAAAGCCCTCGTCCTTGTAGCCCTTCCAGTGACCAGTGGAAATGGTCTTCCATTCGTCGGACTCGTTCTCGCGATACTGAATCTCGTAATCGGTAACGATGCCGTTGTAGCCGCCGTCGCCACCGGAGTTACGCGGCAGGTAGCGCAGGGCCTCGACGCTCGTGGCCTCCTTGAGCTCCATGGAGACCCACAGATCTTCGGCCCCGGGCTTAAAGCCGTTCCTCCAATTGGTATGGAAGTACGTGGCGTTGTTCTTGTCGAACGCAAACGAAACAGGACCCTCGTTGCCAGAAGCGGGGTTCAGTTCGCTGCCGGCAGCCGTGTTCTTAACGTCCTCGTTGGGAACGTCGCGCTCGTCGTTGTCGTCGGGCAAAACACTCGAGCTGCTGTCCGCCGCCAGGTTGATGACGAAGGTCTTGCGCGTAGCGTGGTCTTCGGACTCAAGGATGATGTTGATCTTGTTGTCGTGAGCCGGAAGCACCGTAACGGCGGTGTTCTTGGCCGGGACGGCCTCGACCGTCGCAAAGAGGGCGGCAGTGGAATAGCTGCCCTTCTCGAGGTTGCTGGCGCTGAGCTTCTTGCCGTTGACCGTCAGGCTATCGAGCACAGCCTCGGTATTGGTGTCGAAGCTGCCCTTGGCCTCGAGCAGCTGGATCTCGGTGATGCAGGTGCAGGGCTTGGCGTTGGGGAGCGTCACGTTCTTGTTGGTGAAGGTGAACCTCACAAACGTAGCAAGCGTGGGCTCGAATTCATACGTGTAGGGTTTAACGCGATTGCTGGCCGAGCCGATGGTCTCGGTCGTAGTGACCTCGCGCCAAGTGTTACCGTCCTCGGACACCTCGACCTTGGTGGTGCCGGCATCGGGATAGCTCGCAGACCAAGAATCCTCAACGAAGTACACCACGGCGCGGCCCAGACGCTGCTGGGTGTTGTAGTTGAAGGTCACGCTCGACTTGGTGTTGCCCTCCTGTGCATAAGCATAGTTGGACCAGCACGTGGTATTTGCGCTGCCATCGCCTGCACCAGGGGTGAAGGCGGTAACACCGTCGTTGATAGCAGACAGGGAGTCGGACTGCTTGTTCTCGGGCACGTCCTGCGTGACGCTCATGAGAGCACCGCAGTTAGCGACATTGTCGCCAATGGTGACCTTCTCGTTCTGAACGCGAATCGTGGCGGTAACGGCCAGGTCCTTACCAAAGACGTTGGCGGTGCCCTTAACGGTTACGACGCCGGCCTTGTTGTAAGCATCCTTTGCCGGAGTCTCCCACGTAACGGGGAAGCTCGCATTAAGGACGGTGCCGTCGGCCATAGCGGCAGGACGCGCATCGGGAAGCGATGCGGCGGTACCAACCGGAGTGGTGGCCGAATAGTCCAGAAGCGCCGCGACCTCATCAAGCACGGTTACGGTGCAAGAGACCTTAGTGCCCTCGACCTCGCCGGAAACCTGGAAGGTGCCAGGCTTGGAGAGAGCGTCCTTGTTGATGTTGTCCCAGGCAACGTTCTTCTTCTCGGACGTGCCGTCAGAGTAGTTGACGTCAACCTGCTTGGGCAGGGAAAGCTCGCTGCCCGTCTTTACATAGTAGAAACGGGAGTAGAGCAGGCTCGAAATCGACTTGGGAGCAGCAGGATCGCTGGAACCCGTAGAGGAGATCGTCACCGTCTTGGAATCGAGACCGTCGGCGGTCACGGTAACGGTGATGTCGCCGCCCTTGCCGTTAGAGCGCACGATACCCACCAGCTGACCGGCCCAGGCGTTGCGGTTGCTGTCGCGATAGGACTGATGATCCGGAGAGCTACCGTTGTCGATACCGGCAAGCTCGCCTGCGCCGCTCACCTCAAACTTCACGTTGTTCTTGGCGTCGGGGACGATGTTGCCATCCTGATCCTTGACGCTCACGGTGACATAAGCCAGGTCGCCCTTGCCAGAAAGATCGGCGCGATCGACCGAAGCGTCGAGCTTGGCGGCAGCACCGGTGGTCGTCACGCTCTGACGGCCATCCCAGTTCTCGGTCGAGACAACGTTACCGTTCTCGTCATAGGCCTTGGCGGTAATGGTGCCATCGGCATACGGAACGTTCCAGCTGAGCCAGAGGTTCTCGGCCGTATTACCGCTCTTGCCCTCACCCTCATAAATCTGATAGGTGTAGCCAGCAGCGGTGGTCTTCTTGGTAAACGTCTTCTTGCCCAGCGACTGCGGAGTCGTGGAACCCTTAGGCGTAAAGAAGAGCTCAACGCCGGCGGCGTCGGTGTAGACAACGACCTTGACCTTGCCGCTGCCATCCTTCTTGACCATATCGTTTTTCCATGCAGGAAGGATATGCAGCGTGTGCAGGCTGTCGTTCCACTGGCTCTGATACAGATAGTACGTATCCTTTGGCAGACCGGCGGTATCGATGATGCCAAAGTAGGAGTTCTTCGGCGCGATGCTCCAGTCGCCACCCTGGACACCGGCAGTAACGCCGTTCCACGGAGTGGGCTCGCCCAGGTAGTCGAAGCCGGTCCAGACATACTCACCGGCAACAAAGTCGCGAGTGATGGTGTCATACCATGCCTGGGAGGCCGTGTGACCCCAGCTCACGTAAGACGTGTCATAGGAGGTAAGCTGGTGTCCGCCCGCATCGGCCATGCTGCCGAGCGTGTTATAAACGCCACGGCTGTTAACGGACGAGACGGTCTCAGAACCGTAGAACTTCCAAGACGGGTTGTTGGCGTGCAGCTGATCGTACATGTTGCCGCCGGCGTAATTGATACCGATCAGACCGCCAGCGTTAGCAAGGTTGCCGGGATGATAATTCCACGAGCCACTCTTGAGCTGGTTGTCACCAAGCGTCACGGGACGAGAGGGATCGGCCTCCTTGGTCCACTTGATAAGGTTGAGCTGAGCAGTCTCGTCAAACGGCTTGGTGCCGCCGGTGATCATCTCGTTACCCACGGACCACATAATGACCGAGGGAGAGTTGTAATCGCGGGCGATGGTGGCCTTAAGATCAAACTCGGCCCAGACCTGATCGGACTTGGCGCCGATGATCTTGGAGTCGCCGACCTTCTTATTGAAGAAACGAGCGTAGTCAAAGCTGTTGCCGTTCTTCGCATCGGTCCAGCCGTCGAAGATCTCCTCGTCGAGCAGGATACCCTGCTCCTCGCACACCTCAACGAGCACGCGAGACGGCGTGTTGTGAGACGTACGGATGGAGTTGCAGCCCATCTCCTTCAGGATACGCACCTGGCGCTCGACAGCCGCACGGCTATCGACGGAACCCAGGGCACCCTGATCCTGGTGCATGCAGACGCCCTTGAGCTTGACATTCTTGCCGTTGAGGGAGAAGCCGTTGGTGACGTCGTAGTTAAACCAGCGGTAACCGAACACCGTGTCATACGTGTCGACGACCTTGTCATCAACCTTGACCTCGGTGCGAACCGTGTAGAGGTTGGGGGACTCGGTGGACCAAAGGCTCGGGTTGGCAGCACTGATCTGAGACTCGATGGTCTTGGACTCGCCTGCAGCGACAGCCTGAGCGTCGGTGGTCACGGTGCCGATGGCCTGCTCGACCTTGCCACCCTTAGGGAAGATGGTCTGCACGAGCGTCACGTTGGCGTCCTTGTCACCATTATTAACAATGGTGGACGAGAGCTTGGTGGTCACGTTGCCACCGTTCTCGCTCTGGAGCTGAGGAGCGCTCACGTGGACGCCGTCCCTGGTCACAGAAACCTTGTCGGTCACCACGAGATCGACATTGCGGCCGATGCCCGAGCCAGAGTACCAACGGCTGGAAGGAACCTGATGGTTGACCTTGACGGCGATGGTATTCTCCTCGCCCGTCTTGAGGTACGGGGTGAGGTCGAACGAGAAGGGCGTGTAACCATACGGATGGTTGCCCAGCTCGGTGCCGTTGACCCAAACGGTGGCATCCATGTAGATGCCATCGAAATCGATGCGAATCTGCTTGCCCGCAAGAGCACTATCGACAAAGAAGCTCTTGCGATACCAGCCGATACCGCCCGGCTTATAGGCGCTCTCGGCCTCGAGGTTGGACGCATAGTCCTGATCGATGCTGTAGTCATGCGGAAGCGTGACGTACTGCCATGACGAGTCGTCGAAAGAGCCGGCCTGAGCGCCGCTGGCGTCGCCCAGGTTGAATTTCCAGTTGTCGTTAAACGAAACCGTACGTTGAGACGGATCGCTCACGTTGCTCACATAAGCGATCTCGGGCGCAGAACTCATCTGAGTCTGCGTCTGCGAGCGCAGCTCGGGCGAAACATCGCCCGCTGCCCACGCCTGCCTGGGCTACGGGAAGGGTGAACGCAGCCGCAGCAAATGCCGCCGCGCACACCGCCCCCCGTGCCCACCTAACTACACGACCGTTACTTACCATGGCAGCAGCGCCCCTTTCTAAAGCTCCACAAAGACGACCGTTGTCTATTGCGGCTTGCTCGTCCACGCGTTGCGTAAGCGCACCCTGCGCAGCCTCGACACAGAGTGGACTGATACTAAAAATACGCTTTACTTGTAACTTAAAAACAATCCGCTTCTCGAGCAGTGAGCGGCGAACGGTTTTGGGGATTTGAGCGCCGTTATCCATGGTCAGCGAGGTGTTAACGCAAACATCTTTTGAGGCGGCAGAATAAACCGTAAGCTCAGATGCCCAATTCGGAGCAGCTGGGCAGCATGCCGATATGCCTACATTCTACTGATATTCATAATACTATTTATATTTACTACAAATATGCATTTAATAATTTGGGCAACAAATCGATGAACGGTTATACCTGCAATTAAAGGTACTTAATTAAGCATACCTTTAGAATAATAAGCAATTTAGCTCTTTGTGACGCTAATTTTATTGTCGAGCATTGATGCCTATATCATCGATGCCTATATATTGGTGACGCGGGTGTCGACGGTCCGAATCCGGCCTTTGGACCAGAAGAGCCCGGCACCGTGGCGGTACCGGGCTCGGCAAATCTCTGGTGCCCCCGGGCGGATTCGAAAACTCCCCCCGCGGGGAAATTGGTGACGCGGGTGTCGATGGCTCGAATCCTGCCCTTAGACCAGAAGAGCCCGGCACCGTGGTGGTACCGGGCTCGACAAATCTCTGGTGCCCCCGGGCGGATTCGAACCGTCGACACCCGCTTTAGGAGGTCATGAGCTATTACCCTACCTGCGGTTTTTCATTTTCATCAATATCTCTGTTTCCGCAGGTAATTTAGCTATTCTGCCGTTTTTGCTCTTCTTGATTAGTTTTCTATTTCACCCTTTTTACACCCCTTCACCCCTTCATTTTGACTTGCAGGGGTGAAATTTTTGGGTTAGCCTCGGGGGCGAGGCCCTCAAAGCCCCGCCCCCGAGGCTAACCCAACGCACCACCCCTGGAGACCCATGGAAACCAGAATCAAACCCACAGCCAAAGGCACTTCCGAACCGATCAAGGGAAAACCCGGTTCCTTCCGCATCTACTTCTCTCTCGGTCGCGACCCCGAATCCGGCAAGAACGGGAAACGAGTCAGATACCTAAAGACACCCAAGAGAACCATCCATTGCAAGAGCAAAAACCCGAAGAACTGGCCCGGTGAGGTGGCGAATGCGCTCGATGCCTACCGGAAGGAGCTGGAGACCTATGAACCGGCTAGCGACATGCCGACCACTGTTTCCGGATACGCTGAGGATTTCCATCGGCTCCGAGAAAGCTCCTTCGGCTCCCCTCTTTCTTTCCAAAGAGAGGAATATGACGTGCGCCATATACGCGAGCTGTTCGGCGACATGCCCCTCGGCGCACTGAGGCCCGACGAGATCAAACGGGCGTATGCTGAAGCGATCTCAACCGGAAGATTCACAGAGGCCGAGATTCGTCGTATCCACGTCAAGCTCAAACAGGTCATGCAGGACGCACTGGAGAATGAGCTAATCGGGCGCAACCCATGCATCAGCATCAAACTCCCAAAGCCAGACCTTAGAGTGCGTAACTTCCTCCCACCCGACGAACTGCCCCGATTCACCAAATGCCTGCTATCCGAACCCATGGGGCCGATGACCGTCTGCACCATGCTCATATTCCACCTAGGACTCAGGAAAGGCGAGGCCCTGGGGCTCTGTTGGGAAGACTACGACCCCGAGGCGATGGAGATCCGAATCATCCGCCAGTACACCAATGACAAAACGCTCAGGGCACCAAAATCGGAAATGAGCAGGCGAATCCTGTCTATAGACTCTTCGCTGGCCGCGTATCTAAACGACTGGAAGATGCGGCAGCGCAATCTATTCGAGCAACGCGGGCTAAGACAGAGAAACTCTGACCCCCTCGTTCACGCCTTCAGCACGCATAAGGACGAAAACGGCAACCTTCACGTCAGTATCACCCGACCCGATGGACACAACTATTCACGCTGGTTCAGGGATTTCTGCGTCGACAACGGCTATGGCGAGTACGCCAACGTGACAAGCCAGTTCAAGCGCAACGGCAAACTGCACACACGAGGCACCGGATACTCAGGGCTCGTTCCCCATGGCCTGAGGCACACGGCAGCAACGGCCCTTGTTGCGAGCAACGTCGACTTAAAGACCGTTCAAGCGAGAATGGGCCATGCGTCCGCAAGCACAACCGCAAACTTCTACACCCATGCAATCAGGGCAAATGACCGAAACGCAGCTGAGGTATTTGAATCGCTTTCATCTAAGAATTAGCTATTTCAACTGGATACTTCACTATTTCTCCATATCATGGGCTATTAGTGACATTCGCATGGGCCATATCGACTGAACGGTGATACATTATTCGCAAGTTGAATGGAAGGAGGTGAGTATAAGTGGCGTTGGCAAAGAAAGCTGAGAAGCGAATTCGCATTCCCGAGAATCTCAGGGCCCCCTTCGCGCAGATGGTTTCGGACGAGGCTTACCTGCGGGCAACTGACGAATCGAAAACCATCATCGGACTCGTCTTCGAGAAGGTGCTTCCCGCGTCCGCGTTCGCGAGGGACAGAATGCTCAACGTCTACAGCGGTGATAGCCTGTTCACGAGTGTGTCGGACGTGTTGCGTTCGAACGTCACCGGCGCAATCGGCACCGTCGCCGAAGCGGACTATAAGCCCATAATCGAGTTCGGAGCGAGGCTCATTCACGAGAGGAGCTGCGGCACTGCGCTCTACACCGGTGCAATGGACATACCGCACCTTCGACGTTGCTTCGAGTCTGTTCTCGACTACATGGAACACGAGACCCGGAGCGACCCCTCGAATCCCCTTCTCGACTACGAGACGTCCCGTGCAGTCAAGTACGGACGCTCGCTGATGGACGAGTGCTCGACGGAGTTCAATCGAGCGCCCGTAGCAGCCCTCGTTCGCTTCGCAGTTGAGTACTTCGACGAGATTGGATGCCTGAACGCGACATGCGCCTATCTCGCCGATGCTTTTTCCGCGCTTGAAGAGAGCGTCACCATCTCGGCCAACAAGTGCGGCAACAAGCACGTACCACCGGACACCCCGGAGCTGCGCCGCAAATGGAGCGACCTTCTGGAGACGGTCTGCTCCGCCTGGCAATAGAAAACGGCACCCGACTCCCCTCTCTTAGTCGCCAAACCTCGAAGAGGAGCCGAGCGCCCCAAACAAGGAGTTTATCATGCATCTTGCAGATGACCCCAAGACCGACGCCATCTCCGCAGGCATCAACCTGCGCCATGTCGGCACCAAGCGCATCATGAGCCGCCTGGACGTTCAGATCCTCACCGGCATCGGACAATCCAGCGCCATCAAGCTCATGAAGTCCACCCACCACTGCTTTAGCATCGCCAACCAGTACTTCGTCATGGAAGAGGACCTGTTCGACTACTTCCACAAGCTGGCAGAGGGGGCGAGCGAGTAATGCAGCGCCCGAACGTCAATCCCCTCGTCTTCGAGCTTGATGTGCTCGACGAGCACGTCCACGCCCTTCAGGAAGACAAACCCATCGCCTCCTTCGGGCTCGACGCACTCAACAGCATCCTCGGCGGTGTCTACCCCGGGCTCAACTACGCAATCGGGACCGCCCCGGGCAAGGGCAAGACGACACTGGCACTCCAGGAGGCCGACAAGCTCGCGGCAGACGGGCACCCGGTAATCTACGTTTCCGCCGAGCTTCCCGCGCACAAGCTGATTGAGAAGAGTCTGGCGCGTCTCAGCGACGGCAAAGTCGCGTTGTCCGAGGTCTCCAGCTGCGCGACCCAGAATCACCCTAAGCACACGACTTTCGAGGCTGCACTCGACAAATATCGCACCCAGATCGCCCCCAATCTCTGCATCACCGGCCCGCTCAACACCGTGGAGCTCTCCAACCTCGTCGGGCTGGTAACACGCGAGCGCGGCGAGGTCCCCATCGTCTTCATTGACTACCTCCAGCTCCTCGCCTGCGGCGTCACGGCGGACCAGCAGTTCATCGACGAGCGATTGGCTATCACAGCATGCGTGAAGGGCCTCCGCGAAATCTCGAACCTCTATGGCTCTCCCGTCATCGCACTGAGCTCGACCACTCGCAAGTCCTATGATTCCGGGAAGTCGGCCAGGCCCAACCTCGCCATGTTCGGTGGTTCCTCCGCTGTCGAGTACGGCTTTGACTCGGTGCTCTACCTCGCCGATGACAATGACAAGCCCGAGTGGCCCTACGAGTCTCCCGCAACCGGCACGCCCCTCAAGCTCGTCGCCCTCAAGAACCGCTACGGCACGCTGGGCGAGTCCCGACTCGACTTCGACGGTGCGCGCGCCACCTTCCACGACAGGGGCTAGCCCATGCGTGGCAAAGCCAAGACCGCGCATATAAACGTCCGCATGACCGAGGAGGAGCGTGCCGCCATCACGGTGCGCTCCTCCTCTTTTGGTATGGCCCCATCGACGTTCATGCGCGAAGCCGCCCTCCTCATCGGTGAGAAGCCCGTCAGGATCGCCGACGAGGCGACGCTGCGGCAGCTTCTTCATCAGATGAAGAAGCAGGGCGGAAACCTCAACCAGGCCGTTCTCACCGCAAACGCCTATGGCGTGGATACGCAGACGGCCCAACAGCTCGCGGAGGCCGTCCGTCTGGTATCGAGCACGGCCTCGCAGCTATCGAACCTCATCTCCAAGAATCGAGAATGATCATGAAAACCAAGATGCCCACAGCGCTCATATCATCTCTTCTCCTAGCGATCCTCGCATGCCCCGTCCTCGCCGTCCCCGTCGACGATTTCGTCGCCGGGACACCGTTAGGCGCGGCTGCGATTCCGTCGTCGTTCGGCGTGGATACCGTCCTCGGCTGGTGGCTCACGGGTGCGTTCACTGCTTGCCCGCTCGGAACCCTGCTGACCTTCCTCCTCGCCTTTTGCATCTGCGCTCTCATCGCCTACTCGACCACCCTCAACGCGAGGGCCGAGGACGGCGGCGTGCTCGGCGACGCCCACGTCAAGACGGGTCGCGAGGTCATAAAAGGGTCCATGACCTGGGACGGCTCGACGAATCCCTCGTCACGTGGGTTCGTCTATGGGTTCACCAAGTATCACGGCAAACCCTGCTATCTCTACGAGCCCAAGAAGATGGCCTTCGTGTCAGGGGCCACCGGGTCAGGTAAGAGTCGCTTCCTCTATCTCCCCTCAATCGACCTGCTCAGCTACGGCGGCGCTTCCAACGGATCCGAGCCCGCGACCCTAATCGTCTCCGACGTGAAAAACGAGCTCATAGAACTCACGGGCGACGAGCTGGCCCGTCGCGGCTATCGCGTCCTGCTTCTCGACACGCAGCACCCCTATAGGGGACAGAGGTTCAACCCGCTCAAGCAGGTGCTCGACCTCCATGCCGAGGGACGCGACCAGGAGGCCGAGCAGGCGGCGGACGCCATCGCGGAGCTCGTGGTGCAGGACGACGAGAAAGACAAGGGCTCGCACTGGACCGCCTCGGCCAGGGGCCTGCTCTCGGCCCTGGTCCTGCTGGTCTCCATGTCCGACGAGTGTCCCGAGGAATCAAAGCACCTCGCGACCGTCTGCGAGGTCCTGGACCGCGGCACCGAGACCGAAGGAGACGACCCGTCCGAGCCCCTGAAGGCCGTCTTCCGCGCTCTGCCGAGCGGCCACCCCGCCAAGGGCAGGGCGTCGCAGTTCGTCTCCTCGGGCGGCAACGAGCTCAGGAGCATCCTCTCGACGCTCAAGGTCGCCCTGCGCCCGTTCTCCTCCGCCCCGGTCGCCTGGATGACCTCCGGCTCCGACATCGACCCGCACACGGTACTCACGGAGAAGAGCGCCGTCTTTCTCCACGTGCTCGACGAGGGCTCCCCCTACAACTGTATCGCGGCGATGTTCCTCTCGCAGCTCTGGGCTTCGGTCCAGGCGGTCGCGGACGTGAACGGCGGCAGGCTCCCCCGCCCCGTGCAGATACTCGGCGACGAGTGGGGCAACCTGCCCCGCGTCGAGTGCCTGCCCGCCCTCCTCAGTCTCGGGCGCGGGTGCGGGACGTTCTGGGTCGGAGCGACGCAGGACGTATCCCAGCTCAACAAGTATGGCGAGAGAGACGGCCGCAGGAAGATCCTCGCGAACTGCGGGGTCAAGATTGCGATGAAGCTCGCCGAGGAGGAGGACCGCCGGTACTTCACCGAGCTCATCGGCAAGACCACGCGCCACACGCAGGGCACGAGCAACGGCAGGGCCGCGTCGGGCACGTCATCCTCGACGTCCTACAGCGAGAGCGCCGACGACGTGATACACCCCTGGGAGTGGCGCGGCATGGCCCCGGACCGGGACGGGATCATCGTCGTGAAGCACGCGGACAACGGTATGCCCGCATGTCGAGCCGGCGTCTTCCGCTCCCCCGTCACCGACTGCACCAACACGCCCACAAGGGAGCACTTCGACCTCGGGACCCCCGAGCACGAGGCGGAGAACCGTCGCGCCTACCAGCGCCGCCTCGACGAGTCAGCTGCTGGGAAGATGCGCGAGGAGGCCTCGACCTGGTGCCCAAAGTGGCCCGAGCCGGAGAAGAAGAACGGGAGCAAGCCGGGCGGCAAATTCAGCGGGCTCTCGCTCGACTAGGGAGGCGACCATGACGGCGATAAAGCAGACGAGCGTCTGCAGCGAGAGGCACCTCGCGAGACTCAGGGATTACCTCTCCTGGGACCGCGACAAGGCGCTCGCCCACGGCACGCAGAACATCATCGACGATGACCGCTGGTTTCAGGAGATGGCGGACACGAGGGCGGCCATGGGTCACGACAGGCCCGGCAAGGCCGGTGCCAAGTGTACCTACATGCAGCACCAGATACTCGGGTTCCTCCCAGACGAGTGCGACCTCAACGGCGGGAAGATGACGCCGGAGCTGTGCATGCGCTATGCGAGGGAGTACGTGGCCGAGCGCTACCCCAACCAGGAGGTCGTGATGGTGCTGCACCGCGAGCGCTGCCGCGTGGACGCCACTGACCGCTACGCCGTGCACCTCGGCATCAACCGCAGTGATCTGGAAACCGGCCGAAGGCTCGACGAGGGCCCCGCCCGAAAGGCGGCGGCATCACGCGTGAAGACCGTCCGTACCCTGGACGAGAGGTATGGACTCAGGCAGCTTGAGCGCGGCAAGGCCAACTCGCGCGTCCACGCGAGGCAACCCGGCACGGAAGAGCGCGACATGGCCCGAAAGGGGCAGGCCGAGCGCTCGGAGAACGCCCGCATCCGCGTCGCGGTCGCCCGCCGGATCGAAGAGGTCGGGCGCATGCGCGACTGCCCCGACCGGATGGGCGAGCTTGAGCGGCGGCTCAGGCGGGACGGCATCGAGCTCGCCAGGTCGAAGGGCGGGAGCCTCCAGTACCGATTCTTCTCGAAGGCCCTCGGGGCTGTGCGGAAGGTCAACGGCGGCAGGCTCGGCTTCGCGGTCGACCACTCGACCGGCCTCGTCGTCCGCTTCACGCTGCGCGGGATAGCGACGGCGATGAGGGCGTTCTGGGAGCTTGAGCGCAAGGCGCTCGAGAACCAGAACGGGCGAGGGGACTGAGCATTTGGGCCGGGACGCAACAGGCGTCCCGGCCCCTTTTGGCGAGAGCGACTTCGGAGCGGTTCGCCCCCGCCGCAGGCGGCAAGATGATTCCGTGCAACGGAATCCATATCTTGCCCGCACGGAGCGAGCCACTTGCCAGGGGCAACGCGAGCCCGGGCGGGTGAGCGCCGGCTGAGCCGACGCCGAGGAGACACGACCCTGGGGAGCGTCGTACGACGGCGCTTGGCGACCCGGCGCGAGAGGCCCCGCCCGGCGACCACGGCGGAGCGATGGCGACTTCTGGAAGCCATCGAGCGCAGCCGTTCGCCGGGTAGGGCCGGTGTGAGCGGAGGCGGACGAAACGCGACCCTGGGGAGCGTTGCCAGGGAGCCGCAGCGAGAGCGACGCTGCGCGTCGCGGGGGTCCCGCCCATAAGCGGGACCCATCGGCCTCAAGGCCGATCGCTACGCGACAACCTCGAATCGCTACCGTTCGATAATTCCGATTGGAAGTAGTTTTCCTTTGCTCTATAGCCGGAGGTTAAACTGTTGGATATCTTTGTCGCGATTCAATTCGCACCAGCTCGTTATCAAAGGATTTCATATGGCCAGGAAAGAAGCCGCACTCGACCTTTGGGTTGCCGATAGGCTCACCGAATGTGATATTGAGTTCACATCACAGGGGAGCAACATCAAAGAAATCGACAACGCCCTCAAGGACGCATCCAAGCGCGGAACGGGAAACGCTGGCTATCCTGAATACGTTTCGAAAATTGGCCGCTTTGTTCTTGTCATCGAAGATAAGGCGAGCCAGAGCCGACATGAAAAGCTAACAGATTCTGACATCCTCGACATGAGCACCGAGGCCGTTACCGATTATGCCGTCAACGGTGCCTATCACTACGCCTCGCACATCGCAAAGAAGAGCCCTTTCACTGAGGTCTTCGCCGTTGGGGTTTCAGGGGACCCTAAGCATCACACCATATCTCCCGTGTTCGTGAATGACCGAGAAGGCTACAAGAGGCTCCCAGACCTCGAATCGTTCACTTGGCTCTCACCGAGCAACATCGTTGAATACTACACACGGTATGTTCTTGACGAACCAACCGACGTCGAGAAGACCACCGAACAAATTCTCAAAGATGCGGCAGAGCTTCACGAATATCTCCGCACCTACGGCTCCATCAAGGACCAAGACAAGGCTCTTGTGGTAGCGGGGATTCTTCTAGCTTTGGATGAAATCGAATACGGCGGATTCTCAATCGATTCCCTTACCGGGGACCAGACCGAGGGCATGCGCGACGGCGATAAGCTGATGAACGCCATTCGTGGAAGACTCACGCGCTCCAACGTCGGGCCAGATGTGAAGAAAAACAAGCTTCTTGCTGAGTTCGGCATTGTTCAAACAAGCTTTCGCTTAAACGAGGTCAATGACACCCTAGGGATGACCCCGTTGCACTACTACACGAACTTCCTTAACGAACACGTTTTCAAAAGCATCAAGTACCAGCAGACTTCTGAAGACTTCATAGGTCGCTTTTACGGCGAGTTTATGAGCTATTCCGGCGGGGACGGCCAAACGCTCGGCATCGTACTCACACCAAAGCACATCTGCGACCTTATGTGTGAGCTCGTAGATGTTAAGCCTACAGATACGGTGCTTGACCCAACATGCGGAACGGCGGGATTTCTCATCGCCGCCATGCATCGCATGCTTTCTTCTGCAACCAGCGAGCAGCAACGCAAAGACATTAAGAAAAAGCGCCTTCACGGCATCGAGCTCCAAAGCAACATGTTTGCAGTCGCGGCTGCAAACATGATTCTTAGGCGAGACGGAAACAGTAACCTCGAATGCTGCGATTTCCTCAAGCAAAACCCGGCCCAGATACAGCTCAAAGGGGCAACGGTCGGGCTGATGAATCCTCCATACAGCCAAGGAACCAAAGCGGATCCAAGCCAATACGAGCTATCTTTTGTGGAACGTCTTCTCGACTCTCTCACAATAGGTGCGAGAGCGGCGGTCATCGTTCCGCAATCATCCATGACCGGAAAAAGCAAAGCCGAGAAGGAGTTCAAGGTCTCCATCCTCAAGCATCACACCCTCGAAGGCGTTATTACGTGCAACACCGATACATTCTATGGGGTCGGAACGAATCCCGTCATAGCCGTGTTCACCGCCGGCGAACCACATGACCCTGAAAAGGAATGCCGTTTCATCGACTTTAGGGATGATGGTTATGAGGTAAGGGCGCACGTCGGCCTGGTCGAAGGCGACTCTGCAAAGGACAGAAAGCAGCATCTTCTTGACGTTTGGAACGGCCGCGAAGACGCCCCATCGAAATTCTGCGTCAGCTCGACCGTCAAGCCAGATGACGAGTGGCTGCACAGCTTCTATTACTTCAACGACGAGATACCTACCGAAGAGGATTTCGAGAAGGCAATAGCCGATTATCTAACATTCCAGCTAGACATGGTTTCTCATGGTCGTAGCTATCTCTTCGAGGAGGGCCCCGATGCTCGATTTGAATAACAGGGATTGGTCACCCTTTAAAATCTCGGATTTATTTCAACCGGCTCGCGGCACCGAAAAAAACATGACCTCTCTTCAGGTCGGAGACGTTCCACTTATTTCCGCTCGCAACTGCGACAATGGCGTAAAGGCTTTTGTCTCTATCCCAAACGAAAGACTTCATCGTGGCCACGCCATCACTCTAAACAACGACGGTGATGGCGGAGCGGGTCTCGCATACTACCAACCAATGGAGTTCGCTCTCGACACCCACGTAACGGACTTAAGGCCAAGAGACTCAATCGGAAACCTCTCAAGATATGCCATGCAATTCGTGGCCGCATCTATTTCTAAACAGCGAACGCTATTCGGCCACGGAAGGTCGATCAGCCTAAAACGGCTCAATTTGCTACGAGTAATGCTTCCCATCGATGAGTCCAGCAATCCCGATTGGCAGTTCATGGAGGATTACATCCGCGAGCGAGAAGCCATTCAAGTCCAGCGCTGCCGCGAATTCCTGATGAAGCGCATCGCCTCCATCGAGAGAGAGAGAGAGTAAATAACCCCGAGTTCGACCACTCCTCACTGCACGAAAGAGATTGGAAATCGTACTCAATCAGCCAAATATTCGACATTCGTTCCGGGAGGCGCTTGGAATCTCGTAACCGAAAGTATGGAAGACGACCGTTTATTGGGGCGCTCGACAATAGCAACGGGATTGCCGGTTTTACGGCTGATAAGAATTCGTCGCTCGACAACAATGTCCTTGGCGTGAACTATAACGGTAATGGAGTCTGCCTTGGGTTCTACCACCCCTATGAGTGCATTTTCTCCGATGACGTTAAACGCTTTCACGTCAAAAACAACAAGGGCAACGAGTTTATCTACCTCTTCCTAAAAGTCGCCATCCAGCAGCAAAAGAGCAAGTTTGGCTATCTGTACAAGTTCAATGCTACAAGGATGGCACGCCAGACAATTATGCTTCCCTCTGTAAACGGTGGCGAGCCAGACTTCACTTTCATGGAATTATTTGGAATGTCAATTACTCTCCAGCTGCTTCTGAAGCAACTGGCCTACTTAGAAAAAATGCCTGCCTAGCAGAAGGGCGAGTTTTCAACGGTCCTCGGTGTCGGAGGGTCCCAAGCGTAACCCGGAGACACCGGGGGCTGTTGGAAACTCGCCCTTCTCACAGCAACGTCACCCTAGGTTTTCAACGCTTTCCATAGGCGGAGGGCTTCTTATAAGCCCGCAGACTGTGGAAAGGGTTGAAAACCGGATATTTGGGTGAAATATCGGAGTGAAATATGTAGGCGAGCTGTTTTCATCATAGAACTTTCTTTCACCCCTTTTTCACCCCTCTATCGTCTATTTAGCCCTATCTATACAGAAGCAGGTCAGACGATTTATACCGTCTGACCTGCAATTTCTTCTGGTGCCCCCGGTGCGATTCGAACGCACGACACCCGCTTTAGGAGAGCGGTGCTCTATCCCCTGAGCTACGGAGGCATGTCGTACTAGTGTAGCAGATTTACTGCATCGCAATACGTCGCATGACTAGACTTCGAAGTTGCGGTGGAATAGTTCCTGTCTGAAGCATCTAAAGCCGTATTTAGGAACTATTTCACCGCAACTTATGAGGAGCTAGTTACCTTTGTGGAAAAGGTTTTTGATAACGGAGGGGATGCTCTTGGCGCCCTTGGCCGTCACATCGATAAAGTCGGGCGAACGCACGAGCTTATCCTCGTCGACGTACTTACGGACCGCGCGAAGCGTCTCTTTATCGTCGCGCGTCGAAAACGTAAAGTGGCCGTTGTCCTTGGTGAAGATAGCAAAACGCGTAATCTTCTTGGTGCCGCGCAAAACCTCGGCGGCAATATAGTCGACCTCGTCCCACGGGATTTGGATATAATCCTCGGGATTACGCTCGTTATAGTACTCAAACGCCTTATTGCCCACCATCACGTTACCGTGACTGGTAAGCCCCATCAGGCAGGTTGCCGGCGTTGCCAGATCGACCGTGCTGTTCTGAGATTGCGCCATACGCGCCTCGCCCTCCAAATAAAACAATCGGACCGCATCCAGTGTACCCACCGGGTGCGGTCCGTTTCAATGGCTCAAAAGCCCTTGCCTAGCAACTCTCGGTCTTAAGCCGAAGCGTGCTTACATGAAGCCGCAGACGCGACCGATGATGCCGACGGCGAAGAGAGCCAGGATGATGACGATCGGGCTGACCTTCTTCTTGAGGAGCTTGCAGACCAGAAGGGTCAGGCACACGGCGGCAAGGCCGGGGATGAGCTGATCGAGGTTGGCCTGAAGCGTGGTGACCTTCACCGGGTCGAGTGCGTTGGCACCGACAGAGCTGTACATCGTCAATGCCTGCTTGATGCCCTCAGAACCGGCGGGCAGGTTGGCCCAGTCGATATAGGCGCCAGCGGACTGCGTGACCTTGGAGACGACCGGGGTGAAGGAGATGGACACCCAGCGCTCGACCAGGGCGCCGATGATGAACATACCCAGGATGGAAGCACCCTCGGTGACCTTGCCCATCAGACCGCCGGAGAGGTCCTTGGCGATGGAGGAGCCGACCTTGTAGCCAAACTCCTGCGTGTACCACAGGAAGGCGTAACGGATGATGTTCCACGCGAAGAAGAACAGCAGCGGACCGGCGATGCTGCCGGACAGGGCCAGGGAAGCGCCCAGTGCACCCAGAATCGGGCGAAGGGTGAACCAGAAGGCGGGGTCGCCGACGCCGGCGAGCGGGCCCATCATACCGACCTTGACGCCCTGAATGGCGACGTCGTCAATCGGAGCACCGTTGGCGCGCTCCTCCTCGAGGGCGAGGGTAACGCCAATGACGGGGGCGGAAACATAGGGGTGGGTGTTATAGAACTCCAGGTGGCGCTTAAGAGCGGCAATCTGGTCATCCTTGCTGGTGTAGAGCTTCTTGATCGCAGGGATCATTGCGAAGCACCAGCCGCCGTTCTGCATACGCTCGTAGTTCCACGAGCCCTGAAGGAACTGATGACGGAAGCAAACCTTCTTACGGTCAGCCTTGGTGAGCTGAATCTTGTTCTCTGCCATATGTATCACTCCCCTCCTACTCGTAATCGTTCAGAATGTCGCCGAGCGGGTCACCGGAGCCACCGCCCATGCCGCCACCCTGCTTGGCCAGATCCTTAAGGCCAAGGTAGATGAGGGCAAGGGAGATGCCGATGAGGCCAAGGGCGATCAGCGTGAGCTGAGGGATGGCAGCAAGGACAAAGCCGAGGATGAAGAACGGCCAGGTCTCCTTGGTGGCCATCATGTTGATGACCATGGCGTAACCGACGGAAGCGACCATGCCGCCGCCGACAGCCATGCCGCCGGACAGCCAATCGGGCATAGCGTTAAGCGCGTTGGTAACGGCCTCGGCCGGGATGATGCACAGAAGTACTGCCGGGATGGCGATACGAACACCCTGCATGAGGATGCCGGCGTACTGCCAACGCTCGATGCCGGCGAAGTCGCCCTTCTCGGCGCAGGCGTCCATGGCGTGAACCATAGCGGTAGCCAGGGTACGGCAGATCATGGTCAGGAACAGACCAGCGACCGACAGCGGGACGGCGACGGCGATGGCGGCGGTAACGGCCTTGGCCGAATCGGTGGCGCCACCGTTGAGGGCGAGCACCATGATGATCGAAGAAGCGACCGAGGCCAGAGCGGCGTCAGGCGCGACGGCGGCGCCGACGTTAGCCCAGCCAAGGGCCATCATCTGGAGCGAACCGCCCAGGAGGATGCCCTCCTGAAGGTGACCGGTTACGAGACCGATAAGCGTGCATGCCACGAGCGGCTGATGGAACTGGAACTCATCCAGAATGCCTTCCATACCGGCAAGCAACGCGACAATCGCAACAAGCAGAATAGTGATTGCAGACATGTATCGGACCCTCCTTTACTATGCTTGAGCGGCCAGTTCGGCCTTAGCTTTCTTCAACATGGCGTCGAGATCCTCGGAGGAATCCGAAGGAACCTTGCGGACCTCGAACTTGACGCCCTTGGCCTTGAGAGCCTCGATGGTCTTGACATCGTCATCGCCCATGGCGACGGCGTTAGTGACGACGACCTTGCCCTTGGAGTGGGCCATGGAACCGATGTTGGCTTCCTTGATGTCGACGCCGGCCTCGATGGCCCTGAGCAGATCCTGCGGGTTCTCGAACAGCAGCATCGCCTTGGTGTCGCCAAAGCGCGTGTCCTTGACGACCTCGGCCATCTTCTTGATAGGCACGACGTTGGCGTGGACTCCCGGAGGGGCAGCCTGCTCGATCATGGTCTTGCGGAGCTCGTCGTGAGCAACGCCGTCGGAGACCACGATGATGCGGTTGGGGTTGATCTGCTTGGTCCACGTGGTGGCCACCTGACCATGCAGCAGGCGCGTGTCGATACGGACGTGGGCGATCTTGATGTGCCCGTCGCCGATCACCGTTCCCGGAGGAATGGCACCCGCAGGAGCAGCGGCGGCCGCAGCCGGCTTCTTCTCCTCGGGCTCCAGAGACTCGGGCTTGACGCGCACGCCGGCCTTAGCCTCAGTCACGAGATGTTTTGCGATCGCATGTGCAGTGTTCTTTGCGTCAAAGCGCTGCGAATATGCCTCGATGAGCATAGGCAGGTTGACACCGGTGACGATAGCCCAGGAATCGTGGCCCTCGATGAGCCCGCTGATCTGGTTGAACGGCGTGCCGCCCCACAGATCAACGAGGAAGAGCACCTGCTCCTGGTCCTCGAAGGAAGCGATTGCCTCCTCGACCTTGGCACGGAAGTCGTCGGGGCCCATGCTCGGCTCGAGCGAGACCACGGCAACAGACGGCTGATCGCCAAAGACCATCGAGCCCGTCTGCTTGATTCCAGCCGCCAAGTCACCATGGCTAGCAAGAACAATACTTACCATCACATAACCTCCTTTTTGTCTACGTAATTCCTACACGACATGGAAGGAGTATACCTGTTTGGTTTGTGGAATTATAGCTAAATTCGTAAAAGGTTGCATTATTTGTTTAAACGTCTAAGTTTGTTACAAGTTGATTACGTTACTGCTTTTTGACTCATTACCCGCCAAGGCGTCGCTCATCAAGCCACGCATTTTACAGATACAAGCAGGCTGTTCATTAATATCGATTTTAGGCAAGCGCGAATGCGCTTGTACTGCCGCTACTTTGTTCAAACAGGTATGACTTGACTATTTGCGCGACTTATGATCTACGAAACCACTCAAAAAAGTTGCGGTGGAATAGTTCTTGTTTAAGAACCAGAAAGCTGGATTTAGGAACTATTTCACCGCAACTTATAGGGGATCTTAGGCGATGTGGAGGGGGTTGGCGGCGTCGACGGCGTCGGGGGCGTCGGGGGCGTCGGAAGGACCATCGAGGGCAGCGTCTGCCGGATCCTCGTCGGGGGTCTCAATCTGCTTAATCATGACCTCCTGGCCCTGCAGCAGGTATGTCTCTCCGCTGCCGCAATGGGGGCAGGTCTTGCCGTGCTCGACCGTCGCATAGTCGCGGCCGCACGCCTCGCAATGCGTCACGGCCTCAACGGGCTCCACAATAAGCTCCGAGCCCTGCGCGATGGGCTTTTTATCTGCCGCCCAGCGCCAAGCGTCGAGCAGCAAGTCGGGAACGACGCCCGAGACCTCGCCCAGCAGCAGTGTGACGCTCGAAACGCGACTCACGCCATTGGCACGCGCCACGTTCTCGACATCGCGGATAATGTGGTAAACGATTCCGAGCTCGTGCACTTTTTCCTCCGCCGTTCCCGTTATGACTACTTACTTGCGACCGAACTTAATCTTGATGGCGCGCTTGAGCGCGTATTTGCCGAGGCTTGGGAGCTTTTGCTCGTATTTGACCATCGTGGAGCACTCGGGGCGATCGCGATCCAGGTGGATGGCATCGAACGCGCACTTGGTGGTGCACAGACCGCAGCCGATGCACTTGTTGGGATCGACGATCGAGGCACCGCAGCCCAAGCAGCGGGCGGTCTCGGCACGCACCTGCTCCTCGGTAAAGGTCTCGACGTACTCGCTAAAGGGCGCAGCCTTCTCGCGCTCGCGGTCGACATGCGCCACCTCGCGGCTCGCGTTGTCGTAGCTCTCGATCACGACATCGTCCCGGTCGAGCGCGGTGTAGCGACGCGGGTTGCGGCCGATGGTGAGCATGGATCCCGGCTGCACAAAGCGATGGATGGACACGGCGGCCTCGTGGCCGGCGGCGATGGCATCGATAGCAAAGCTCGGACCGGTGTAGACGTCTCCGCCCACAAAGATGTCGGGTTCGGCGGTCTGATAGGTCTGGGGGTCGGCAAGAGCACCCTGGCCGTGACCAAGCTCCACCTTGGAGCCAGCCAGCAGGTCGCCCCACACGATGGACTGGCCGATGGACATGACCACGCGGTCGGCATCGACGCGGCGCAGGTCGCTCTCGTCGTACTCGGGCGCAAAACGGCCCTCGTCGTCAAAGACACGCGTGCAGCGCCTGAAGGTGATACCGCACACACGACCGGCCTCGTCCAGGTGAACCTCCTTGGGGCCCCAGCCGCAGCTGATGTGAGCGCCGTCCTCAACGGCCTCGCGACGCTCCTCCTCGCTGGCGGGCATCTGGGTCTCGCTCTCCAGGCAGAACATCTCAACGTGCTCAGAACCCAGACGGCAGGCGTTGCGCGCGACGTCGATAGCCACGTTGCCGCCGCCTACCACGATGGTGCGGCCGGGCAGTGCGTCGATCTTGCCACTGTTGACCTCGCGCAAGAAGTCGACGGCCACGGTCACATCCTCGGCGTCCTCGCCCGGAATACCGGCAAGGCGGCCGCCCTGGCAGCCGATGGCCACATAAAAGGCCTTAAAGCCCTGCTCGCGCAGCTCGTCGAGCGTCACATCGCGACCGACCTCCACACCATAGCGGAACTCGGCGCCCATCAGGCGAATGATCTCGACCTCGGCCTCGATAACATCCTTCTGCAGCTTAAAGCTGGGAATGCCGTAGGTGAGCATACCGCCCGGGCGCTCGTTTTTCTCGAACACGACGGGCTTGTAGCCCTTCTCGGCCAGGTAGAAAGCGCAGGACAGGCCGGCCGGACCGGCACCGATGATGGCGATCTTCTGGTCGAAGCCGCCGGCTCGCGTCGGGGTCACCACAGGTGGGACATAGCGGGTCGCGGCATCCAGATCGCGCTGGGCGATGAACTTCTTGACCTCGTCGATAGCCACGGCGGCGTCCACACGGCCGCGGGTGCAGGCGTCCTCGCAGCGGCGGTTGCACACGCGGCCGCAGATAGCGGGCAGCGGGTTCTCGCGCTTAATGAGTGCTAGGGCCTCGTCATAGCGACCCTGAGCCGCGAGCTTCAAATAGCCCTGAACGGCAACATGTGCGGGGCAGGCCGTCTTGCAGGGAGCGGTGCCGGACTCGTGTGTCTCGATGCGGTTGTCGTTGCGGTAGTTGGGCGACCACTTGGTGTGGTCCCACTTGGTGGCATCGGGCAGCTCCTGGCGCGGATACTCGGGCACCTGTCCGCCGGCCTTTTTGCTGCAGAGCTTCTGGCCGAGCTTGGCGGCACCGGCCGGGCACACCTCAACGCAGCGACCGCAGGCCACGCACTTGTCCTTCTCGACCTTGGCGACATAGGCCGAGCGCGACAGGTTGGGCGTGTTGAACAGCTGCGAGGTGCGCAGGGCGTAGCACACGTTGACGTTGCAGTTGCAGATGGCGAAGATCTTGTTCTCGCCGTCGATATTGGTGATCTGGTGCACAAAGCCGTTGTCCTCGGCCTGGCGCAAAATGTCGTAGACTTCCTCGCGCGTCACATAGTGACCGCGGTCGGTCTCAACCACATAGTCGGCCATATCGCCCACGGCAATGCACCAGTCGGCGGGATCGTCGGCGCAGCCCTCGCCCATCACGCGACGGCTCGCGCGGCAGCTGCAGGTGCTAGCGGCATATTTGCCATCGTATTTGTCGAGCCAATGCTCGATATGCTCGATCGGCACCGAGGTGCTCGCGGCGTCAATGGCCTTCTCGACCGGAATGACGTGCATGCCGATGCCGGCGCCTCCGGGCGGCACCATCGGCGTGGCCTTGGACAGCGGTCCCTTGGACGCCTGCTCAAAGAACTTGGCATAGACCGGGTGCTCTTCGAGCTGGCCCACGCGCATGTTGAGGAACTCGGCGGAACCCGGTACCAGCATGGGCAGCACCCACTGCTTGGCGCGCTCGGGATTTTCCCAGTTGTACTCGAGCAGACCCGTGTAGCTCATGTCGTCGAGCATCTTCTCGATCTGGGCCTCGGGCATGCCGGTGAGCTTGACCATCTCGGGCAGCGTGTAGGGACGGCGCATCTTCATCTTGCAGAGCACTTCGGCCTGCTCGTCGGTTGCGGCCTCGGCAAACGACCAGTACTCGTAGCCCAGCAGCTCGTCGCGGTGCAACAGGCGGTTGGTGCAACGCTCGCACAGTTTGACGATGGCCTCGCGCGGATGCTCCGGCAGCGGCGGCACAAACTCCGCGCCGATATCGGGCTCGGTGTAGCTAATCCCCGGTCCGTTGAGAATCATGGTCGTCCCTTCTCTTGCCGCAGCCCAACAGGCATGCGGCACCCCTCTTTATATGGGCCCGACATGCCCCCATGCCGTTCACCCGTTATTGTTGACATTGTGTCAAAAACAGTATTGACGAACCGTCAACAATATTCAAGACTGTTAGGCGAACGGTCGGACCCAAACGGACGAAAGGCGGCAAGCGCATGAGCGATAACGCAGCGAACACCCCTGTGGCCGACGCCGCCCCCGCGCACGACAGCGCGGCAAAGCGCCTGACGGGCGACGAGCGCCGTCGCGAGATTCTCGCCGCCGTGCGCACCGTGAGCTCCGAGCTGGGCGTGTCGCATCTTTCGGTATCGGCCGTGACCAAACGAGCCGGCTGCACACGCTCGCTGTTCTACCACTATTTTGCCGATATGGACGCTGCCGTCACCGCCGTCATGGACGAAGCGATCGACGGCTTTATCGCCGAGCTCGAGCAGTGGAATGCCAGCCGCACGATCGGCGACATCGAAGGCGCACTCGACACCGTCGCACCGCTTTTTAAGCACCTGGTCGCCAGCGGCCACGAGTTGCCGAGCACCCTGACCTCGAGCAGCGGCGCGCTCTACGGCGGCTTTCTGCACAACGTGGTTCAGCGCGTGGCTCAGTACATCTGCGACACCACCGTGGTGGACTTTGTCGCCCATCACGAGCTGCGCATCGACCATGTCTACGAAACGTTCTACACCCTCATCATGGGGTTGTTGATGTATATCCGCACGCACCCCGATGTGCCCGACGAGACAGTCAAGGAAATCATCGCCTCGACACTCCACATCGAGGGCTATACCGCCAAGTATCCGGAGCGCAAGCCCCAGGACTGACGACATTTGGCCAAACTGCCCGCGATCAGAAGAGGGGCCGCGGGCGTGTGAAAGGAGAGCAGCATGCTGTTCGATGTTTGGGGTAGCGATACCCTTATCCACTGGGCCGGCTGGGCCATGGTCTTTATTGGCCTGATCGTGCTCAACGAGGTCGGCCGCCGCACCAAGCTGGGCGCGGCCATCATCTTTGGCGTGGCTCCGCTGGCCATGACCATCTACTGCGTCGCCATCGCCGTGGGCGTCTCACAAGGCGCCGAGTGGGCGCTCACCAACCCCACCCATGTGTACCAGAACAGCTGGTTCCACTACGCCAAGGTATACGCGGCGCTGGCCGGTTGCTGGGGCTTCATTGCCATTAAGTACCAGTGGGGCAAGATCGGCAAGGCGCATTGGTTCCGCGCATGGCCGTTTGTGATCGTCGCCATCAACATCATGATCGCCGTCGTGTCCGACTTTGAGAGCGCCTATCACTTCTTTGTCCTGGGCCAGTCCACCTGGGTCACCTCCGAAGGTGCCACGCAGCTGGCCGGCTGGAACAACGTGTTCAACGGCATCGCCGGTATCATCAACATCTTCTGCATGACCGGTTGGTGGAGCGTCTACGCCTCCGAGGATCAGACCGACATGCTGTGGCCCGATATGACCTGGGTCTACATCATCGCCTACGATATCTGGAACTTCTGCTACACCTACAACTGCCTGCCCACCCACTCCTGGTTCTGCGGCTTTGCGCTGCTGCTGGCGCCCACCGTCGCCGCCTTTATCTGGAACAAGGGCGGCTGGATTCAGAACCGCGCCTTTACGCTGGCCATTTGGTGCATGTTTGCCCAGGTGTTCCCGTTCTTCCAGGAGGAGTCCATCTTTGTGACCCACTCCACGCTCGACCCCGGCGCCGCTACCGCGGTCTCGATCGCCGCGCTGGTCGCCAACATCGCCGCGATCATCTACATCGCCTACCGCGCCAAGAAGCTCGGCCGCAACCCCTACAAGCAGGATGTCTTTGAGGGCACCAGCGATTGGGAGAAAGCCACCGCTCGCCGCGCCAAGGTTGATTACGCACACGCCGAGTAACGCGCCTGGCGCAAACATCGCTTGAGTACGAAGCCGCGTAGCCGGCTCCGCGCAACTCAACGCATTGCAGAACCCCCGGAATGTGATTCGTCCGCGTTCCGGGGGCTTTTTGCTGCCGCGAGGATGCGACTGAACGATGCGCTCGGGTTAAATCGGATCTTATATTTCGCATGCGCTTTATATGGCTCCATTTTTGGGTACAGTGTTGTCCCGATATTGAGCTTGGGGGATATATGAAAGATGAGACGATGGGCCAAGAGGATGCGGCCCAAGATGCAGAAGCGTGTGCCGAGGCCCTGGAGAGCCTTGACCGGATTGCGCTAGATGAGCTCTCGTTTAGCGATTCGGCCGTCGACACACAGGACGAGGCGCACGAAGGCACCGAGGACGAAGACAGCGACGCCAAAGACGCTCCTGACGAAGCCGAAGCCGAAGCCGAAGAGGACGATAGCAAGGGCGATGACCAGCCCGAATCCGACACGGGCGAGGAAACCGTCTTGCTCGACAGCTTGCCGGCCGAGGATTCGCTGACCCGCGAGCTTCCTGGCCTGGGTTCCGCACCAGCCGTAGACGAGACCATCGCCATGGGCGATATTCCCCTGCCGTCCGTTCCCTCGGCACGCGAGGCCGAGGTTCGCCATCGCAAGATGTCGCCCAAGCGACGCAACCTGATGGTGGCAGGCGTTGTGGCCGTCGCGCTCGTCGCCGGCGGCGCGGGCTATGCGGCTTGGAACGGATACCAGCAAGAGCAGGCCGCCGTGGTTGCCGCAAACGCCCATACCATGATGTCGGTGCAAATTGGCGTACATGCCGCGGGGCTCGACTGCTCCACCGGCTCAAAGATCCCCGTGCAGGTGAGTGGCCAGGACTCCGACGGCTCTTCTGTGAGCGAAACGCTCTACGTTGACGAGCACGGTCGCGGCATTAAGCTGCTGCCCGGCGATTACACGCTCTCCATTGCTGGATCCCCCATCGCGGCCGACGGCACCATCTACACCGTCCCGACCACCAAGGCGCAGGTCACCATTAAGAGCGATGGGCAGGATTTGAGTGCCCAGGCCACCTTTAAGCTCAAGGTACCTTCGGCCGACACGGTGACTGACGACCAGATCGATGCCGCGGCCAAGTACGCCGAGGAGGGCGGTTGTAGCTCTGCCGCCGCGGCAAAGATACTCCAGCAGGCGGCAATTACACGCCGCGATGCCGCCGCCAACGCCGTAAGCGCGAGCGAGGCACAGTCCGCCCGCGATGCCGACGCTCGGCATAAGGCGACGGACCTGTATCAACTCGATATTCCGGTTGAGTGGTATGGCAAGGTCGCAACCTGGCAAAACGGCAGCACGCTGTGCATTTATCTGGACGGCGACAGCAATACGCCGATCGTGACGCTTGTTGCGGTGCGCGACGGCGAGAGCTTTACCCCCGATGAGGGCGATACGGTTTTGGGTACGGCAAACCTTGGTAACGGCTACACGGTCTACGCCAGCGGCCCCGTCTATCCGTATGTGGTGCCCCAGACCATCAACGGGCGCACGCAAGACCCCGTGTCGACCTACCCCATGGACACGGCCATTGAGCTTGTCGAGCTTACGACCGGCAACCGCTATACCTATAGCCAGATCAAGAACGACCTGGTTGGCAAAGACGGCAAGGCGGACGCCGCGACCAAACTCGAGACCGACTACCTCGCTCAGATTCTCCTGCCGAGCATCAAAGCCCAGGACTAGCCGGCCCGAAGACAGCCGCCCAACGCCCACATCTCTAACGCAGTTGCGGTGAAATAGGGACTGTTTTTGCTGGTCAAACCGCAAAACAGTCCCTATTTCACCGCAACTTATTGGTGGCCTATTGGGTGGCACTCAGCGCCACGGGTCGGCTTCGAACAGCGGCTCGCGCTCGGGGCGACGATCGCTGTAGGGATCGTAGCCGTCGTCGTCCTCGTTCTCGGCACGAATATAGGGGTCGCGCGGCTTGGGTGCCGGCTTAGGCGCAGGCTTGGGTGCGGCGGGTGCGGCATCGGTCGCCGGCGTGTTCGTCTTGTTCTTGTCCATCGTCTGCATAGCTCCTTGCCATGTACTCACGTTCAACACCATCGATTGTCGCACGAAAAAGGGCGGCGGACCCAATCGGATCCGCCGCCCTTGGCGTTTGGCTCTAAAGGCAGATTTTAAGGCATGTCCTAAAGATCTACTCGGCGTCGGGGACCTCGTAGGTGGCCGCCGGCGTGTTGTCGCACACGACGGTAAAGCCACCGTCCTTGTCGACATCGACCGTCACCTGATCGCCCTCGCGCACCGTGCCGTCGATGATAGCGGCCGCGATGGCATCCACGACCTCGCGCTGGACCAGGCGCTTGAGCGGACGGGCGCCAAAGACCGGGTCCAGGCCGCCCACGGCGAGCATCTGCTTGGCCGCCGGGGTGATGGCAAGCGTCATGCGCTCCTTGGCCAGACGTGCGCGGACGTCGGCAAGCTGAATATCGACGATCTTCTCGATCTGCGCCATGCCGAGCGGATGGAACACCACGATATCGTCAATACGGTTGAGGAACTCGGGGCGGAAGGTCTGAGCCATGGCGGCGTCGACCTGATGGCGCATCTCCTCCTCGTCCTTGCCGGAAAGCTCGGCGATAGCCTTGGAGCCCACGTTGGACGTCATGATAATGATCGTGTTCTTGAAGGACACCTGGCGACCTTGGCCATCGGTCAAACGACCGTCGTCGAGCACCTGCAGCAGCACGTTGAAGACATCCGGGTGAGCCTTCTCCATCTCGTCGAGCAAGATCACGGAGTACGGACGACGGCGCACGGCCTCGGTAAGCTGGCCGCCCTCGTCGTAACCCACGTATCCCGGAGGCGCACCGATCAGACGCTGGACGCTGAACTTCTCCATGTACTCGGACATGTCGATACGCACGAGCGCACGCTCGTCATCGAACAGGCACTCGGCAAGCGCCTTGGCGAGCTCGGTCTTGCCCACGCCGGTGGGGCCCAGGAAGAAGAAGCTGCCGATGGGCTTGTCCGGATCGGAGAGGCCCGCACGGCTGCGACGCACGGCCGCGGCGACAGCGGAGACCGCCTCGTCCTGGCCGATGACGCGCTTATGCAGCTCGCCCTCCAAGCCCTTCAGCTTGTCGAGCTCGCCCTGCATCATCTTGGAGACGGGCACGCCGGTCCAAGCGCTCACGACCTCAGCGATCTCATCGGAGGTCACCTGCTCGTTGAGGCCCTCGCCGTCCTGCTGCTTTTGCGCCTCGAGCGCAGCCTCGGAATCCTGAATCTGCTGCTGCAAGCCCGGAATCACGGAGTAGCGCAGCTCGGACGCACGGCCCAGGTCGCCGTTGCGCGTCGCACGCTCCTCTTCGCTCTTGGCCTCGTCGAGCTGTCCCTTGAGCTCCTGCACGTGGTCGATGGCGTTCTTCTGGTTGAGCCAGCCGGCCTTTTGCACGTTGAGCTTTTCTTGGACCTCGGCAATCTCTTGGCGCAGGGCCTCCAGACGCTCCTTGGAGGCGTCGTCGGTCTCCTTCATGAGCGCCTGCTCCTCGATCTGCAGCTGGGTGAGCTGACGCGTGGTGGCATCGATCTCGACCGGCATGCTGTCGAGCTCCATGCGCAGGCGGCTTGCCGCCTCATCGACCAGGTCGATGGCCTTGTCGGGCAGGAAGCGGTCGGCGATGTAGCGATCGGAGAGGTCGGCAGCTGCCACGAGCGCGCTATCGGTGATATGCACGCCGTGGAAGATCTCGTACTTCTCCTTGAGGCCACGCAGGATCGAGATGGTGTCCTCGACGGTAGGCTCGCTCACCATAACGGTCTGGAAGCGACGGGCGAGCGCCGCGTCCTTCTCGATGTACTTACGGTACTCGTCGAGCGTGGTCGCGCCGATCGCATGCAGGTCGCCACGGGCGAGCGCAGGCTTGAGGATGTTGCCGGCGTCCATGGAGCCCTCGGTGGCACCCGCGCCCACGATGGTGTGGAGCTCATCGATGAACAGGATGACCTTACCTTCCGATTTTTGCACTTCCTTGAGCACGGCCTTCAAGCGGTCCTCGAACTCGCCGCGGTACTTGGCGCCGGCGACCAGCGCGCTCATGTCGAGCTCGATGAGATCGCGATCGCGCAGCGTGCTCGGCACGTCGCCGGCCACGATACGCTGGGCGATGCCCTCGACGATGGCCGTCTTGCCGACGCCCGGCTCGCCGATGAGCACAGGGTTGTTCTTGGTGCGGCGGGACAGGACCTGGATGGTGCGGCGAATCTCATCGGTACGGCCGATGACCGGGTCGAGCTTGCCGGCGCGGGCGAGGTCGCAGATGTTGCGACCGTACTGCTCCAGCGCCTCAAACTGCGCCTTGTCCTCGGCAGACGTCACGCGGTCATCGCCGCGCAACTCCTCGTAGACTTGCTCGATGCGCTCCTTGGTCACGCCGGCGTCACGCAGAACGCGGCCGGCCTCGCCCTTGTCCTCGGCAAGTGCCATCAGCAGATGCTCGGTCACCACAAAGCTGTCGCCCATCTTGGTGGCCTTCTTCTCGGCCTTTTCGATGACGCGGACGAGCTCGTTGGACAGGCCCATCTGCTGGCCCTCGCCCGAAACCTTGGGCGCGTGGTCGATGACATCCTGCGTGGAGCGTGCGAGCTGAGCCGGGTCGGCACCGATGCGCTCGATGATCACGGAGATATTGCGCTCGCCGGCACCGAGCAGGGCAGACAGCAGGTGAATCGGCTCCACCGCGCCGGCCTGCGCGTCGGCAGCCGTGCTCATGGCGGTCTGTAGCGCCTCACGCGACGTCATTGCTAGCTTATCGATTCTCATGGAATCACCTCTCTTGGGGCGGCCGCCCTACGGGGCGGCTTCACGTTGTTCGAGAAGTATTGTTGCCAGCTTTGTACGATCTTATACACAAATCTAAGTCTCTATATATAAGATTTTCTGAGTGATTGATGGATAGGGTACTGAGATGTCAGCCCGCCGCTGCCCAGGCGCGCTACCGTCTCGATCTGTAACATCTAGCAGCCATTTTTGATCCTAGATGTTACAGATCGAGACGAATTGTTCAGCGGCGCCCGTTTGTCTCAATCTGTAACATCTACTCGGCAAATTAGGGTCTAACTGTTACAGATCGAGACAAACCGAGAACCACCGCAAAGGGGACAGGCACCTTTGCGGTGGTTCTCGGTTTCGACGGCCAGCTGTCACACGTTATGAGGTTAAAATTAAATTGTTAGCTGAGATTATTCATTTGTCATCGAGCTTGCCTGCTCTTTGTCTCGAGGAGCGCATATGAAGCCGCCTCATTCCACCGGTCGCAACGTCATCGCCATTCTCGCCATACCCATCGTGATGCTCTTCCTTATCGTCGCCACGCCCTTTTCCCTTGGTATCGCCTCGCCCTTCGATTTATGCGGAATGGTCGACGCCGACTCGCGTGCCACCTCGCTCTCCTTTATCTGTCGCGGCGTGTTCTACGAAGATGGAATTCCCACCGGAATTTGGCGGTCAAAGTTACCGCTGCTCGGTCAGATCGACGGACAGTCTCCTTATTTCCGCCTTGAACCTCAGACGATGAATTATTTGATCGACGACCAGCCGCTTTCCTCCGTCACCCTCGTCTACGACTACATGCCAAACGCCGACGAACGCCATATGAACCAAGTCCTCAACAAGCTGCTTGAGCAGTGCGGGCTCACCGAGGAGGCCGGTCGAACCATCGATAGCGACCAGCAATTAAAGCGAACAGAACTCCGCCGTGTCGGAAAAATCAAAGGTCGAAGTGGGGCCGCCTACTGGCAGGCCTGGGCAATACGCGACAAGAGCGAATTCGGGCACAGCACCTATACGGTCACCGTCTACACCAAAGACGGAATCGGGGACAATATTGACGATTTCGCGTCATCCAAACTCGGCATCCCCAAAACAACCAAGACTCCCGGCCTGGATGAAATCCTGTAAAGGCGCTCATTGGAATGTCGCTCAACGGGCGCGCTCGCCTCACCACCGCGAAGGAAACGAATATCTTTGCGGTGGTTCTACAACGCCGCAGCGATTGCTTCAGTCACAAACTTATTGAGCGACTCGCCCTTCTTGGCAGCTGCCAATGCCGCCTGCTTGTGAAGCTCAGAGCCTGTCCTTACGTTGAACGAGCCCTTAAAAGCCCGTTCGGGTTCCTTGCCCTTCTCGGCGCAAAACTCGAGGTAATCGTCGACAGCTTCGTGGAAGCACTGCTCCACTTCAACAACCGTAGAGCCCTCAAACACGATTGCGTCCTTAATGCCTGCGACCATTCCGGTTAACATGTGCTGCTCGGCATCGAACTCGACCGGGGCAAAATACCCTTTATATGCTAAAACGTTACTCATGGTTGCCCCCGGCGTCCTGTAGAAATCGGACAATGTTTCGAATGGTGCCCGCCGTTAATTCATCAGATGGATGAGGTGCGTGCATCACGAATATTCTGCCGTCCGATGGCCTGTAAAAGCGAATGCGCGATCCGGATGTTCTGCCCTTGGTGTCCATCTCAAAACCATATGACGCCATAACTTTAAGAAAGTCGGCAAATCTATACGTCGAAGGGCAGCTAAGCAGTTGAGCGATGAGTTTATCGGCCCGTGTCATCTCGGTCTCACATTCTGCAACTATATTTTAGTTGCAATTTAGCGCTGATGCAAACACCATCACTATAGAACATATGTACGTATAGAACAACTGTTCGAACCACAACAAAGGTGTCTGTCCCCTACGTTGTGTTTTTCGACAAAAAGAAGCCGCCCCGATAACATAGACGGCATCAAGCAAGTCTATTTTTTAGCGTCCCTCAAGACCCAACGAGAACGTCGCGGTAGCCCCTGCCACATCTTTCCCTCGGGCGACCCTCGCGAAGCGCGTGAGCACGAGGGAAAGGTGTGGCCGGGGCGTACAGCAGAGTTACTCGGCAGCGGCCTTGAACTTGTTGTAGTTGATCAGGCAGCCGGCCTTGACGATGGCACGTTCTTCGGCTGTCATATCGGCAATGTAGAGCTCAATCTGCTCGACCGCACCATCGGCGCGCACCACGTAGGCGGCGATGTTCTTGAGGTCGCCATCGAGCGCGGCACGGATGCCCGGCACAAAGACGTAGTCGCCCACCTCAAAGTTGGGCTCGGCCTCCATCTGGAAGGGCACCATGCCCCAGTTCATGACGTTGGAGCGATAGCGCTTGGTGGCGTACTCGTGAACGATGTTGGCCAGGCCGCCAATTACGCGCTGGCAGCTCGCGGCCTGCTCGCGGGCGGAACCGTCACCGGGCTTCTTGGCATAGAGCATGGAGCCAAACTCGGTCGCCTTGGCATCGGCCGCGACGCCCGCGCCGGTCAGCGCCTCAAACACACCGGCAAGCTCGGCATTGAGCGCCGCCAGGTCGCCCGTGGCCTCGCCGGCCACGCGGCGCTTCTCCACGGCGTCGACCTCCTTGGAGCGACCCACGTAGGCCGGATCGCGGCGGCTCAGCGTAAACTCGGCCAGACCCAGCGGGTTGGAGCGGAAGGAACTCGTCTCGCCCGAGGGAATGAGCTCGTCGGTCGTGGTGACCGGGTCTATGATCTTGGAGCACACCTTAAGCAGGATATCGTCGCCGAGCGGCTCCATCGCGGGCCACGGCTTGATGTTGGGGCCCTCGACCAGCTCGTCGGCGGGCTCAGCCTTGTCAAAGCCCCAGTACACGCGCTTCTTGTAGGGAGCGTCGTCGAAGGTGTACTCGCAGGCCTCGTCCCAAGTCTCCTCGGGTAGGTCGGTCGCCGGCGTCAGGACGCCGCCGTTGGCAGCCGTCGCCGCAATGGAGCGAGCGTCCATCAGAGCCACGGCGCTCAACTGGCCATTGCCCGGCTTGGAGCCCTCACGGTTGGGGAAGTTGCGCGTAGTGTGGCGGATCGAAAGGCCGTTGTTGGCAGGCGTGTCGCCGGCGCCAAAGCACGGACCGCAGAACGCCGTGCGCACGATCGCGCCGGCCTCCATAAGGTCGTAGATATAGCCACGACGTGTAAGTTCGAGCGCCACGGGCTGGCTCGTGGGATAGACCGACAGCGAGAACTCGCCGCAGCCGGTGTTGGCGCCCTTGAGCACGCGGGCAGCCTGAACCACGGAGTCGTAGTTGCCGCCCGAGCAGCCGGCGATGACGCCCTGCTGCACGTGCAGCTTGCCGTCGACGATCTTGTCGAGCAGGCTAAAGTGCGTCTTACCCTCGCCGATCTTGGCGGCCTCGAGCTCCACCTCGTGCAGAATATCCTCGAGGTTCTCGTTGAGCTCGTCAATCTCAAAGCCGTTGGAAGGATGGAACGGCAGGGCGATCATAGGCTTGATGCTCGACAGGTCGACCTCGACGCAGCCGTCGTAGTAGGCAACATCGGCGGGCTTGAGCTCGCGGTAGTCGTCGCCGCGGCCGTGCATGGTCAAAAACGCGTGCGTGTCCTCGTCGGTGGCCCAGATGCTCGACAGGCAGGTGGTCTCGGTGGTCATGACGTCGACGCCGTTACGGTAGTCGGTCGTCATGCTCGCGATGCCGGGGCCCACGAACTCCATGACCTTGTTCTTGACGTAGCCCTTGGCAAAGACGGCGCGGGAGATGGCGAGCGCCACGTCATGCGGGCCGACGCCGGGGCGCGGGGCGCCCGTGAGGTAGATGGCAACGACGCCGGGATAGGCGACATCGTAGGTGTCACGCAGCAGCTGCTTTGCCAGCTCGCCGCCGCCCTCGCCCACGGCCATGGTGCCCAGGGCGCCGTAGCGGGTGTGCGAGTCCGAGCCCAGGATCATCTTGCCGCAGCCGGCGAAGTTCTCGCGCATAAAGGAGTGGATGACCGCGATGTGCGGCGGAACGAAGATGCCGCCGTACTTCTTGGCCGCGGAAAGGCCAAAGACGTGGTCGTCCTCGTTGATGGTGCCGCCCACGGCGCACAGCGAGTTATGGCAGTTGGTGAGCACGTAGGGCAGCGGGAACTGCTCCATGCCCGAGGCACGCGCCGTCTGGATGATGCCGACGAAGGTGATATCGTGGCTCGCCATGGCGTCGAAGCGAATCTTGAGCGCCTCGGGGTCGCCGGACGTATTGTGTGCCTGAAGGATCGAATACGCGATGGTGCCACGCTTGGCATCCTCGGGCGTCTGCGTAATACCGCGCTCAGCAGCCTCGGCCGCAGGCACAACCTCGCTGCCACGGCGCAGGTAGATGCCGTCCTCGTACAGCTTGACCATACTGTCTCCCACTCTGCCCAAACAATTTGGGCGCATAGCATACATTCGTTCAATATCGTGCCATAGAACGGTTGCGAGTGGGTTACGAATCTGCACGTTCACTTTATCTCAGTAAAGCAAAGAACGAGTTGGGTGCCGGGGGCAGACTTAGACGCCGAAATGACGAGAGTGGATAATCTCCCACTTTGAGCCTGCAAACAGGCCAAAAACGGGAGATTATCCACTCTCATTCTGCGGGCACTCATTTAAGTCTGTCCCCAATGAGTGCCCGGCAGCGTCGGCGGAGCTATAGGTCGCTACCCGTACCTAGCAGCTTGCGCATGACTTGCTCGGGGTTGACTGAGCCGTCGCGCGGGGCCAGGGCGGTGATCTTCTTCTGCATCTTATACTCGTGCAGCTCGTCCTCGAGCTGGCGCACGCGGGCGCGAAGCTTTTCGTTCTCGCGCTCGCGCTCCTCGGCACGCTCCTTCATATCGAGGATGCGCACCACGCCGGCGAGGTTGATACCCTCGTCGGTCAGTTGGTTGATAAGCTCCAGGCGCTCGATATCGGCACGCGAATACAGGCGCGTGTTACCGCCCGAACGCTGAGGATTCACCAAGCCCTTGGACTCGTAGACGCGCAGAGTCTGCGGGTGCATGCCGGTCAGCTCGGCCGCCACGCTGATCATATACAGCGGTTTGTTCCTATTGTCCTCGGCCATGCTACCTGACCCCTTTCCGTCTCGCACATCTCCATCATAAGCCTGCGGCCAGCCCGTGGGCCACGCAACCAAACTAGAACGTCGCCTTGTAACGGTTGACCTTCTCGCGATAATCGCGCGTGTCGGCCTCGCGCAGCTTGGTCATGGCATCGCGCTCATCGTCGGACAGGTTCGTGGGAACCTGCACCTTGATCTCGACGAGCAGCGCACCCGTGCGGCCGCGATGCTTAACGTCGGGTGCACCCATCTCCTTAAAGCGGAACTTCTTGCCCGTCTGGGTGCCCGCCGGCACCTTCAGACGAACCGTCGCGCCGCCGGGCGTGGGCACATCCACCGTGCAGCCGAGCGCCGCCTCGTAGACCGAGACCGGCACCTCCATGGTCACATCGGCACCCTTGCGCTTAAACAGCGGATGCTCCTCCACGTGTGTGGTCACGACCAGGTCGCCGCGCTCGCCGCCGGCAACGCCATACTCGCCGCGACGCTTGTAGCGTAGCTTGCCGCCATCGACCGCGCCCGCGGGCACCGAGACCGTGATGGTCTGCTGCTCGCCTGTCGAGGGAATGCGATAGGTGACCTTGTGCGTCACGCCGCGAAACGCGTCCTCGGCCGAAACATCGACGGTCAGCGACAGGTCGCCGCCCTTGCGAGCGCGGCTGCGACCCGCGCCGGCACCGGCAGCGCCCGCAGCCCCGGCAAAGCCCGAGCCCCAATCGCTGCCCCAGGCGCCGTTGCCGCTAAAGATGCTGTCGAAGATGTCGCCCCAGCCGCTGGCGCCCGCGCCGGCACCGTAGCCGCCGCCATATGCGCCGCCCGCGCCCGGCATGCCGCCAAACATGAGCATCTGGTCGTACTCTTTGCGCTTCTTCTCGTCCGAAAGCGTCTCGTAGGCCTCGCTGATCTCCTTGAACTTGGCCTCGTCGCCGCCGGCATCGGGGTGATATTTTTGCGCGAGCTTGCGAAACGCGCTCTTGATCTCTTTGTCGGAGGCGCTCTTGGATACGCCCAGGATGTCATAGAAGGTTTTGCCTGCAGCCATCGTAGCTCCTCTCCTGTTTCATCCGCCGCCCAGCGGGCGGCGGCTGATGCTTTCATATGGCACTAGGCCAGAAAGGGCCCCGGGTGTTGCCCCGGGGCCCTTCTCAATTACTCCTCGGTGCTCTCGGCCGTATCGGCCGAAGCATCCTCGGGCGCCGCTTCGGGCTCCGGTGCGGGGCGCTTCTCGCCACCGTAGGTCACCGTCACCATCGCGGAACGCAGGATGCGATCCGCCATGCGGTAGCCCTTCTGGTACACGTCGTTGACGGTCTCGTCGTACTGCGATGCGTCCTCGACGCGACCCACAGCCTGGTGCTCGAGCGGATCGAACGCCTCGCCCTTGGGGTCGATGGGCTCAACGCCCTCGTGCGCAAACACATCGAGCAGCTTGGCATGCACCGCATCGACGCCATCGACGAACTGCTTAAAGTCGTCGGCAAGCTCTTGGCTGCGGGCATGGTCGATCGCGCGCTCGATATCGTCGATTACCGGCAACAGCGCGGTGACAAGCTTCTCAGTCGCGCGGTCGCGCTCGGCGATGCGCTCGTTGGCGGTGCGGCGACGGAAGTTCTCCCAGTCGGCCTGCAAACGGGCGGTGCGCTCGGTGGCGTCCTTCGCCTTGTCCTCGGCAGCCTTCTGAGCCTCTGCCGCAGCATCGAGCTCGCTGCGCACGTCGGCAAGCTCCTTTTGGGCCTGCTCGAACTTGAGCTTAAAGTCGTTGTCGGCGGCTTCCTCACCGGCGCGGATAGCGGCTTCCACCATCTCGTCCTCGGTCATCGTCGCCTCCTTGTTGGAATCCTCTACCTGGTTCTCGGCAGCCTCGGCGGCCTCGGCCTCGTTGGCCTCGGTATCGTCGACGGCCTCTACGGGAATCTTCACGTCCTTCTCCTCAGAGTCAACGGGGGCGGCGCCAGCGGCAGCCGCCTCCGTGCGAGCTTTACGGGCGGACATGATTACTTGTCCTCGTCGTCCACAACCTCGTAGTCGGCGTCGACCACGTCATCGTCGGCAGGCTGGGCGCCGGCGGCACCGTCGGTCTGCTGCTGAGCGTCGGCGTAGACAACCTGGGCCAGCTCGTAGGCCACGGACTGCAGGGACTCGCCAGCGGCCTTGATGGCCTCGACGTCAGAGCCCTCGAGCGCCTTCTTGGCGTCGGCGATAGCGGTCTCGGCCTTGGACTTCACATCGGCGGAAACCTTGTCGCCCAGCTCGTTGAGGGTCTGCTCGGTGGAGTAGCACAGGCTATCGGTCTGGTTGCGGACCTCGACCTCCTCCTTCTGCTTCTTGTCCTCCTCGGCATGGGCCTCGGCGTCCTTGACCATGCGATCGACTTCGTCGTCGGACAGAGCGGTGGAGCCGGAGATGGTGATCTGCTGCTCCTTGCCGGTGCCCTTGTCCTTAGCAGAGACCTTGACGATGCCGTTGGCGTCGATGTCGAAGGTGACCTCGATCTGCGGCACGCCGCGGCGGGCAGCCGGGATGCCGGTCAGCTGGAACTTACCGAGCGACTTGTTGTCGCGAGCAAGCTCGCGCTCGCCCTGGAGCACGTTGATCTCGACGCTGGTCTGGTTGTCGGCAGCGGTGGAGTAGACCTCGGTCTTGGAGGTCGGGATCGTGGTGTTGCGGTCGATCATCTTGGTCATGATGCCGCCCATGGTCTCGACGCCCAGCGACAGCGGGGTAACGTCGAGCAGCAGGATGCCCTCGACGTCGCCGGTGAGCACGCCGCCCTGGACGGCAGCGCCGTCGGCAACGACCTCGTCGGGGTTCACGGACATGTTGGGCTGCTTGCCGGTCATGGTCTTGACGAGCTCCTGGACGGCGGGCATACGGGTGGAGCCGCCGACGAGGATGACCTCGGTCAAATCGGAGAGCTTAAGCTTGGCGTCACGCAGGGCGTTGGTGACAGGCTGCTTGCAGCGCTCGAGCAGGTCGCGGGTGATCTTCTCGAACTCGGCGCGGGTCAGCGTGTAGTTGAGGTGCAGCGGGCCGGACTGGTTCATGGTAATGAACGGCAGGTTGATGGTGGTCTGCTGGGCGGCGGAGAGCTCCTTCTTGGCGTTCTCGGCGGCCTCCTTCAGACGCTGCAGGGCCATGGGGTCCTGACGCAGGTCGACGCCGTTCTCCTGCTGGAACTTGTCGGCCATCCAGTCGATGACGCGCTGATCCCAGTCGTCGCCGCCCAGGTGGTTGTCGCCCGAGGTGGACAGAACCTCAAACACGCCGTCGGCGAGGTCGAGGATGGAGACGTCGAAGGTGCCGCCGCCCAGGTCGAAGACCAGGATGCGCTGGTCGGTGCCCTGCTTGTCCAGGCCATAGGCCAGAGCAGCAGCGGTCGGCTCGTTGACGATACGCTTGACGTTGAGGCCGGCGATCTTACCGGCATCCTTGGTGGCCTGACGCTGGGCGTCGTTGAAGTAGGCCGGGACGGTGATGACGGCGTCGGTGACGGTCTCGCCCAGATACTTCTCGGCATCGGCCTTCATCTTTGCGAGCGTCATGGCGCTCACCTGCTCGGCGGTGTAGTCCTTGCCCTCGATGTCGACGACGGCACGGCCGCCCTGGCCCTCCTTGACCTCATACGGCACGGTCTTGATCTCGGAGGTGCACTCGGAGTACTTGCGGCCCATGAAGCGCTTGATGGAGAACACGGTGTTCTTGGGGTTGGTGACAGCCTGGTTCTTAGCGGCCTTACCCACAACGCGGTCGCCGTCGGCACGGAAGCCCACGACGGACGGGGTGGTGCGGTCGCCCTCGGCGTTCACGATAATGGTCGGAGAACCGCCCTCGAGAACGGCCATGGCAGAGTTAGTAGTACCAAGGTCGATACCAAGAATCTTACTCATTAGAAATTCCCTCTCTCTTTTGCGTTCGCGTCGCCTCGACGGTCTGTCGCGCGGCGCTTCGGCTTGTCTTTCAGGATGTAGTGTATCCCCTTATGGGCCGGAATATACAAAATCTAAGTCAATTCATATAAGATTTCTTATTGCCGAGAGTTTAGGTTCGCAAATACGCAGGTAGACGCACTGTTTGAGTTCTCGGCAAATCTATCGAGATCTATGTAGAGATGGCTGAGGTTTGGGTCCGAGGGTGCCTGGGGCTGCCTTGCGGAAAGCTCGTCCCGGTTTGAGCGTGGATTCCGGGACACAGTTTCCTCTTGAAGGCTCAGCCGGAAGCTACATCCCAGTTTGAGCACCGATTCCGGGACGCAGCTTCCGCCGGGCGGTCCAACCGGAAACTGCGACCCGTTTTTCTGCAAAATAATGGGATGCGCCTTCCGCAGGCGCGCTCAATCGCTCAATATTTCAAGTCACCTTTAGCTAACATTTACGCAGCTCAACGGCCCCACCTGCACGTTTTTTAGTAAACCTTGGCATACTCGGCGAACGGTATGAAGATGCCGGCCAGAGGGTATTGCAAACGGTCGCTCCCGTGGTATGTTTTTGCCCGAATCACACCGGCGCGCATCGTCTGTAGCGTCGGTCAACAGAGAGGAAACTACCATGGCTCATCCCGTAATTGATGCCGACGAGTGCATCGCTTGTGGCGTTTGCGTCGACTCCTGCCCCGCTGGCGTTCTGGAGCTCCAGGACGTCGCTACCGTCGCTGACGAGGACTCCTGCGTCGCCTGTGGCGCTTGCCAGGACGCTTGCCCCGCTGGCGCGATCACCGAGATCGTCGAGGAGTAACAACTCCCCCACCTGCACACTCAAAAGTACACCGTGCACAAAAAAGGAGGCCTCCGCATCGCCGCGGAGGCCTCCTTTTGCATACGTGGGCAGCTAATTTGGGACGTGCTCTTGGCAGTTGCGGTGGAATAGTTCCTGTTTCATGGCTTCGATGCCCATTTTAGGAACTATTTCACCGCAACTTATAAAGACGGTGTCGGGCTAGGACAAATCATCCTCGTAGGGCATTAAATCGGCTAGGTAGCCTTTCTCCTTGAGCATAGCCTCGATCTCGTCGAGGGTCTGTTCGTCCTCCGCCGCAATGCGATGGAAGTGATAGCCGCTCGTCACCGTTAGCAGCGGAAAGCTCTTGCCGCTCTCGATATCGCGCAGATAGCGCTCGACATCACGGCGGTTGCGGATGTCCAGGTCGGCCGTGATCTTGCCGTACACACGATGGTTGACGATCACGTTGAGCACGGCGCCACCCGCGTCGACGATACTCGTAAGCTCGTCGCCCGCCTGCTCCACACTGTGGCGCACCTTAACAAGACGCGTGGGCACGGCGGGGCTACTCGTGGCTTCCTGCAGCACGTAACCGCGGTTGGTCGCCACGACATCGTGCCCATCGGCACGCAACAGGGCAATATCCTGAACCACGACCTGACGGCTCACGCCAACCTCGCGGGCAAGTGCGCTGCCCGAAACGGGCTCCTCGGCTCCTTCGAGCACGCCCATGATGGCACGGCGACGCTCGCGGGCGTTCATTATTTACCGTCCAGCAGACGCAGGTGCTTAAGCGAGAGGTCGAGAATCGGCGCAGAGTGCGTCAGGGCGCCCGAGCTAATAAAGTCAACGCCCAGGTCGGCGAGCGCGCGGATATTGCTGGCGTCCACGTTGCCCGAGCACTCGGTCTTGGCGCGGCCGGCGATAAGCTCAATCGCGGCAGCCATGTCGTCGTGAGTCATGTTGTCGAACATGATGATATCGGCGCCGGCTTCCACGGCCTCGCACACCATGTCCAGGTTCTCGCACTCAATCTCGACCGTCGTGGTAAACGACGCATGGGCGCGCGCCATCTCGATCGCGCGCGTCACGCCACCGGCGGCATCGATGTGGTTGTCCTTGAGCATGACGGCCGTCGACAGGTTGTAGCGGTGGTTGCTGCCGCCGCCGATCTCAACCGCCGCCTTCTCAAACACGCGCATGCCCGGCGTGGTCTTGCGTGTGTCGACAAGCACGGTCTTGGTACCCTCGAGCGCCGCAGCCATTCTGTGCGTATAGGTAGCGATACCGCTCATGCGCTGCAGGTAGTTGAGCGCCACGCGCTCGCCCGAAAGCAACACGCGCGCATCGCCGCGCACCTGGCCCACGTGGTCGCCGGCGTGCACTTCGTCACCGTCGGCAACATCAAACAGCACCGAGCTCTGCGAATCCAGCAGCTCAAAGGTGCGAGCGAACACATCCAAGCCCGCGATGATGCCATCGGCCTTGGCGATAAGCTCCACCGTGGCGGGACGCGCCGTGGGGCACACGCTCGCCGTGCTCACGTCCTCAAACGTAATGTCCTCGCGCAGAGCCTGCAGAATCAGATCATCGACGACGAGCTTCATGGTAATGGGATTCATGGTCTACTCCTCCACGGCCTGCGTGCCGGCGGCACGGGCCAAATCATCGATTGCCAGGGAGTCGGCGCTCAGGGCGCGATGACGCCCGTCAAGCGCGGGCTCGCCCGCCCGCTCCACGGCGAGCGACTCGCCGGTGCGCATGCACCAGGCGGCACGGCGGCCCCAAACCAGGGACTCGAGCAGGCTGTTGGAAGCCAGGCGATTCTTGCCGTGCACGCCGTTGCAGGCCGTCTCGCCCGCGGCGTAGAGCTCGGGCATCGAGGTGCGGCCGTCCTTGTCGACCCACACGCCGCCCATAAAGTAGTGCTGCGTGGGCGTAACGGGGATGGGCTCGTCCAAGATGTCGCGGCCGTCCTCAAGGCAGCGCGCGCGAATGTTGGCAAAGTGCCCGGTCACCACATCGCGCTCGACGGGGGCAAAACTCAGCCACTCGTGCTCGGTACCGTCCTGCTTCATCTGCTCGCGAATAGCGGCAGCGACCACATCGCGCGGCTGAAGCTCGTCGGTAAAGCGCTCGCCGGCGGCGTTGAGCAAAATCGCGCCCTCGCCGCGGCAGCTCTCGCTGATCAGGAAGGTGCGACCCGGCTGCGGCGAGAACAGCCCCGTGGGGTGAATCTGCACGTAGTCCAGGTGCTCCATCTTAATGCCATGCTCCTGAGCGATGTAGCATGCATCGCCCGTGAGCTGCGGGTAGTTAGTCGAATGGTCGTACACGCCGCCGATACCGCCTGTCGCCCACAGCGTGCGGCGGGCATGAATCTTAAACGGCTCGCCGGCATGCACGCCCTCGGCGGCATTTGCCAGCTCGTCGGCGGGACGAACCGAGTTGTCCTCGTCCACGGAAACGGCGACGACACCGACACACACCGTGACGCCGTCACGCTCGCCCGTCAGGATGTCGGTCATGGCCACGTGCTCCAAAATCTGCACGTTATCCAGCTTGCGAACGGCCTGGAGCAGCTTGGTCGTGATCTCCTTGCCCGTAATGTCGGCATGGAAGGCAATACGCGGACGGCTGTGCGCGCCCTCGCGGGTAAAGTTGAGGCTGCCGTCGGCCTTGCGCTCAAAATCCACGCCCATCGCTAGCAGGTCGTTGATGACCGAACGGCTCGAACGGATCATGATGTCGACGCTCTCGCGGCGATTCTCGTAGTGGCCGGCGTGCATGGTGTCCTCAAAGAAGGCATCGTAGTCCGAGCCCTCGGGCAGTACGCAGATGCCGCCCTGCGCGAGCATCGAATCGCACTCGTCGACAGCGCCCTTGGAGAGCATGATCACGCGCGTGCTCGTCGGCAGGTTGAGAGCCGCGTACAGGCCCGCCACGCCACAGCCGGCAATGACGACGTCGCACTCCATGTCGGGGTATTGTTTGGTTTCCACAGGAATCCTCTCCCTTGTAATGTGACATGCGGGACTGTCCCTCATGTCACATCGTTCTAGCGCGCCGCGTACTCGAGCATGCGGTCGAGCGTGAGCTTGGCCTGGTCTGCCGCCTCGTCCGAGACGCCGATCTGCACCTCGCCCTCGCCCGTCTCCAGGCAGCGCACGAGCTTTTCGAGCGTGATGAGGTCCATGTTGACGCAGGTGGGCTGCACCGCGGGGAAGTGGAACTTCTTGCCGGTGCCCTGGCAGCGGCGCTCGAGCTCGTAGAGCACGCCGCGGACCGTCACGATAATGAACTCGCTGGCGTCGGACTCCTCGGCATACTTGATGATGCCGGCGGTGGAGCCGATGTAGTCGGCCTCGGCCAGGACGTCGGCCTTGCACTCAGGATGCGCCAGCACGAGCGCGTCGGGGTGGGCCTCCGTCGCGTCGACGATCTGCTCGACGGTGATGATGTGATGGCGCGGGCAGTAGCCGTTGTTGAGGATGACGTGCTTTTGCGGCACCTGCTCGGCTACGAAGCGGCCCAGGTTTTGGTCGGGGATGAACAGGACGTGCTGCTGCGGCAGCTCGGACACGATCTTGACGGCGTTGGAGCTGGTGACGCACACGTCGCTCCAGCTCTTGATCTCGACCGTGGAGTTGACGTAGCAGACCACGGCAAGGTCGTCACCGTACTCGGCGCGCGCCGCGTCGACCGTCTCACGCTTGACCATGTGCGCCATGGGGCAGTCCGCGCCCGGCTCGGGCAGCAGCACGGTCTTGGTGGGGTTGAGCAGCTTGGCACTCTCGCCCATAAACTCCACGCCGCACAGCACGATAGTCTGCTGCGGCAGGCTCTTGGCGAGTTTTGCCAGGTAGAAACTGTCGCCGACGTAATCGGCAACGGCTTGGACCTCGGGCGCCACATAGTAGTGCGCCAGGATTACCGCGTCACGTTGGGCTTTTAGTTGCTGAATGGCCTCGACGAGCTCTGCGGGCACCAGTGCCGCGCGCTCCGTTGCCGTCGTTGCCGATGCTAGGCCGGCCGCGATATCGCGTGCAAGCTCCGATGCATCCATGTTCGCGCTCTGTGCCATCAAGGCCCCTCTCTTTTGGCGAATCTTGGGGCTTTAGTATGACACCTAGGTTTACAGCTGACAAGACAGCTGTAAACCTAGGTGTAAAGTTGAAATAAAGATTCAATCATGCGGCAGGTCCATTTTCGAACTGGCAAGCTGAGGGTAGTCGAGCTCTCGATAGCGCAGGAAGCACCTTTCGCCACCGCAATACCACTCGGCGCGAGTTGCGCACCGTGGGGCGCAAATGGGACACGCCTCCGCGGGCGGCGCGCACCCAATGTGGCAAAATCGAACTACTAAGGGGGCTCGAATGCTCAAGATTATCGCCTGCGACGACGACGTCGCTTTTCTAGATAGACTGCACCGGATGATCGACCGCTGGTCGACCGAGACGAGCACGGCAGTCGACGTTGCGCTCGTCACGCGCGGCGAGGACCTGCTGGCCCGCCATGCCGCATCGCGTGCCGACATCATTCTGCTCGACATGATCATGCCGCTCGTCAACGGCATGGACACCGCGCGGGAGCTGCGCCAATCTGACACCGCCGTGCGACTGGTGTTCCTCACCTCGTCGCCCGAGTTCGCGCTGGAGTCCTACGAGGTCCGCGCCTTCGACTACTTGCTCAAACCCGTAGCGTATGAACGCCTGGCACAACTGCTCGACGAGCTTTCGAGCATGCGACCCGCCGTGACCGATGAGCTCGTAACCAAAACGTCCTTTGGCTACCATGCCCTGCGCCTGTCCGATATCGAATACGCCGAGGCCCGCAACAAGCACGTGGTATTCCACCTGCGCGACGGGCACGACATCGAGGCGCTCGAGCCGTTCCGCAACATCGAGGACCAGCTGGCCAAAAACGCGAGCTTCTTTAAATGTCACCGTAGCTACCAGGTCAACCTGCGCAATATCGACCACTTCAACCGCACGGATATCGTCATGCGCTCGGGCGCTTGCATCCCGCTGGCGCGCAGCTGCAAGCAGGGTTTCCAGGATGCCTACTTTGCGGCACGGTTCGAGGGCGGGAGGCGTTAATGCTCCCCACCGCCGAGATGGCACTTTGGGCCATTCACCACGCAACAACCCTGCTTTTTGGCGTTTTTGCCTCGGCGGCGCTCTGCGGCATCGAGATTAACCGGCGTCATGCGCTTGAACTGGTGACGGTCAGCGCTGTAACCGGATGCACATTCGGCCTCGCCAATGCCGTCGGCGGCGAGCTTTTCGCCCGCCAGGCATATCCGCTCGTCGTGCATCTGCCGCTCGTCATCTATCTGTGCGCGCGCTATCGGCTAAACCCGCTGCTCGTTATGCTGGGCGTCACCAGCGCTTATCTGAGCTGCCAGTTCAGCAACTGGATGGGCATCGCCGCGCTCGCCGCCACCGACTCGCAAATCGTGTACTACGTGGCACGCATTATCACCACGGCCGTCGTCTTTGCGATCCTGCTGCATTGGGCAAGCGACATCGGTCCGCGCCTGGCGGTCAAAAGCCCTACCGAACTCGAGATTTTGCTCATCCTGCCGCTCGTCTACTACATCTTTGACTACGCCACCAATGTCTACACCACGCTCTTCCACTCGGGCTCTGTGGTGACAGTTGAGTTTTTGGCGTTTGCGCTTTGCGCGTTCTACCTTATGTTTCTTGCCGTTTATCTGCGCGAATACGAGGCAAAAGAAACCGCCGAGCGCGAGCGCTGGATGCTCGCGACCCGCGACAGCGCAGCCATCAAGGAGCTCGAGGCCTGGCGCCAATCTGGACGTGAGCTTTCGGTCCTCCGCCATGACATGCGGCACTTCCTGCGCGGCCTTGCGGCTTTGATCGAAGAGGACCGCATCGACGAGGCGCTCGAGCGCATCGACGAGCTCTGCGAGACGAACGACCGCACCGCCGTGCGCCGCTACTGCGCCAACGACACGGTCAATATCGTGCTTTCGTCATTTAGCTCCGATATCAACCGAAACGGCATCACCGCCGATTTGCGCGCCGCCGTGCCCGAGAGCGTCCATGTAGCCGACGTCGACCTGTTTAGCGTGCTCTCGAACGCCCTGGACAACGCCATCGTCGCCGCGAGCGCCGCTCCCCAGGGCAAGCGATTTGTCGATCTGGACCTGCGTTGCGAGGACGGGCAACTGCTCCTTTTGGTCTCCAACACATTTGGTTGCCCGCCGCGCATGGTCGATGGCATGCCCGTAGCCGGGCACACCGGACACGGCTTTGGAACCAAAAGCATTAAGCTTGCCGTCGAACGCATGAACGGCAACTGCCAGTTTCGCATCAACGGCGACCGATTTGAGCTGCGCGCCGTGATGTAGGGGCGCGATAAGCCGGCGCTGCGCTCGACCCGCCAGGGCCGCCTTGTCGGCTCCGGTCCGCTACAGCGGCGCGGCTGCCGGGGTCAACTGCTTGATGTATGCCCACATGCGCTGCTTGGCGGCTTTGTCAGTGAGCGCTGCCTCAAAACCGTCGAGCGCGAGCACGCGACGACCCTGCACATGGGCGACCAAGCCGGGCTTGAGCATAGCGGTATCAAAGTCGTCGATTGCCACGAGCATGTCGGCATAGGTCTCGCGCATGGTATCGGCCGCGCGATCGTCCAGCAGCAGGACCGCCTCGGGGTCCAAGGCCTCGAGCGCCTCGCGGAACAGCTCGCACGGCAGGCCCTCGCCTATCGCAACCGCTCCGTCGCCCGCGCCGGCAACACTTGCCAGCACGCAAAAATCCTCTGGCGCGTAGCCGATGGCGCCGAGCGCCTTGCGCAGCGCGGCACCGTCCGGACCGGCAGCCAGCTCGCCGCCCGCACGCTCGGCGTCGTCTAAATCACCTTTTACCAGCACAATCGGCGAGCACGCGTTGCCTGCGATACGCACGCCGCGACCCGCGAGCGATGCGAGCTCCTGCTCGGTCGCCTGGGCGATGGCTTCTTTTTTCTGGCTTTGTGACGTGGGCATGCACTCTCCAATCGTTTGCGTGCCCACCATTATATAAAAGAGCCGACCGCGAGTGCTTGCTTTGCGGGCCGTTGGGTATAAGCACGGTCGTACTGAGTTTTACGCGGCCGAGCCGCGTCGCACTATGGAGGTCACCATGGCTGACATTAAGCAGATTACCCCCGAGAACTTCGATTCCGTCGTTAACGGCAGCCTTCCCGTGCTGGTTGATTTTTGGGCACCGTGGTGCGGTCCCTGTCGTTCGCTCTCGCCCATCGTTGACGAAGTGGCCGACGAGCTGGCCGGCAAGCTGACTGTGGCCAAGTGCAACGTCGACGACAACCAGGACCTGGCCATGAAGTTTGGCGTCATGAGCATCCCCACGCTGGTCGTCTTTAAGAACGGCGAGGAGGTCGACCGCTCGGTCGGCGCCCTACCCAAGGCAAGACTTCAGGCACTGCTGGAGAAACATCTGTAATACGCTTGTTACTTGCCTGCCGTCCATGAGCGGTTTCGCACCGCTCGCCGGAGTGCCAAACGCAAGGCATGCGACCACGGATAGTATGGTAGACACAAACAGCCCCCAGTGAACGGGTGCGGGTCAGACGGACTCGCACCCGTTTTCTTATGCGGCGGCACCCAAGGCGGGCGTAGTAGAATCTGAACCACCATATCGCCCCGCACAAAAGGAGATCTCCCATGCATGACGTCGGAATGAACATGAGCCAGCTTGCCATGAGCGTCAAGCAGGTCGACGACACCATCGAGCTCGCTCACGAGTGGAGCCATCAGCTGCTGCATGCGACCGAGAACTTTGACATGGAGCGCATTGGCGCCAAGCTCGAGGCCGCCATGTCTGCGCTGCACGAGGCGCATGATGCGCTCGAGGGCTACGAGGAGGCCATCGAGGCAGATCACAACTCCGTCGGCTCTGTGAAACTGGTGTAACGTGGCCGAGCACGAGCACGGGCACGATCACGGTGCGGACGACGATGCGAGCTGCCGCTGCAGCGGCTCCAGCTCCGAGCTGGTCCGCTTTTCGGTCACCGCGCCCGACGACCTGCTGCGCCGCTTTGACGAGCAGATCGCGCGCCGCGGTGACGTGGCCAACCGTTCCGAGGCCGTACGCGATCTGATTCGCGCATCGATTGCCAAGGAGCAGATGCGCACGCCCGACGAGCAGGTCATCGGTTCGCTCACCATGATCTATGACCACCATACCGGCGATCTGACGCGCCGTCTGGACGAGGTGCAGCACGACTACACCGACGAGATTGTCTCGACCATGCACGTGCATCTGGACCACCACAACTGCCTGGAGATTCTGGCGCTCAAGGGTCGCGGCAAACGCGTCTACGAGCTGGCGGACCGATTGCTGGGGCTGCGCGGCGTTAAGCACGGCGAGCTCACCTGCGCCGCCACCAAGCAGAGCCTGGGGCTCTAACAGCACACACTTCAATGAAGGGGAGCCACATGCGGCATGTGCATATTCATGTGACGGGCATTGTGCAGGGCGTTGGCATGCGGCCATTTGTGTATCGCGAGGCTATGGCGCATGGCATTTGCGGCTGGGTGCTCAACGCGGGCGATGGCGTGCACATCGAGGCGCATGCTTCGGTCGAGGCACTCGACGGCTTTGTCGCCGCGCTGTCGGAGCACGCGCCTGCTGCGGCCCGCGTTGAGCATGTCGCTGTTGCAGACCTGGAGCCCGACGTTTGGGATGCTGACGATGAGCAGGCCTTTCGTATCGTAGCGTCGCAGGATCAGACCATGCACACGACGCTCATCTCACCCGACATCGCCACGTGCGACGACTGCCTGCGCGAGTTGTTCGACCCCGCCGACCGACGCTTTCACTATCCCTTTATCAACTGCACCAACTGCGGGCCGCGCTTTACCATCATTCGCTCGCTGCCCTATGACCGAGCGGCCACCTCGATGGATCGCTTTCCCATGTGTCCCACCTGCGCCGCAGAGTACGCCGACCCGCTCGATCGGCGGTTTCACGCGCAGCCCGACGCCTGCTTTGAATGCGGGCCGCACATTACGTGGCGCGAGGCGCACCGCGACGGAAAGCCAGCGGCGGTCGACGCAACGCCAGCCGTCGGCTCTACGCGCGAGGCCAGCGATGCCATCATCGAACGCTGCGTCGAGCTGCTGGCAGGCGGCGGCATCGTCGCCATCAAGGGTCTCGGTGGGTTCCACCTAGCCTGCGACGCCGCCAACGAACAGGCGGTGTGCGAGTTGCGCCGTCGCAAGCGTCGCAGCAACAAGCCACTTGCCGTTATGGTGCGCAGCCTTGCCGACGCCGAGCGCCTGTGTCACATTGATGGCGTTGAGCGCGACCTGCTGGCCGGCAGTGTTCGTCCCATTGTGCTGTTGCGTCGCCGCGCAACCGGCAGCGACACCCACGGCTCCCCCAACGCCCTCGAACTCGCGCCATCCGTCGCGCACGACTTGCCCGAGCTCGGCGTCATGCTCCCCTACACCCCACTTCAACATTTGCTGCTCGCCGCGGCTGCAGCGCGCGGCATCCAAGCACTCGTCATGACCAGCGGAAACCTGAGCGAAGAGCCCATCGAGACCGACGATGCCCTTGCATGGGAGCACCTTGTTGCCGCCGGCATCGCCGACGCGCTGCTCGGCAACGACCGCGCGATCCTGTCGCGCTACGACGACTCCGTGGTACGCGTGGTCGACGGCGACGTCATGCCCGTACGTCGTGCACGCGGATATGCGCCGCAACCGCTGTCGTTGCCGGCGCTCGACGACACCACGCCCTGTGTGCTCGCCTGCGGGCCGCAGCAAAAAGCCACGATCGCACTCACGCGCGAGGACGCCGACAGCCATGCGGCCTGTTTTGTGTCGCAGCATATCGGCGATATCGAAAACGGCGCGACTTTCGATGCTTGGAGCGCCGCACGCACACGTCTGGAAAGCCTCTTTGACCTGGCGCCTGCCGCCTTGGCATGCGACATGCATCCCGGTTATCTGTCGAGCCAATGGGCGCGCGAGCAGGCACGGGAGCACAATCTGCCGCTTATCGAAGTCCAGCACCATCATGCGCACATCGCGAGCGTCATGGCAGAGGCGATTGCCGCAGGCCGGCTTGCGCCCGATGCACGCGTCCTCGGCATCGCCTTCGACGGCACGGGCGCCGGCACCGACGGCACCATATGGGGCGGTGAGTTTCTTGTCGCCCATCTCGCCGATTTTGAGCGCGTCGCGCATCTGCGCACCTGGGCGCTTCCCGGTGGCGCCGCATCCGTACACGATGCCCGCCGCAACGCCTTTGCCCTGCTCAGCGAGCTCGACCTGCTCGAGCACCCGGGAGCCGTGGGGCTCTTGAACAGCCTTGACGAGCAAACGCGCAGCATAACGGCAACGATGATCGCGCGCGGCATCAACAGTCCGCGCACCAGCAGTATGGGTCGCCTGTTTGATGCCGCAGCCGCGATTTTGGGCATTTGCGGCCAGGCAACCTACGAGGGCGAACCCGCCATCGAGCTCGAAGCCGCCGCTTGGCGTGCACTGGACGGCAAAATCGCCCGTTTTCCCGACGACAACGTCGGCTATTCCACATCTGGCCCATCGTGGTTGGACGGCCCCGATGTGCTGGACCAGAAAGCACTCTTTGAGGCACTTTTGGAGGGAATTGAAGCCGGAGCGCCCGCCGACAGGCTCGCACTCGACTTCCATGTCGCCGTCGCGCGCTCCTCGGCGCGCATCGCCACCGAAATCTGCGCGCGCGAGGGCATTAGCACCGTCGCGCTCTCGGGCGGCGTGTTCATGAACCGACTTTTGCTCCAGCTCCTCACCCGTGAGCTCAAAAGCGTGGGTCTCACTGTCTTGGTTCCCCACTCCGTGCCCGTCAACGACGGCTGCATCGCCTACGGTCAGGCCGCCATCGCTCGCGCTCTCCTCGCGCAGACAGCATCGCGATAGGCGTTTTTCCAGCCTGCGCGCCACCGTCTCACAGGTGTAACGCGTTTGCTCGTGACTCCCGCGAGCGCTACCATCAACTGATGGGTAATTAGGCGCCTATCCAGCGCAAAACGTATAAAGGGGAACATTATGTGCCTTGCCGTTCCCGGTAAAGTGGTCAAACGCGACGACGACCTTAAGGCGACCGTCGACATGATGGGCATCGAGCGCCCCGTTTCGCTGCGCCTCGTGCCGACGGCACAAGTAGGCGACTATATTCTGGTGCACGCTGGATTTGGCATCCAGATCGTCGACGAGCAGGAGGCGCAGGAGACGCTCGACCTGGTCAACACCATGACCGAACTGGTCGAAGAAGACCAACTGGCCAGCAACCCGGCCGAGGCATACTAGTGGCGGCCGGACAGCCGGCTCGCTCCGGTATCGACTTTTCGGCATTTCGCGATTCCAAGCTGGCACGCGAGCTCATCGAACGCATCCGTGAACTCGTCGGCGACCGCACCATCAACCTTATGGAAGTCTGCGGCACGCACACCGTGAGCATCGGTCGCTATGGCTTTCGCTCCATTATGCCGACGGGACTCAAACTGCTGAGCGGTCCGGGTTGCCCCGTCTGCGTTACCGCCAACCGCGACATCGACCACGCAATCGCGCTCGCCAACATAGACGGCGCCATCATCACCACCTTTGGCGACATGATGCGCGTGCCCGGATCATCCACCTCGCTCGCCGCGCAAAAGGCGGCAGGACGCGACATCCGCATCGTCTACTCCCCGCTCGACGCGCTCGACATCGCCGAGCAAAACCCCGATCGTCCGGTCATTTTTATGGGCGTAGGCTTTGAGACTACGACGCCCACCATCGCCGCCGCCATCTTGGAGGCCGAGGCGCGCGGGCTTTTGAACTTTTCGGTCTATTGCGCCCACAAGACCACGCCGCCGGCGTTGCGCGCCATCGCCAACGATCCCGAGACCACCATCGACGGCTTTATCCTGCCGGGCCACGTCGCCACCATCACGGGCTTAGCCCCCTTTGGCTTTTTGGTCGATGAGTTCGATACCCCGGGCGTGGTCACGGGATTTGAACCGGTCGATATCCTGCAGGGCATCTGCATGCTGGTCCAGATGGTTGTCGAGAACAGGCCCACGATTGGCAACGCCTACCGCCGTGGCGTCAATGCAGACGGCAATCCCGTGGCGCGCCAGCTGGTCGAGCAAGTGTTTGAGCCGTGCGACACCACGTGGCGCGGGCTGGGGCCGATTGCCAACTCGGGCCTTTCCATCCGCCCCGAGTTCTCGCGCTTTGATGCCCGTACCCGCTTTGACGTGCCCGTCGAGGAGACGGTCGAGCCGCGTGGGTGCCGCTGCGGCGACGTGCTGCGCGGGGCCATTACGCCGAGCAGCTGCCCGCTCTTTGGCCGCACCTGCACGCCCGAGCACCCCGTCGGCCCGTGCATGGTGAGCTCCGAGGGCAGCTGTGCAGCATATTTCCGCTACCGAGGCTAATGGGTTCCGCCGCTCTAACGAACGGCGGGCCGGTCGACGCTGCGCCTCACCCATATAATTCCACCCCCGATTGGAGTTTTCGATATGTCCCATAGCGTTACCGATAGCACCGTCCTGTTGGGCCACGGCTCCGGCGGCCAGATGATGAAACGCATCATCGACGAGGTCTTTTTGGATGCCTTTGGGTCGCCCGAGCTGCTCGAGGGCAACGATGCCGGCGTCGCCGCGCTGCCCGCGAGCGGGCGCATCGCCATGTCGACCGACAGCTTTGTAGTCTCGCCGCAGTTCTTCCCCGGTGGCAACATCGGCCGCCTCGCCGTGTGCGGAACCGTCAACGACGTCGCGACCTCGGGCGCCAACGTGCGCTACCTGTCGTGCGGATTTATCCTCGAAGAGGGCTATCCCATGGATAAGCTCCGCCAGATTGTGCAGACGATGGCCGAAACGGCGCGCGAGGCAGGCGTGTCCATAATCACGGGCGACACCAAGGTGGTCGAGCGCGGCGGGGCCGACGGCGTCTACATCAATACCGCCGGCGTGGGCGAAGTGCCCGCGGGTGTGGAGCTCAGCGGGGCCAACTGCCAGCCCGGCGATGTCATTCTGGTATCGGGTACGCTGGGCGACCACGGCATCGCCATCATGAGCCAACGCGAGGGCCTAGCGTTTTCGAGCACGATAGAAAGCGATGCCGCGCCGCTCAACCACCTGATTGCCGACGTTTTGGCCGCAGCGCCCGGCACGCGTTGCTTTCGCGACCCCACGCGTGGTGGCCTGGCGTCCACACTCAACGAGTTTGCCCAGGCCAGCGGTGTTGCCATGGAGGTCGACGAAGATGCCGTGCCCGTGCGTCCCGACGTGCAGGCCGCCTGCGAGATGCTCGGCTACGATGTGCTGCAGGTGGCAAACGAGGGCAAGATGGTTGCCGTCGTGCCGGCCGAGCAAGCCGATGCCGCGCTGAGCGCCATGCGCGCCGCCCGCTACGGCGAGAATGCCGCCATCATCGGTCGCGTGCTGCCACTTGCCGAGGGCTCCCATCCCGCCGTGCGCGTGCGCACCGGCTGGGGCTCGACCCGCATCCTCGACATGCTCGTGGGAGAGCAGCTGCCGAGAATTTGCTAGGGTGAAACCGCACGGCTGGCGCGATGCGGCTTGATATCCCTGGAGATGTTCAGATTCCAAGCACGCCCAACGCAGAAGCCCAGTATTATGAGGTGCGTTTTGAAACCCAATGACGGGAGCTTTCATGGCAGCAGCTTTTTCCCATGTGATCTTTGACCTGGACGGCACCATCCTCAACACGCTCGAGGACCTGGCAGCCGCCGGTAACCATACCTGTGAGTTGCACGGCTGGCCCACGTTTGCCGTAGGCGAGTACCGCTACAAGGTGGGAAACGGCATGCTCAAGCTGGTTGAACGCTTTATGCCCGCCGAGTATGCGGGCGACAGCCGTATGTTTGAGCAGACGCTTGCCGAGTTTAGGGCTTACTACGGCGAACACAAGGAGGACCACACCGCTCCCTATGCCGGCACGATCGAGATGCTCGACCGCCTGCGCGCCGCGGATGTGCAGCTTGCCGTGCTTACCAACAAGGATCACGTCTCGGCAGTTCCGCTTATCGAGAAGTATTTTGGTTCCGAGCGCTTTGCGCTGGTACAGGGCCGTGTCGATGCGTTTCCGCCTAAGCCCGAAGCACCCGTCACACTGCATGTGATGGAGGAGCTGGGTGCCGATCCGGCAACCACACTCTATGTGGGCGATTCCAATGTCGATATCCTGACCGGCCACAACGCCGGCCTTAAGAGCGCGGGCGTCAGCTGGGGCTTCCGCGGCCGCGCAGAGCTGGAAGCCGCCGGCGCCGACTACGTGGTGGACACCCAAGCAGAGCTCGCGGCGCTGGTGCTGGGCGAGTAACCGCTCATCCCTTCCACGGGTAGCTAATGTGGGACGGGACTCTTTTAGCTGCCCCCGCAACAAAGAAATGTCCCCGACTGCCGGCAGAAAAGGAACGTCCCCAAGTGCCGCCTTCGACAGCGATGGCAACGCCACAGGCACAAGTGCCACTTTAAGCCAGCCAAGAGAACGCCGTTGTTTTGGCAACGACAGCGAAAGCCCGCCAGAGCGAGCAAGGTGCCTTGAAACAAGGCGGCATTGACCTTCTGGTCATGCCGCCGAAGTTGAAAGGCAGATTGCCGCTCTGGCGGGCTTGCAGCGTCGAGCAGTTGCGGCGTTTGGTAAAACGCCGCAACGAACTAGCTCATCATCGCATTCATCATCTCGGTGGTTGCGGAATCGTCGGCAGACCACTCGTTATCCTCGTTGGCGGAATACTTAAAGGTGACCTTGGTGTCCTTGGTCTTAGCGGCCTTGGTCACGTCGACCATGACCTGGCCGGCCATCTTGTACAGGTCGTCCTCGGACGGCAGCTCGTCGAGCGCTGCGACCTTCTCCTGATACTGGGTGGCGAAATCTTCGACGATCTTGTTCATGGACTTGCAGGTGATGATGACCTCGGCGGTCGCGGTGCCCTTGTCCTCATCGACCGTCACATCACCGATCTTGTAATCAAAACCCTCGAGATAGCTCTTGGCGTACTCCTTGGGATCGATGCCCAGCTGCTCAAACTCGTCGCCCGAAGCCTCTTCCAGGCCAGCAAGGAAGTCATCGCCGCCATTCTTGATCTCGTCAAACTGGCTCGTAAGGTCGTTGGTGATGAGTTCTTCCACCGAAGGCCCTCCGCAGCCGGAAAGCAAAACCACGCACGCGACCAGGGCAGCCATCAGGGGCGCAAGCAGCAGCTTCTTTTTCATGACATTCCTCCAAACAAGCGGCGCTGCGTTCCCCGCGCAGCGCACGTCGTGACAGTAAGTCCATATTAGCGGCCCAGCCCAACCCCCTGCGTCGCAAAAGCGCGGGCGGCTCAATTTGACGAACGAATGGCCCGTAAAGCAAGCCCCTCTGCAATAAAATGCACCTACTCAGCTTATTAAAAAAGGGTGGCCGGACAACCCGACCACCCTTGTGCATCTTCTGGATGCCGCAGACTACTTGCGGACGACCTTGACGATGGCGTCACCGGCGGCGACGGCAGACTCGGCCTCGACGGCAAGCTCGACGTCGGCGAACTCGGCGGTGTTGGACACGGCCACGACGACACAGTCCTTGTAACCGGCGGCAGCGATCTTGGCGCGGTCGATCTTGAGTATGGGCTGGCCGGCCTTCACGACGTCGTCGGCCTTGACGAAGCCCTCGAAGCCGTCGCCGTTCATGTTGACGGTATCGACGCCAACGTGCACCAGAACCTCGATGCCGCTATCGGACTGCAGGCCCACGGCGTGACCCATGGTGACGGTCACCTTGCCGTCGCAGGGAGCGTAGACCAAGTCGTCCTCGGGCCACACAGCGCAGCCCTTGCCCAGAACCTCGCCACCAAAGACGGGATCGGGCACGTCGGCCATCTTGATGACCTTGCCCTTGACGGGCGAGCACAGCACGTCAGCGCCGGCAGAAGCAGAGATGGAGGCCGGAGCAGCAGCTGCCGCGGGCTCAGCCTTCTTCTTGAACATATCAAACAGACCCATTTGTTTTCTCCTCTTGATTAAGCGCAACGTTATGCGCATGCCTATGGTGATTATAGTGCCAAATGATCAAATTGCTAAGGTGAGGGCTCGAATCGCAAGCCCTTCCCAAGACCTTTCCCCAGTGGCACTCATATTGTCGATTACTCCAAGCCCTCGGTGCCGTTGGACTTGATGATCTTCTGGTATGCGAAGAAGCTGTCCTTGCGGCGGCGCTCGTAGGTACCGGTGCCGTCGTCGTACTTATCGACGTGAATGAAGCCGTAGCGCTTGCGCATCTCGCCAGTGCCGGCGGAGACCAGGTCGATGGGACCCCACCAGGTGTAGGCGATCAGGTCGACGCCATCGGCGATGGCCTCGCCCATGGCCTTGATGTGGCTCTGCAAGTAGGCGATGCGATACGGGTCGTGGATGGAGCCGTCCTCCTCGACCTCGTCGTAGGCACCCATGCCGTTCTCGACCACCATCAGCGGAATCTCGTAGCGGGCGTAAATCTCGTTGAGGGCGATGCGCAGGCCCAGCGGATCGATCTGCCAGCCCCAGTCGGTGGACTCCAGATAGGGATTCTTGCCGCCAAAGGTCATGTTGCCCTCGGTCATCTCGTGGTCCTTGTGGGTGCCCACGGTGCCGGACATGTAGTAGCTAAAGGTGTAGAAATCAACCTTGCCGTCGGCGATATCCTGCAGGTCGCCGTCCTCCATCACGAGCTCAACATCGTTCTCGGCCCAGAAGCGCTTGGCATAGAACGGGTACTTGCCGCGCACCTGCACGTCGGAGCAGTACCAGTTCATGGTGTTCATCTCCTGCTGCGTGGCGAACACGTCGGCCGGATCGCACGTGGCGGCATAGGAAAGGATAAAGCAGTCCATGTTGCCCATCTTAAACTGCGGGTAATGCTCGTGGGCATAGCGCACGACGCGGCCGCTGGCGACAAACTGGTGATGCAGCGCCTGCATACGAGCCTGCGGCGTGGTGTGGACCGCCGACGCCGGACCCTCAAAGCCCTGAATCATGCTGGTCTCAAAGAGGTTGCCCATGTCTTGAGTACCGCAGTTGATCTCGTTGAAGGTGAGCCAGAACTTGACCTTGTCCTGATAGCGGTCGAAGACGGTCTGGCAGTACTCCTCGAAGAAGCCGATGAGCTCGCGACTCGCCCAGCCGTTGTATTTCTCGACCAGGTGATAGGGCATCTCGTAGTGCGAGAGGGTCACGAGCGGCTCGATATTGTGGGCGCGCAGGCAGTCGAAAACGCGGTCGTAGAAGGCGAGGCCGGCCTCATTGGGCTCAGCGTCATCGCCGTTGGGGAAGATACGGCTCCAGGAGATGGACATGCGGAACATATTGAAGCCCATCTCGGCGAACAGCGCGATGTCCTCCTCGTAGTGATGGTAGAAATCGATACCGTCATGATTGGGGTAGAAGCGGTTGGGGTCGATGTCGATCGTAATCTGACGTGGCTCCTTGTAGCTGCCGCCCAAGAAATGGTCGTCGACGGAAGGACCGCGGCCGTCCACGTTCCAAGCGCCCTCAAACTGGTTGGCGGCGGTGGCGCCACCCCAATAGAAACCCTTGGGGAACTTGATGTTTGCCATGAGCATCTCCTTTGCATCGCGGGTCGATAATCCGAGTATCGCCCACGCGCGGGACGGGCAGAAGCGGGCGCGCCAAACCCGACACTTCTTTTCGCGCCGACGGACCACCTCCGCCCCGACCCTGACACTTCCTGATACCGACCAAAAAGGGACAGGTTTATTTTGGGAGGTTTTATCTGGGCAAACGCCGGCGGTAGGCGGCCGGCGTACAACCATAGCGCTCGGCAAATTTTTTGTAGAAGAAGCTCATATTGGCATAGCCCACCTCGCGCGCTGCGGCCTCCGCAGTAGCACCGGTGTCGAGTAGAGCCGCCGCGCGTGTCAGGCGGCTCTCCTGCACGAGTTGCATAAACGCGCGTCCCGTCTGCCGCTTGAGCAGCGCGCTTGCGTAGTTGGGACTCAGATGCAGGTGGCGGGCTAAGTCGTCGAGTGTGCAATCGCAAGCATGCCGCTCGATGTAGCTCATCGCCGCCGCAACCTGCGCCGAGGGAAGCGCGGGGCCGTCCGTTTGCAGCAGCGCGGCCTCGTAGCTTTGCATGAGCTCGACCAGCAGCAGCTCAAACAGCCTCGACACGATCTGGGCGCTCGCTGCCGTCGGCTCCAGGAGCTCGCACAACATCTCCTGTATATACCGGCGCACCCGACGGCTAGCGCCCGTGCGGAAATGCACATGCCCGCGATGATCGGTCTCGTCGTTAAGTGCGTTGAGCAGGAACTGTGAGACGGCGCTTGTGGACGAAAGGCTTTGCTCCAGGCTGCGGCGCAGCATCGGCCGTGAAATGACAATGCTCAACATCAGGTCGTGCTCGCCGAGCTCGCCTACGGCATGCGGGCAGGCGGCATCGAGCAGAAGTACCTCGTTTTGGGCGAGCGTGAGTTGCGTACCATTGACAACCTGCGGCGCGCTCCCTCGATAGACATAGCTGATTTCGACATAATCGTGCACATGCTCTGGCACGGGGTTAAAGCGCGAGTTGCGCACAATCGACAGACCCTCGGGCATGCCTTCTTGGTGCAGGGCGTACGCCGCGTTACCGATTTTACGGACATGCCTGCCATCGATATCTGCCTGTTGACCCTGTCTAAATGCATCGTTCCAGTCATAGCGGGCGCCCGCGCAGTAAGCGCGCTCGCTGTCGGTCAGCTCGAGCAGAAGGCTGTCTAAACGTGCGAGATCCATGGCATCACTATCGTTGATTCAGTCATATGCTGTCGTGATTTTGATATTAGCAGGAATGCGCGCGCGGCGTACTCTGACTTCAATCGATTTAAAAGGTTGGTTTTAGAGGAGTGGATATGGCGGCATACGACAACCATGTGCTTCCGTTCTTGTGGCTCAAGGGCGAAGAACGCGAGACGATTACCGAATACTTAGAGCAGATTGCCGGGGCGGACATCCGCGAAGTCTGCCTTGAGTCGCGCACGCATCCCGAGTTTTGCCGCGACGGCTGGTGGTCCGACCTGCGTTTTATCATTGGCGAGTGCAAGCGCCTGGGCCTGAAGATCTGGCTGCTCGATGATGCCCACTTTCCCACGGGCTACGCCAACGGCGCGCTTGCAGGCGAGGATGTAGACCCCGCGCTCAAGAAGACCGTGCTTAAGCATCACACGGTAACGATCGTTGGACCCCAACCGTCCACGACCATCAAGCTCGGCAACCTCATGGATCCCACGGAGCACTTTGTGGGCGCGGGGGGGTTTTGACGCTGCCGGCGTGCCGCTCGACCTTGAACTCGCCGTTGAGCAAACCGAGGGAGGCACTCCCGCCTGCCTGCGCTTTGACGCTCCCGCCGGTGTCACCACCCTCGAGCTCTACGTCACCAGCCAAAAGACCGGCTTTCGCGATGAATACATCAACATGGTCGACGCCGATTCGTGCCGCATGCTCATCAACGCCGTCTACGAACCCACGTTTGAGCATCTGGGCGACGAGTTCGGCAAGACCATCCTGGGCTTCTTTACCGATGAGCCTGGCTTTATGAACGAGAAAGGTGCGACCCTCGAAGACGCTTCTACCAGCAGCTTTATCGGACGCGGCGACATGGCGCTGCCATGGTCGGACGAACTTGCGCGACGCCTGCATGAGGCACTGGGCACGAATTGGCTGACTGAGCTCCGCGAGCTTTGGACGCGCGACCCCGCCGGCGCTCGGGTCCGCCACACTTACATGGACATCGCCACGCAACTCTACCGCACCTGCTTTGACGAGCAGATTGGCGACTGGTGCCGCGAGCACGGCGTCATGCACATCGGGCACGTGATCGAAGACAAGAGTTGCCACACACGCCTGGGCCAGGGCGCTGGGCACTATTTCCGCGCTGTCGCCGGTCAGGACGTGGCGGGCATCGATGTGGTTATTAACCAGCTCGCCCCCGGCATCGACCACGGCCCTTACAGCTACTTCCATGGCGCATGGAACATGGAGTTCTTTACCTACGCGCTTGCCAAACTGGGCTCTTCAGCCGCGCGCCTCGACCCCAAAAAGCAGGGGCGCTGCATGGCCGAGGTCTTCGGCGCCTTCGGCTGGCACGAGGGCTTGCGCGAGATGAAATGGATTGCCGACCACATGCTCGTCCGCGGCGTCAATTGGTTTACGCCGCACGCGTTTAGCATGGCGCCCTTTCCCGATTGGGACTGCCCGCCGCACTTTTACGCGCACGGCAACAATCCGCAGTGGCCGCACTTTGGGCAGCTCATGAGCTATATGAACCGCACGGCAACACTGCTTTCGGGAGGCTGTGCCACGCGTCCCGTCGCCATCCTGTACCACGCCGATGCCGAGTGGGCCGGCAGCGCCATGCCTATCGAGCGCGTGGCTGCCGAGCTCACGCGTGCGCAGATCGACTTTGATTTTGTGCCCGCCGAGGCTTTTGAGGACAAGAGCCGCTACAAGGTTTCGATTGCCGATGGATTGCTTGGTGTTAACAGCTGCCGCTACCAGGCATTTGTTATGCCCGGTGCTACGTTTATTGGCGCGGAGACGGCAAAGGCGGCGAGATACATGGCGAATGCAGGCGTTATGGTGCTTGCCGTCGACGAGGTGCCCGGCGCATTCTACGATTCCGAGAGCGCGGTCGAGCTGGGAGGGCTCGTCGCAACGCCGCTCGCCGATGTCGCCCGCGCGCTTGCAGGCGCGGGACTGCAGACCGTTGTGTCTGACACACCGCAGCCCTGGCTACGCGCACTTCGCTACGAGCGGGCAGGCGAGACCTACGTTATGCTCGTCAACGAGCACCCACGCGAGCGCATCGACTGCACGGTTGCGCTTGCGACAGGCGAGCGCCTTTGCGGCACGCAGCTCGACCTGCTAAACGGTGCCGAGCCCGTTGCGTTTGACGGTGCGTTGGAGCTCGCACCCTTCGAGAGCTGCTTCGTTGTTCTGCAAGCGAGCAGCGAGGATGCGCCTGGAGACGGCGCAATCGACGCCGATACATCGCTCAGTCTGCGCATCGAAGGCCCATGGACCGTTGCCCTCTCCCCTGCCGGTGGCAATGGCACCTTTGGTGAAGCACAAAAGCTCAAGCACCTGTGCGACCTTACAGCCGATCTGTTCACCGGCACCTGCGGCACCTACCGATATCGTGCGTCGTTTGAGCTGGCCAACGATTGCGCTGACGCCACGATCGACCTGGGAGACGTTTACGAAACCGCGACGCTCACGCTCGATGGGCGCTCGCTCGGCACACGCATCTGCCCGCCCTACCGTTTTGCCGCCGGCGCACTTTCCGCCGGTGCGCATGAGCTCACGATCGACATCATCAACACGCTCGACCATGCGGTCCCCGACATCTTCGCCCTCACCGAGCCCGTCGCCCCCAGCGGCATCCTCGGCCCCGTTACCCTTTGCGGGCAAAACCTGCCAAAATAAACCTGTCCCTTTTTGGCAGGTTTGGCGAGTGTGGGAGTTCGCATGGATATCAAACGCAAGATCACCGAGGCGCAGGGCCTCACCCCCACCGAGCAACAGCTCGGCATTGCAGCCCTTGCCATCGGCGAGGACATCCGCGGGCTTTCGATTAAGGAATTTGCCGCACGCACTAACGTTTCGGTCGCGAGCGTACACCGTTTTTGCAAAAAGCTCGGCCTCGAGGGCTTCAAGGATCTCAAGGTCGAGCTTATTCGCTTGGCAACCGAGGCGGGCAATCGGCGCGACGTGGACATCAACTTTCCCTTCGACGCTACGTCCACCCCTGCGCAGGTCATGGAGCGCATGGAGGGGCTCTACCAGACCACGCTGGCCGAAACGCAGGAGCTGCTCGACCCCACGCAGCTTGACCACGCCGCCAAGCTCATCGCGAACGCCCGACAGGTCGACATCTACACGGGCTCGCACAACCTCTATCCAGCGGGAATGTTCCGCGACCGCCTGCTCTCCGCCGGTAAAAGCGCGACGTGCCACGACGGTGTCGAGGCCCAGGTGCGAACGGCGCTCGCCTCGGGCCCCGACCATGCGGCAATCGTCATCTCCTACAGCGGCCTTGCCCCCAACCTCAAGGACATCTTGCCGATCCTCAGCAGTCGCCATGTCCCGGTCATCGTCATCGGCACGCCTTATTGCGCGCGCATTCACCCTGGCTTTGCCGCCTACCTTACGGTGAGTGACCACGAGAGCATGACGCATCGCATCACGCAGTTCGCGAGCCACATCGCCGTGCAATACGTGCTCGATTCGCTCTACAGCAGCTACTTCGCCAAAGACTACGACCACTGCTCCGAATTCCTGGAGCACTCGTTCCCCTACACCCGCCTGCCCGGGCTCAAGTAGCGACGAGCGTGGATTTTTGGACGCTTATCCATGCTCATTCACGACTAGTCATTTAAGAACGTCCCCAATGACTACCCATCCGGAGCAAGACAACGCCGCAAGTAGAGGACGGACAGCGAGCGACGTCCAGGGCGAACAAGTTGGCATGAAAAAGGCAAGGCATAGACCTTCTGGTCATGCCTCGCCTTTTGAATGACAAATTGTCGCCCTGGGCGGCGCGCAGCGTCGAGCCGTTACGCGGGTTGGTAAACCCGCGTAACTACCTACTCCCGAGCTCCGTACTGCTCGTAGTAAGCGTCGATGGCGGCCTTGAGCTCGTCATCGATGACGACCTTGCCGTCGATCTCATGGTTGTAGAGGGTCTCGACGACCTCGGCCATGGAAACGATGCTCGCGACGGGGAAACCGTACTTGGCCTCGATCTCCTTCTGCGCGGTGGTCACGCCGCCCTTGCCAACCTCCATGCGGTTGAGAGACACGATGAGGCCCTTGATTTCGACGTCGGCAGCAGCCTTAACCTTGGGATAGGTCTCGTCGATGGACTTACCGCTGGTGGTGACGTCCTCGACCATGACCACGCGGTCGCCGTCCTGGAGCTCATAGCCCAGCAGGTTGCCCTTGTCGGCGCCGTGATCCTTGGCCTCCTTGCGGTCGCAGCAGTACTTGACCTCTTTGCCGTACAGCTCGTGGTAGGCAATTGCGGTCACGACGGCCAGCGGAATACCCTTGTAGGCCGGTCCAAACAGCACATCAAAGTCGTCGCCAAAGTTATCGTGGATGGCCTGGGCGTAATACTCTCCCAGCTTCTTGAGCTGATAGCCCGTCACGTAAGCGCCGGCGTTCATAAAGAACGGGGACTGACGGCCGCTCTTGAGCGTAAAGCTGCCGAACTTAAGGACGTCGGACTCGACCATAAACTTGATGAACTCTTGCTTGTAAGCCTCCATGCGGGCTCCTCTCGTAATCGCGTACGTGCCTTCCAGTTTAGCGCAGGCGAAGCGTCGATGCGGGCGGTTCACACCGGGCTTTATCTTTTTCGACAGCCTCGTTTGGCTCGCGCTACACCAGGCGCATGGCCTCCTGGACAGCGCCGTAAAGGTTGGCGTCGTTGCCGAGCTCGGCCGCCTTTATCTGCGGCACAGGAATGCCGGCAAGGGTCCCTTTGTAACTCGCGAGGGCCAGCGGCATCTGCGCACGCAGGGCATCGATGAGCTCGGGATGGCACGAGATGCCGCCTGCGATCACAAAGACCTCGGGGTCGAGCACGGCCTGCAGGTTGATAAGCTGTCCGTCAAATGAGCGAGCGTAGCGGTCGAGCGCACGCTGCGCCGCCATGTCGCCATCCGCGATCCACTCAAAGACGCGGCGGCCGTCCACCGGAGAATCCGCAGGCAGGCCCTTCTCGGCAACGACGGCATCACGGAGCGCACGCCAACCGCCCGAACCCGCAAAGGAGTTTTCCATGCCCGCGGCAGTCGTGACATCGTTGCGCAAGAAGCTGAACTCGCCTGCAAAGCAGTGCGCGCCGCGCAGGACCTTGCCGTCGATGACGATGCCGCCGCCGATGCCCGTGCCGATAGCGAGCACCACGCCAAAACGCGTCCCGCGCAGGGCGCCAGCCGCATACTCACCGAGTGCACAGCACTTACCGTCGTTATTGACGGCAACCGGCACCCCCAGCGCCTCGCGCATGAGCTTTCCCAGCGGGCAGCCGTCCATAAACGTGAGCGCACCGCCGCGATGGATCGTTCCCGTGACGTCTCCCTCGTAGATACCGCCGGGTGCGCTCACGCCTACAGCGCTCACGCGCTCACGATGCGGCTCGACGAGCCCGATCAACGCCGAAACCGTCTCCTCAGCCGTGGTAAAGCCCGTCGGCAGGCTCCCGCGCTCGCGGATGGAAAAATCATCGCCCAGCACAGCCCATTTAACGGCCGTACCGCCCACATCAATTCCAAAGAACTCCTGCATATTCGCCCCTCACGCGCCATGGTCCCGGATGCGCATCGACGCGACCACCACAGGAGCTGCCCCCTTATGATGGCCATGCGGCAAATCGCGCCCGGAGCCGATTATCTCTCTGTTTTACGCCTCTACTTTGGTCAGACGAAGCAACATATCGTCGACGTAGGTCTCACCGTGGGTCACATAACCGCCACGCAAACCGCCCTCCCATAGAACGTCCCCAATTACTACTCATTTAAGTACGTCCCCAATGAGTGCGACGGAATGGCTCCCCTTGGCAGCTTAAAGCTATCATGCAGGAACCATTCCGTCGCAACCTCATGAAAGGGGCTGGGTTGTAAATGTTGGAGAAGAGCCGTTAGCGCCCGGGGGCCAGGATCACCAGGGCGTCGTGCTCAAAGGGATGCTGGGCCACGCGCACGGTGCCGTCACCGTTGTCGCGGACGGGCAGCTTGGCGATGCGCTTGTCCTCCATGTCGAGGACCGTTGCCGTCCAGCCGCGCGTGCCGTCGAGCTTAAACTTGAGCGCCGTGGTACGCGGCAGGTACGTGACGACGCGATCGCCAACGCGCGCCACACGAATGGCCTCGCGCGCGTCATCGAGCAGCTCCTGCGCCGGAACCACGGCAAGTGCGTCGTCGCCAGCCGTAGCGCCCAGGCCGGCAAGCACGTGCTCGACCGCGCCAAAGTCCCAAACGCCCGCAAACTGCAGACACTCCTGCCAGCGGAACGGCATATCGAAGCCCTCGCCCAGCACCGAGCCCTGGCTCTTGCTGGTCTGCCAGTTCCAAACGCCGTGCGCGCCATAGGTCACACCTGCACTGGCGCCGGCAAGGATCGACGACCACACGCTCGCGCGGCAGTCCTGCGCGGTGAAGCGCCAGTACACATTGCGCGACGCACCCATCTGCTCGTAACAGGGCTCGGAGTTGACCATCGGCTTTTTGGGATAGTTGGCGATAAAGTCCTGCGGCAGGCGCCAGGCCTCGGGCTGGCCCTCGTAGTTGTGGCCGGGCTGGAACATGTAGAAGTCCAGGCGGTCCAGGTACTGCAACGGAATGGTGCGGTTGCCGCGGTTGATATGCATGGTGCGCAACGCTTCGGGCGCGTGCTTGACAGCTTCGTCGAGGGCATCCTCGTAATAGGCGATCGCCTCGTCGCTGGTAAAGTCGGTATCGCCCGTCACCACATAGACGGGGTCGAACTCGCCCAGGTTCTCGACGACGCGGGCAACGTGGGCGCGGACCTCCTCGCGCGGCATAACCTCGGCACCACAACGCTCAGCAATCTTGGCGCCCCAGGTACCGGGCACGTAGTTGCACCACATAAGCACGAGCGCCGGACGAATGCCGTGCTCGACGGCAGCGCGGCACATGGCAGCAGCGCGATCCCAGTACGCCTGGTTGGGACGGGACCAATCAAAATGCACGCCGTCCTCGCTGGCATAGGGCCAAATACCCAGATCGGGGCAGCAGCGATCCCACTGCGGCAGCGTGTTGATCTGCAGCACGTTCATGCCCTGCTCGGCGCGACGGGTCAGATAGTAGTCCCAATCGGCCTCGGCAATGCTCGTAAACGCGCTCCAGCACGTATCGGCAAACCAAAAGAACGGTTTGCCCTCGCACAAAAAGCCGTCCTGGCGACCGTTAACGGTCAGCTTTCCCAAACTCATCTGCATGTCCTTTCGTTTGATAAAGGAGTTGCGAACCGGCAGATTCTTTCGCGGTAACCCCGCGCGAAAGCCCCTGGCGCTTAGCAAACCCCGGCGAGTAGGCGCCACGCGCCCCCAATCAGTCTACCTTGTAAGAAGGGCCCCGCCGGGCTTGCGCCTGACGGGGCCCTGTCGTGTAGGTAAGGTCGTATGCGTCCGAATGGTTTGGCCTTAGGCCTCCATCTCGGCGAGCTCCTCCTTGGAGAAGCCAGTGGCAAAGACGACGGCAGCGGCGATGACAAAGGAGATTGCCATACCGGCGATAGCCCAGACGGTGTTCATCTGGCCACCCTGCAGGTAGTTGGTGAAGACCAGGAAGTTAGAGGCACCGCCGGCCAGGTAGTAGGTAACACCCATGAGGCCGGAGAACACAGCGCCGATGGCACCGCCGATAAACATGCCGAGCATGGTGCGACGGAAGCGCATGAGGATACCGAAGAGTGCGGGCTCGGTGACGCCGCCGGCGATGGCGGAGATGACGTAACCCAGAGCAAGACCCTTCTCGTCGGGGTTCTTCATCTTGAGGAAGGCACCGAAGGCGCAGCCCCAGACAGCGGCCATAGCGCAGTTGGTGGAAACGAAGACGAAGGGATCGTAGCCGGCGGCGATGATCTGAACCTGAGCGAGCAGGATGACGGGCATGTGCATGCCGCAGACCACGAAGAGCTGCCAGAAGGCGCCGAGGATGGCCATGACGATCAGGATACCGATACCGCCAAGGTCAGCAAGACCAAAGAGGGCGTTGGCGATGAGGCTGCCGATCTCGTTGCCGATCGGGGCAAGGACGATGAAGGCGATGGGGATGGTGACGATCATGGTGCAGAACGGCGTGAAGACCGTGGACAGCACGTCGGGCATGACCTTCTTAAAGAACTTCTCGACAAAGTACAGGACCGGCACCGAGAGGATGATCGGCAGGACGGACTGCTGGTAGTTGGCAGCGGCGATCTGGATGCCGTAGACGGAGATGATTCCGCCACCCTCCTGAGTCGCGACACTCACGACGGACGGGGCCATGAGGGCGCCGCCGAGGAGCATGCCCAGAACCGGAGAGGCGCCGAGCTTCTTAGCAGCGGCATAGCCCAGGTAGATGGGGATAAAGGTAAACGTGGCCTCGTACAGGGTGGTGTAGAGGAACGTGTAGGTCGGATCGGTATCGGAGAGAACGCCGAGCATGGTGGGACCGAGGACCGCGGCGATGGTGCGGAACAGACCGCCGGCCATGAGCAGCGGGATCAGCTGGGTCATGGAGCCCGACAGATAGTCGAGGATGATGTTGGGCAGGTTCTTGAGCTCGAACTTCTCCTTAGGAGCGTCGAGGTTCTCGTCGACCGCGGCACCCTGCTTGACGCCGGACATGGCGACAAACTCGGCGAGCACCTTGGGCACGTTCTGGCCGATGATGACCTGGAGCTGGCTGCCGGCGAACTGGCAACCCAGAACACCCTTGACCTTCTTGATCTTCTCCACGTCGGCCTTGCTGTTATCCTTGAGCGTCAGACGCAGGCGCGTCATGCAGTTGGTGGCGACGGCAACATTCTCCGCACCGCCCACGAGCTCGAGGACATCGGTGGCAATCTGCTTGTTATCTACTGCCATGGGACCCCTCCCCATATCATCGTGTGCCTACCCGTTTGGACGTAGGCACACCTTTGACCCGGCGACTATAACCCCTTACGGCTGCCGAGCCCTTGGATACGCTGTCGTAAACAATCTGTTTACTGAACGTTTACAGCACTTAGTTTACACGCAGCGTTGAATTTATGGCAGTTTTGCCGTTTGCAGTCCGGTGAACGGTAGGAAATCGGGGGTGAGCGTATCTGAACGGCAGTAAATCGTCTCTTTGCCTATGTATTGATATATGGCTATTTACGTGGGATTTTACTTTGAGTGGCCTCTCAATAGCCTGTTAGCTCATCAAGAAAACCCCAGATAGAAACTACTAAACATATGTTTAGTAGTTCAATGCGTGTTCGATTATGCCGTTTACCGAGTTCATCTGCTTGTTCCACAACTCTGCATTAAACTAAACATGTTTAGATTGTATTGCCGCGATTGTTTAGCACGCGCGGCGCAAGGGAGGCAGCTCATGGAACTCAGATCGTGTACTTACGCAACCGTCACCACCCTGGGCGACTTTGGCCCCTGGATCAGCAAGGTCGTTCTCGACCTACCCTGTACCGTGCGCGCCAACGATGTCGATGCAAACACTTTCCATATATATGTAGAGCGTCACGAGCGCACGGGCGAGATCCTGATGCGCAAGGAGCACGGTGCCGACCATGCCGCACCCTCCGTGGGTTACATCGACATTCTTGCCGCGTATCCGTGCGACGAGAATGGCCGCAAGCTCGCCGTGGGCACCCATGTGGCACTCGAGGTCGCCGAGCAGCGCCTGACCAAAAAGATCGAAGGCGGCGTCATGGGCTCGCGCATGCTCGATGACCAGCTGCACGTCACGCAGCTCGCGGCTCTTCCCGGCGACGACGGCGACGACCCCACCTGCGGCCTGGTCTTCGATACCCGTCGCGGCGACATCTGCCCCGCGCTCAAGGGTTGGAGCAATGCCGTGCAAAAGACCGCCGTCGACGGCATCGCGCTCGAGTACGGCTTCTTTGAGCCCAGCTTTAAAGCCGAGGACTCGGCCTGCTTCAATCCCTTCGCGCCCGAGGCCACGGTCGTGCCCCAAAAGGCCCCGCTCGTGGTGTACCTGCACGGCGCCGGCGAAGGCAAGGGTGCCACGCAGGGCGAAGGCGCCACGCGCGCCTATATCGGCAACCGCGTGACAGCCATTAGCCAGGCGCAAATCCAGCGCTACTTTGGCGGCTTTGCCTGGGTACTTGTGCCGCAGTCGCCAACGTTTTGGATGGACAACGGCGTCGAGCAGCTCGGCCGCTCCAACCAGAGCATCTACTCCCCCGTGCTCAAGGCGCTCATCGACGAGTTTGTCGCCGAGCATGCCGAGCGCATCGACACCGACCGCATCGTGGTCGCCGGCCTTTCCAACGGCGGCTTTATGACCCTGCGCCTGTGCGCCGACTACCCCGATTTCTTCGCCGCGGGCCTTCCCTGCTGTGCCCCGTGGTACAACGCCACGGACGAGGACGTCGCCGCGCTCGCCAAGACGCCGCTGTGGTTTACGCACTCCAAGGGCGACGAACTCGTGTCTCCGCAACAGACCGTGCTGCCGCTCACGGCGCGCCTACGTGACGCCGGAGCCAACGTGCACCTCACCTACTTTAGCCATGTCGAGGACCTGACCGGGCGCTATCGCGAGGCCGACGGCTCGCCCAAGAAGACGTTCAACCACGGCGTGTGGATCCACCAATTCAACGACCTGTGTTATCAAGACTTCGACGGGGGCAACGTACTCATCGACGGCGAGCCGGTGGGCTGCTGGGAGTGGTCGGCCAGGGTCGACCGCTAAGCCCTCCCATCGCGGGGACCGGGGTTTAGCCTTGCAAACGTCCTCGGGCATGCATGGGCTGGCGCTTTGCGCTTCGCGCTGCGCCTGCCCATGCCCCCTGCGGAATGTTTGCAGAGGTAAACCCCAGTGCCCGCTGTGTTTCCATTGCTGAGACCCTGGCCGGGCGCTTCCGGCAGCACGCCGGGTCGGTGGCGATGGGGGCGTGGGTCCCGTCTTGCCTTGCGTGTAACTGGCTGAATTGATTTTGATTGGAGCTGTTCCTATGTCCCAGAATTTGACTCGGGTGATTGTTACCACTGATATGGAAGTCGATGATATGAACTCGCTCATTCATTTGGCTCTGTATCTTAATGTGCTTGATGTTCAGGCTGTGGCGTATACGGCTTCGCAGTATCACTTTCTTGGGGATGGGGTTCATACGCTGGGCGAGGTGAATTCGCATTGGCGGACCAAAGGGCGTCGCTCTTACGAGTGGGCTGTTGTGCCTCATGAGCCTGATCCGCTGGCCGGGGAGCTTTGTGAGTATCGTCCGTTTCCCGAACATTGGATCGAAAGCCTCTGGAGTAATGAATATGCTCAGGCTTGGCCGCAGCTGCAGGCTAATGCGGACGCCGCGGATGAGCCGCCGTTTCCCTCGCCTGCTCAGATGACTGAGCGTACCTTTGTGGGAAATGTTGCCTTTGAGGGTGATGTGGCTGAGGAAACTGAGGGGTCTCGCGTAATTGCTCAGGCAATTTTGGACGATGATCCGCGTACGTTATGGCTGCTTAGCTGGGGTGGCATGAACACCATCGTTCGCGCCCTCATGAGCATCGCCGAGCGCTATCGCGCCACGCCCGAATGGCCTGCCGTGCAGCAGCGGGTCTATCAGAAGGTGCGCGTGATGGGCGTTGCCGATGGCGTAGGGCAGGACAACTCATGGCTCGACCATGGGCGCGAGCTCTTTCCCGAGCTCATCTTTTGGTGCGTGCCTTATATGTATGGCGGCTATGTCGATGCCAAGACGGCTCAGCCTGATACGCTGCCGCTGTTTAAGGCGCCTTGGCCCGAGCAGAATCTCACCCAAGGCAACGGCCCCCTTATGGCGCGCTATATGCTCTATGGCGACGGCAAGGTCTACGAAAACGAGCCCGAGCGGTTTCAATTTGGCAAGCATGCCCGTCTGGATTGGGGTCTAGAAGGCATCCCCGCGATGCAGTTTGAGCACGGCGACTTTATGGCCGAAGGCGACAGCATGACCTATATTCCGCTGCTGCCGTTTGGCCTGCGCGGTATCGATGACCGCGGCTTCGACACGCTGCTCGGCCGCATGTTTCTTGATGGGCATCCCGATGCGGACGCACCCGCCGGTTTTGCCGCCATCGGCACGCCCGCAGGCGACAACCCCAATCCCTATCTGCGCGCCTATCAGGAAGACTTTGCCGCCCGCGCGCAATGGTGCGCCCACGATCCGGCAGCTTGCTCGCATCCGGCACATGTTGTCGAGGTCACGGCCGACCGCAGCGCCACAGCCGGCGAGCGCGTCGCCCTTGCGGCGACCATCGTCGACCCCGACGACAAGGGCTTCGATGCACATTGGAATGTCGCCATGAACCCGTCGAGCTATGCAGGCGCGCAGGATCTTTCGCTGTGGCAGGAATGCACGGTGAGCACCACTTTCATCGTGCCCGCCGACGCGCAGACCGGCGACCGCTTCGTGCTCACCCTTACCGTGCAGACGCGCGCCGAACGCCCCTGCAGCCGTTACGCCCAGGTTGCCGTGACCGTGGCATAGCAAGGACGGCACCACTATTCGACAAAGAGTGTCCCCCCAGGCGCCAAACGAGCGAGCGGGCACTCATTGGGGACGTACTTAAATGAGTAGGCACTCGTTTAAGTACGTCCCCAATGAGTAGGTGAAAAATGGGCCATGTGTCCCAGTTGTGGAGACTCCTTGAGCCGTCTGGGTATCGTGAAAGATCGCGCACTCCCCCATCATCAAAAGTGACACACGCTACCTGTTGATGGGAGGCAGCCATGGGCTTCTTTGACAAGATGTTCGAGAAGAAAGAGTGCGCGATTTGCGGTACCGAGCTGGGACTTTTGGGGAAGACCAAGATCAACGAAGGCTACCTGTGCAAAGAGTGCGTCGGCAAGCTCTCCCCCTTCTTTGGCGGCTATCGTTCCAGCACCGCGGACGATATCCGCGAGCAACTCGCCTACCGCGAGGCCAATGCCGATCGCCTGGCCTCGTTCAACCCCACGCGCACGCTCTCTGCCGGGCGCACCAACATCATGCTCGATGAGGACGCGGGCCTGCTAATCATCACTTCGCAGAGCCGCTGGCGCGACGCCAATCCCGACATCATCGAGTTCTCACAGGTACTCGGCTGCGATATGGATATCGACGAGCATCGCACCGAGATCTATCGCGAGACAAAGGACGGCGAGCGTGAGAGCTACAACCCGCCGCGCTACGACCTGGATTACGATTTTAATCTGACCATCCACGTCAACACGCCGTACTTTACCGAGATCAACCTGCGCGTGAACGACTCCACCATCGATCAGCGCGGTTCCATCGAATACCGCGAGGCCAAGCGCCAGGCAACCGAAGTTCGCGACGCGCTGGTACAGCTGCGCCAGGAAACGCGCGACAGCGTCGTGGCCGCCAAGGCCCCCAAGACCGCGGTCACCTGCCCCTTCTGCGGCGCAACCACCATTCCCGATGCCAGTGGGCGCTGCGAATACTGCGGCGGCGCCATCGGCGCATAGCCTCCGGCACGGAAAGGACCGATCATGGCCTTTGAGAGCGTCAACTATCAGTGCCCCGCGTGTGGCGGTCCCCTTCACTTTGCCAGTGCCGAGCAAAAGCTCGTCTGCGACTACTGCGATTCGCGTTTTGAAGTCGAAGAAGTCGAGGCCCTCTATCGCGAGCGCCAGGACAAGGCAGATGCCAAAGCCGATGCCGCAGCCGCGGCCCCCAAGCCTGCTGTCGACGATGCCGTGCAGGAGCTGGCTCAAAACGCCGGCTACATCTGCTCATCGTGCGGTGCCGAGCTGGTCTCGGACGGCACCGTCGCCGTTACCACCTGCCCATACTGCGGCAACTCTGCCGTGGCACCCGGCCAGCTCTCGGGCGACTTCTCACCCGACCTGGTGATTCCGTTTAAGCTCGGACGCGACGATGTCATGGCCGCGCTCAAAGACCACTACAAGGGCAAGATCCTGCTGCCCAAGAGCTTTGTCACCGGCAACCACATCGACGAAGTCCAAGGTGTCTACGTGCCGTTTTGGCTCTACGGTGCCCACGTGGACGGCGAAGTGCACTTCGATGCGACCAACGAGACTGTAACCGAGGAATCCGACCGCACCGTCACGACCACCGACCACTACGACGCCTACCGTAAGGGCAATATCTCGTTTGAGCGCGTGCCCGTCGACGGATCGTCCAAGATGCCCGACGGCCATATGGACGCCATCGAGCCGTTTGACTACGACGCGCTGCGCCCGTTTTCGGTCGCGTATATGCCCGGCTACATCGCCAACCGCTATGACGAGGATTGCGAAACCTGCAAGGCGCGCGCCGAGCGTCGTATGGAAGAAAGTACAATTTCGGCCCTGCGCGAGACCGTCGTCGACGAATACGACGACGCCGCAGTCGAAAGCAAGCAGCTCGACTACACCTGGGAAGAAAACGATTATGCCCTGTTCCCCGTGTGGATGCTCTCTACCTCGTGGAACGGCAAGAGTTACCTGTTTGCTATGAACGGCCAGACCGGCCGCATGGTCGGCGAGCTCCCCTGTTCCAAGCCCAAGCTCGCCATCGCCTCGGTGCTGTTCTTTGTGATCGGGTTTGTCCTCTCCCAGATCCTCTTCATGGGTGAGAACGCCTTCAATCCAGACTACCTCACCTTCGATGTCGAGGGCATCCTCATCAACATCGTCGCACCGCTGATCATCGTAATCATCGCGGACGTGCTGCTGGTAGGCCAGCTCAAGACAGCCAACGAGGCCACCCACGCCGATTACTACTGCGGAGACCTCGACCTGACCGAGAAGCACGACACCTTCAGCCACACCGAGACCACCGTTGTCATGAAGGACAACAAGGACGATTAGCCATTCTGACCAATACCACCCGGCCTTTGACGAGAAAGGAAGATCACCATGGGACTCTTGAAAGCTGGATTGGGAGCTGCCGGCGGCGTCATGGCCGACCAGTGGAAGGAATTTATCTATTGCGAATCGATGCCCGCTGATGTCTTGGCCTGCAAGGGCAGCAAGCGCACCGGCGGCCGCAGCTCCAACACGCGCGGCGAGGACAACGTCATCTCCAACGGCTCCGTCATCGCCGTCAACGACGGCCAGGGCATGCTCGTGGTGCAAAACGGCAAGATCATCGAGGTCGCGCTGGAGCCCGGCGAGTTCGTCTTTGACACCGGCAGCGAGCCGAGCGTCTTCAGCGGCAACCTGGGCGACTCCATCAAGGAAACCTTTGCCAATATCGGCAGCCGCTTTACCTTTGGCGGCGACGCGGGCAAAGACCAGCGCGTCTACTTCATCAACACCAAGGAGATCATCGGCAACAAGTACGGCACCGCCTCTCCCGTGCCCTTCCGCGTAGTCGATAACAACATTGGCCTGGACGTCGACATCTCCGTTCGCTGCAACGGCGAGTATTCGTACCGCATCACCAACCCGCTGCTGTTCTACACCAACGTGTGCGGCAACGTGACCGATAGCTACACGCGCGATAAGATCGACAGCCAGCTTAAGTCAGAGCTGCTCACCGCCCTGCAGCCCGCCTTTGCCAAGATCTCGGAGATGGGCATTCGCTACAGCGCCATCCCCGGTCACACCACCGAGCTCGCCCGCGCGCTCAACGAGGTCCTCTCGGCCGACTGGCGCGACCTGCGCGGCGTCGAAATCGTGAGCTTTGGCGTCAACTCCATCGCCGCCTCGCAAGAAGACGAGCAGATGATCAAGGACCTGCAGAAGGCCGCGGTCATGCGCGATCCCACCATGGCAGCCGCCAACATCGCCAGCGCCCAGAGCGATGCGATGCGCGCGGCAGCCGCCAACCCCAACGGCGCGATGGCCGGCTTTATGGGCATGGGCATGGCGGGCGGCATGGGCGGCATGAACGCCAGCCAGCTGTTCGCCGCCGGCCAGGCACAGCAGCAGGCTGCCCCACAGCCAGCTCCGGCACCCGCCCCCGCACCGGCTCCTGCCGCTGCCCCCGCGGCCGGCACGTGGACCTGCAGCTGCGGTGCCACCAACACCGGCAAGTTCTGCCCCGAGTGTGGCAGTCCCGCACCCGCCCCGGCACCGACCAAGTGGTTCTGCCCCAACTGCGGCAGCGAAAACGGTGGCAAGTTCTGCAGCAACTGTGGAACGCCCAGGCCCTAACCCCTCTATCTGGTAATTGGCGGGGGGTCCGCCACCCCCGCATTTGCTTCTATGGGCTTTCACACAAGAAGGAGGACACCATGAAGACAACGTTCAAAAAGTCCGTACTCGCATTTCTGACATGCGTCCTGGCGCTCGCCTTTGCCCTGACGGGCTGCAGCGGCGGCGGCAAAGACCCCAAGGCCAACTTCGTCGGCAGCTGGCAGTACTCGGGTGGAACCTTGGATGGCGAAGAGCTCACCGATGAGTACATGGATATGCTCGAAGAGTGGGGCGTCAACTGCATCCTGATCCTCGATGAGGACGGCACGGGCACCCTCGACCTGTTCCTTGAGGTTGTCGACCTTAAGTGGGAGGCCAAGGACGCCACCACCGCAACCGTCACCGCCGAAGATGAATCGCACGATCTGAAGCTCAAGGACGACAAGCTCGTCCTGGAGGTGGACGGCGACAAGTTTATCTTCACCAAGTCCGACAAGGACCTGTCCGGTACGGTGAAGAAGGATCGCGAGGCGGCCGAGAAGGAAGATGAGATCGATGAGGCCGTCGAAGACGACGATGTCCAGAGCGTCGAAATCTCCCCCGCCGTCACCGTCGCCGATGACGATCTGTGCACCATCACCATCACCGAGAAGTTCAAGGACGACTGGGGCGACATCGGCTTTGTCGTCAACATCACCAACAAGAGCGACAAGGACCTGACCTTCTACGCTCCTTCCGGCAAGACCAACGTCAACGGCACCATGAAGGAACCCTGGTTCTCGGCTCACCTGATGCCCGGCACCAACGCCACCGAGGAATTCACGTTCTCGAACGGCGAGCTTGACAGCCTTGACGACCTGGTCAATACGACCATCGGCATCGACGCCTACCTGACCGATTCCTACGAGGACGTCGCCTCTTACAGCGCAACCATCGCGTAACGGCAGACACCGATAGCCGCGGATTGGCGGACACATCCGCGCACATGTCAGGCGGGACCGCAGGAGATAATCCTGCGGCCCCGCCGCTTTATGCCGACAGCACTGCCCATACAAGCAGGCCGCCCGCCGTTTTTAGATGCGAAACGGCGGGCGGCCTATCTTTGGCGTTGGAGCACGGGCGGCGCACCGACTACGGGCGCTCCATATTGGGGACGATACTGCCTTCGGTCACCGCATGCACGGCAAGACGCATGATGTTGTCGTAGCCAGTCTTGCTCAGGATCTCCGAAATGCGGCGCTTGATGGTGCCCTCGCTCATAAACAGCTCGGCCGCGATCTCGCGACGACTTTTGCCCTCGCAGGCAAGGCGCAAAATCGATAGCTCGACATCGTCGAGAGCCGCCGTGCCCGAAAAAATGCTCTCGGGCGGCTTGGGAAACGTGCAATAGCCCGCCAGCGTGGAGCGCATCACAGCGAACAGCTCGTCGATACCGACGTTCTTGTACACAAAGCTATCGACGCCCGCCTCGCGAGCCTGATCGACAAAGGTGATCTCGGGCATGCCCGTCATGATAATGATGCGACACTCGGGCAGCTGCTCCTTGATGCGCGCCGCCGCCACGATGCCGTTTGAATCGTGTTCGGTGCACACGTCCATCAGTATCATGTCCGGGCGCTCCCTGAGTGCGACGCCCAAGGCCTCGGTGGCGGCGGCAATCGCGGCGACGACGGTCATATCGGGCTGGTCACCAACGGAGCGTGCCAGGCTCTCGCGCAGAATGGCCTGGTCTTCGACTATAAGGACGCGGATCATGAGCTTCTCCTTTGGGACGTGTCGTTGGCGTTAAGCGGAATGGACACCGCAAGCGTAAAGGGCGGGGCGGCGTGGACCTCTAGGCTGCCACCCAGATCTTGTGCGACATGCCTCATACCTGGGATACCCGTTCCCTCGCGATACGATACGGGGGCCGGGGACCCGTCGTTAGAAATCGTCATGCGCGCGACGGCTCCAGCATCCGCCCCCTCCTGCCACAGACGCACGTGGACCCGATGTGCCTGCGCATGCTTGGTGGCATTGGTCGAGGCCTCGCGGATAATCTGCAAAAATGCGGCGGCGACACGCGCGTCCTCGGGCAGCACACCCTCAACATCGATCTGCACACTCACCAGGCCAAAAGCATGGACGATATCACCCAGCTGCTCTGCAGGCTCGCTGGCACCGCCACTGCACAAATCGGCGGCGATTGAGCGCAGCAACGGGTCAATCTGCTCGAGCGACTCATCGTCCAGACGTCCCTCCTCCAAATAGCGATGAAGAATGGACAGGCGCTGCCCGATCACGTCGTGCACGCGGGCACGCATACGTAGGTAGGCCGCATTGTCGGCAACCTTTTTAACTTCTTCGATCTGGGCCTGGAGCTCTTGGCCCGCAAGCTCAAGCAGGTGGTTGGCTTGCGCCAGGCGGTCGTAGGCGTGTGCGTATTCCGTCACGTCCAGGCCGACGACGCGCTCGAACGGACGGCCCGAGACCGTAACGGAGTCACGCACGAACAGACGAATCTCGGAAGGAGAGATCTCGACCACGGCGCGATCCCTACCAAAGCGATCAAGGTCGATATGGGCGCGATTAGCGCTGCTTTCGGGCATTTGCATGCTAAGTTTGCGCAGGTCGTTCCATGTGCCGCTCATGTCACCTAGATCGGTGGGCATATGAAGTTCCACCAGGTTTTTGCGCATGCAGCGGTTCATGAGCAGCGGACGGCCCCTCGGGTCCAGATACAGGATGCCCACGGGAATCACGTTGATGGTCTCGATCGTCGAGAACGCGGTGATATCCTCCTGGCGGTTACGGACGTCCATCAAGAGCGCCGCGATGGAACGGAACAGGAAGAACGCTCCCTCTGCGATAAGGACAACGGTCCACGTCGAGCCCATGGCAAAAACCACCGGCGGTGTAACGGCGACAACAAGCAGCAGCTCGACCAGCATGACGGGGCGACGATAGCGCACCATAAGCACCACGCCATAGGCAAAGATTGCGGCATTGAGCCACAGCACTCCGCCCATTGCCCCGGCGCAAGCATCAAGCGGCGCCACCAGATACGAGCCAGACGACGCGAACAGGATAAGCGCCGAAACCACCAGGTGAACCACGAGGCTCGCCTCGTAGGCGCAAATCACCTTACGGTTATAGGACGAGCGGCGCGATGAGATGAGCGGGACGTGGATCGTCTGCAGACACGCAGCCAGGGCAAAGACAACATCGAGCGCAACGATTTGGGGAAGGATGAGCGAAATCTGCATCGTCACTCACCCGCCCTCGGCATCAAGACGATCATGCGCAGCTGGCCGGGCTCGCCCTCAAGGCGGTATGCCACGTTGCGCCCTTGCAGAGCGCTTTCGAGCTCTTGCGCAGCGGGCGTCTGCGAAAGATCTGCATCATCGTTGGAAAAAAGCGTGGCGCGCAGCTCGACACTGCATCGGTCATGGTCGCCCAAGTGATACATAAGCGCCGGATGGTCGGTGGTGTAGGCAAAAAACGCAAAGTCATACACGCAGTCGTACAGGGCGCTTACCGTACTGGCGTGCAACGGGCGCCGTATGGCGATAATCGAGGCGCAATCGATATCGATGGTGCGCAGGTCGCTTGCGAGCTCGTTGGCGATGAGCTGAATGCGGTCGCGATCAAAACCGCTCTCCCCGTGCTGTGCCAACGTGAGCGACCCCTTGCGCTTGCAATAGGCGACGAGCATCTTGGCGCGCTGGAGCATGCGGTAGCGCTCGTGCGAAGACGCTTCGTCAGTCAACGGCGGCAGCGAGCCCAGCAGGTCGTACATCCCTTCGAGCGCGCGGGCAAGCGCCTGGTCCACGTCTTGGACCAGCAAGGTCTCGGCCTCTTGATCTGCCAAATGCGTCTTAAGGTCGTAGTCGGCGGCGAGCAGCTCGTTTTGACGCTGCAACTCCATGCGACGATGTGCCAGCTCACGGTTAAGCTCGTTGAGCTCCGACACGTCTTGGGCAAGCAGCGCCGATCCACCCAGCAGCGGAAAGGCACGGTACATCACATCGGGATCGGACGCCACGGCAAAGGCATGGGCACGCCCGTGCTCCTGGACCCGCAGCTCCTCGCGCACGCCCACCGGCATTGGCTTTGACACTGGCGTGGCATAGACTTCCTGCAGGTCGCGCGTTAGAACTTTGAGGTCAAGCGGCAAGGTGCCGAAAATGCCGGCGATGTCGTGATACGACGGAATGACACCGCAATCGAGACAGATTTCCATCGCCACCACGCACAGGACGCAATAGACAAGCGAAAAGTTGAGCCTCCATGCCCAGGGCACGCGCAGAGCATATGAGATGGCAAAGAAAGCGCCACCCAGCAGCACGAGCGCTGCCGTGCCCGAGAAACGTTGGATGCGAAAGGACGAGGACCGACCAACCAGGATAAAAAAGGCCACGAAGTCAAAGGCCGTCCACACGAGAACGGCGAAATAACCCCAGCCGTACGTGTAATCGTTGCTCCAGGTGTCGCTTGTACGGTCAAAGCGGAAGACCTGCTGGTGAAAATCGTTGGTGAGCACAAATCCGATAAGCAGGATGGCCACAAGCCACAGCGCAGCACGGTAGCGGCGACCCAGGCGGCGTTGCTCCAGGCCCGCAAGGCGCAGGCCACACAGCTGGTAGAGCAGCGGGATGAGCGTCATGGGCACGTAGTACAGGTACCACAGCACGGTGGCATAGAACGGCGTGAACGACTTGTACTTGAGAATGACTTCGATCATCCACAGGGCGCAGATGGTGGCGATGGCAACAAGGCGGCGGCGCAACACATAGTCCAAACAGCGCAGATAGACCGATACGCCCCAGATCGAAAATACAATTGCGGCTACAAGCAGCGGGAGAGAGCTCGAGTGGACGAGCGCATCCACGACCTCTTCGGACACCTCGCTATAGGCGAGCACGACGTTAGAAAGTTTGGGGTCGAAGGCGAACAGCGCCGGCAAGACCGCCAAAAGCATGAGGAACAGCGCGGTGATGGCGCCGGCGATAGCAAAGACGCGATGACGGTACACCTGATGTGTTATGCCAACAAGGAATCGCGGCATGGCGAAGAGCCTGCCGCCCCTGGGATCCGCAACCGGCGCGGTCCGGGCGGCCGCGTGGCCGATATGTCGCTCGCGGGTACCCATAGTGCTTTTAGTGTACCGACAGATGGGTCGAAAAAGCGGGCCGCATGTCCCAAAATCCGCAGACGGCAAGGCGCCCGGCGAGCATTAACTGCTCGCCGGGCGCCTTGATTAGGAGGCTATGAAGTTGAGTGTCTCAGCTTCCTTAGGAAAGGTCCTCACCATTCGTTTCAATGACGTGCTTGTACCAGTTGAAGCTCTTCTTCTTGGAACGCTTGAGGGTGCCGTTGCCGGCGTCGTCGCGATCCACATAGATAAAGCCGTAGCGCTTGGACATCTCGCCCGTGCCAGCCGAGACCAGGTCAATCGGGCCCCAGGTGGTGTAGCCCAGCAGGTCAACGCCGTCCTCGGTCACCGCGTCGCGCATCGCGGCAATATGCTGGCGCAGGTAGTCGATACGGTAGTCGTCGTTGATGGAACCATCCTCCTCGACAACATCCTTGGCGCCCAGACCGTTCTCGACCACAAACAGCGGCTTCTGATAACGGTCGTACAGGTCGTTAAGGGTGATGCGAAAGCCCAGTGGATCGATGGCCCAGCCCCACTGGCTCTCCTGCAGGTAGGGGTTCTTGGCGCCGGCGAAGGCGTTGCCCTGGGTCCTCTCGACATCGGGGTTGTCGGCACCGGCAGAGCAGCGGGTGCTATAGTAGCTAAAGCTGATGAAATCGACGGTGTTGGCGGCCAGGATCTCGCGGTCCTCGTCGGTCATGCCCACATCGATGCCTAGACGCTCGAGCTTCTTGACGGCATAGGCCGGGTAGTAGCCGCGGCTCTGGACGTCGACGAAGAAGTAGTTGTCCTGGTTATCGAGCTGCGCCTGGCGTACATCGCCCGGACGGCAGCTGTAGGGGTAGTAGCTACCTGCGGCGAGCATGCAGCCGATCTTGACCTCAGGGTCGATCTCGTGGGCGATCTTGGTTGCCCACGCGCTGGCGACGAGCTCGTTGTGGGCGGCCAGGTACTCGACGGCCTCCTTGTTCTCGCCCTCCTCAAAGACCAGACCGGCACCCATAAACGGCAAGTGCAGGATCATATTGATCTCGTTAAAGGTAAGCCAGTACTTCACCAGACCCTTGTAGCGGGTGAAGATCGTGGTCGCGAGGTTCTTGTAGAAGTCGATGAGTTTGCGGTTGCGCCAGCCGCCGTACTCCTTGATGAGATGAATCGGGCAGTCGAAGTGCGTGATGGTCACGAGCGGCTCGATGCCGTGCGCCTGGCACTCGCGGAACACATCCTCGTAGAAGGCCAGGCCAGCCTCGTTGGGCTCGGTCTCGTCGCCGTTGGGGAAGATGCGGGTCCAGGCCAGGCTCATACGGAAGGTCTTAAAGCCCATCTCGGCAAGGAGGGCGATGTCCTCCTTGTAATGGTGATAGAAATCGATGCCGGTCTGCGCAGGATAGTAATAGCCGTCCTCGAAGTCGAGCATCTTGCGCTGGCCGGAGACCACCGCATAGCGCTCGGGGCCGTGCGGAGCCACGTCCACGTTGGCCAGACCGCGGCCGTCCACGTCGTAGGCGCCCTCGCACTGGTTGGCAGCCGTTGCGCCGCCCCACAGGAAGTCATTACGGAAAGCCATGCATCGATCCTTTCATACGCTGCTTGTCGTGGTTTCAGTATCCCCGCAAACGGGGTGCCACTCAACGACAACAGCGCGGGTCGACACTTCTTTTCGTGCGCAGGCGCCCGGCAACCGTCCCGTCTGACACTTTTTGATACCCGCCTGCCCCAACCACCGCAAAGGGGACAGTCACCTTTGTGATGGCTGGGGCCCGTTTGTCTCGATCTGTAACAGGTAGGCAGCCAAAACCGGGCCCGGTGTTACAGATTGAAATTGTTCGGCCTGTCCTCTGCAGTTTGTCTAAATCTGTAACAGGTAGAGACGATTTAGCCCGCTAGATGTTACAGATTGAGATGGAAGATTCTAGTCGCAGGTGATGTCGAGGTTTTTGCCGATGAGGCCCACGTAGCCGCCTTCGGCTGCCTTGGGGCTGTCAGCATGGCAGAGGACCCACTTGTCGGCCTTCCAGTAGCAGTAGCTGTCACCGGCGGCAGGCATGTCGGTTGCGGCCTCGGGGCGCGGACCGTTGGTACCGGCGGGCAGCGCCACCATCACCTGGAAGCCGCTTTCATCGACCATGCACGGCGTGTAGTGGAGCGTGGTGTTGAAGACCTCGACAACCTTGCCCGCCGGCACGCGGAACGCCTTGACGAACGCGGTATCGAGCTTTCCGTCCTCGATCTCCCAGCGATGCGCCACGAGCAGGATAAAGTCGCGGGCGCCCAGGTTAAACTCACTCGCGCGGTGATACTCCAGACAGTTGAGTCGTGTGTTGTGGCCGTTGCACCAGCCGAGCTGGAAGGGGCGGCCGCCGTACATGAGCAGGCCGAGCGTGTCGGCGCCCTCAACCTGCTCGAGCTCGGGCGCGGAGGCCACGTATTTGCTGCCCTCGGGGATGGACGTAGCCGCGAGTGCCTCGACGAGTGGAGCGGTCAGGCTGGTCGGAACGTCATCCCACACGCGGCCATAGGACTTGAACTCGGGATCAGAGACAGGGTAGATATGCATGTTCACTCCTGTTCGTAAATGTGACTATACGAACATTCTAGAACAAACATGAGCGATTTTGAACGCTCGTCCTGACCACTCAACAAAAAGGCGCCCCCGCATAAGCGAAGGCGCCCAATCCGTGCGTTTTAGGCGATAAAGCCCTTACGCCTGCTGATAATGCAGGTGCTTCTCGTCGATATCGGCCAGGTCGCGGTCGAGGTAGCGGCGTGCGAGCCAGTTTGCCATGGGGAGGTTCTGGTCCAGATAGTTACCGCACTCCTCGGGAGCGGCACCGGGGACATCGCCCTCAAAGCCGGCGACAAACTCGAACAGCTCACGCACGAGCGACAGAATCTCCTCGCTCGTCACCTCACCAAACACGACCAGGTAAAAACCCGTGCGGCAGCCCATGGGGCCAAAGTAGACAATGCGACTCGACCACTCGGCATGGTTGCGAAGGAACGTCGCGCCCAGGTGCTCGATGGTGTGGCACTCGGCCGTGTTCATGACCGGCTCCTTGTTGGGCGTGGTCAGGCGCAGGTCAAACGTGGTGACGGCGGCGCCGGTCGCCGGATCGCGGTCGATGCGGCTCACATACACGCCGGGCTCAAGCAGCAGATGGTCAACGGAAAAGCTCGCGATGCGCTCCATGGCAGATCCTCCCGATAGTCAAATTGGGACGGGCTCTTTTAGCTGGTTCGAATGGTCGCACCAATCATACCAGTCAAAAAAGCCCCGTCCCAAATTGACTACCTGGGACGAGGACCAATGATTTTTTAATCCCCGTCCCAGAAAAACCATTCTAGGCTGTGTAGGCAATCGTTGATTTCACGGCGTGGCGCCAGCCGGCGATCTTTTTGGCGCGCTCGTCGGCGGGCATCGACGGCTCCACGATGCCGCGGGCGCCGTAGACGTCGACGACATCGCGCGTGTACATGCCCAGCGCAATACCGCAGGCCCAGGCCGCGCCCAGGCCGCTCATCTCGTCATTGCTCGCGATGCGGATGGGCGAGCCAACCAAGTCGCTCTCAAACTGCATCAGGTACGCGTCGCGCGTGGGACCGCCGTCAACGCGAAGCTCGGCAAGTGCCGCGCCAGAATCCTCGACCATTGCGTCAATTACGTCAAAGATTTGATAGGCAATCGATTCGTCTGCAGCTTTTACGAACTCCGCGCGACCCGTGGTACGCGTCATGCCAAAGACGCAGCCCTCGGCGTCACTCGCCCAGTGCGGCGCGCCCAAACCGGTAAACGCCGGCACAAAGTAGACGCGGCTCGCCGGATTGGCGGCGTAGCACAGGTCGGTAACTTCCTCGGGGTTATTGATGAGCTCCAGATCGTCGCGCAGCCACGTCTTGACAGCACCGGCGTAGCTCACGTTGCCCTCGAGCACGTACTCGGTCACGCCGTCCATACGCCATGCGAGCGAGCTCGAGAGCCCGTGCGAGCTGGCGACGAACTCGTCGCCGACGTTCATCATGACCGAGCTGCCGGTGCCATAGGTTGCCTTAGCCATACCGCGGCTGTGGCAGCCCTGCGCGAACAAGGCCGCGTGGCTGTCGCCCAGCACGCCGTGAATGGGCACGGGCGCTGGCAAAAAGCCGCCCAGATCCGTCATGCCGAACAGGCCATCGGAATCGGTCACCTGCGGCAGGCAGGCCACGTCGACGCCAAAGGCCTCGCACACCGGCTCGCTCCAGCAGCCACGGCGCAGGTCAAAGAGCTGCGTGCGGCTGGCATTGGACCAGTCGCAGCGAAACTCTGCGCCGCCCGTGAGCGTCCAGACCACCCAGGCATCGATGGTGCCCAGGCACAGCTCGCCTGCCGCCGCGGCCTCGGCAGCAGCGGGAACGTTCGCAAGGATCCAGGCCATCTTGCCCGCCGGATAGTAGGGCGAGAGCACCAGACCCGTCGTGTCGCGCACCAGCTCGGCCACACCCTCGCGCGCGGTCAGCTCGTCGCACAGCTCGCGGGCGCGGGCGCACTGCCACACCACGGCGTCGCACAGTGGCTCGCCCGTCGTGCGGTTCCATGCAACGGTGGTCTCGCGCTGGTTGGAGATGCCGATGCCGGCGACGTCGGCCGGATCGACCCCGGTCTCCTCCACCACGGCACGCGCCACGGCCAGCACATTGGTGGCAATCTCGGCCGGATCATGGCTTACCCAGCCGGCCTCGTTGACAATCTGGCGATGCGAACGGTCGGCACGATGAATCAGATGGCCGCCCTCGTCTACCAGCAGCGCCTTGGTGCCCTGCGTGGATTGATCGATTCCGATGATGTAGCGGCCCATGGCCACCCCTTTCAAAACGAATGTGACAAAGGGACGGTCCCTTTGTCACATTCCAATTACTCTGCGGGCAGGAATTCGGCAACGGTCTTGGCGATTCCGACACCCGTCAGGCCGTAGTGTGCAAAGACCTCGGGGCTCGTGCCGGTGATGACCGGCGCGTCGGGCAGGGAGAGGCACTTGACCGGGCGCGGGCAATGCTCGCCCACCACCTGCGCGACCATAGAGCCCAGACCGCCGAAGGGGCTGTGCTCCTCGACGGTCACGACGGCGCGCGTGGCACCGGCGGCCTCAATCACGGCCTCGGCGTCGAGCGGCTTGACGCAGTACATGTCGAGTACCGTTGCCGAGATGCCCTGCTCGGCCAGCAGGTCGGCAGCGTCCACGGCATGGCGGACCATCTCGCCGGTAGCGACGAGCGTTACATCGGTGCCGCGGCGTACCCAGGTGGCGCGATCCATCTGGAACGGGCACTCGTCCTCGGTGTACACGTCCTCGACCGGGTTGCGGCCCACGCGGATGTAGGCCGGTTTGTTATCGGCGACCAGGGCCCGCACGAGCTCGGCGGTCTGGAAGCGGTCGCTCGGCAGATACACGCGCATGTTGGGAATCGCGCTCATGGCGGCGATATCCTGCGCGGAGTGATGGCTCATGCCCAAAGCGCCGTAGGACACGCCGCCCGAGATGCCGATGAGCTTGACGTTGGTGTTGGAGTACGAAACGTCGACCTTGCACTGCTCATACGAACGCGTGGTCACAAAGGACGCCGGCGAGGCGGCCCAGGCCTTCTTGCCGCACGAGGCCATACCGGCGGCGATGCTCACCAGGTCCTGCTCGGCGATGCCGACCTCAATGGACTGCTGGGGATACTGGTCAAAGAACGGCGTGAGCGATGCAGAGCCGCGGGAGTCGGAACACAGGACGACGATGTCCTTGTCAGTTGCGGCGGCCTCGAGCAGCGTGTCGCAGATAACCTTGCGGTTGGCGATCTTGTTAGCCATTGATAGCCTCCTTATGGGCAGCGAAATCGGCGATAATCTGGGCATATTCCTCATCGTTGGGCAGGTGATGATGCCAGGCGGCCTTGTCCTCCATAACAGGCGAGCCATAGCCCTTCACCGTGTTGAGGATGATGACCGTGGGCTTGCCGCAGGTCTCGGCCGCAAGCGTCAGCGCGGCGTCGATGGCCCGGACGTCGTTGCCCGGAATGGAGAGCACGTTCCATCCGAAGGCCGCCCAGCGCTCCTCCTGCGAGTCCTGCTTCATAACGTCCTCGGTGCTGCCGCTGATCTGCAGGCGGTTGCGGTCCACGAGCGCGCACAGGTTATCGAGCTGGTAGTTGCCGCCGCTCATGGCGCCCTCCCAGACCGAGCCCTCGGCAAGCTCGCCGTCGCCCATGATGGTGTAGACGCGGTAGTCGCGGCCGTCCATCTTGCCGGCGAGCGCCATGCCCACGGCCACGGGCAGGCCGTGACCCAACGAGCCCGAGTTCATCTCGATGCCCTTGAGCTTGTTGTTGGGGTGGCCGATGTAGGGGCTGCCGAACTTGGAGAAGCGGGCCTTGACGTCGTCGAGGTCAAGATAGCCCTCGTGGCAGAGCACCGCGTAGTAAGCCTCCATGGCGTGGCCCTTAGAGAGCACGAAGCGATCGCGGTTGGGATCGTCGACGGTCTCGGGCGAAATGTTGAGATGGTTGGCGTAGAGGGTCATGAGGGCGTCGATCACCGACATGTCGCCGCCGATATGGCCGCCGGCGCCAGCCATGATGATATCGACGCAATCGCGGCGAAGGTCCCAACGCAGGGATTCAAGCTCTTCGATAGTTGCCATTTCTACTCTCCTCGCAGGTAGGCTTTGACGTCTTCTTCAATCGGGTCGTATAAGTCGGGGGCAATGCCGATGTACTTGCACGCCTCGTAGAGCACCGGCACCACGTTGGCGTGAATAGCGACGCAGTGGTGGATGTAGGGGCCCTCGACGATCTTGGCCTCGAGGCGCTTGAGGTTGTCGACCTCGACCCACAGGTAGGTGCCCATGCCGGCCGGGCCGTCGATGCCGCGGGCATTGCCCAGCAGCAGCGAGTACTCGCCGTTGTCGCCGTCAAAGCGGGCAAGGGTGAGGTCGCCGTGCTTGGCCTCGGCCGTCAGCGCGCCGGGGTGATCGAAAGCCAGCGGGTAGGTGAGCTTGGGCTTGACGGCCGCGCAGCTGCAGGGCCAGGGGCCGCAATGCTGCAGCAGCTCGCCGTTCTCGTTATCGGGATGGCGCACGGTCCAGTCGGCGAACATGCCGCGGTGACGGCCCAGGTCGGCGGCCTCGACCATCAGCGCGGTGATGGCGCCGTGGATATCGGTCTCGCATACGATAGGAATGCCCATCTCGTTGAGGATGGCGTTGGCGGCGCAGGGCATAATGCCCAGCTCGTCCTGCAGAGCGTTCCAGCACTGAATGGCACCGGCGTTGCAGCCATACTTCTCGACCAAGCGCTTCATGGCGATGGCAAGACCGGCGACCGCGGGGACCTTGTCCTCGGGGATGCAGATCTCAAAGCTGTCGTTGATGTGGGCAAGCATGGCGGCCATGGCCTGCTCGTCGGCCTGGGCGTCGCGCACAGCCTGGACAAGTTCGGTCATGGGGATAGGCGAAAGCTGGATGTTGAACTTCTCGAGCAGCTCGCCCTCGTTGCACATGGTCGACCAGAAGTCGAATGGACGGGTGGCCATCTGCAGGATGCGGGTGTGCTTGAAGGTCTTGACCACGTTGCAAACGGCCAAAAAGTCCCAAACGCCGCGCTCGAACTCGGGGTCGGTCAGGCGGCAGTTGGTCATGTAGGTGAAGGGAACCTGGAAGCGGCGCAGGACCTTGCCGGTGGCGAACAGACCGCACTGGCTATCGCGCAGGCGCGTGCCGTCGGGCTCGGGGCGCTCGTCGCGCGGGCCCCACAGCAGCACGGGCAGGCCGAGCTCGCGGGCAAGGCGAGCGCAAACGTACTCGGTGCCAAAGTTGGCGTGGCACAGCATAATGCCATCGACGCCCTCGGCGCGGAATTTCTTGACGATAGGCTCAATGTGGCTGTCGTCGAACAGCAGGCCCTCGTCATTGATGTCGTCGATATCCACGATGTCGACGCCGATCTCGCGCAGGCGATCAGCCGTCAGGCCGCGATACTTGATTGCGTCCGGCGCGCTAAAGATGCTGCGGCGCGTGGGCACAAAGCCGAGCTTGATCTTGTCCATGTACGTCCTCCCCTAATCACATGTTCAGTAAACAGACGCATGTTTCGTTTTGTTCTGTTTACTAAATGTTTTACTCTTTTGTTTAATAGTCTAGCGCGAAAGTCCCGTAAACGGTAGAGAAATCAGCCTAAACGGTATGTAAACAAACTGAACATACAAGGGAAACAAAAAGAGGGCCCCGAAGGACCCTCTCTTAGTAGCGTTAGATATGGCTGCCTTAGCGAGCTTTGCCGCCCTGCGCCCCGGCGTTTTCTTCGCCTAGATCTCGCACACGCTCTGGCGCTCGACAAAGTAGGTCGACACGGCCGTCTTGCAGGTATAGCTCTTGGGGTTGCGGATGTTGCCCACCAGGCGACGCACCGCGATCTCGCCCACCTCGTGCTTGGGAACATGCACCGTGGTGAGCGGCGGGTTGGAGAAGGCGCCCAAAGACAGGTCGTCAAAGCCGATGATCGAGACATCCTCGGGCACGCGAATACCGTGCTCGTTGAACGCGCGCATGGCGCCCACGGCGAGCACGTCGTTCTCGGCAAAGAAAGCCGTCGGCAGATCGTCGCGCGAGACGTTGTCGAGCCACACGCCCATGTCGCGATAGGCACCCTCGAGCGTGGTGCCCAACGTGACACGCCATGCCGGATTGGCCTCGAGGCCCGCGTCCTCAAGCGCTTGGCGATAGCCGCGCTCGCGGTCCTTAAAGTTGCGGATCCGAAGGTCGCCCGCCAGATAGCCGATTTGCCTGTGGCCTTTCTCGATAAGGTAATCCACGGCACGCAGCACCGAATCGGTGTTGGCGATGACTACGGCATCGAAGTACTGACGATCGCTCCAGCCATCGAGCACGATCAAGTGGGCGGCAGCGTTGGCGAACAAGGCATAGTCTTCCTCACCCAGCTCGGTACCCATCAGCACGATGGCGGCCGACGGGTCGGCGATCAGGCCCTCGACCTGCGGGCGCACGGCGTCCAGGTCGCTAAAGTCGAGCGAGACAAAGCTCGTGCTCATGCCGTGGCGACGCGCCTGGCGCTCCACGCCCTCGATGACCGCGGGATGGAAGGTGCTCTCGTCCAGGATGGCGCCCGTCTTGCGCGCAAGCACAAACTGGATGCTCTCGAGCTGCGTCGACTGCTGATAGCCAAGCGACTGCGCGCACTCCAGGATGACCTTGGCGGTCTCCTCGCTCACGCTGCGCTTGCGGTTGAGCGCGTTGGACACGGTTGCGGGCGAAAAGCCGGTAATGCGGCTGATCTCGCGGACGCTTGCTTTAGCCATCGTTCCCCCTAGCATCGGTCGCGGCCGAGCATCGTGGCTTGACCGCCCCGTGGCTCGGCAACTAAACGACCGCAAATTCAATCTAAACAGAATAGTAAATGTTTAATAGCTAGTTTAGCCTGTTGTCAAGCGAAGTGGCACGACTATTCCCCCAACGGGCGCATTTGTCCATCTTAACGTTATTACGCAAGGTCTTCGCCATTGCTTGCTATTACGCGTCGGTACCATTCGAAGCTTTTCTTTTTACGTCTCTCAAACGAGCCCGCACCGCTATCGTCTCGATCGACATAGATAAACCCGTAGCGCTTACGCATCTGTCCTGTGGCGACCGAAACCAAATCGATCGGGCCCCAACAGGTATATCCCATGAGTTCCACCCCGTCGAGCTCGACGGTCTCCCTCATCGCCTCGATGTGGGCCCGCAGGTATTCAACTCGATAGTCGTCTTCTATTTCACCCGAATCTTCCGGCACATCAGGAGCACCCAAACCGTTTTCGACGATGAACAGCGGCTTTTGATAGCGATCCCAGATTTCATTCATGGTGACGCGCAGCCCTTTGGGGTCGATAAACCTCCCCCAAGGCTCCTGTTTTAGATACGGATTAGGCGCCGAGCGAAGAAGGTTCGAATCGAACTGACCTTCCGCATGCGCTTTTGCGACGCGCGTCGAGTAATACGAAAACGAGACGAAATCGACCAGGTTTGCAGCCAGTACTTCGCGGTCATCATCCCGATAGGGCACCTCAAAACCATGGCGGGCGTATTCCTTGAGAACATAGCTCGGGTACGCACCGCGCACCTGGACGTCGGTAAACATGTAATGGCTGCGATTCTCAGCCTGCGCAGCCAGCACATCGTCCGGATCACATGTAGCCGGATAGAAGACACCTGCGTTGAGCATGCAACCGATCTTCGCCCCAGGGCACAGTTCATGACACGCCCCGACCGCACGGGCGCTCGCAACCAATACATGGTGCACGGCCGTGTGAACCGTTGCATAGCGATTCTCCCCTTGCTCGAAGATGATCCCCGCCGCCATAAAGCACGCCTGCGTCATGATGTTGATCTCGTTAAAGGTCAGCCAATAATTGACCAATCCCCGATAGCGCTCGAACACGGTACGCGAATATCGCTCGAACAGGTCGACCAACCTGCGATCGCGCCATCCGCCATACGCATCGACGAGATGCATGGGGACATCATAGTGGTTGAGCGTCACCAAAGGCTCAATGTCATGCGCGCGACACGTCCTAAAAACATCCTCGTAAAAGGCAAGGCCTTCTTCATTGGGCTCGGCTTCGTCTCCTTTGGGAAAAATGCGGCTCCAGGCGATTGATAAGCGCAGGCATTTAAAACCCATCTGGGCAAACAGTTCAATATCCTGCTTGTACCTATGGTAAAAATCAATGCCCTTGCGAGCGGGATAGAAGCTGTCGGGTGCCAACGCACGCGGATCAAGGTCTCCCCGCATGACGTCCATGCGTTGATCGCCAAACGGCAGCATGTCGGAATTGGCTAAACCGCGACCGCCTTCGTTCCATCCTCCCTCGCACTGGTTTGCAGCCAGAGCCCCGCCCCATAAAAAATCTTCTCTAAACATTATGGTGTCGTCCTTTCTATCAAATTCCCGGCCCACACTGTCGAACGCAACGGACTCGGCAAGTGCCGCGCAACAGCACAGTACCGTTGCGCGGCCAAGGGGTCGGACCGCGCAACGGCTGGGGAGCATATTTGTGTAGTAGCCTCTTATGCCTCGACGGATTCAACGGCCTCAGAATCGCCGCTCTTGGACTTCAACGGCATCTTCTCCTGTCCTTCAAATCCAAAAATCATCGCCAACGCAAACGTCACGGCACCGCCAGCAAGACACCCGATGGTGCCAGGGATGATATCCTGAGCAAACATGAGCACGTTCATCCATGGGAAACCAACGCCAGTGAAGATATAGACGTTGGCATGAAGAAGGCTTACCAGCAGACCACCGACAGCACCACCAATCATGTTCCAGGCAAGAGCCTTCTTGTCGCGAAACAGGATGCCGTAGATGATGGGCTCACTCACGCGACCGAAGGCATAGGTGATGAACAAGTTCCAGCCCGTGGCTCGACTCTCCTTGTCCTTAGCGCGCAGGCCATAGGCGAGCGCGATGGCAAGCGTGGTGTAGGCTACAACCGCGGTGCCGGGGTATAAGATGGCGTCGTAACCGTTCTGGAGCGCGGCGGGCAATATGGCGGTATAGATCGGCACGTGCATGCCGGTGGCGATGATCAGATTCCAGAATGCGCCGATAACCGCGGTCGCAGCGGGACCGGCAACAGAGGCGAGCCAAATGATGAAATCGGCCACAAGGCCCATGACAAATTGGACGGCAGGGCCGCAGAGGCACAGCGCGACCGGCAACATCACGAGCACCGTACCCACGGGTACGATCAGAATGCGCAACATATCAGGCGAGATCTTCTTAAAGAAGCGCTCAACATAGGACTGGGCCCAGGTGATCAAGATGACCGGAAGAACAGCCTGGGTGTAGTTGACGAGCTGCATGGGGATGCCGAAGACGCTGAAAGGCTTTCCGTCCTCAACAATAGCGAGCATGTCGGGATAAATCATCACAACAGCGATGAGCAGTGCCAGCACAGGACTCGTTTTGAACTTCTTAGCCGAGCTATAGGCGGCAAACACCGGGAAGTAGTAATACGCCGCATCGCCCACCAGGGAAAGGATCCGATACAGGTCGCTCGTTTCGGACATAAAACCGGCGCCTTCGGGCCCAAACAGAATAACGAGCATCTTGAAGATACCGGCGACACAAAAGATCGGAAGGATCGGGGTGATAGCGCCGCTCACGGCATCGAGCAGCTGATTGAAGAGGTGCTTGGGCGCCAAGCGCTCCTTCCAGCTAAGCTGAGGGCCATCGAGTTCCTCGTCAATCGATACCGTGACCTCGAATCCGCCCTGCTTACAAACCTCGTCGTAGACCTTGTCGACCGTGGGCCCGACCACCAGCTGCACCTGCCCTCCGGCGTGCACGACGCTGATGATAGACGAGATGTCCTCAAGCTTCTCATCATTCGAGAGGCTTTCATCCTTGAGGTTGAAGCGCAGGCGCGTCATGCAATGCGTAACCGAAGCCACGTTTTCCGCCCCGCCCACAGTGGAGAGAATCTGCTCTGCCACCTTTTTGTAATTTGCCATCATTGGCTCCTTTGCACAATCTTGGCTTACTGTTCGAATCGGCAAAGGTCATGCCCCGAATGGCTACGGGTTACAATCCTTTTTTGGAGATGATCCGGTTGAGATGGATCATCAGATAGAGTTCCTCCTCCTCGGAGAGCGTGGCGTCCCACGTTTCACGACAATAGGAACCGATATGCTTCACGCACTCTGCCAACTGCGGAAACTCCTCACGAAAGTTCTTGTACATCTGCATGTTGGCGCTGTTCAGCGACTCGCCGGCTTGAATGCGCTTGAACAGGTACCGCAGATGCGTGGCGAAGCGGGTGAAATCAAAGGAATCGCGGTCGACAATAATGCGGAAATCGCTTTCGAGAATCTCGATAACGTCCTCGAGCATATCGTCGAACTGCTTTGCGGGCTCGGCCGTGGCTTTGACGGCTTCAACAACCCGTGCGTTCACGAGATTCATCGCAATACTGGCAATCTCATCCTTGGGAAGCCGCTCTCCGAGCTCCTTCTCGAGTCGCATGACGATAAACTGGGCAGCCTTGTATTCCTTCGGATACGTCTCCCGCACTTCATAGGCAAGAGGCATCGCGATGCGGACCCCCTTTTGGGCTCGCGCAACGGCAAACGACAGGTGATCAGCCATGAACAGCGTCGCATTGGTCGAGAGGTCGTAGGGCAGTTCGTTGGCAACGATGTCCATAACTTTCGCCGCAAACATCACGATATCCGAGGGAAGATCCCTCATGACATCTTGTCCTTTAGGATCAATGTCGTAAAACGTATGCTCGATTTTAGAAAGAGGGAGCTCTCGAGGAAAATCTCCGCCGAAACCGACGCCCCTGCCCATGGCGATGACATCTCGCCCCTGTCCGTCACGGCAAAGAACCGCGTTGTTGTTAAGCTTTTTAATTGCAAGCATGGTGAACCTCCTTTCAAGAACACTCACAGAAAAAGGCATGATAGCCAATAGCAGTGCTATTGCGGTCATGCCTTACGTAACAATCCGTGTTGTATTGCTCTTGGGCATGCCTCCACACAGGAGTAACAATCCAAGATGCAGAATGCATTATAGCGCTCTCCCCGCCCCGGGGACCATCGGGCTGGCGAACGGTAGATGTCGGCCCGCCAGCGGCCACATCGAGCAGATGGGCGTGCTTCGATCCCGAGCCTAGCCTAGGATGCGGGCCATGCGCGCCTTGAACTCGGACAGAAAGCGCGGGGCGTCCACGGTGAGTGCCACAAGCGCGCTCTTGTCGGGGTCGGACAGGCGATGCTCGTCGCAGATAGTGCGGCCGCGATACTCGCCGAGCAGGTCGACGCGCAAGTTGCAACCAAGTGCGCCCACGAGCGTGGGATCAATCGCCACGGCAACGGCAAGCGGATCGTGCAGCGCGCAGCCGCCCAGGTAAGGGGCGTTCATCTCGTACGAGCCAATGTAGTGCTCGACCATACTCGCAAATGCGCAGCCCGCCATGGTGCCCGAGCCCGTCCAACCGGCAATGTCGCGGCGCGTCAGCACCACGCGATGCGTCACGTCAAGACCAACCATGGTGAGTTTGCGGCCCGAGCGCAGCACGGCATCGGCCGCCTCGGGATCGCTTGCCATGTTGGCCTCGGCACCCGCACTCACGTTACCGGGCACGGTCAGGGCACCGCCCATTACCACCACGCGGCCGATAGACATCACCGCCGCCGCATCGCGCTCCAGGGCAAGCGCCAGGTTGGAGAGCGGGCCGGTCGCTACGTAGACCAGATCGGGACCATAGGTGCGCGCGGCATCGATCAGATAATCGACCGCCGCGTTGCCATCAGCCGATGTCGCCCCCACCGGCTCGTAGGGCGACGCGGGCACGCTCGCGCCGCCGATGCCGTTCTTACCGTGAATGAGCGCGGTGGACGCCGGCGGCGTATAAGGCTCAGTCGCCTGCAGAGGACGGTCGGCACCCAGGTACACCGGCACCTCGGGACGGCCCAACAGGTCGAGCACCGCCAGGCAGTTATGCGCCGACTGGTCGACGCGCACGTTGCCAAAGCACGTGGTAATACCGACGAGCTCCACCTCGGGGCTCGCGATTGCATAGGCGAGCGCCATCGCGTCGTCCACACCCATATCCAGATCAAGGATCAGCTTCTTGATTGCCATTGTTCTACTCCGCTTCCCCGCCTTGTACTAAATCGTCTAAATCAAACACGCGCTCAACTTCGGCACGCGTGGGAATCGACTGTTGCGCGCCCAAGCGCGACACCGCCACCGCCGAGGCGCGTGCGCCCGCCGCCATACACTCAAAGAGTGGCAGGCCTTCCAGACGAGCCGCGGCGAGCGCACCGATAAACGTATCGCCCGCGGCCGTTGTATCGACCACCGCGCTCGAAAGCGCCGGCATACACAGCAGCTCGCCGTCATCGCCAAGCGTAACCGACCCGGCGCCGCCCAACGTGATGACCGCAGCTCCGGCACCCTTGGCGAGCAAGGCATTGAGCGCCGCGACGCAGCTCGCATCATCCGCGGGCAAGATGCCCGTCAGCGCCTGGCACTCAGTCTCGTTGGGACAGACCAGGTCGACCGCAGGCCAGGCCTCCACAGGCAACTCGCAAGCAGGCGCTGGATTAAAGACCGTATAGAACCCCAGCTCGTGAGCGCAAACAATCGCCTCGGCCGTCGCCGCAAGGTCACATTCGCCCTGGGCGATAAAGACGCTTCCGGCAGCCGGGGCAATCTCGCTGGCGTCGCCGTCGAGCTCATCGGCCACCAGACGTCTCAGCGCGCAGGCAACGTCCTCGCCCGCAAGCGCATGGTTGGCGCCCGGTGACAGCACGATACGGTTGTCACCCTCGCAGCGAATGATGGTCGCCGTTCCCGTCTCCACGTCATCGCGATGCGCTACAAAGTCACAGTCCACGCCGGCGTCTTGGAGCCCCGCCACGAGCGACGCACCGAACGCGTCGCGACCGACCGCGCCGATCATGTGCGTGCGCGCGCCCATGCGCGCGGCAGCTACGGCCTGGTTGGCGCCTTTGCCGCCGGCATTAGTGATAAATCCGCTGCCGCCGACGGTCTCGCCTGCACGCGGCATGCGCTCGCACGCCACCGAAAGGTCCATGTTCATGCTGCCGAACACCACAACGATGCCGCAATCTGCCATGGAAACCTCCTCGTCCGCGGGCTCTGCACCCGCTGTTGGCCGTCAATCGTGCGCTCTCGCACCTCTATAACTTTAGTTCACTTTGATGTGGACGCGCGCTTGAGCTTGCGCCGGCAGCAAGCATTCACAGGAGCAGGCGGCTACAATGAAGGCGTGCTGATTATTCTCGTCATTGGATGAAGTTTTATGGAACAATTCCCGCGATCGAGTTCGCGCAGCTCACGCCACGCGAGCGATCAACAAGCGCCGCACGAACGTTCGCGCGCTAACCGACAAGCCACCGAGCCGCGCCGCGCCGCAGGCTCTCATCGCGCGCCCGCCAACAAGGGTACCCACACCAACAGCGCCGCAAAAGAACAGGCGCCCACGCGCCCCAAATCTCGCTATATCCCCGCCCTCGACGGCCTGCGCACGCTTGCCGTCGTCGCAGTGGTGCTCTATCACCTCAACCTCACGTGGGCTCAGGGCGGCCTGCTCGGTGTCACGATCTTCTTTGTGCTTTCGGGCTATCTGATCACGCGCCTGCTCATCAACGAGGTGTCAAAGACCGGGCGCATCGACCTCAAGAGCTTCTGGATCCGCCGTATCCGCCGCCTGTTCCCCGCCGTGGTGACCGTCGTGGTGGTGACCTGCGCGCTGTGCACCGTCTTTAACCATGTGATGCTCACCAAGATGCGCCCCGACATCCTGCCGTCGCTGTTGTTCTTCAACAACTGGTGGCAGATTGCCCAAAACGTCTCGTACTTCAATGCTCTAGGCGACCCCTCGCCGCTCACGCACTTTTGGTCGCTTGCCATCGAGGAACAGTTCTACCTGATTTGGCCGCCACTGCTGTTTGCCATGGTATCCATGCATGTGAGCAAGCCCAACACGCGCCGCGTGGTTCTGGGCCTTGCCGCGGTATCTGCCCTCGCCATGATGGTGCTTTACAACCCTGCCGCCGACCCCAGCCGCGTGTACTACGGCACCGACACCCGCGTGTTCTCGCTGCTGCTGGGTGCCTGGATGGCCTTTATCCCCGATCGCGACCTGGCACCTGCGCGCCTCGCTCATCGTTTGGGGCTCAATCGCCTGGCTGGCGCCGCCAAGCACGGCAAGAACGCCGAGGGCAAGCCTGGCAAGAAGGTCGACGAATCAGCCGATACCGCCCCGGCACAGCCGAGCGCCCTCGTGCGCTTTTGGTCCTCGCCCGCATCCATCGATGTGTTGGGCGTCGTGGGCCTGGTTGGCCTTGCCGCCATGGTCGCGCTCACCAACGGCTACACCGCGTTCCAGTATCGCGGCGGCACGCTGTTATGCTCCATCCTCACGCTCATGGTTATTGCGGCATGTGTGCAGCCTCAGGGCATGGTTGCCCGCGCACTGTCCGCCGAGCCGCTCGTGTGGGTTGGCAAGCGCTCGTATAGCATCTACCTGTGGCACTATCCGCTGCTGCTGCTTATGAACCCGGTCGCCAACATCAGCGATACGCCCTGGTGGCAGTACATCTTGCAGGTACTTGTGGTGGTCGCCGTAGCCGAGTGCTCCTATCGCTTTATCGAAACGCCGTTTAGGAAGGGCGCCTTCGGCCGCACCGTCGCCGAATTCCGCGATGGCACCACCACGCCCGTCAACTGGGCACGCGCGCACGTCCCTGTCTGCGCAGCCTGCGCTGTCGTGTTGGTCGTTGCACTGGGCGGCCTGATCTTTGTGCCCGAGACGTCTGCGCTGAGCGGCGAGGGCGCAGAAGTTCTGAACAAGGAAGCCAAAAATGCAAAACCCCAGGACCAGCAGGCGGCCGACGACACCGACAAGGACAACGACGGCTTCCCCGATGGCTCCTACGACCTGTTGATGATCGGTGACTCCGTGTCGCTGCGCGCCGTCGATTCCTTTGACGGCGTGTTCCCGCACAGCCATATCGATGCCGAAAAGGGCCGCCAGTTTGATGCGGGCCGCGCGACATTTGAGGGCTATATCCAGCAGAACCTTGCCGGCAAGATCGTGGTCTTTGCGCTGGGCACCAACGGCCTGGTGACCGACGCCCAGATTGACGCCATCATGGCCGATGCCGGCGATCAGCGCATCGTCGTATTTGTTAACACGCGTAGCCCGCAGCCGTGGGTCGGGTCCACGAACCAGGCCATCGCCAACGCCGCCACGCGCTACAAAAACGTTCGCGTTATCGACTGGTACGGATATAGTGCCAACCGCAACGACCTGTTCGACGGCGACGGCACGCACCTTTCGAACACGGGCGTGACCGAGTACCTCAACCTAATCCACGATGCCGTCAAGAAAGACCTGCCCGTGCACCCCGAGGACCACGTCAACGATCCGCAGCCGGCAGCCGTCAAGTCCGCCGCCGACGCACTCGTCAACGCCCTCGCCTACAAACCGCACAAGCTAGGCACCGACAAGTAACACAGTCAAATCCGCTTGCACCCGGAGGGGGCGTCGGCCACAACCGACGCCCCCTCCGGCAGTTAGGGACGCTCCTTATGTGCCGGCACCCAGGGACACTCCTGACGCGACCGATGAATGCCCCTCCTCGCGGCCGAATTCTGGGCTCCGCGCCACCCCGAGCGTCGTTTCCATGCCCCTCACCCGCAGCAAACACCCCAAGATTGCTCTTTTTGAGCCGGCCCCAAGAGGCTGCGGGCAAAAAACAGGCCGCAGCCCATGGCGGCGACCTGTTTAGAGTCCAAAAGAGGCGCTACGCGCTGTAACCCATCGCTTGCAGCACAAACATGACGACCGTCAGCACCGTAATCACACCGATAGTCGCCCACGTGAGCACATTCCACACGCGGCCGTTGCGGTTGGCGCCCATAATGTGTCGATCGGCGGCAATAACCACCTGGAACACCAAAACCACGGGCAACAGCACGCCGTTGATGACCTGCGAGGTCATCATAATCTGGAACAGGTCGACGCCGGGCATGAGCACCAGCATGGCAGAGATGCCAATGATGGCCGTAATAATGCCGCGATAGACCGGGGCCTCGTCCCAGCTGCGATCGGCACCGCGCTCCCAGCCAAATGCCTCGCAGATAGCACTCGACGTAACACCCGGCAGCACACAGGCGGCCAAGAAGCTCGCCGCGACCAGGCCCGAGGCGAACAGCACCGTAGACCACTGGCCCGCGATGGGCTCCAGCGCGCGAGCGGCGTCGGCAGCATCGCTAATCTGAATGCCCGCGGGGAACAATACCGTACCGGTCGTGATGATAATAAAGCCGGCAATGACATCGGCGGCAATCGAGCCGCTCACGGTGTCGATACGCTGCAGCACGATATCGTCCTCGCCCGCATTCTTATCGACCACGTTGTTCTGCGCCAAGAAGATCATCCACGGTGCGATGGTGGTACCGATCGTTGCGACCACAAGCGACACGTAACTGGGGTCGTTTTGGATGTTGGGCACAACCAGGTCGACCGCCACCTCGCCCCAGCTGGGACCAGCCATAAATGCAGCGACAATGTAGGTCACAAACACGCAACTCACCAGCAGCAGAATCTTCTCGATGCGCTGGAAGCTGCCCGACATGGTAAGCATCCAAACCAGCAGTGCCACCAGCGGCACCGAGATGCTCGCCGGCACGCCGAAGAGGGCAAGACCGCTCGCGATACCCGCAAACTCCGAAATGGTCACGGCCGTATTGGCGATCAGCAGCGCCGCCATGGCCAGCACGCTCCTGCGCACGCCAAAGCGCTCGCGGATGAGCGATGCCAGGCCCTTGCCCGTGACGCAGCCGCAGCGCGCCGCGGTCTCCTGCGTCACGATGAGCAGCACAGTCATGACGGGAAGCATCCAGAGCATCTTGTAGCCATAGCTGGCGCCCGCACTGGAATACGTTGCAATGCCGCCGGCGTCATTGCCCGAAAGCGCCGCCAGCAGACCGGGGCCCATAGCGCCAAAGATGGCCGCGATGGTCAACTTTTGCTTGGTGCCCGACTTTTGCTTGGTATTTTGCACGCGACCACCTAGCCAATGACCGACATGGTGAGCAGCACCGCAGCGGCGCAGTACGCTACGCACGAGATCATGACGGCAATAACGTTCATGGCGGTGCCCGACGTGTTGAGGTCATGCTCGTCACGCCAGAACAGCACCATCAGGTAAATCACGGCGCTCATGTTGCCAACCAGGCAAATGATGGCAGCGATATTAAAGGACCCGGTAAAGAGTTGCTCCTCAAACCTGGGCGCATCGGGGAACGCGGCGGTGCGCACCAGCTGGGCGCACAGGTAGGTCACGAGTGACAGAATCAGGCCCATGCCCGTGCTCTGGAAGAAGAACCCCAGATACGGCTTGGGCTCGTCGTCGTGACCGTCATACTCCAAGAAGTAGTTCTTGACGAACGACACCATGCGCGAGGCAGCAAGCAGCACGAGCGGCATGGCGCACATGGGGAACACCACCAGATGCGCGGAGCCGAGCGCCGTCCCCAGCACCGTTGCCATGATGCACGAGGCAATGCCCCACACGACAACCCAGTACTGGCGATGCACAAACCAGCTGAGCACGTTCGTCGAGTCGTCCGACGCGCTATCGCCCGAGCCGACACCGGCGATCTGCAGGTCCTCCTGATGCTCCTCGGCGATAACGTCCATGGCGTCGTCGAAGGTCACGATACCAAGGATATGACGGTTCTCGTCGCAGACAGGGATGGCAACCAGGTCGTACTTGGTCATCTCGTCCGTCACGTCTTCCTGGTCCTCGTCGGGCGACACATAGACCAGGTCGCGATAGGCCAGCTGACCCAGCGTGGCGTCGCGGTCGGCTACGATCAGCGTGCGCAGCGAAAGCACGCCGGTCAGCATGCCGCTCGGATCCTCGGTATAGACGTAGTAGACGCTCTCGAAGTCCTCGTCGAGCTCGCGAATCGCCTCGATGGCGTCACCGACCGTTGCCGTGGCGGGCAGGGAGACAAACTCCGAGGTCATGATGCGGCCGGCGGTGTTGTCCTCATACCCCAGCAGGTTACGAATCGCCTTCTCCTCCTTGACGCCCATCAGGCGCAGGAGCTTCTCGGCCTTCTCGTAATCGAGCTCGTCGATCAGGTCGGCTGCATCGTCCGGGTCCATCATGGCCAGCATCGACGATGCGTCCGTATCGGACAGGCCCTCGAGCATCTCGGTCATAAGCTCGTCGTCATCGAACTCCGAGATGGCCTCGGCGGCCTGGGCAGTATCGAGCTGCGCAAACACCTGCGCACGTAGGCGCGGGTCGAGCTGCTCGATAATGTCGGCGATGTCGGCAGGGTGCAGCTCGCCGAGCGTCTTGTGCGACACCGAGAGTTGAATGTTCTTGGTCGAGCGGTCGAGCAGGTCCATGTAGGACCAAGCGATGATATCCTCACTGAGCGGCTTGCCCAGGTGCTTCATAAAGCCTTCGACGATATGCTCGAGCGCGGGGCTGATGGCGCGTAGCAGACCGCGGGCACCGACCTCGGCGCCCAGCAGGCGCAGCTGGTTTTCGCCCGACATGGAAAACTTGATGTCGTTTACGCGCACGACCTTCATGCCCTGCGTGTCGACAATCTGCTTGTTGAGCACGTCACGGGCAAGCAAGAGTTCGGTCGGCTGCAGGTACGAAAAACGGATTTCGGTGGCCGACGTCTTAAGGTGTACACCCGTCTCGTCGATACGGTCGACCCATTTGCGCCAGCTGATCATAAACGGCGTCTTGCCGGGGCCGCGGAACGCGAGCGACGTCACGTGCGGAAAAACTTCGCCGGTAGCAATGCCAAAATCGTTGACCACGCCGAGCTTTTCGCCGTCGACGTCCAAGACCGGCAATTTGAGCATCTCACTCAGATAATTCAATGGTGCTCCCCATCATTATTCCTCCGGACGCGGCCGCGCGTGCGGCGTCCGGGGGCTTCTGGATATGTATACGCATGCGCGGGCGGCACGCCGCTCGACGCTTACACCCCGTGCATGCGCAAAAAGCACCTGCATGGGGTCATCGACTGTATGGTCGAGGTTTGGATTTCACCTGTAACCTTTCTCTTGACCCTCATTAACCGCAGTAACTATAGCATCAGCATCGCCCTGCGGCATCGAATTTATGCGCTGCACATTGCAGGCATACCAAACGCTGACGCATCCGTGACATAGTCATTGGGGACGTTCTTAAATGACTACCCAATGACTACTCTGTGGTATCTTCGTCCTCGGCAAGTTGGGGGAACACGGCGTCCTTGGGCATGGTGACCTTCGTCAGCGAGGTGAGCTTTTTGCTCAATGCCGTGTCCGTCTTGACCAGGTCGCTGAGCGTCACGATCTTGTAGCCGTCGGCGACAAGACCGTCGATAATCTGCGGCAGCGCCTCGAGCGTCTGCTCGGCGCATTCGTCTCTATCGGTGAGCAGCACGATATTGCCCGGCGTCACCGAATCGAGCACCGTCGAGACCTGCTCGTCGGCACCGTTGAGCAGCCAGTCGCCCGAGTCAATATTCCACGAGACCACGGCGGAGACCAGGTCCATCGCATCAATCCAGTTTTGCTCGTCAAAGGCAGCGTAGGGAGCACGCAGCAGCATCGTCTTCACGCCGGTCGCCGACTTAATCGCATCGGTGCCTTTCGTGATCTGCTCGCGTACCGCCTCACGGTCCTGACCCTTGAGCGAATCGTCGCTGTAGCTGTTGGATCCGATTTCGCACCCGGCATCGACAATCGCCTTGGCCGTGGCAGGCGAGGCCTCGGCCGCATCGCCCGACAGGAAGAACGTCGCGGTGACGCCCTTTTCCTTGAGTACCTGCAAAATCTGCTTGGTCGCGCCGCTCGGACCCTCGTCAAACGTCAGCGCCACGTACTTTTTGTTGCCCTTGGGCGCCACGCTGGCGCACGCAACGACGCAATCGGTGGCGGGCGCAACCTCGCCGCGGTCCTGCGTCTTGCCCGACTGCTCACCAACCCACACCTCGGAGCGGCCCTGGACACCCCACGTCTGCACATACTCTATGGCGCCCGTGCCCTCGACCTTGAACTTGGGCTCGATAACCGTAGCCTGAATCTCGTGCTTCTCGTAGGTGTTACGGCCATCCTTGACCGTCACCTTCTCGCCGCCCTCAAGTTCGCGGCTATCCCATTTGCCCTGCTTCACGCGCTTGCCGTCGACCTTCACCGACAGCTTTTCGCCCCCATGGCGCTTGAGCACGCTGTCATCGACGGCCAGCAGGTCGCCTGCGTCGTAGGTATCGGTCAACTCCTGGTCGTCGATGAGATTCTGCAGCGTAGAGCCCACGCGCACCGCGGTCTTTTGCCCGTTGAGTTCCACGTCCACGCTGCGGTTGACGTAGCCCACGACGGCAGCGATAAACAGCACGAGCGCACAGCCCACGGCAATGAGCGCATAGGGCAGACGGGACGGTCGGCGCGGCGAGCGCCCGTTGCCGATGCGCGCGCTGCGGTCGCTAAACCCGCGGCTATGGTTGAGGTACATCGCGCCGGGCTTACGGCGGCGACGGCGCTGACCGCTGGGCAGCTGCCCCAGGTCGCGGCGCGCCGTCGGACGCGCACCCGAACGCCCGTTTAAGTTGGATCCGTTTTGGCGCATGTGCCCTCCCCCATAAACACAGCAAGCCGGAGCAACAGGTCTCCGGCTTGCCTCCCATCATTTGGTACGTCGCTATTTTGTAGCTTTTGACGAGCCTCCGCTCGCCTTTTGGTATTCGTCCTTAAAGGCCTTGAACATGCCGCGCGTCTTGCCGAGCTGCTTGCCCAGTGCGCGACTGCCTTTGTCCACGGCGACCGATCCCTTGTCGTCGAGCACCTTGGCGCCCTTTTTGACCTTGTCGCCCACCACGACGCTGGCCTCGGCGGCCTTGGCAGCCGCACCGCCCGAATACCCGAGCGACTTGACCTCGTCCGAGACGACCATCGCGCCGTTCTCGTAGCCGCGCAGCATCGTCGGCGGCACCTGCGTGTCACCAACCAAAACACTCGAAGCAGCACCGGCGGTCACATAGAATGCCTGCACGATGCCCGAGCGCGGCTTGAACTCAACGTCCGAGCAATAGCCCACGACGTCGCCCGATTCCGTGCGCACGTCCATACCGACCCAGATGATGCAATCGTCCAGGTTGATGTCGAGGCGCTTGGCGGCGGCGGCATCGTACGTGTCCTTGACGTCATCGACCGCAATGGCGCCCTCGTAGACACCAATGGCGTCGAGCGCTACGAATCGGTCGGGACGCTCGATCATGCCCGCGATATCGGACTGGCGGACCATAAAGCCGACCACGCGCGTACCGCCCGGGGTAAAGACCGGAAAGTGAATCTTTCCGAGCTTTTTGGGGCTGCGCGGCGTGCCGTCCTTTTTGGTGCGCTTGTCCTCGGTAGGCTTGCGATAGATCTTGGCGCCGACAAAATCCCCAGCGCGCATTATGCCTCGGTCGAGGGTTCCGCAGCCCCGGCATCAGCCTCGACGGCGTTCTCGACCACGACGTCGGCGGCAGGCGTCACGTTGCCACCCGAAATGGCGTCGTTGAGCTGCTCGCGCAGCTGGTCCATGCGCTCGCGGGCCAGGTCGACCTTGGCGCGCAGGTCGTCGGTCTTGGCGTCGACCATCGGGCCAAAGTCATTCACCGCAGCACGGGCCTCCTCGGCGCCGTGCTCGTAGGTGTCGCGCATATTGTCCCAGGCGTCGTTGGCGATATCGGCAGCCATGGCGCGGGTTTCGGCGCCCGAGCGCGGGGCCAGAGCAACGCCGATAATAGCGCCAGCAGCAGCACCAAAAAGTGCGCCGGAGACAAAGCTGAAAGTCTTACCCATGATCATTCCTCTCCTGCGGGCACGTCGGTGCCCACCGTTTGAATGCTGTCCATTATACCCGCAGCGCATCACTTGCCGCTCCGCTCATCTGCGTACGGCAAAGGCGCAGGTACGTGATGGTGATAAACGCGTAGGCCTACTCCTGAGGCATAGCCGGCATGGCCACCGTGGCACCCGGGTCCTCGCCGGCGCCGTCCACGAGCGGCAGGCCGCCCTCATGCGCAGGTCCCGCCGGAACCGTCGCCGCACCGCCAAAGACGGCAGCGGAGGCCTCGTGGTTCTCGGCAACCGCGCCCTCGGTATCAATCGCCACCTGGGGCTCGTCGTCAAAGTTGGGGACGCCCTGGGGCTCGGTGGAAACGGGCTCGGCGGTCGCATCGGCAACGGGCTCGGCGTCAACCGGCACATCGCCCTCGTCAGCGCCCTCGTCCTCGGCAGTATCTTCGCCGTTCGCAGCGGCGACGGCCTCGTGAGGATCCTTGCCCTCGGCCTCGGCGCGCATGCCCAGCACCAGGTTGCGTAGGCCCGCGACCGTGCCTTCCACGTCGGGGGCAGGCTGGTCGGCGTGCAGGTACGCCCAGTCCATCATAAAGGTGGCCGACGACAGCGCACCGATGGCCAGTGCGTCATCGGGGCACGAAAGCTCAACCTCAAAGACACGCTCGTCGTGCTCGCTCACGCGAGTGCGGCCGCACGAAATGCTGCCGGCAAGCCCGGTCTCGTTCATGAGCTCGACTGTCACGTGCTCCAGCAGATGGCAAAGCTCGGTCTGGCCCATGCAGTCCTGGAATTCGCGACCGGAATCGCCCAGGCACAGATGCTTGGCAATCGCGGGCACCAGGTAATACACGCGCGCCGTGGCCTCGATGTCCTCCGAGGTCATGAGCGGCATGCCGGGGTTCACCAGCACATGCGCGCAGATCTTGTCCTCGCTGACGGTGACCTTAAGGATGTTGAACAGGCCTGCCATAACTCTCCTCTACTCTTCCTTGCCCTACTCGTCGCCGTCATGCGGGTCCGCAGAACCCGCGCCCGACGCCGCCGGCTTATCTGCCGAGGGCTCGGAATCCTTCTTATCGGTTTCGGCCGGAGCGATCACGCGAATGAGCGAGATGCGCTGGCCACGCATCGACTGCACCTTAAACTTGTACCCCGCGACCTCAAACACCTCTCCGATGTCGGGCACCGAGTCGCAAAGCTCCAAAATCCAGCCGGCGATGGTCTCATAATCATCGCTTTCCTCGAGCGGCCAACCAAGCTCAATCGCGTCATCGCACGAAAAACGCCCATCGACGAGCCACTCGCGGCGCGAAAGGCGCGTGAGGTACTTGTTGTCGGGGTCGAACTCGTCCTCGATCTCGCCCACGATCTCCTCGACGATGTCCTCGATGGTGATGATGCCGGCCGTGCCGCCGTACTCGTCCACGACCACTACGATCTGGTCGTGCGAGGTCTGCATCTCGGACAGCAACGGCAGGATGTCCTTGGTGTCGGGCACAAAGGTGGCGTCGCGCAAAAAGTCGGCGATGGGCTGGTCGCCCTTGCCGTCGAGCGAAGGCTGGATCAGATCCTTGATGTGCGCGATGCCGGCGACGTTGTCGGGATCCTCGTGATAGACGGGGATGCGGCTAAAGCCGGTCTGGCGCATAGCGGACAGCACGTCGGCGACCGTCTCATCGTCCTCGCACATGGTGGTGTCCACGCGCGGCACCATGACCTCGCGGGCAACGGTGTCGCCCAGGTCGAAGATCTCGTGGATCATGCGCTTTTCCTCGTCGAGCAGATCGTCCTGCTCCGAGACCATGTACTTGATCTCTTCCTCCGAGACGTTCTGGCGGTCATCGGCGCTCTTGATGCGCAGGATGCGGGCCAGGCCGTCGGAGCAGGCACCGGTCAGCCACACGAGCGGACGGGCGATCTTTTGGAACACGGAGAGCGGTCCCACGACCTGCTTGGATACGCCCTCGGCGTTAGCGAGGCCGATGCGCTTGGGCACGAGCTCGCCAATCACGATGGACACAAAGGCGACGGCGACAGTGATGATGACCGGCGCCAGACCGCGCGCGATGGCGGAAAGCGGCGCGATGCCAAAGCTCATGAGCCACGTGGCAAGCGGGTCGGACAGGCTCGTCGAGGCGACGGCGGACGAGGCAAAGCCCACGAGCGTGATGGCGACCTGGATGGTAGCGAGCAGCTGGTCGGAATCGGCGGCCAGCTTAATGGCGCGCTCGGCGCGTTTGTCGCCTTCCTCGGCCTCGTGCTCCAGCACAGCGCGCTTTGCCGTGGTGAGAGCCATCTCGGACATAGAGAAGTAGCCGTTGATGAGGGTCAAAACGAGGGTGGTGATAAGGGAGATGGCTATGTCCATCGGGAGTTTCTCGAACCTCCAAGATTCGGGACGTTAGGGTAAAACGTTGGTGGCGGATACGGCAATTGCGCCGGCGTCCAAACGAGGACGCGGGCGCGCAGGCATGGTCGCTAGATTACGAAGAGGATCACCGCCATGAACTGGAAGATGCTGCCGGCGAGCACCCACAGGTGAAACACGCTGTGCAGATAGCGCACGTTTTTGGCGATATAGAACGGCACGCCCACGGTGTAGCACACGCCGCCGACGGCGAGCAGGGCAAGTGCCACGGGGTTGAGCAGCGACACGAGTTCGGGCAGCTTAAAGACAACGAGCCAGCCCATCAGCAGGTAGACCAGGCCGCTTACCCAGTGCGGTTGACGCTCACGCATAAAGCACTCGAGGGCAATGCCGATAATGGCGATGGCCCATACGGCAAAGAACAGCGCGGGGCCGCCGTCGTTTGCGAGCGTGATGAGGCAAAACGGGGTATAGCTGCCGGCTATGAGCAAGTAGATGCAGCTGTGGTCAATGATGCGGAACACGCGCTTGGCGCGCGCGGGCTGAATCGCGTGGTAGAGCGTGGAGGCTAGGTATTCGAGAATAATGCTGACGCCATAGACAATCGCCGCGGCCATGTGGGCCGGGGCTCCGCCGCGCAGGGCAGCGAATACGATCAGGAGCACCAGACCCGCGATACCCAGCAGGCAGCCGACACCATGGGTGACGGAGTTCATGATCTCCTCGCCCACCGTGTAGTGTGGAACGGCCGCGGTCTTGGGTCGCGGCTTAGAACTGTCGCTCGAATCGGACATGCCGGTTACATCCTCCAACGTAAAGAGTTCTCAACACTATATCAAAGCGTTTGGGTACGTGCGAAATTTGAACCATACGCGACCTTTTGTTTACCCATTCTTTGCCTGTTGACGCATCAACGGCGAACGTCCATAATGCGCTTGCATTAAATGTTGATGTATTAACATCTTATAGGAGAATACCGCATGGCTCAAAACGCACGTTCCCATCGAAAGCTTAAGATAACCGTCGTTGTTGCGCTGGCGCTCGTTGTCGCGTTGCTCGGATTTGCCGGCAACTTTTTGTTTGACTTCGCGCTGAATCCCCGCGCGCCGTACACCATGAAGATGATGCAGGACAGCAAGAACGACAAAGAAGGTGAGCAGCCGGATGCCGAGGACACCGAGGCGCGGGCGTGGTTTAAGGAGAACCGCAAGAGCGGCAGCCTCACCGCAGATGACGGAACCGAGCTTGCCGCTTGGTATTTTGCCGCCTCGGAGAACACCCACGATTACGCCGTCTGCCTGCATGGATATACCAACGAGCCCATCGGCATGGCCCGATACGCCAAACGATTCCATGACCGCGGCATGAACGTGCTCGCACCCGCCGCCCGCGCCCACGAGCGCTCCGGCGGCGACTATATCGGCATGGGCTGGCCCGAGCGCCTCGACATCGTCGCATGGATCGACCAAATCGTTCAGGCTGACCCCGAGGCGCGCATCCTGGTCTTTGGCGAGTCGATGGGTGCGGCAACCGCCATGAACGTCGCGGGGGAATCTCTGCCCGCAAACGTGAAATGCATTATCGAGGACTGCGGATATACAAGCGTTTGGGACGAGTTTTCCCTGCAGCTCAAGGACGTGTTCGGCCTGCCCAGCTTTCCTTTGCTCGATGTAGCAAACTTGGTGTGCAACGTGCGCGCGGGCTACGACTTTCATACGGCGAGCAGCGTGGAGCAACTCAAACACGCGACGGTTCCCATGCTGTTTATCCACGGCGACCAGGACACCTTTGTGCCGTACAGCATGCTCGACCAAAACTACGACGTGTGCGCCAGCAAGGTCAAGCAAAAGCTCACCATCCATGGCGCCACCCACGCCAAGAGTGCGCAAGTTGACCCCGAGCTCTACTGGAACACAGTCAACAACTTCCTCGACGAGTATTTTTAGGCAAATAGTACGGTTTACTGGTCTATCTGACCCCCTATTTTCGGAAGTGCGGGGAAAATCTCGGGAAGCCCGTCCAGAGCGCGGTTTTACCAACAATTTATCAGGGGTTTTGTTGCCAAAAAACGGTTTGTGGTCAACGGTATTCGATTTTTCACCGCACTTCCGAAAAGCCGCCCATGGACGCCGTGCCCACGGTCGGCTTTTGCTAACGTTGCGCTACAAAAGTGCTTGATATGTCCAATAGATAGGCGCTATTTGACCTCGATGAGCTCGTACTTGCTCGTACCCAGGCCGATCTTCTCGGCGTGTGCGATACAGGTGCGCCAGTCGGTGTCGGGATGCGTGATGCAGAAGGGGTCGCGTGCCTGCTCGCCCTCCAGATGCTCGTGGTTGTGCTCCATCTTGGCCGCACTATCGGTGAGCTCGGTGTTGGGCAGCGGCTCGGACGCCATGACGGCATCGGCACAGGCCTGGTCGATGGCGACCGGGTCGAAGCTCGCGAACATGCCGATATCGTTGACGATAGGTGTGTCGTTTTCGGGATGGCAATCGCAGTTGGGGCTGATGTCCATGGCAAGCGAGATATGGAAGCTCGGACGGCCGTCGACGACGGCCTTGGTGTACTCGGCGATCTTGCAGTTGAGCACGTCGGCCGCAGCGTCATAGCCGGGCTTGATGCAGTCCTGGTTGCATGCCGCAATGCAGCGTCCGCAACCCACGCAGCGATCGTGGTCGATGGCGGCCACGTGCACCGTGCGGGTGTTGCCGTTGGCAAGCTCGCGCTCGCGGGTATCGTCAAACGAGATGGCGTTGTGCGCGCAGATCTTTTCGCAGGCACGGCAGCCAACGCAGTGCTCGGTCGCGACGTTCGGCTTGCCGGCGGCATGCTGCTCCATCTTGCCGGCGCGACTGCCGCCGCCCATGCCCAGGTTCTTCATGGCGCCGCCAAAGCCGGCCTGCTCATGGCCCTTAAAGTGGGTGAGACTGATCACGATATCGGCGTCCATGAGTGCCTGACCGATCTTGGCCTCGTGCACGTACTCGCCGCCCTCGACCGGGACGAGCGCCTCGTCGGTGCCCTTGAGGCCGTCGGCGATGATGATCTGGCAACCCGTGGCATACGGGGTAAAGCCGTTCTGGTAGGCGGTGTCGATGTGCTCGAGCGCGTTTTTGCGGCTACCCACATAGAGCGTGTTGCAGTCGGTGAGGAAGGGCTTGCCGCCCAGCTCCTTCACGACATCCGCGACGGCGCGGGCGTAGTTGGGGCGCAAAAAGCTCAGATTGCCCAGCTCGCCAAAGTGAATCTTGATGGCGACGAACTTGTTCTCGAAGTCGATCTGCTCGATACCGGCGTGACGGATGAGGCGCTTGAGTTTGTCGAGCTGGCTCTCGCGAGCATGCGTGCGCAGGTTGGTGAAGTACACCTTAGCGGGTGCTGCGGGTGCAGTTGCGGTCATAGATATATCCCCTCGGTCTATATGGCGTTACAGACATAGGAGGATGGTACCCGCTGAAGTAGGGTCAAAGTCAAGCGCGAAACCTAGTCGTTTAAGCACGTCCCCGATGACTACTCTTGGACTTTGAGGGCCTCGGCCAGACTGACGCGCTTGATAGAGCGCGTGTGTAGCAGCGCCACGACCAGGTAGGTCGCAAAGCCAATGCCGACGCATGCAGCCATGGACCAAGCGGGCACGTAGATCTCGATATTGCCGTTGTAGGCGAGCAGCATCGAGCGGAAGATGGCCGTGAGCGAGCCAATAATGACCGGCAGGCTCAGCACAAGCGACGCCGCCACGCACAGCGTGATCGAGCGGATGTACAGATGCGAGATCTCGCTATCGCGATAGCCAAAGACTTTCATGTAGCTGATCGAACGGGCGCTGTGGTCGATCACAGCCTTGGTCAGCAGGTACATAAACAGCAGGAAGATAAACACCGCGAGCCCGACCATCATTCCGATCATTTTGCTCATCATGCCGATGAACTGGTCACCCACGGCGCGCATGTCGTCGGGTGTGGTGTCGCCGGCAAAGTAACGAGCATCGAAGTCGAGCTTCTCGTCGCTCACATAGCCGTTAAAGTAGGCGGCATCGTTGTCGAACAGCTCGTTAAAGTCATCGATGCTCATATAGATATTCATGTCCGACTTGGAGCCCCAGGCACAATCCTTGCCTGCGTACTCAAGGGAATAATGCTCGCCCTCGTACTTGTCGCTGAGCGTGACCTTCTGACCCTCGCTCCAGCCAAACTTGTCGAGCAGGCCGCCGCCAAAGACGACGCGCCCGTCGCCGACGTTGAGGTCTTTCCAATAGCGCGAATCGGATGAAATGCCATAGACGGAAATCGTCTCCTCGCCATTACCATCGCCGCGGTCGTATTGCAGCTGGTAAACGGCATATTTCTCGGCCTGTGCGATTGCACCCGCGCCGTTGTCGGTCGTATTGACCGGGTGAATGTCGTCGTTGTCAGTCTCGATCTTAGAGGCCTTGTCGATCAAATCGATAGTCTCGTCGCGATTGCAACCGAGAGCATCGGCAAGATCGTCAAGGCGCGCGTAGAGCGCATCCTTCTTGTCCTGGACCTTGGCAAGCGCGTCCTGCGCTGCGGTCAGGCTCTCGGCAGACGGAGATGCGGTCGCGGCATCGGCTGCCGTCTGCGCCGCATCGACCGCGTCGTCAAGCTCGTCATCGGCATCCTGAGCGGCGGAAAGCAGCGCGCCGTCAACCGACTGCAGGCGCTCGAGTGCCGACCACTGCTCGCGCTCCTCGGCAGTGCCCTCGAGCTCCAGCGGCGCCTTGAGCGTGTACTGCTGCTCGGCGACCAGGCTCGTCTCGAGGTTGTCGGCGTAGTGCGTCATCGTGGGCAGAATCGCCAGGCCAAAGAGCAGCAGCAGCGAGGCAAACGCGATGCCCACAAAGAGCGTGGCGAAGTTGCCCAGATTGCGCAGGAAGATACGCAGGCGGAAGCGGGAAACAAAACCCATGCGCTCCGGCAGCTGCAGGCCGCGCTTGGTGCCCGATTTGCCGCTCGCCTCGTGACGAAGGAACTGCAACGGCGTCTTGCCCATCTTGCGAAGCAGGCCCACCAGCGTAATGAGGATGAGCGCGGCGGCGGGAACCACGGCGCACTTCACAAAGATCTCCCAGCTCCAGTACACCTGGAAGGGCGGCAGGCTATACGAACCGTAATAAAGGCCGCGCATGGGCTCGGTAAAGAACACAACGCCGAGCGCAGTGCCCAAAAGCGCCGCGACCACGCCCACGATAGCGGGAAGCGCAAGGTAGTGCAGCACGATCTCGCGTCGACGATAGCCGCTGGCGAGCAGCGTGCCGATGATGGCGCTCTCCTCCTCGATGGTGGCGTCGGTAAGGACCACAAAGACAAACGCCATGATCACGATGATGATGTCGAGCAGCGTCATCCACATCGTGGAGTCGCCGTCCACGTCGTCGCGCGCATAGCCAATGCCCTGGTTGGAATCGGCGTCGACAAGATCGTCCACGCGCGCATCGGCGTCGGTCAGTGCCTCGACCATATCTTGCTCGGCGTCGATGCGGTCCGCAGTGGAGAGGTCGCGATCGGTAAAGGTAAAGGAGTAGGTGTAGGCGGGCGCGCCGCCGACGTCCTCGAGCGCGGCAAAGCCAGCGTCGGTGACCTCGGCCACGCCATAGGTGATGGTGTTCACCGTAAAGTCGGAGTTGTTGAGGAACAGCGCCTGGCTATCGGGCTGAGTCATGATGCCGCAGATGGTGTAGGTGCGACCCTCGAGCTCGACTTTATCGCCCACGGACAGGTTGTTATTGGTGGCAAAGACACGGTCGATTGCCACCTCGTCATCCGCCTTGGGTTCCTTGCCCTCGCTGTACGACGCAATGTCGACCTTGGTGCGGTGTGCGTAGGTGCGCAGCGTGCGCTTGGTGCCATCGTCGCCGGCGGTCTTTTTGATGATGGCGTCAATGGAGAAATTCTTGTAGAGCGTGACGCCGCCGACGTCGTCGGCCGCGTCCTCGGCTGCCTTGAGCTGGTCTTTGGTGGCCTCGAAGGAGGTGGTCACGCGGCCGTCCTCAATCGTGTACGCATCGCGCATGTCGTCGATAAGGCAGCCGATGGAATGCGCCGCGAGCAAAAAGCCTGAGGTAAGGGCGATGCTTCCGCACATAAGCAAAAAGATGCCCAGGTACTTGCCGATATTGCGGCGCAGCTCGCGCGGGAGACGTTTTGCGAGAGGTGTCATGGCGCCGCCTACCAATCGAGCTCGGCGGCCGCGACGGGCGACTCGTTGAGCTCGTCCTCGACGATGTGCCCGTCGCGCAGGCGCAACACGCGATTGGCCATGCGCGCGATGGCGGCGTTGTGGGTGACAATGATGATGGTGCAGCCGTAGGTGCGGTTGACATCCTCCATGAGCTGCAAGATTTCCTTGGACGTCTTGTAGTCGAGCGCGCCCGTGGGCTCGTCGCACAGCAGCAGGCCCGGGTTTTTGACGAGCGCACGGCCGATGGCGCAGCGCTGCTGTTGGCCGCCCGAGACCTGGCGCGGGAACTTGTTGCGGTGATCGTAGAGACCCAGCGAACGCAGCAGGTCGTCGATGTTGAGTGGCTTTTTGGACAGGTGCGCCGTGACCTCGATGTTCTCCTTGATGGTGAGATCGGGCACCAGGTTGTAGAACTGGAAGACAAAGCCCAGCTCACGGCGTCGGTATTCGCCCAAGTCGGTAGGCTTGAGCACGGTGAGGTCGCAGCCGTCCACCAGAATAGAGCCGGCGTCGGCATCCTCCAGGCCGCCAATCAGGTTAAGAAACGTGGACTTGCCCGAACCCGAAGGCCCCAGCATGACGCAGATCTCGCCGCGGTTGATAGACGTGTCGATGCCGTCGAGCACCGTCAGGCATGCATCTCCATCGCCGTAGTGCTTTTTGAGATCCTTAACCTGGACGTAGGCTTCCTGCGTTGCCATGGTATCCCCCATTGTTAGCCTCGTACTACTTTATGAGCGTAATAGTAAACCATGGCGAACTATTTTTGAGCGAGGCCTGGGATTTATTTCAGACTAGTCATTGGGGATGTACTTAAATGACTAGTCGCTGGGGACACTCTTTCCTGACCACCCGGCAGTTGGGGACATTCCCTTTCTGCCGGCATATTGGGACAGTCCTTGCCGGCCCGGCCGGCGAGCCGGCGAATCGGCAAAGACTGTCCCCGATGCCCGGTCGTTTAAGAACGTCCCCAATGATCAGGTGGCTAGGCGCGGGATTTGGCGCGTGCGAGGGCGAGGCCCACGGCGGCGATGGCCATGGCAAAGAGCGCCGTGACGCCCAGGTCGCAGGCGATGTCTCCCAGCACGGTGGACGTCAAATCCGATGCGAGCGCCTTGCTGATCGCATCGTTCACCCAGTATGTCGGCACAAAGTGCGCCACCGTCTGCACGGCCGGGCCCATCAGCGACAGAGGCATCCAGGCTCCGCCCAAAAACGTCATGAGCATGCCAAGCAGGTTACCCACACCGTTGAGCAGCTCCTCGCGCGCACCCAGGCTCGAAAGGGCAAAGCCAACGGCCAGCGGCGTGCACGCCAGGGCAAACGTCGCCGCCAGCGCCAGGCACACGCGACCCACGCCGACCTCGGCAACCGCGCCGGCAAAGCCCACGACACCCATCATGCTCGACACAAACCAGATGCAGACGGTGAGCACCGCGGCAGCCGCGAACACGGCAAGCGAACGCTGGCGCTCGGAGACCGGACCGGCCTCCATGCGGCGTACGCGCTCGGGCTCGTTCATGCCCGAGAACACCAGACCCACCGACACGATGACCGACGAGATAATCGCGTACGCGCCAAAGTTGAAGTACGACTCGAGCGTGGCGGCGGCAGTCGAGTCGACCTTGACCTGCTCGATCTCGACCTCGGCACGCTTGGTGACCGCATGTTCGGCAGCCTTGGCAACGTCGCCGTTGGAGGCAGTGGGCTCAAGCGCGGCCGCAGCGCCCGCGAGCGAGATCCAGTGCGAGGCCTCGGCAGACGAAAGCGCCGCCGCCATGGTGCCGGCGCCGTAGGTCACATCGAGCTTGGGCAGAGGCTCCCCCGCGCGAGCGGCTGCAACGAGGTCGTCCTCAAACCCCTCCGGGATAAAGAACACGCAGTCGGCGCTACCCTTGGCACTGTTGCTCTTGGAAAGCGCATCCGCAAGATCGTACGTATCGTCGCCGACGCCCGTGACCAGCTCAAAGCGCGAACCCAGATGCTTGGTAAGCGCACGCGAAAGGTCGCTGTCGTCACGGTCGACCACGATCACGTTGGCGTCGTAGGGCTTGTACTCGGTGAGCTGCGACGAGTTCCAGCTCACCGATGCCGCGATAAACACACCCATCAGCGAAATGAACACCGTGTAGATGAGCAGATAGAGCGGGTGCGCGAGCGCCATGCGAAGCGCGGTCTTAAAGGTGCTCATAGCGGCTCCTTCCAAAGATCAGCGTGGCGGCGGCAACGAACAGCAGCGCCATAAGGACGAGTGCGCCGGCGCGAACGGCAAAGGGGCCCAAGTCCTCAAAGAAATACAGGCGGTTGAACATGTCGCAGATAAGCTTGACGGGGTTGAGCCAGCACTCGGCCGGGCAGGCGCGGGCGACGTCGTCGGCAAGCGCCATCGCCGGCTCGCCGTAGAGTCCGGCGAACAGGGCGCACGTGGTGGCAAAGCCCGTGAGGATGCCCGACTTGGACGCCTTGCCGCCCTTAACGGGAAGCGTGCCCACAAAGAGTCCCAAGCCCGTGGCGGCAAGCGCGGAAGCGGCGCTGCCCACCAGACACAGTCCCTCGCGCCCGCCAAAGTCGACGCCCACGACCAGGCGCACGTAGCCGATCGCGATCGTCATCGAGGCAAAGGAGACCAGCCACGAGCCCACAAAGATGCCGGCCAGCGACGCCGTTTTGGAAAGGCCGCCCACGCAGCGACGCGCGCCAAGGCCCGACAGATTGGGTTGCAAATCGACGACACTCAAGGCGGCAAACTCGGCAGACATCATCGCGACCAGGCCAAAAAGCGCGTAATAGTAGATGACCGTGCCATCGGGCGTGATGCGTGTCAGGCTTACGCGGTGGGTGCCACCCTCGAGCGATAGGGCGCGCGCAACCGCCTCCGGGTCGGCGAGCGCCGCCGGGTTGTCTTGGGCAATCTGGGACATGAGCTCGGCATTTTGCGTATACGAGCTTGCCACCGTCTCCAGAATGCTGCGGTCGGTGAGCACCGACGACGCACGTGAGCCGTCATAGCTCGAAAGCAACGTAAGCTTGGGTACGCCTTCGGCGTCAACCGTATAGATGCCCGCGACCTCGCCGGCCTTAAGCGCACGGTTCGCATCGGCTGCGTCGTCGCACTCGTGGATCTCGAGCAGCTGATCGTCGCCCTCCTCGTCGAGCGACGTCGCCACGTCCTTAAAGGTCGAGGCGTCCCAGGCCTCATCCGCTACGACGGCCACCGGCACCGGGTCGACCGTGCCGTCGGAACTGAGGTTCGCAAACATAAACATGAACATCGTGGAAAGCGCGATGGGAAAGAGAGCGCCCCAGACCCACGTACTCGGCCGACGCAGCAGCGTCTTGACCGTGGTGATGATGGTGTTGAACATGACCGCCCCCTAGTCGCGCAGCTCGCGGCCGGTGATCTCGAGGAACACGTCGTTGAGGGTCGGCGGCTCGCTCCACACGCGGCCGAGCGCCACGTCGGCGGCGCGCAGCGTGTCGAGGATGTCGACCAGATTGTGCGGGCTCGCCTCACAGGTGCAGACGAGCTCACCGCCGGACAGCTCGACCGAAAGCACGTGCTCGAGAGCATGCAGGCGCTCAACCGTGGCGGGCTCGACGGCGCCGACCTCGACAGTCACGCGCTCGCCCATCTGAATCATGCGCTTGAGCTCGTCGTTGGTACCCTGCGCCAGCACGCGCCCGCCGTCCATGATCATGATGCGGCTGCAGATCTGCTCGACTTCCTCCATGTAATGGCTGGTATACACCACCGTGGCGCCCTCGTCGCGCAGGCGGCAGATGCCCTCCAGGATGGCGTTGCGGCTCTGCGGGTCGACCGCCACCGTGGGCTCGTCAAAAAAGATGAGCTCGGGCTTGTGCGCGATACCGCAGGCGATGTTGAGGCGTCGCGCCAGGCCGCCCGAGAGCTTACCGGGGCGGAACTTGGTAAAGTCGCCCAGCCCGACAAAGTCGATGGCCTCGTCCACGAGCGCGCGGCGGCGCTTGCGGTCGCTGATGTAAAGGCTACAGAAATAGTCGATATTCTCGCGCACCGTAAGCTCGTCAAACACCGCCACCTGCTGCGGCACCACGCCGATGCGGCGCTTGAGGTCGTAGCGGGCGGGCGTCATGGGCTCTCCGAACAGCTCGATGGCGCCTTTGTCGTAGGCGAGCAGCTGCAGAATGCAGTTGATGGACGTGGTCTTGCCCGAGCCGTTGGGGCCCAGCAGGCCAAAGATCTCGCCGGGGGCGATGCTCAGGTTAAAGTGGTCGAGCGCGATAAGGTCATCGCAGCGCTTGACGAGGTTTTCGACGTGGACGATGTCTGTCATGAGGCGGCCCTTCTGTTGATTGCGGCCCGGTACGATTGCATCATCGCAGGAGCCGCCGGCGCGCGCCAGTGAGCTTTGTCACGAGTGCGGGGGGGCGAAACCCCCGCTCGCGCGAGCGATCGACGCCGCTTTGCCGCGCGGGAGGAATGTCACAGTTGCGCAGGCGGCCCCTCCACCACGCACGGCTTCGCGTACAATACCCGTATGAACAGGCTTTTCGACAAATCGATCGTGCTGGCGTGCTGCATTGCGGCCGCCACGAGCCTTGCTGTGGACGCTCGCCTGGTCGCGGCGTTTTGCCTTGGCGTTATTGCCACCTCACTGGCCGAGCTCGCACAGAGAAAACGCGCCCGGCGCGCGAGCGAGGCCGCGAGCTGCGCTTACATCATCGCGGCTGTCTTCGTGCCGCCGTTTATGCCGTTTGCGCCCCTCGCCCTCTATGACATCGCGCGGCGCGTGCGCCGTGAACGCGTTTGGGTCGCGTTGGGCATTGGCGTCGCCTTTGTCTTTGCACTCATCGCGGACCTTCGCGCCGACGCGCTTGCCGCCCGAACGCTCCTGCTGACCGCCATCCTTTCGGTTGCCGCCACCTTGCTATCGCTACGTACCGCCCAGTTGGAGCGCGAGCAGCGGCGCATGCACCGCACCCGCGACGAGCTGCAGGAACGTGCTCTGGCGCTCGAAGCACGCAACCGCGATCTTGCCGACCGCCAGGACTACGAAGTCGAGCTCGCGACGCTCGCCGAACGCGCCCGCATCGCGCGCGAGATCCACGATAACGTGGGCCACCAGCTCACGCGCGCCTCACTGCAAGCCGAAGCCTTGCGCGTAGTCCATGCCGATGAGCCCGGCGTCGCCGCCGATTTCGCCGACGTCAAACGCACGGTTGACGAGGCGCTCCAGCTTGTGCGCGCCAGCGTCCACGCGCTCAACGACAACGCCGTCGACCTTTCCGTGCAGCTCGAACGTATTGTCGAAGGCGCGCGCTCGGACGGCGGTCCGCAGATTGAGCTTGAAGTTATGGCCGAGCATGCACCCGCAAACGTCGCCAACTGCTTTGCGGCGGTCCTGCGCGAGGCGCTCTCCAACACCATGCGCCACGCTTGCGCCCATGCTGTCACTGTACGATGTATGGAGCATCCGTCGTTTTACCAGCTCATCATTGCCGACGACGGCACGGGCGGGGTTCAAGCAAGCGGCCGCGGCGCCGCGGAGGGCATGGGGCTCGCCTCCATGCGCGAGCGCATCGAGGCGCTTGGCGGCACCTTCACCGCCGGCCCGCGCACCGGCGCCGGCGGCTGGCGCGTGTTTGCCACCGTTCCCAAACAGCAAGGAGATGAGGACCGATGAGGCTCATCGTTGTCGACGACGACCGCTTGGTGGTCGATTCGCTCAAGATCATCCTGGGCGCCCAGCCGCAAATCGAGGTAGTGGGCACCGGCGCCAATGGCGACGACGCGGTCGCGCTCTACGCCGAGCACGCGCCCGATATCGCGCTGCTCGACATTCAGATGCCGGGGCGCGACGGACTTTCGGCGGCACGCGAGATCCTTGAGCGTGATCCTGCAGCACGCGTGGTGTTTCTGACGACGTTCTCGGATGACGAGTACATTGTGTCGGCGCTCAAACTGGGTGCCCGCGGCTACCTGATCAAGACCGATATCGCCGCCATTCCGCCAGCATTGACGCAGGTCATGGATGGCAAACGCGTGCTCGAGGGCAAGGCGATCGAGGATATCGATTTTGATGGGGTGGGCATCGCGGCGAGCATGCCCCGACGGCCCGCGGCTTTTGCCGGCCTGACCGACCGCGAGTTCGAAGTCGCCGAGCTCATCGCCCGCGGCCTCGACAACAAGGAGATCGCCGCCACGGCATACATGGGCGAAGGCACCGTGCGCAACCACATCAGCTCGATCCTGGCAAAGATGGGCCTGCGCAACCGCACGCAGATTGCCATCGCCTACCTGCGAGGGTAATTGCCCAACGACCGACCGCCCCGGCATAGCAAAATGGCTGTAACCGATTTAATACCATTTCAAAACTATGCCGGATTACTACGATGAATCGCCCACCTTCGACCACAGCAAATTGCGTGCTTGCAAAACCGCAGGTAGAACGCCTGCAATATTTAGAAAAATGCAGTCATGGTCGGAAATGTCGAATTCATCGTAGTAAACCGACATAGTTTTGTTCGGGCGGCCCTGCACGAGTGCCTCCGCAAGCCTCACGGGACCAAAATGATCCGTTTTCTTCCGCCCGCGGAGATCGGCTGACGGCGCCCGCCACGAAATCGGCCCATCTACTACGTTTGACTCGATACCCCCGACCATACCCGCTTTTCATGAAAAACCGCAGGCGTTCTACCTGCGGTTTTTATTTCGCATTACTTGCCATGGTTGAGGGTAGCGGCTTAAACGTAGTAGATGGGCCCATTTCGTGGCAAACGGGTCACGCGATGGCCCTCGCGAGGCCAAAATGATCCGTTTTCCTCCGTCCCCAAGGGATCAGGGGCTGGTACTGATATGGTGTCATTTCAAAACTGTGTCGGATTACGGGGCTAAAGTCGGGACCCTCATCCATACCTCCATTTTTTGAAAAACGGCAGGTTATCTACCTGCGGTTTTGTTTTTGCAATTTTCTGTATGGTCGGAGGTTCGCAATCCAGCCCCGTAATCCGGCATAGTTTTGTTCGCGGAGGCTTAGCCGCGCGTTCACGCGCGGGGCCGATGGGGCATTTTTGCCCCGCCGGCCCCTATTCCAGCTCTATTCCAGCGCTACTCCGGCTTAGTTTCTACCGTGGGAGTCTTGTTCGCCGCAACTGGGGTGCGGGCGGTATCCATAGTCAGGCAGTGCTTGGGGCAGCTTTCGATGCACTCGCCGCACACCACGCAGGCATACGGGTCGATCGACCACGTTCCGCCTTTGCGATCGACCGCAAGCGCGCCCGCCGGGCAACGACGCGCGCACATGCCGCAGCAAATGCACACGTCCATGTCATTGACGATATGCCCGCGCAGGCGCTCGGGCGCCGCGAGCTTCTCCTGCGGATAGCACACCGTTACCGGCTGCTTGACCATAGAGCCCAAGGCCGTCTTGGCAAATGTCAGCAAACTCATGCCGCGCCTACCTTTCCGTGCAGCTAATGCAGGGGTCGATCGTCAGGATAATCATGGGCACGTTGGCAAGGAGCACGCCCTGCAGCGCATGCGTCAGACCCGCCAGGTTCTGCGACGTCGGCGTGCGCACGCGGAAACGGTCCAGGTTCTTGGTGCCGTTACCGCGCACATAGTAATACGCCTCGCCGCGCGGTTGCTCAATCACAACCTCGCCGCGCGCGCCGTCGGCCGGTGTGAGCTTGGTACGCCCGCCGATGCCGTCGTGCGGAATCCTGCCGACAAGCTCCTTGATAATGTCCATGGCCTGCGTGACCTCGGCGCAACGCACCTGGCAGCGGGCATAGCAATCGCCATCGGTAGCAACGATGGGCTCAAACGCGGCCAGATCCGCATAGGCGCCGTCGCCGAACATGCGCACGTCGTAATCCACGCCCGAGGCGCGGCCGAACGGGCCGACCATCGACAGATCCAGCGCGTCTTTCTTGCTGATCACGCCCACGCCATGCAGGCGCTCGCCGCAGCTGTTGTCGTCCAAAAACGAATGCACCACGGCCTCGTAGTCAGGGCGCATAGCGTCGAGCGTCTGGACAATACCCGCCAGCTCGGAATCCTCAATGTCGTGTTTAAGGCCGCCAATCTCGTTAATCGACAGAATCACGCGACCGCCGCAAGTGCTCTCAAAGATCTTGAGAATCTGCTCGCGCAGCGTCCACGAACGATAGAACAGCGCCTCAAAGCCAAAGGCATCGGCAAGCAGGCCAAGCCACAGCAAATGCGAGTGAATGCGCGAAAGCTCGTGCAGAATGGTGCGGATATACTGCACGCGGCCGGGCACCTCGATGCCGAGCATGCGCTCGCAGGCGCTGGCATAGCCGCAGCTGTGGCCCACGGCGCAGATGCCGCAGATGCGCTCGGCGATGTAGCCAAACTGGTGCATGTCGCGCTTTTCGGTGAGCTTCTCGAGTCCGCGGTGCACAAAGCCGATCTGCGGAATTGCCTCGATGACGCGGTCGTCCTCGATCACCAGGTCCAGATGAAGCGGCTCGGGCAGCACCGGGTGCTGCGGGCCAAACGGAATGACGGAGCGATGTGCCATGGACCTTACGCCTCCTTTTTCTGCTTGTCGCGGGCGGCCTTGGCGGCAAGCGCCGCGCGGACCTTGGCCGCTTTCTCGGGATCCATGGCGGCGAGCTTTGCCTCCATCTCGGCGGCCTTGAGCGCGGCCTTCGCAGCAGCCTCATCGCGCTGAGCATCGGAGCCGGCAGCCGCAGCGGGCTGAGCAACGGCAGCGCCTGCAGCGCTCTCCCCTGCAGCAGCCGCAGCCGCGGCGGCCTTGCGTGCCTTGGCCTCGGCGGCGGCGCGGACTTTCATGGCCTTCTCGCGCGCGGCCTTCACCTCGGGCGTGATAACGCTCATGGGCTCGGCCGTTGAGACCTGGTAGAAAAAGCCCTTAAAGTCAATCTGCATGTCAGTGATGGCAAGACCAAACAGGTCGTGCGCCTCGTTTTCAAACGGGAATACCGCCGGATAGTACGAGCTGATGGACGGAATCTCCTGGTACTGGTCGATGCCCTCAACCACCAGGTTCTCGATCGCATAGCTGCCGTCCTGCGCAATATGCTCCTGAGCAGCACGAACGTTGATAAACGTATAGACCAAGCGATACGAGCCGTCGTCGACGTTGCGTTCAGCGTGCATTTGCACAAAGCGCGCGGCGGCGCCCTTAAGCGCCTGGACATGCGACAGGAGCTCTTCGATCCCGACGGTGGTATAGATTGCCTTTTGCATTACTCGGCCTCCCTTGCAGCGGCGGTCGCGTCGCCGGCCTCCGCAGCAGCCACAAACCCGTCCTCGCCCAGCTCAACGCCACCGTCCCAGGTTGCGGCGCCGCCCACGGTAAGCGGGTCGCCGCCGGCGCGCATCACGGCCTCCTTCTGGTCCAGGATGCCACACGCCTCCACGATGGCATCGATCACCGTCTCGGGGCGAATGGCGCACCCGGGCGCGTACACGTCCACGGGAATCGCGCGGTCCACGCCGCCGATCACGTTATAGGCATCGCGGAATACGCCGCCCGAACACGCGCAGATACCGCAGGCCACCACGCACTTGGGCTCGAGCATCTGGTTGTAGATCTGGCGCACGACGGGCAGGTTCTGGGCATTGACCGACCCCGTCACCAAAAAGATATCCGCATGCTTGGGGTTGCCGGTGTTGACCACGCCAAACCGCTCCGCATCGAACAGTGGCGTGAGCGAGGCCAGCACCTCGATATCGCATCCGTTGCAGCTCGAACCGTCGTAATGAATAACCCACGGCGAGCGCGACATTTTATGATCCATGGATGCCGCCTCCTAAATAAACACGTCGACGAGGATGGGCATAAGGTTGAGCAGGCCAAACACCAGCGCCACACCCCAGCCGAGCTTAACGCAGCTGCGCCAGGTGCTACGGGCGAAGGTGTTGTCGATCAGGACCTCGACAAAATACGTCGCGGCCATCACGACCAGGGCTACAACCCAGCTCACGGGGTTGTCCCAAACAAAGAACATGCCCACCCACATCAAAAACAGCACGGTCTCGCACCAGTGCATAAGGGTCATCTTGGCCAGCGTGCCGCCACTCATCTCGGTGGCGACGCCCTGGACAATCTCCTGATGCGCGTGATGCGAGTACGAAAGGTCAAACGGCGACTTGCGCAGCTTGATGGTAAGCACCGCGAGCAACGCGAGGAAAATGGGTGCGCTGTACACGATGATGGGGGCCGACTGCCCCGTCACGGCAATGGAATCGAAGCTGTCGGTGGCAAGGTACAGGCCCACGCTCATCAGCAGAACGGCAGGCTCGTAACTCATAACCTGCAGCAGCTCGCGATCGGCGCCAACCTGGGCAAACGGGCTTTGCGTCGAGGCGGACGCCAGCACCACAAAGATCGCGGCGAGCGTCACCATAAAGGCGCACAGCAGCGTGTTGGAGCCCGACACAAAGATGCCGCCGCCCACCACGGTAAAGATGAGCGCGCACGCCATGTAGGTGTCGTCCATGGTGTTTACGCTGGCGGGGGCCTTGCGCAGGAGCTTGGCCACATCGTAGAAGGGTTGCAGCAGGCGCGGGCCCACGCGGCCCTGCATGCGAGCCGAAAGCTTACGGTCAAGACCGTCAATCAGGCCGCCCACAAGCGGCGCCAGCAGGGCAAACACCACGGTACCAATAAATATGCCCACGACGCCCGAGCCTTCGAAATACTTACCGCGCAGCACCGAGGGCGCACTCATGGCAAGCCGCTCGGGCCCAATCCACGCGCAACACAGCAGCGCAAACAAGATAATGCTACAGCACACGACGCTGCCCGCGGGGCCAATACGCTTCTCGCCAAGGGCGTCCTCCGAGTACCAATTGCGCTTTTCGGCCTTCACCTCGTGTCCCATCGAGCCGCGGAAATGGCGATATTTGTCGGTTCCCACACCCGAAAGGTACACGTTGACGTGCGGCTTGTTGCTCACGCGGAATGAAGTCAGCAGCACCACGGCGATAAAAGCCACGATAACCACCATCAGATACATGGCGTCCTTGCCAATAACGTACGGCACGCGGCCAAACACCATGGCGAGGTAAGGCGACACCAGACCGCTCGAGATAACCGGGAACGCCACGCAGCACAGAATCAGCAGCGCGGCGATGGTGTTGAGGGCCATCCATTCGGTCTTATGGACATTGGCCTCAACGTTTTGAGCCGTGGGGTCGACGCCCGAAAGCTTGGCAAGCCACTTGCCCCAGAAGAAGAACGTCGCGGCCGAGCCAAAGGCAAGTACCATGATCATTAGCACGTTGCCGGTCTGCGCAAACGCCACCAGGGCGCCCCACTTGGACACGAGCATGCCAAACGGCGCCACAAACATGCCCATAATGCCCAGCATCATCAGACGCGTCAGGTGCGGCATGCGGCTGAACATGCCGTCCATGTCCTCGATATTGCGGCTGCCGATATGATGCTCGGCGGTGCCCACGCACAGGAACAGCAGCGACTTGGCCACCGTATGGAACAGGATTAGGAAGATGGCGGCCCACACGGCCTCGGGCGCACCGACACCCAGGCAGGCACTGATGAGGCCCAAGTTGGAAATGGTGGAGTACGCGAGCACGCGTTTGGCGTTGCTCTGCGAGATGGCCATGAGGGCGGCGAGCAAAAACGTGATGGCACCCACACTCGTGACCATAAAGCCGGCGACAGGATAGGTAGCGTACAGCGGGCTCAGCTTGACCATCAGGAACACGCCGGCCTTGACCATGGTGGACGAGTGAAGCAGCGCGCTGGTGGGCGTGGGGGCGACCATGGCGCCCAGCAGCCAAGTGTGGAACGGCATCTGTGCGGCCTTGGTGAGTGCGGCGAGCGACAACAGGATAACCGGCATCACCAGCAGTGCGGATTGCGCGGTTCCGGCACCGGAAAGCTCGATCATGCCCGAGATGGTCAGCGGCATGCCGTTAACGTGCAGGTACATGAGTCCGGCCAAAAACGCGATGCCACCCAGCATGTTGAGGATGATCTGGGTAAAGGCGTTTTTGATGGCCTCGGGCGTGCGCGTGTAACCAATCATAAGGAACGAGCACACGGTGGTGATTTCCCAGCCGCAGAACAGCCACTCAAGGTTGTCGCTCGTCACGATGACGAACATGGCCGAGAGGAACAGGAACATAAGCGCCAGAAACTGCGGGCGACGGTCGGGCGCGGTCTGCCCGCGCAGCGCAGCCTCGTGCTCGTCGTGGGCCTGGAAGTCCTTCATGTATCCCAGGGCATACACGCAGATCAGGCTGCCGACAATGCCGACGGCGAGGACCATGATTACGCTCATGTAGTCCAGGTAGAGCGGCGTTGCCGTGACGGCTTCGGCCGCGGGCAGCGTCATGGCTGCAAAGGCGAGCGAGCCCACCAACTGGACTACGCCGAGCACCGTGGTGAGCGCGTTCCTATATTTGTACGCGTTGTACAGGATGACGGCGCACAGGATGACGTCGATGACGGAGCTGATGATGGAGAGCACGTGCGAGGTGCCGGGTGCCACCTCGAAGCTCTGCGGGCCCGTGCCAAAAAACATGACGGCGACTACAACTGTCACCGCCATAATGATGCCAGAGCCTATGAGCCCCACCGCATCGCGGGCGCGGCCACCGTGCGCGAGCAGCATGCCCAGCGTCGGTACCAGCGGAAACAGGGTAAGGAAATACAGTAGCGTCATACCATCACTCCCCCATGCAAAAACGCTATACATGCATTACATTATAGCGCTAATTTGAGCACCTGATGGCGGGCTTTCGGCCAACTGTGGGACTTTGGACGTGCGGGGCAAGGAGCTTGTCCGTATTAGAGCAATATGGGGCCCCGTCGCGGCAGTGCAGGGCGCGCCCCACTCCACGGCAGCCTTATCCGATCCGAAAGAGCCCTTAGAGGGGCATCGCGATAGAAAAAATGCGCCCCATAGGCGCACGTTTTCGTTACTCCGTCTTTTTAACGCGCGGCTTGCGACCGCGCGGCTTATCGACCAGTGCGGACTCACCGCTCTCGCGGTACTGACGGCACCAAGCCTTGACCGAAGACTCGCTGGGAATCTTGTGCTTGATCATGGCCTCGCGAACCGTCAAGCCGTTTTCCAGACGGTCCTTAACCACAGCGAGCTTTACGTCGTACGAATAGGTGTGATGATGCGAACCGGCATTGAGAACGGCGTCGGCACCGCCCACGGCATACGCGCGGGCCCACTGACGAGCCGTGGCCTGGGGAATGCCAAGCTCCGCGGCGAGAGCGCGATGACCGACCCCCTCTTGGAGGATCTCGACGGCGCGCTGCCTAACCTCGGGCGCATGCGTGCGAGTCCTAGTTGCTTCCGACATACCTGCCACTTCTTAGCCTTAGCCGTTAATCTGCTTTCTTACGTGCAAGTTAGATAGTAACATTTTACTGTTTGCTCAAAGCAGTTAATTAAAATAGACGCGGCGTTATCTGGGCATTTGGCACCAAATTACGACATTTCTTTATCGATTATTTACGCTGGTAGCTGACTCGCAGCTAATCGTCATTCGCTTGTCAACAAAATTGGCATCTCTTTATGTCCTTTGGTATAGAGGATATAGTTATTAACCCCTCCCCCAATATTTTTGAGTGATCTGCAAGGCAGTAGACGTCCTCACTCCTCATGATTACCGCGCATTGCCATCCACCGGAGCAAAACAAAAAGGGCGGGACCTGCTGCGCTTGCAGGCCCCGCACCGGTTGACACCCGACGGGACACAGCCGGGCGAGACGGATCCGTGCTACCGCCCCGCCTAGCCGCGATGTTCAACTACAGCTCGTTGGCCGCGTGATACGCCGTGCGGATGGCGCTCGCAATGTCGGCGGTGCGCTCACCCGAGCAGTCGCCCACGCAGGTCACGGGCACCGTCACGCCATCCAGGTCAAACGCGTTGGCCTTGGAGCCCACGGCCATCACCACGTAATCGCAGGCGATCTTCACCGGCTCCTCGGCACCGTCCTCGGTGGTGCGAACAGCCTCCACGCCCTCGTCGGTAATGGCGGTCAGGCGGGTCTTAACATGCTGCTCTACGTTGTGCACGGCAAAGTCGCTCATAATCAGCGGCAGAATGGTCTCGGACTCGCCCGCGGCAATCTTGTCGAGCATCTCGACAATCGCCACCTCGCAGCCGTGCTGCAGCAGATACTCGGCAGTCTCGGTGCCCACCAGGCCACCGCCAATGACGGCGACGCGGCCGTTGAGCTCCACCTTGCCGGCCAGCACGTCCCAGCTCGAGACGACCTTCTCCGAGTCGGCGCCCGGAACGGGGATGACCACGTCGTGCGCGCCCACAGCCACAATCGCGGCGTCGGCGGCGTTGAGGTCCGCGGGGCTAGCGGCGTGGTTGAGCTCAACCTTCACGCCCAGGCCGGGCAGAATCTTCTCGTAATACTCGACCGAACGCATGATCTCGTCCTTGCGCGGGGGCGCAGCCGCCAGCACAATCTGGCCGCCCAGATGATCGCTCGCCTCGTAGACGGTCACGTCGTAGCCGCGCTTGGCCGCCACGCGCGCGGCCTCCAGGCCGGCAATACCGCCGCCCACCACGGCGATCTTCTTGTCGCCCTCGCCCGGCTTAATGGCGATGGTCGCCTCGTCGCCGTTCTCGGCATTGAGCACGCACGAGATGTACTTGCGGTTTTGAATCGCGTCGACGCAGCCCTTGTTGCAGTTGAGGCACTCGCGGATGGGCTCACCCGTGGCGGCCTTCAGCGCAATGTCGGGGTCGCACATGAGCGAGCGGCCATAGGCGATGATGTCGGCCGAGCCGTCTTCCAGAATCTTCTCGCCGGCCTCGACCGAGACAACGCGGCCGACGGTTGCCACCGGCACGGAGACCAGGGCCTTGACGCGCTCTGCCACGGGCAGCGTCCAGTTGTAGGGCATGGCGCCCATGGGCGGAATGGTGTCGCCCATGTTGCCGGTGTGGTTGGCCTGCGCGACCTGGATCATATCGATGCCCGCGCCCTCGAGCAGCTTGGCAAACTCGCAGGCCTCATCGGGCTGCAGGCCGCCCTTGCCGCGCGGCGTGCCGTCGGGGTTCTCCATAATCACGGGGAGCTTGTACTCCACCATCAGCTGCGGCGCGGCCTCCTTAATGGCAGCGACGACCTCGAGCGCGTAGCGGACGCGGTTCTCGAACGAGCCGCCGTACTCGTCGGTGCGCTGGTTGAGGATGGCCGAGCACAGCGAACCCACCAGACGGTCGCCGTGGACCTCGATAGCGTCGATGCCGGCCTGCTGCGCGCGAGCGGCCGAGGCAGCGATGGCTTCCTTGATCTGGGTGAGCTGCTCTACGCTCGCCTCGTTCACAAAGTGCTGCATGTCGTGGTGCAGCTTGGCGTAGGCCTGCTTGCGAATCTCGTTGGACTCGGCCATCTTGGCGGCAAAGGTCTCCTCGTCGCCGGCGGCCTTGGCCTCCTGCGCGGCCTTGGCGGCGGCCATGGAGCCCATGACCATGCGGCCGACGCCGGGGACGTCGTACTCGGGGTGGAACAGCTGCAGCGCGACCTTGGCGCCGTGCTTGTGGACGGCGTCGGCCAGGGCCTTAAACGTGGGGATCTGGGCGTCGGTCGCCAGCTTGGGCGTGGGGCTTGCGGTCATAACGGGAGCGACGTCGCCGATGACGATGTAGCTCACGCCGCCACGGGCCAGGCGCTCGTAAAAAGCCAGGCTGCGCTCGCCGATGGAACCGTCGCGCTCCTCGTAGCCGGTGGTCAGCGGCGGGAACATAATGCGGTTCTTGAGCTCAAGGGGGCCAACCGTAATGGGCTGGAGCAGCTTGGATGCAGGTGCGGTCATGGACATTCCTCTCTTGTAGGCGCGGCGGCGATGGTGCCGCGTAGTTGTCTAGAGGATATGGCATGGGAGCACGGCGACGCAACGGAAATCGGCGGATAGCAGGCGAGGGCTGGTGGATGGGGCAGGGTTGGGTTGGGGGTTTGTCTCGATCTGTAACAGTTACTCGGCAAATACCGTTCCTCGTGTTACAGATCAAGACATTCCCCTCGGCCCATCCTCAACAATCTAAATCTGTAACAGTTAGACCCACTTTTGACCTCTACCTGTTACAGATCAAGACAAACCAACCCGGTCTGCCAGAACATCTAAATCTGTAACAGTTACTCGGCAAAAACCGTCCCTTGTGTTACAAATTTAGACAAACGGAGGCCGGCTGCTGGTTTGTCTCGATCTGTAACATCTAGCCGCCCAAATCGGGCCTACCTGTTACAGATCGAGATTTTGCTTCAGAAGCCGAGAGCAGAAGCCCGAGCGGAAAAGCGGGCAGGCCGACGGCATCGCCCCGCCGTCATACCGAGGACCGCGCCACGGCAGTCCGGGCGTGGGCCAACCCCGCAATTCCGGACATTTCACCCCTTTTCCGACTCCTCCTCCTTTCATCCAGGATGCCCGGACGGCAAGAGTCGGAACGTCTCCTCAATATCCAAACTTCACGCAAGCCCAATGCGAATAGAGACGGACCTGGCAAATCAAGACACGGCTAGCCGCTCGCACCCAAAGCCGTTTGCCTAAAAATGTATACCGCTGGCCGAAATGGAAAGATGGTAACAGCGAAAAAGACTAGCCGAGCTCGTTTTAAGCACCGTTTGTTCCGTCCCGCATGTTTTGTGAACACTCTAACTATCATGAAGCCAGTAAACAGAGGTGGACATCAACATCCAACGCCGGCAAGCATGTGAGCGCCTCCTCTGTCCAAGGGGCAAGCCCCCGAGATTAGTTAGGAGAGGGGAAGAGATGGATAAAGTCAAAACGGCCTTCCAGAACTTTGGCCGCGTTATCGTCGACCCTATTTTGTACCTTTCGGTAACGGGCATCATTTTGGCCATCGCCACGGTATGCTCGCTCGGCAGCGGAGTTGTCGCGGATCTGGGCACGCTGCTCTCCGCGGCAACCAACTCCGCGGTGATCGGCAACCTGCCGGTGATTTTCGCAGTCGGCCTAACGGCAGGCTTCGCAAAGAAACAAAAATCCAACGCGGCAGTGTTTGGACTTATTAGTTACCTCATGTTCCTGTATGTCAACAACGCCTACCTGACGCTCACCGATCAGCTGGCAAAAGCCGGCGCGATGGGTCTGTATGGCACTGGCCAGGCAACGGTACTGGGTCTTCAAGTTACCGATGTCAACGTCTTCGGTGGCGTACTCATCGGATGCTTCTGCGGTTGGCTCTATAACAAACTGATCGACGTAAAGGTATCGGAGTATATCCGGATTTACGGCGGACCCCGCCTGGCCCTTCTGGCGATGGTTCCGCTGAGCATTGTCTTCGGCATCGGAGCGACTATCGTGTGGCCCCCTATCGCCAACGCCATCAGCAACGCTTCTTCATTCATCGCAGCCTCGGGTGGTCTGGGCGTTTTCATTTACGGCTTCCTGAACCGCGTCCTCGTACCTCTCGGCATGCACCACTTTATGTGGATGCCGTTTGACTACTCCGCGATTGGCGGCACGGCGGTCATCGCCGGCCAGAGCGTTTCTGGCGCAGCAAACATCTTCTATGCCGAGCTTCCTCTTATCGCCGACGGGTCCCTCACCACAGTCGATCCCTCTGTCCGCTTTGCCATGTTCGGCTTTGGCAAGGAATTCGTAACCCTTGGCACCGTGCTCGCAATGATTGCAACCTCCCGTCCTGAGAATCGAAAAGCCGTTGCAGCCATGCTGGTGCCTATTTACATCACAGCCATGCTCTCCGGCATCACCGAGCCGCTTGACTTCATGATCCTGTTCGCGTCTCCGATTCTCTGGGTTGCCTACAGCCTGTTCTACGGACTGGGCGAGATGCTCCTGTTTGTCCTGGGAGTCCGCTTGCTTAACATGTACGGTGGCATCGAGCTGCTCACGCTCGGCCTGCCTTTGCCAATGGGCGTCACCAAGTTCCCGATTTACATCGTCTTGGGCATCGTGTTTGCCGCCGTTTCGTTCATCGTTCTGGCGATGGTAATCAAGAAACTCAACCTCATGACGCCCGGCCGTTCCGCAGAGTGGTCTGCAGAGGTCTCCGGAGACAACAATGCTCTCGAGTCCTCCGGAACGCCGGAAGTCGACGCAAAACAGCAGGAGATGGTGCAGAACATCATCAACGGCCTTGGCGGCAAGGACAACATCAACACCATGGGCTGCTGCATGACTCGTCTCCGTGTCGAGGTCAAAGACCCCAGCAAGGTCAACGAAGAGACCATCAAGAAGGCTATCGACAAGGGCTTGTTTAAGAACGGTACCAATGTCCAGATTGTTGTGGGAACCAACGTGCACTCCGTCTACGACCTGCTGCGTCCCATCCTTAATCTGGAAGATTAACGATCGCCTAATCGACAGGCGATAAGCGAGGAGACCTCATGCTAACCAAGACGTTTCATTCAATCCAAGACATGTTCGAACGTTTGCTCAACATGTATAAAGAAAAGTCGACAAAGGGTCTTCTCGTACTTATGGCTGCATTCGCATGTGGTTTTATCTGGCCGCTCCTTGGTCTGCTCGCAGCGGTTTGGACCCGGCATTCAGGAAGGCACACGGACGCAGGCAGCATTGCAGGCATGGCAGCGGTTATCAACATCGCTACTTACTTCATACAGATAGTGGTCAAGATTATCTGCGGCTCAATTTGATTTGAAAGGCATGAACAACATGAACGGATACAAGATTGTCATCTGCGGCGGCGGCAGCACCTATACCGCTGGCATCGTCAAAGACCTGATCGACCAAAAGGATGAATTAGGAATACGCGAGCTTTGGCTCTATGACATCGACGAGGAGCGCCAAGACACAGTCGCCGTGGTGGTTAAAGCGGTTATCGATGACCTTGCTCCCGAGATCCCCTTGCATGTAACCGTCGACCCCAAAGAGGCGTTTACAGATGCGAACTTTGTTATGGCGCAGATGCGTGTGGGTGGGCTCAAGATGCGTATCCAGGATGAGCAAATCAGCCTGCGCCATGGCGTAGTCGGTCAAGAGACCTGCGGAGCAGGTGGCATGGCATATGGCATGAGAACCATCTTCCCCATGTGCGAGCTTGTCGATTTCTGCGAGGAGTATGCCTGCAAGGACTACTGGATCGTCAACTACTCCAACCCCGCTGCCATCGTAGCCAAGGCAATGCACAAGCTGCGTCCTAACGCTCGCATTCTTGACATCTGCGATATGCCAGTGGAGATTGAAGCCCGCATGGCAGAGATTTTAGGGTGCGAACTCGACGACATTGAGGTCGACTACTTTGGCCTCAATCACTTTGGGTGGTTTACCAACGTACGTTGCAAGGGCGTCGATGTTACGGATAAGCTCAAAGAGCACGTGCGTAAATACGGTTATATTTCCGAAGCAAGCCTCAATGACGCCTTGGTGAAGGACCCAGATTGGGCCCACACCTTCAAGAATGCGGCAACGATTTCTACGCTATTCCAGGATTACCTCCCCAACACCTATTACCAGTATTACCTGTTGCCCGATGCCTGCGTGGAGTACATGGACATCAATAACACGCGTGGCATGCAGGTTGTAAACGGCCGCGAAAAGCGCATCTTCGATGCATCTGCGGCGCTTAAGCGTGGTGAAAAGGTAGATCTCACGCAGTTCTATGTAGGCGTCCACGGCAGGTTCATTGTCGATGTCGTCAAGTCTCTGGCAAAAGACCTGCGCCATCGCCAGCTGGTGATTGTACCCAACAATGGTGCAATCGAGAACCTCTCGGACGACGCGACAGTCGAGGTTCCGGCGTACATCACTGATCGAGGAGCCGAACCGATTCGCGTCGGGAAGATTCCCCGCTTCTATAAGGGCCTTATCGAACAGCAGGATGCCTGTGAAGGCCTTGTGGTCGAAGCCGTTATCGAAGGTTCCTACCAGAAGGCACTCGAAGCCTTCACCCTCAATCGCACGATTCCCTCAGCACGCGTGGCTAAGGAAGTCTTGGACGACATGATCGAGGCGAACAAGGGCTATTGGCCTGAGCTGAAGTAGAGAAGCCATCCAGATAGCACAAGCACAAAAGGTGGCCTCAAGGCAAAATGCTTTGGGGTCACCTTTTGTATGACTAAATCTCCGCAAAACTCGTAAAGATGAACGAATCGGCCTCGTGTTTTACACGATAGTTCTCTTGATAATCCTGATTGAATATAAGCGAATAAATAACCTGAAGCGTATACGTGAGCGAGATCATGGAAGAGTAATTGGCAACCTTTCCAATCACGCGCTCTGATTTTGGAATGAGCAAGACAGTGTCGCATTGCCTGGCGAGCGCCGAATCAGAAAACGCCGTGATTAAACACGGCTTGATTCCGCGCTCGGAAAGAGCGGCGGCGTATTTGGAATAATCATAGTGAATGCCGCTGTAGCTTAGGAATAAAAACAGGTCGCCGGGCCTACCGTTCTTAACGTGCAGCGTCTGCAGGCCCCCGTCGTCTGCCATGGTGACATGACGATCGAGCTTGAGAAGATTGTTGCGAAAGATACATCCCGCCAGATAGCTTTCCCCTTTAGCAAAGATGTAAATTCGCGGGGCGCTAAGAACTGCCTTGGCGATTATGCTCAATTTGGCGCTATCGAGCTCGATTTTCGTTTGATCTATGACGCCCTTCAAGAGATTTGCAAGGTTGCCCTCGATGGCCTCAATTGAATCGGTACTGCCAAAAGGACGATTGTGATCGACAGTGGCAGCCAGAAGATAGTCTCCGCTTATCTCCTGGATGAGCTGCATGATCAACTCTCGATAGCCGCTTAGGCCCAATTTCTTACAAAAGCGGATGATAGTCGCGTTCGAAGTGTAAGTCTCCTGTGCGAGCTTTGCCATAGTGAGGGTCTTAAGGTCGCCGGTATGATTGAGCAGATAGGTAGCAATGGCTCGGTCGGTTTCATTAAAAGACGCGCTGTTACGCAGGCTGTCAAGAATCATGGTCGCTCCGATCGCTTTAGTTTGCCACTTAATTATGTCATTATCAAAACGACGGGCAGCTCTTCATGCGCTGACTTACGCCCTGCAATCTCTCTTCTGATATTCCGCATGCTTCGGCAACATTAATTGGGAGGAGCGTGTCACTCAGTTCCTAGAGAACAAATGCGAAGAGGTTCGATTGCCTGAGTTCACTGCCCGCCTTGAGGCAAAGAGACGGCCCCGGCCAAGCTCCATGCGGATTTGAGGCAGCATGGTGCTTGTCTGTCGGCATCCTACAACCTGTAATCCATACTCCCCCGTTTCTGTGCTGAGAAGAATAGGCGGGGTTCCAAGGGGACACGTCCCTTTGGCGCGCAGGGGTCCGGGGATGGCGCGGTCCATCCCCGCCACTATTATTAAGCTAAGGACCGCCGAAACTCCTCCCAATTGGAGTTTATCGGTCGATAAGTCAAGCCGACCGGCCCGCGATTATCAATGGTTTATTTGCTTCACATAATAAATTGACTCAGGATTCACCCGCAATTCACCCGCAAAGTAAACCGATAAAGAAAAAGCTCGGAAGCAATTATGCTTCCGAGCTGCAAGTTCTTGGTCGCGGGGGCAGGATTTGAACCTACGACCTCCGGGTTATGAGCCCGGCGAGCTACCAGACTGCTCCACCCCGCAATGTCTGGGCGCCTCATGTGCGCAAGAAAGAATATTACGCGGGAGTTCGGTAAACGGCAAGGAAAATCTCGTAGAGCATAATTCCTTCATATTTAAACCCCTCAGCCCCTATCACCGTAAACGAATTGCAGCCGAGCGCCGTCGACGGCACGTATACAATGGTGCGCGTCCTTTTATGCCAACACCGGGAGTAGACATGCTGCTCGCTATCGATATGGGAAATACGCAGACGGCCATGGGCCTGTTTGACGGAGACGAGCTGGTGCAGTCGTGGCGTATGCCCACCGACCGCTCCTATACCGCCGACGAGATCCACGTGCGCCTGATGGGTTTCTTTAAGATGTACGGCCTCTCGCTCGATACGGTTGACGCGATCGCCTTTGCGGGCGTGGTGCCGCAACTCTCGCGCGAATGGCACGCCGTGGCCAACCGCATCGCGGCAGACGCCATCGTCATCGGGCCGCAGACGGCCGCCGTGACCAAGCTGCGCGCGGCGCGCCCCCAGGCCGTGGGCGCCGACCGCGTAGCCAACGCCGTTGCGGCCGAGACTTTCTACGGCGCGCCGGCAATCGTGGTGGACTTTGGCACCGCGACCAATATCGACGTCATCGATGAGGACGGTTATTACATTGGCGGGGCGATTGCGCCGGGCATCCGCATCTCCATGGACGCGCTTGCCGCCCGTGCCGCCAAGCTCGCCAGCGTGCCGCTCGAGGCGCCCGAGCACGCCATCGGTCGCGACACCGAAGAGTGCATCAAGGTCGGCGCCGTGATGGGCGCCGCCGCCATGGCCGAGGGCCTGGTCACGCGCATGAAGCGCGAGCTGGGCCGCGAGGACGCCACCGTTATCGCCACGGGCGGTCTCGCCGGCATTGTCGCCGATTCGACCGATGCCTTCGACGTGGTCGACGGGCAACTCACCATCAAGGGCATCTGCGAAATCTACCGCCGCATGCAGGAGCTGGGATAGAGTAAACGCCAGGTCGCAGCAACCAGCCGCCAATCCTATTCCTCAAAATCGAAAATTTTTCAGTTTTGAGGAATAGGGTGCTGACAGCCCATTCCCCAGACAACAAGACCCTCCCCGGCACATGAACTGCGTCCCAAATCTTGGACGCCCTAAATAGCGACTAGGCCGCGAGGGCCTGATTCCGGAACTCCTCCGGGGTCAGGCCCTTCAATCTTACCTGCCTCCGGCTCGTGTTCCAGTGGACTATGTATTCCTCCAGGTCGCGTTTGAAATCCTCGAACGTCTCCCACTCGCGGCCCCGGTAGAACTCGTCCTTGACGTGGCCGAAGAGCTGCTCGGTGGCGGCGTTGTCGATGCAGTTCGCCTTCCTGGACATGCTCTGGACGATGCCGGCGGCCTCGAGCCTGGATGTGTACGAGGCGTGCTGGTACTGCCAGCCCCGGTCCGAGTGCATGGTCGGGGCGGCGCCCTCGGGGATCTTGGACAGCAGCTCGTCGAGCATCCTGACCTGCTGGGCCATGTCGGGCGTGGTCGATATGTCGCTCGCCACGATCTCCTTGGTGCAGAAGTCCAGCGTCGGGGCCCAGTAGGCCTTGCCGCCCGCCACCTTGAACTCGGTGACGTCCGTCCCCAGCTTCCGCCACGGGGCCCCGGCGTCGAAATCCCTCGCGATCACGTTCTCGAACGTCCTGCCGACGACGCCCCTGTACGAGTTGTACCTGTGGTAGGCCGTCTCGCGTCTGATCCCGCAGCGAATCCCCATCTCGCGCATCATCTTGAGCACGGTCTTGTCGGCTATCACGGCCCCCTCTTCCGCCCTGAGGCACATCGCTATCTGCCGGTGCCCGCAGCCGTTGGCGGTGCGCGAGAAGATCTCGGCGGCCGCCTCCCGGAGCTCGGGGCGCGTGGGCCTCGGCGGGTGCGCGAGGGCGTAGTAGTAGGTCGACCGCTTGAGCTCGGCGCATGCGAGCAGGTGCCCGAGCGCATGCCCCTCGGCGCGCAGGGCCGCGACCGCTTCGGCCTTCGCCCTGGTCAGAGCCCGTCCCTCTCGACCAGGGCGCGTAATTTTTTTAGGTAGGCCACCTCGGCCTCGAGCCTACGGCACCGCTCCTCGAGCTCCTCCTCGCGGGTCCGCGGCCTCGCCCTGGAACCGCTCGGCCGGCCCTTGGGCCTCGGGCGCAGGGCCTCCGCGCCGCCCCGGCGGTATAGCGCGCACCACTTCTTGAGCGGCGACATCGACATTATGCCGAACGCCGCCATCGCCTCGGTCTTCGTCATGCCGCCGTCGACGACGGCGGAGGCGGCGGCGACCTTCTGCTCGTATGTGTACCTGCCCTGCTTTCCGTCCATGCGCAGCAGCACCTCGCTCCCGAACGCGCGGTATATCTCCTGCCATCTTCTCACGGCTTCCACGGGAAGCGAAAGGGCAATCGCGGCAGATTTATACCCGTGCCCGAGCTCGAAGAGCCCTATGGCCGCCTTCCTGGCCTCGATATCATGCTTCACTCTCAAATCAACGCGCATAAAGAAAGCCTCCCATTTCTCATGTCCAAGAAATGGGAGGCAGTTCAACAGCCGAGGAGGGTCTTGTTGTCATCGCTATCTTTGAGCGCGGGCGCCTCGCGTTACAGTCCGCGAATCCGTACGGCCTCGGGCGGAAACTCCTGCTCGCCGGCATCGGTCTTGATGGTCGCGCGGCCCCAGATGTCCAGGCCCGCAAACACACCGACCGCAAGCGGCAAGCCGTTGGGCGACACCGCCGCGACCTGACGACCCAACAGTGGCACCATGTCAAAGTACTCGCCCAGCACCGGAGCCAGCGGGCCGGCAGCGCCCTGTGGTGTGTTGGCGGCAACCGCCCAGGTGTCCACGCGGACCAGCACGGCGGCGGCCAATGCCTCGATCAGCGCCTCATCTGCCATATCCACACCAAGCTCACCCAGCGCCGCACGCTCAATATCAACCGTCACCGCGGCAAACATGCCCGCAGCACCGGCACCGCCGTTCACGGCAACACGCGCGAGTGACGTCTCAAACGCAGGCGCACCGCACACGATGTCACTCGGCCACTGGATACCCACCTTACCGGCAAGGCCCAGGCCCGGCGTCGACGTCGTGCCCACGAGCGCGTCCATCATGCCCATCGCGGCCACAAACGGAAGACCGTGGAAGGCGTGCATGTTCACGTCGGGGCGAACGACCAGCGAAAACGTCAGCGAAGCATCGCCCGCGCTCCACGCGCACCAGCCCGCGGACACGCCCTCGCGGCCCGCGTCACGCGCCGCGTCGAGCTCGGTGCCGGCGGCAACAGCATTCATCTCGATCATCTACATGCGCCCCAATTCGCCCACGATATGGCCCACGCGGTCCTCGGGCCCCTTGACCTCGACGCCGTTGTAGCGGAAGAACCGCGCCGGATCGTGCATCAGATCCTCGAGCGGCACCAGCACAAAGTCGCGCTCGCCGATCAGCGGATGCGGCAGGCGCAGCTTTTTGCCCCCGTGGGTCTCGCCGTCCATCCACAGCAGATCCAGGTCGATGGTGCGCGGGCCGTTGGCCTTGGCCTTTTTGGAGCGGTCGCGGCCCAGCTCGGCCTCGATCTTCATGAGCTCGTCGAGCAGCACCAACGGCGCCAGCTCGGTCTTGATCTCGATGACGGCGTTGGCAAACGCGTCCTGACGCGTCTCGTAGGCCGGCTCGCTCTCGTAGATCTTGGAGGAGTTGGACACGCAGGTGAGTGGAATCTCGGCGATCATGTCGCGTGCGGCGCGGATGTTGTCACAGCGATGCCCCAGGTTGGAGCCCACGGCCACAAACGCGCGGCGCGGCTGCGGCTTGGCAACCGCCCAGTAGCCGTTCAGGAACTGCGCAAAACCCGCGGCGTCGTGCACGCGCACGATGTTGGCACCGGCCTGGATGGCGCCCAGGCACACGCCAAACGTAGCGGCATCGCGCTCGGCGGCCTCGGTCACGCCCGAGACGGCGCCCACAAAGCGCTTGCGCGATACGGCGCACATGAGCGGATAGCCCAGTGACGCCATCTTGGCAGTCTCGCGCTGGATGACGATGTCCTCGTTAGCCGACTTACCAAAGCCCGGGCCAGGATCGATGCAGATGCGGTCGCGCGACACGCCGGCGTGGATGAGCGTGCGGGCCTGGTCGGACAGAAAGCCCATAACGCGGCGCATGATGGGCGCCGAATCGGGCAGGGTGAAGCGGCGGAGCTGAGAGGTGGGCACGTAGGCCTCCTCGCGGCGGGCGCTGCGGCGCATCATGGCCGCCAGGTGATCATTGGGCTCCGATGCGGCCTCGGTGGCTGCGGGCGCGGCCTCGGGCGCGGGCGCGACGGTCTCGGCGGCAGCAGCCTGCTCGGCGGCAGGCGTCTCCTGCTCGCTTGCAGGCTCGGTCGCGGGCTCAGGTTCGCCAAACGGCAACGAGGGCTGCACCACGCCACCCGGAAGCTTGGCCTCCGGCTTAGGCTCACCCAGCAACTTGCCGCGACGGCGACGAGCCGGCTTCTCGGCCTCACGCGCGGCCTCGGCAGCCGCCTCGCGCGCCTTCTCGGCAACAAACGCCGCTGCCGAGGTATCGAGCTGCACCGTTGCGTGCGTGCGGGTGGGCACGGCGACCTCGCCGGCATGCATCACAATGACTCCGCAGGTGCTCGTCTTAACAAACTCGACCATCTTGGGGTCGGTGAAGCCGGTCACGTCGTTGACGATCGAGGCGCCGCAGCGCACGGCCGCCTTAGCAACCGCCACGTGGCGCGTGTCGATCGAGACGATGGCGCCCTCTTTGGCCAGCGCGCGCACCACGGGCAGCACGCGGCGAGCCTCCTCATCGGGATTGACCGGGGTAAATCCGGGGCGCGTGGACTCGCCGCCCACGTCGATGATGTCGGCGCCGGCGTCGAGCATCGCCAGGCCGTACTCGATGGCGGCATCCGGGTCGAAGTGCTCCCCGCCGTCGCTAAACGAATCGGGCGTCACGTTGAGGACGCCCATGATGCGCGGACGGTCAAAGCTGAGCTCGTACTTTCCGCACCGCCATGTCTTGCTGTCGTTCGCCATGAACATCCTCCTAAAATGCCCACGCCGCCGCGCTCGGGCGCTGGCGGCGTGGTCGCTTTGCAATCAGTCTTTCTATTGTATCCGCGCACGCGGGCTAGAACGCAAACGCGGCCGCGATGTCGCAAGAAATCAGCAGGTCGGCATTTGCATCCTGATCGGTGGGGGCAAGATTGCAAATGGCCAGCGTATCGCCGGTAAAGTAGCGTGTAAGGCCCGCCGCCGGATACACCACGAGCGAGGTCCCGCCTACAATGAGGGCATCGGCCGCGGCGATGGCGGCAACGGCACCGGTCAGCACATGCTCATCGAGCGGCTCCTCGTAGAGCACCACATCGGGCTTGATGCGCCCGCCGCACGCAGGACACACAGGCACGCCCGCGGCGTCCTCGTGCTCGCGCGAGCAAATCCACTCGGCGCTATAGACCGCGCCGCACGACTGGCAAATGTTGCGATGGACCGATCCGTGCAGCTCGAACACGCGCTGCGAGCCGGCCGCCTGGTGCAGACCGTCGATATTTTGCGTCACCACGGCGTCGAGCTTGCCGGCGCGCTCCAGCTCGGCCAGCTTGGTGTGGCAGCGGTTAGGCTTAGCGTTAAGCGCGATCATCTTGGTGCGGTAGAAGTCGAAGAACTCGGCCGGATGCGCCTCGTAAAAGCTATGCGAGAGCATGGTCTCGGGCGGATAGGCAAACTGCTGGTGATACAGGCCGTCCACGCTGCGGAAATCGGGGATGCCACTCGCCGTGGAAACACCCGCGCCGCCAAAGAAGACCACGCGCTTGTGGGTACCGAACAGCTCCGCCAGCGCGGCGGAGGCCTGCTTGGGGTCCGATATTGCCTGCGTCATATGAGTCCTCCGTCCTTGTTGGTCGGGCAGCGTTGGGCGACGTCCCAGCATGCGGCCTTTGAGTCGGCACGCGCGGAGCCCACCCCGTCCCTGTTGCGCTAATCTTAAGCCTGCCAACCCCGTCGAAAGGACACCATGCCTCAGACTTACACTTTCGCCTCGTGGAACGTCAACGGCCTGCGCGCCGTGCTCAAAAAGGACCCGAGCTTTATCCAAATCGCGCAGGAGCTCGGCGTCGATATCCTGGCGCTGCAGGAGACCAAACTGCAGGAGGGCCAGGTCGATATTGATCTGCCCGGCTATCACCAAACCTGGAGCTACGCCGAGCGTAAAGGCTATTCGGGCACAGCGGTCTTTAGCCGCCAAAAACCGCTGCGCGTGCTACGCGCCGACGCATTGCTACCCTACGCCGGCGAGGGCAAGGCAGCCGAGCTCGTCGCTCAAGCCGCGACCGAGGGCCGCGTCTGCGCGCTCGAGTTCGACAAGTTTTGGTTTGTGGATGTCTACACACCTAACGCCCAAAATGAGCTCGCACGCATCGATGTACGCATGGCCTGGGACGATGCCTATCGCGGCTTTTTGAGCGCACTTGAACGCGAGACCGGCAAGCCCGTCGTAACCTGCGGCGACTTTAATGTGGCGCATGAGGAGATCGACCTTAAGAACCCCAAGTCCAACCGCGGCAACGCCGGCTTTTCGGACGAGGAACGCGGCAAGTTTACCGAGCTGCTCAACGCCGGCTTCACCGATACCTGGCGCGCGGCAAACCCTGACGTCGAGGGCGTCTACAGCTGGTGGAGCTATCGCTTTAATGCCCGCAAGAACAACGCCGGCTGGCGCATCGATTATTTTCTGGTAAGTGATGCAATCGCCGACAATGTGCGCGACACCGGTATCCGCGGCGACATCTTCGGCAGCGATCACTGCCCCGTCACCCTCACGCTAGAGCTCTAGCCCCAACCGACCCCTCGGGGACGGAGGGACAGGGGGGTCATTTTCACCTCGCGAGGACATCCGCGCGGCCCGCCCGCCACGGAACTGGCCCATCTACTACGTTTAAGCCACTACCCTCAACCACAGCGAACAACGCAAAAAGAAAACCGCAGGTAGAAAGCCTGCTGTTTTTCATGAAACGCGATCATGGTCAGGGGCGTCAGGTTAAACGTAGTAGATGGGCCAGTTTCGCGGCGAGCGCCGTCAACCGATTCCCTGGGGACGTCTGGGGACAGAAGAAAACGGATCAACTAGGCTCTTGAGGGTCACGACGCCCGTCATATCAGCCGGCCATTCCAAAACTATGCCGGTTTACGGGGCTGAATCGCGAACCCCCAACCATACGCAATTCCGAAATAATAAAACCGCAGGTGAATGGCTTGCTCTATTTCGAAAAAAGCCGGTATGGTCTGCCCGTGCCAATCTAGCCCCGTAAACCGGCATAGTTTTGAAATGGTACTTCGGCAGTATTGATTCTCGCCTCGGCGCAACCAGCCCTACAGTCCGTACTTCACGACGACTCGGTTGATGCGGCGACACCAGGGCTTGTACAGGGCGGCCAAGAACACACAGGTCGCGAGGCCGTGTGTGATATCGAACGGCACTGCCGTGGCAAGACGCGCCGCGGCGCCCGCCCACGTGAGCGGCTGCACAAAACCGATGATGTCGTAGGCGTTGATCACAACGCCGTAGAGCAGGCCCGACGCAAAGCCGTACGCCATCAGCGCCGGCATGCGCACGGTACCATCGGCGCGATCAAAAGCACCCGCATGCGCCAGTGCACCGCCAACATAGCCAACCAGACCCCAGGCATACATCTGCCATGGCGTCCACATGCCCTGCCCAAAAAAGAAATTGCTGGTCAGCGCCGCCAGCGCGCCGACCATAAAGCCGTTACGACGACCGAGCGTCGCCCCGGCGATAATGGCGATGGCGCTCACGGGTTTAAAGTCGGGAATGGGGCCAAACAAGATGCGCCCCGCCGCGGCCAACGCCGCCAAAACCAGCGTTGGCATAATCTGGCGCAGGCCAGGTCGCGACGCCTCGTAGCCCGCAAAGAACAGCGCGAGCACCAGCGCTACCACGACAAGCATGGCGAGCGCCGCCTGCTCAACGCCCGCTAGCAACGCCGCAGCCATCACCGCTGGCACCGCCAGCAGCAGCGGGATCTCCAGTTTTGCGAGTAGGCGCGCGACGCGATAATCCGTCATCCCATCACGCCCTATAAAACACGTTGTCGGCAAAAAAGTCGGCCGGCGGCTCCATGCAGGCAATCTCACCGTCAAACATCATGGCAATGTCATCGGCAACCTGCTCGGCAAAATCCAGATCGTGCGTGGCCATGATGACGGTGCCGCCAGCCTCTGCATGGTCACGCAGGGCGCGAGCGATGATGCGGCGACTGGCCAGGTCCAAACCCTTGGTGGGCTCATCGAGCAATAGCAGCTCGGGGCCAATCAGAAGCAGCTTTGCCAACGCAAGCAGTTGACGTTGTCCGCCCGAAAGATCGTACGGGTGGCGCCCATCCAGGCCCGACAGCCCCAGGCTCGCCGCGTGCTCCCGCGCCACAGCCTCGTCATATCCGCAGGTCGAAGCCCATTCCATCAGCTCGTCACGCACCGTCTCGGCAACCAGCAACGCCTTGGGATTCTGAGGCAGCAGCGCCGCCGAGGCCGCTCCGCGCACCATGCGGCCACGCTGCAACTTGACCGTCTTGGCCAGCACCGAAAGCATTGTCGACTTCCCGCAGCCGTTACCGCCAACAACCGCATGCACCGCGCCAGCCGAGAACGCCGCATCGAGCCCGCGCAGCACCCAGCCGGACGCGCTATCGTAGCGAAACCAGCCCTCGCGAATAGCTGCCGCCGCACTCGTCGCCGCCACCTGCACGGGCCAGCAAGAGTCCAAAGCCAAAAGTCCCTCGCGACTACCTAAACTCGCTAGGTCAGCCACCTCGCACACGCGACAGCCCTCAATCCGGTACGCGCACGTCGCGTATTCGAGCATCGGGCGCGGCTGGTGCGTTGCCACAACAACCGTGCAACCCAACTCGCGATTCACGCGAAACAGCGCATGCAGAAAACTCTTCTCGGCAACGGGATCCAGTTGGGACGTGGGCTCGTCGAGCAGCAGCACGCGTGGGCGCAACGCCAGCACAGCCGCCAGCGACAGCAGCTGTTTGCGTCCGCCCGAAAGCGTATCGGTATCGCGGTGGAGCCAATCCTCCAACCCAAAGAAATAGCTGGTCTCGGCCACGCGACGGCGCATCTCGTCACGCGACATGCCTAGGTTTTCCAGGCCAAACGCCATCTCGTGCCACACGGTCTCGCACGCGATCTGATTCTCGGGGTCCTGAAACACATAGCCCACGCGCTCCGCGGACGCCCGAACGTCCATGTCGGCAACGCTCTCGCCCAGCACGCGCAGCTCGCCAGCGCATTCACCCGTCGGCGCGATCTCGGGCTTGAGCAGCGAGAGCAGCGTCGACTTGCCCGACCCGGTACCGCCAACGAGCAGTGCAAACGCCCCTTGGGGAACACGCCAATCAAGCTCCTCGAACACTGGCACCTCGGCCCCGGGGTAGGCAAAGCGCAGACCCCGCACTTCAATCGCCGGCGCATCCGAGCCGCACGCCGCGCCCGCCATCATACTCCCGTCCAACCGAGCCATCAGCCAAACCTCTTCTCGTCAATCGCGTGCAGCACACAGGGCAGCGCCATCCAGGCCGCGTATACAACATAGCCTGGCCACGGCGCCGGCACCGATAGTTGCGGGTAAAACGAATACTGCATCGTCGCGGTCCATGCCACTGCCGCCGTGGCCACACCAAACAGCACAAGTCCAACCAGCGCGGCAACATTGCCGCGCCCCAGCCGATACCGCGCGTACGTCGTGCGACGCGTCGCGGCGCCCCACCCACGGGAGCGCATGGCGTCCGCGCGCTCCAGCGAATCTTCCATGCCCCAGCCCATCAACACGCTCGATGCGCGCAAACGCGAACGCACGGGGTCAGCCGGCGCACGCCCCGGCACATCAATCGCATCCTGCACCGCCAGTACCGTACGACCGCGGCGCAAAAACTGCGGAATAAGCCGCATGCACATCGAGATCATGAGCGCGATCACCGGCGCGGCGTTACCCAGAAGCGCAAGCACCTTGTCGTAGCTAAGCATCGACGCCGCGGCCTCAAACCACAGCACGCTCGCCACGAACAGCCCGCCCATGCACAGGCCGTAAACCATGCTCTCTAGATACACCGCACGCATGCCAATACGAAACAGCTCCGTCGAGCCCGATGCACTAAACAGCGGATTGAGCACCGCAATGATCAAAATCACCGGCAGCTGCCAGCGAAGCGCGCCCAACGTGCGCGCAACACCGCGCGTCGCAAGCCCGTACGCCAACCCGCCCGCAAGCGATAGCGCAATCAGCACCGGTTGCATCGAGAACATGGTGAGCCCCAACGTCAGCACCATGTAGAGCGCCGGCACCGCCGGATGCGACATCGAAAATGCCGCGACGGGTTCGTTGCCCGATTCCTCTCGCATGGTGTCCACGGGCATCCCCATCCCCTCGCTCAAACGTCAACGCCGCAGCGCCGCCACCATACACAACCAGCGCAAACGCCGTACCGCCGGCCCAAGCCTCAGCTGCCGCGCATCAATCGTTACGCGCTCATCATATGCCTGCGGTATCATATTGCGCCGTGTATCGTTTCCAAACACACGTCTCTATAACGTAACAGGAGATCACATGGACGCAACCGCAATTATCCTCGCCGCCGGCGAGGGCACCCGCATGAAGTCGAACCACTGCAAGGTTTCGCACAAGATTCTAGGCAAGCCCATGGTTCAGTGGATCGTCGACGCCACCATCAAGGCCGGCTGCAGCCGCGTCGTGGTCGTCATCGGCAGCCACGCCGACGAGATGCGCGCCCTCATCGATGGCGCCTACGCCAACAGCGCCACCAAAGTCGAGTGCGTCGAGCAGACCGAGCGCCTGGGCACCGGCCATGCCGTCAAGGTCGCGCTCGAGGCCTGCGGCATCGCGCAAGGCCCCGTCGTCGTGCTCAACGGTGACCTGCCGCTCATCACCGCCGACACCGTCGCCAAGTTCGCGCAGACCGTCGCCACCGGCGAGCTCGCCTGCACCGTCATGACCATGACCCCGCCCGATCCTTTTGGCTACGGCCGCATCAAGCTGGGCGCCGATGGTCAGATCGAGCGCATCATCGAGCAGAAGGACTGCACGCCCGAGCAGGCCGCCACGCTGCTGGAGTGCAACGCCGGCTGCTACGCCTTCGACGGCGCGCAGCTTGCCGCCCACATTAACGAGATCGGCAACGACAACGCGCAGTCCGAGTACTACCTGCCCGACATGCTCGAAATCCTCAAGGGTCACGGCCAGGCAGTCTCCATCTTCCACTGCGACGACTACCGCGACGGCCTGGGCGTCAACAGCCGCATCCAGCTCGCGCAGCTCACCGCCATCGCGCGCGACCGCATCAACGAGCACTGGATGGCAGAAGGCGTCACGTTCATCGACCCCACGCAGGCCTGGATCGGTCCCGACGCCACCATCGGCCGCGACACCGTCGTGTGGCCGCAGACGCATCTGATCGGTCACGTCACCGTGGGCGAGGAGTGCCAGCTCGGCCCCAACAGCCGCCTCACCGACACCACCGTCGGCAGCGGCTGCATCATCGATGAGACCATCGCCATCGAGGCCGTCATCGAGAACGGCGTCGACTGCGGCCCGCGCGCCTACCTGCGCCCGGGCACCCACATGCTCGACGGCTCCAAGGCCGGTACGCACGTGGAAATCAAGAAGTCCACGATCGGCGAGGGTTCCAAGGTGCCCCACCTGTCCTACATCGGCGACACCACCATGGGCTCCGGCGTCAACGTAGGCGCGGGCTCTATCACCTGCAACTACGACGGCGTCCACAAGCACAAGACCGTCATCGGCAAGGATGCCTTCATCGGTTCTGACACCATGATGGTCGCGCCCGCCCAGATTGGCGACGGTGCGCTCGTGGCCGCCGGCTCCGTCATCACCGAGCCGGTCCCGGCCGACGCACTCGGTCTGGGCCGCGCCCGTCAGGTAAATATTGAGGGCTGGGCCGCCGATTATCGCCGTCGTCTGCACGAGGACGACGAGGCATAACGTTTCACCAAGCACAAAAGGAGCTGTTCCATGGGGACGGCTCCTTTTTCTATCGTGACCTGCGCGACCGGATGAGTGGTCGGTTCGTGTCCGTTGACGGTAAAGACGTTATCAAGACCCGATTAACCCCGCCGCACGGTTACAATGCAAAAAGGCATCTATATGGCATTCGATGTATAAAGGAGAAGGGTAATGCCGATTAATGATCCCGAGAAGTCGGAGAATATGCGCAAGTCCATCCGCGTGTATTCCGGTTCCTCCAACCGTCCCCTCGCTCAGAAGATCGCTGAGTACCTTGGGGTCGAGCTTTCGGGCCTTACGCTAAAGCAGTTCGCCAACGGTGAGATTTACGCCCGCTACGACGAGACCGTCCGCGGCGCCGACGTCTTCCTGATTCAGTCCGTGGCCGGCGGCAACGTCAACGACATGCTCATGGAGCTGCTCATCGCCACCGACGCTGCCAAGCGCGCATCCGCCCGCTCCATCACCGCCGTCATCACCCACTACGGCTATGCCCGCCAGGACCGCAAGGCCGGCCCGCGCGAGCCCATCACCGCCCGCCTCGTCGCCAACCTGCTCGAGCGCGCCGGCGTCGACCGCATCATCACCCTCGACCTGCACCAGGGTCAGATCCAGGGCTTCTTTGATATCCCGGTCAACCACCTGTCCGCACTGCCGCTGTTTGGCCAGTACTACAACGCCATGAACTTCGACACCGACAACCTGGTTGTCGTCTCCCCCGACGTGGGCCGCGCCAAGGCCGCCAAGAAGCTGTCCGACATGCTCGGCTGCGACCTGGCCATCGCCCACAAGGGCCGTCCGCGCCACAACGCCGCCGAGGTCATGGGCATCATCGGTGACATCAAGGGCAAGACCTGCATCATCAACGACGACATGATCGACACCGCTGGCACCCTGTGCGCCAACGTCAAGGAGCTCAAGGCTATGGGCGCTGGCGACATCTACGTCTGCGCCACCCACGGCATCTTCTCCGGTCCGGCCATCGAGCGTCTGAACGACGCCCCGATCGTCGAGTGCCTCGTCACCGACGCCATTCCCGTCGAGGTCGGCGGCAAGATCAAGACCATCTCGGTCGCCGAGGAGTTCGCTCAGGCCATCTCCGCCGTTTACCACGAGGAGCCCGTCTCCACGCTCGTCGGCGGCGACTTCGCGCTGTAGTCCAACGCGCATCGCATCATCTTTGATGCTTTTAAAGGGTCGGAAGCTCGCTTCCGGCCCTTTTTCTATCCCTCGCCAACCTTCCCTGGACAATTGGTTCAGATACGTATTTTTTAAAGCCCCAAAGGGCCGTTCGGAGCCTTCTGAGCTCCCCGGCGGATGCCATGCCGCCCAAAGCTCATCGTTTTCGAGTACAACCGCCGCATATTTACCCTCAAATCACCCTCGAAGGCCCTTAGAAACGCCTCGAATGCCCGTCGCCTTATACGTATCTGAACTAACTGTCCAGTAGCTATCGTCAACCTTCGCGGCAGAGCTCAATTTCCTGCAATCCCCTCAACCGATTCCACCGATTTCATAACACCCAGCCGTTCATGGCGCACAGCGCCCCGCTGAGCGAAAAGAACGGTATGGCGGTCGCATTCTGCCGCCAACTTAGTACGTTATAGCTATGACGACCGTGATTTCACATTTCTCCGCCCTCCGCGCAATTCGTCGCGCACGACGGTCGTACTCTGCCCTACCCTGGGACTCCGTTGATAGTGAACAGCAAGCACAGGCCTTGGCTAGCTGCATTCCCAATAATGACGCGATAGACTTTGGCGCACTTTCGATACTCGACGCCTGGAATGAAGATGATTCCGAACTACTCGATCTTCTCGTTTCAAACGAAGACAACAGACGCCCCGACAAGCGACTTCTTCAGCATATTCTCTCCGCTCCGCTTCCTGAAGGTGCAATTATGCACGTCGAGGCCGACATCTACGCAACGTCTCCTGCCATGACAGCCATGCTTTGTTCTAAAAATGAATCGGTCGCCAAAACCTTGATGCTCCTTATGGAGCTGCTCGGAACCTACTCCCTTCCGCCCGAGGCAACCTACCCCATCGCCTATGACGACATCTGGCCCAAGGGCGATAGCTGCGCAGCGACGGGCGATCTTGATTGCCTGGGCGGCCAGTCGGCAGCCAAACAGCAGAACGAAACCCGCTACGAACAGGCGCACTACAAATGCGAGCCCGCCACGACCATCGAAGATCTCGAGGCGGTCGCGCGCTTCGCCAAAAGTAGCTCATACACCTCGTTTCGCACGGCAGTCAAGCTTGCCCGACCCGGATCTGCATCCCCAGCCGAATCCCTAATGTTAGCCGTTCTCGGAGCGCCCATGCGCTTTGGCGGATTCGGATGTTGCAGCCTGCCCATGGGAGGCCTGCTACTCAACTATCGAATCGACTTCGACACTCTTGCGGTTAACATGTCCTCCGGCATCCCTTACGCCATCTGCGACCTATATTGCCCGGCCGCCGGAGTCGACAACGAATACAACGGAATTGGGCATGAGCTTCAAAACGCTCGCATCCACGATGGCAATCGAAATAATGGCCTCAAGGCAATGGGCACCCACGTCCTGGTTATCAATCGCGACCAAATGAAAGACCTTGTTGCACTCGAAGCCTTCGCCCAAACGATGCATCGACTCGCAGGAGTCCGATTCCGATATCGCATCAAGGGCTATCGCAAGCGTCAGGCCGCTTGGCTCAACGCTCTGCGGGCCGGAATCGGCCTTGCGCCGGTCTAAACGGCGAATCACCCGTGCGCCGTCGAACAGGGCTGGACAGTTAGTTCAAATACGTATAAATAGACACATTGAATTAGGCTGTTTTGCAGCTATCTCTATACCATTCGCCCTATTTGAAAGCGGGGTAGACTTCAAAACAGCGTCATATGGACTAACTAAAGTTCCAAAACAACGTATCGGCATTGAATTGAGCAATTCGAGTCCTCAGAACTTATACGTATCTGAACTAACTGTCCACCTCGGATTTTGACGGCCGTCCAAACGCCCCCAAACAACCTCAATTGCCCTCCATTTGACAGCGGCAACAGGGTCGCTCACCATAGCAGGCGACAAATCAACGAAAGGATGAACATGGCAGCTGCACAGCCGCTTAAGATTCGCATGGTTGCCGGACTTGGCAACCCTGGCGATGAGTATGCCGAGACCCGCCACAACGCCGGTTTTAAGGCGATCGACGAGCTGGCCCGTCAGGCCGGCGTCACGTACTGGAAAAACCAAGCAGGCGCCGAGGTCGCGCTCATCAACATCAACGATGCCGAGGAAGAGAACGGCAAGCGCCAGATTGTACTGGTCAAGCCGCAGTCGTACATGAACACCTCGGGCGGGCCCATCTCCAAGCTCTGCCGCGAGTACAAGATCAAGGCCGAGGAGCTGCTCGTCATCCACGACGAGCTCGATATTCCCGCCGGCGACGTGCGTGTTAAGGTGGGCGGAGGCCATGCCGGTCACAACGGCCTGCGCTCCATCATCGACAAGATGGGCAGCCGCGACTTTAGCCGTATCCGCACCGGCATCGGCAACCCTCCCGGCAAGATGGCCGTGGCAGACTACGTGCTCAAGCAGCTGCGCGCCCGCGAAGCCGAGGATTTCCAGGACACCTGCGCCCGCGCCGCAGATGCCGCCGGTCTGGCCATCGTCCACGGCGTAATCTACGCCCGCGATCACGTAAACGGCGCCGCTTCCGCCAACGGCAAGCACTAAAACCTACCATTTAGAGATGTTTATTTTGGCAGGTTTCATCTGCGGAAACGCCGCGGCGGCTGCGTCGCAATAAACCCTGTGCCGCTATACATATGCAACGCTCCAAAGGGGGCCGGCCTCACCGAAGCGCGAGGCCGGCCCCCTTTGCCGTTTTGCCTGATAAAACCTGCCAAAATAAACCTCTCCCCCTTTGGCAGGTCGAAGTGGATAAACCCTGCTCCCAACCGCCGAAGACACACGTAAGTGACATGTCCATGAGGGTATAATTTGCACCGTATGTCTGCACAACGCCTGTGCGCGTACGGTTTTATTCGGGCTACCGTCCATTTCCGTGGAGGCACGGTTCGGCGGCCCTAACAAGAGAGGGGTTCTATGTATAAGATCCTGGAGAAGACGCAGTTCTCGGAGAAGGTGTTCAAGTTCCGCATCGAGGCGCCCGCAATCGCCAAGCATGCGCACGCTGGACAGTTCCTCATGGTCCGCGCCAACGAGACGGGCGAGCGCGTCCCGTTTACCCTGGCCGGCTGGAACGGTGACGAGGGCTGGGTCGAGTTCATCTTCATGGTGATCGGCAAGACCACCGAGATGTTGTCCACTTACGAAGCCGGCGAGTCGCTGCGCGACGTCGTGGGCCCGCTGGGCGTTCCCACCGAGATGGCCGAGGGCCCCTGCGCCGTCATTGGCGGCGGCGTCGGCCTGGCAATTGCCTTCCCGGTCGCCAAGCACCTGGTCGAGACCGGTCACGAAGTTCACGCCATCATGGGCGCCCGCACCAAGGACCTCCTGCTCATGGAGGACCAGTTCCGCGAGCTCCTCGACGAGGACCACATCCATATCACCACCGACGACGGTTCCTACGGCGAGCAGGGCGTTGTCACCGCTCCGCTGGAGCGCCTGCTGCAGGACAAGGCCGTGAGCCAGGTCTTCTGCGTCGGCCCCGTTCCGATGATGAAGTTCTCGACCCTCACCGCCCAGAAGTACGACACCCCCATCACCGCGTCGCTCAACCCCATCATGGTTGACGGCACCGGCATGTGCGGCTGCTGCCGCGTCGAGGTGGGCGGCGTGACCAAGTTCGCTTGCGTCGACGGCCCCGACTTCGATGCCACCCTGGTCGACTGGGATGACCTTCGTGCCCGCCAGGCCGCTTACCGTTCCGAAGAGGGCGAGTCCCTCAAGGCCTATGAGGAAAAGAGCTGCGCATGCCACTAGTTAACGGTCGTTTCGTTGCCGATATGAAGTCGCCCCGCACCCCCGATAACGAGGAGCCGGCTGCCGAGCGCGCCTGCGACTTCCGCCCCGTCGACAAGGGCTTCACCGAGGAGATGGCGCTGGCCGAGGCCGAGCGCTGCCTCAACTGCAAGAAGCCGTTCTGTGTTGAGGGCTGCCCCGTCAACATCAACATCCCCCGCTTTATCGAGCAGATCCGCGCGAAGGACTTCGGCGGCGCTCTCGATACCATCCGCGAGGACTCCATGCTTCCCGCCATCTGCGGTCGCGTCTGCCCGCAGGAGAACCAGTGCGAGGGCAAGTGCATCCGTGGTAAGAAGTCCGAGCCCGTGGCCATCGGCCAGCTCGAGCGCTTCCTTGGTGACCGCCCCGAGCTCGCCTCCACGCCCAAGATGGCCCCCAAGAACGGCAAGAAGGTCGCCGTCGTCGGCTCCGGCCCGTCCGGCATCACCTGCGCTGGCGAGCTCGCCCGTAACGGCTTTGACGTTACCGTCTTTGAGGCCTTCTTCACCGGCGGCGGCGTGCTGGTCTACGGCATCCCCGAGTTCCGTCTGCCCAAGGCAGTCGTCAAGCGCGAGATTGACGGCCTGGAGGACATGGGCGTCAAGTTTGAGTACAACTCCGTCGTGGGCAACATGGCCACGGCCGAGGAGCTGTTCGAGCAGGGCTTCGACGCCATCTACGTGGCGACCGGCGCTGGCCTGCCCAAGTTCCTCAACGTCCCCGGCGAGAACCTGCCCAACGTCTTCTTCGCAAACGAGTACCTCACCCGCGTGAACCTGATGAAGGCCAACAAGTTCCCCGAGTACGACACCCCCACCAAGCACGGCAAGAACGTCGTCGTCTTTGGCGGCGGCAACGTGGCCATGGACGCCGTCCGTACCGCCAAGCGCCTGGGCGCCGAGCACGCCATCATCGCCTACCGTCGTACCGAGGACGAGATGCCCTGCCGTCGCGCCGAGCTGCACCATGCCAAGGCCGAGGGCGTCGAGGTTCTGCCGCTCGTCTCCCCGCTCGAGTTTGTCGCTGGCGAGGACGGCTCCGTGTGCGCCGTCAAGGTCCAGAAGATGGAGCTCGGCGAGCCCGACGAGTCCGGCCGTCGTCGCCCGGTGCCCATCGAGGGCGCCATCGAGGAGATCCCCTGCGACGTCGCTATTTCGGCTATCGGCACCAACGCCAACCCCTTCGCAAAGAAGATCGGCGGCAAGATGGAGCTCAACAAGTGGGGCTACATCGTCGCCGACGAGGAGACCGGCCAGACCACCGATCCCCGCATCTGGGCCGGCGGCGACATCGTCACCGGTGCCGCTACGGTCATTCTGGCGATGGGCGCTGGCAAGAAGGCCGCCGCTTCCATCACCAAGAGCCTGCTGGGCGAGTAATCACCCGCAGCGCTAGCCATCAAACGGCAAAGTCCCCGTCGAGCACACGCCCGGCGGGGACTTTTTTCTATGCCGGCCGCCCGACCACCACGATGGGGACAGGCACCTTTGTGGTGGTTTGAGACCTGGTCGGCGAACCGATTCCGACGTTTGTCTCAATCTGTAACAATTAGACCCTGTTGAGCCTCGTAGTTGTTACAGATCAAGATATTGTGCGAACATCCGCCTGTTCATCTCAATCTGTAACAGTTAGAGACCAAATTCCCCGCTACGTGTTACAGATCGAGACATTAGATTGGCGGCCATTCGGTTCATCTCAATCTGTAACATCTAGAGCCGTTTTGGGCAGTTTGGTGTTACAGATCGAGATTTTGCTGGAGCCGAGGATAGGCGCCGTCACCAAAACCTAGCGCTTGCGGCGCTTGGTCGCGGCGATGCCTGCGGCGGCAAGGGTTGCGCCGGCGATGCCCAGGGCGGTGACCGTCATCGCGGTGGTGTCGCCTGTGGCGACTAGAGCGGTATCGGACTTCTTGGCCGGCGTGGCTTTCTCAACCGCCTTGCTCACCGTGGTGGTCGTAGCCGGCTTGGCCGAGGGTTTAGCTTCAGGTTTGACCTCGGGCTTGGTCTCAGGCTGCGGCGTTGGGTTGGGATCCGGCGTGGGCTGCGGATCGGGAGTAGGCGTAGTCTCAAGCGTAAACGTCAGATTGGTGTTCAGCCACAGGGTGTAAATCCAACCGCTCTCGGGATCAACCTCACTTGCCTCGCCCACCTGATAGCCACACTCAACCCCATTGATCTTCAGCTTGGTATTGGGCGTAAAGTAGAAGCCACGCGCCGGCTTAAAGTACAGGCCATAACGATAGGTCACACCGGGCTTAAACGCGTCAATATGGTTGGTGATGTGCTGGTCCCAAAACTCGATGGAATTCACCTCACTGCCGTCGCTCCCCGTCCAGAACTCACACTGAAGGACAGAGCTCGAATCCACCGGAGTACCCGCCGTAAAGACCGGCCTGTCGCCCGCCTTGAAGGTGGTCGTGACGCCGTTGATCTCAATAACGTCGATGGCACGCCATTCGTCGATTGGTTGCTCACACAGCATATTGTCAGCATTGGGCGCAAAGACGCCGTTGACGGTCTTAATGTGGTGTACCCAATGACCGTTGACGTTCATATTGCAGTCATCAGCCACGGTATTGTCGCCCTTGAGCCTCAGCTCAACGGAATACATGTAGAACTTGCCCTCTTCGAAGCGCTCGATCCTCCTCGCGCCCGTCGGATACTTAGCGGGGTCGGAATACCAGAAGGCAACGGGCGTAAGCTCCGCAGGGTCGCTGCCATCCATCTCTTCCCAGCACTCATAGGCGATCTCATACTTGTCGGCATCGGCGGCAGGAATCGTCGCGGTCGCACGCGGCGCCTCACCGGGCGCATAGTCGGTTTTCACATCGTTGACGTTCAAATTCTCGAGGGCTACGTTTTCTGACGCAACGAGCGTAATTTCGCTATTGATGGCGTAGCGGAGGTAATAATCGTACCTGGTTTCGTTGAGGATAGTCGAGCTGCCTTCATAGTCAGTTCCGGTATACTCCAGTGCCGCGCCAATATAGAGAGCCTCATTGCGCGTGAGTCGATACGAGCCGCCTGCCGCGCCACCCGTAAAGGTCAGCGTCAGCCTCATGTGATCGCCAACAGGCTCAAAGCGGGCCGTCACATCGGACATAGATGCGTCCTGGACTTCAGCCAGGGTGCCCGAAGCAGCATCGGCCCGGTAGTACTTGGTTTCGACAAGTTCGCAGAGCGGCTCATCCGGCATGCCGCCCTCAACATCGGAAAAATCATAGGTATACGACTGGCCCTTTTCGAGTGTGACATTGCTCGGAAGCGCGCAGTCCGTATAGTGGGGGACCACGGTCGTGTTGACCTTAACGCCGCTCCCGCCTGTCACATCGGTCACGCCACAGGGCATGATGGCGTTGTTTGCCGACGAGCTGTCGATGCCCCCAAGAGAGCCATCTTGGTTGGCAGCAACCGTATCGTTCACCGTTGCCGCTGATGCGTCCTGCTGATCTTGCTGAGCTTCTGCCGTGGACGGTGCCGCCGGAGCCGCGTCAGTCATCGGCGCAGCCGGAGTCACCGGTACCGGCGCCGGAGCCGCCGTATCCTCCGCAACCGTCGGCGTTACCGGAGCCTCGGCAACCTCATCCGTCCCAGCGGCGGGATTGGCGCATTCCGTCGCCAGCGCCACGCTCGGCAGCAGCAACTGGCCAACCATAAGCGCACACGCGCCGGCACAAGCTATTTTGGCACCCACACAACGCCAGGTACCATGAACCAGCGAGCAGGTGCACTCACGCTGAGTTTGCTTATCGAAGTGGCTTCCGTACATAACGGCCTCCTTGGTCGAAGGACTACACCACCACAAAGGTGCCTGTCCCCTTTGTGGTGGTCCTGTACCACCAAGGTGCGACCAGCGATTCCATATGCCTAGGTTCGTAGATACGAACCCCTATTGCTACCTGCGGTTTAATCCAATATGACTTCGCCATCGCTACACTCGTCCCAGGGACGCTACAATCGAGGACACGATCATTCGTCCACCCAAAGGACCGTCCTTGAACCTGAGCAGGCCTAAAATCAACGCGCTTCTGGCACTCGCGCTCTTCACCTTCGCCTTCCTTGCCGCCGAGTTTCGCTTCGACGTCAACGTCGGGCTGCTCGCCGGTGCCGAACGCGTTGTGATCGCACAGGGCTTTATTCTGGGCGCCAGCGTGATCGGCTTTATCGGATACGCGCCGCTGTTCGGGCTCGCACAGCGCAAAGGCCACTCACTGGCAGCCGCCAACACCGCTGTTCCCATCGCCATCCTGGGATTGACCCAGATCCAGTCCCCCACGGGTCCGCTTGCCCTCGAGATTCTGGGCTGCGTGGCCTTCTTTGGACTCGGTCTGCTGGGTGCCGCCGCTCACCACGCCTTTTCGTTGGCATTCCAGGATGACCCCAAGCTCGCCACCGGTGCGGGGGCGGCCTATGCCGCGGGCATCCTGATGCAGTTCGCCATCAACCTGCTCGATTGCGGCGGTATCGCAGAGCTCATCGTCCTTGGCACAGCGACGATCATTATCTCCGCCCTCAGCGCCACCACCCAAGAGGCAAACGAGGGACCCAGCCCCATCATCAATCCCTTTGCCGAGTCCTCGCACGCCCTCGCCAAGCAGGCGTGCTGGAGCATCGCGCTCGTCATGATTCTTGCCTGCTTGTTCTCGACCCTCGACAACGTGGTAACGCTCTCCAACGCTCATGGCACCATTGCCGTGCAGACTTGGCCGCGCCTCTTTTTGGCGGCGAGCGGCCTTGCCGCCGGCATTATCTTTGATCTTGCCGAGCGCCGCTACATGGGACTTGTCATGCTCGGCATCGCCGTACTCTCGACCATTTCCATCCTAGCCGTAGAGGCCGGCGCCGATCCCAACCTGGGCCTTGTCGTCTTTTACCTGAGCTCGGGCTTTTTTGTCACGTTCTTTACTGCCACCTTTACACAGCTGGCACCGCGCATGCATACGCCCGCACTGTGGGCTGGCATGGGCCGCGCAGCCAACAACGTGTGCGCGTTCACTACGTCGGGCATCTCGCTGGCACTTGTGACCTCGGGCAATGTCGCCATCATCATGATCGGTGCACTCATGCTGCTTGTGGCGGCAAGTGTGGCGTTTGTAGCTGCGGGCCTGTTCCGCCTGCCCCAAACCGAGCAGGAGCGCGAGCGCGAGCAGCTGGCAGAAGAAGCACTCGCCGCCCCCACCATCGAGGAGCAGCGCCAGGCCTTCATCGCCAACCACACTCTCACCCCGCGTGAAGTCGACGTGCTCATAGCCGTGACCCAGGATGAACGCCCGCTCAAGCAGATCGCCGAGGAGCTCGGCATCTCGATGCGCATGGTACAGCGCCACCTGAGCTCTATCTACCAAAAGACCGACACGCAGACGCGCGCCGGTCTCACCAAGGCCTTCCCCTCCGCCTAAAACAAAAACCACCACAAAGGTGCCTGTCCCCTTTGTGGTGGTTTTGGTTGGCTAGCCTTCGAGCTGCGCCACCTTGTAGCGGTAGGCGGCGGCGATAACGTCTTTACAGCCCTCGCGTCCCAACTTGGCGCGGTTGACGACGATGTCCTTGCCGCTCGTCATCTTCCACTTTCCGGCGCTGTAGCGCTTATAGAACGCCTCGCGCGCCTTCTGCTGCTGCTTGACCAGCTTAGCGCCCTTCTTTTTATTAAGGCCGCGCTTCTTGCGCACGATCTCGACGCGATCCTCAAAGGGTGCGGTCACCAGCACGGCAATGTGGTTGGGGTTGTTGCGCAGCAGGTAATCGGACAGACGGCCCTCGATAATGCAGCTCTCGGTCTCGCCCAGATCCAAAATCACCTGGCTCATCTTTTGGAACAACTTGTCCGAGTACGAACGCGCATCGTAGCGGTCGGGCAGAAACGCCATGTTCTCCACGGCCAGGCGTTCGTCATAGGCGGCCATCTTATCGAGCGACTCGCCCGCGCGCAGAGACGCGCGTACCAGCAGCTCGTTGTCGTACAGCGGAATCCCCAACTCGTTGGCGAGGATGCGTCCGATCTCGTGGCCCTCGGCACCAAAGTCGCGCGCGATGGTAATGACCACAGGACTCTTCTTGTTCTCCAGATCGCTCATCGCGATTCCTTTCTCTATGTGACAAAGGGACTGTCCCTTTGTCACATTCTACGCTGCCACCATTCGCCTCTGATATGCCCTCACCAGCAGCGAAATACCAAAGTTGAGCACAAAGTACATCGCAAACACCAGGCCGTAGAGCATAAGCACCTGCGACAGATCAATCGCGTGGGCCATCACGACGTTTGCCGTGTACATGAGCTCGGCCACGTTAATGCCCGAAAGATACGAGCTGTCCTTAATGACGGTCGTGCACTGGCTAAACAGCGCCGGAATGATCGTCTTAAACGTCTGCGGCAGAATGATGTAGCGCATGGTGGCAAAGAAGCCGAAGCCCTGGCTCTGCGCTGCCTCAAACTGGCCGCGCGGAATCGAGTTGAGGCCGCCGCGCACAATCTCGGCCATAACAGCGCTGGTAAACAGCGTGAAGGCGATGGTCGAAATCACAATGTCCAAACCCTGCACCGTAAAGTAGATAAACAGGATCCACAGCAGGTTCGGCGTGCAGCGGAACAGCTCGATATAGGCACTCACCAAAATACGGAACGGGCGGGGCGCATAGCTTTTAACGAGCGCCAGCACCGTGCCAAAGATGAGCGAGAAAAAGATCGACAGCGCTGAGATCTCGATGGTCTTAACAAAGCCGCCCCAAATGTAGAGCAGGTTGGTCGCGTTGAAGATTTCCATGCGCTAGGCCTCCTCTACGTTGTCGAGCCCCAGCTCGGCCAGGCTCACGCCGCGCGGACGTTCCTTGGAGCGGCGCTCGAGCCACTGCACCAGCATGGCGAGCGGAAAGCAGATGATGAAGTACATAAGGCAGCAGACGATGTATCCCTGCAGGTAACCGTACAGACTCACAAAGTTGTCGGAACGGTACATAAGGTCGCCGCCGGCCACAAGCGCCAGCACCGACGTGTTCTTGACCAGGTTGAGCGCCTGGTTACACAGCGGCGGCAGAATGATCTTGAACGTCTGGGGCAGCACGATGTACCAGTACGCCTGCGCACGGGTGAAGCCCTGGCTCTGGGCCGCCTCCATCTGACCGCGCGGAACCGCCTCGATACCGGTGCGGATGACCTCGGAGATGTAGGCCGCGTGATACAGGCCCACACCCAAGAAGCCCAGCACGAACGGCGCGATGCGCACCGGCTGGTCGGCACCGGTTATGGCCTGCAAAAACTGCGGACCGGCCATGTACATAAAGAGCACCTGCACGGGCAACGGGGTGTTCTGGTAAAACTCCACGTACACGCGGCTTATGGCACGCAACACACGCGAGCGAGTGGTAGAGAACACGCCCAGCAGCGTGCCCAGTACCAGCGACAGCAACAGACCGGCAACGACCACTTGCAGCGTCACGCCAAAGCCCTCCCAGAAGGGCCCCATGTTTTGAAATGTCGTCGACCAACGGTCGGCGTCAAATAATCCTTCGAGCATTTGATTCCCTCCTTGGACGATGCGCCTATACAAGACCCCAGGTCTTGACCTCTTGGTCGAGCCAGCCATCGGCCAGGCGATCGCAAATCACCTGATCGACCACGGCCGAAAGGTCACAGCCCTTCTTGGTCGCCACGCCGTAACCCTGCTCGCCAAACTTGACCTCGGGCTGCAACAGCTCGACGGTCTCGTTCATGTAACCGGCTAGCGTGGAGCGGTCCATGGCAAAGACGTCGATATTGCCGGCGTCGAGCGAACTCTTGATGATGGGGTAGCCGCTAAAGGCCCTAAACTCGGGCTTACAGCTAAAGCCGTTGTCCTTAATCATCTGCTCGATCAGGCTCTGCGTGGTAGCGCCCTGGCTCACGCCAATAACCTTACCGTCCAAGTCCTCAATCGAGGTAAAGCCCGAACGCTTCTTGACCATGAGTCCCACGTAGTCGGTGCGGTACGGCGTCGAGAAATCCCAGCTCTTCTTGCGCTCGTCGGTGATGGTGTAGGTCGCCGCGACTACATCGAGTTGGCCGTTATCGATCAGCGGGCCGCGTGTCTTGGGCGTTACGTCGGTAAACTCGACAAGCTCCTGGGCGCGGGCCTCCTTGTAGCTCACACCAAAGACAGCAGCGGCGATCTGGTAGCACAAATCAACTTCCATGCCCTCAAAGCGGCCCTTGGCGGTGTCGTAATAGCCATAGCCGGGAACGTCCTTCTTAACGCCGGCATTCAGGTGGCCACGCGACTTGATGGCCGCAAGCTTGGACCCCTTGTCGGAGCCCTCGCCGCTGGTGGAGTTGCCGCAACCGGCAAGCGCGGTCCCCGTCAGCGCGAGCATGCCGGCGCCCGCCAGCTGCAAAAAGTGACGGCGTGACACGGCCGCCCTCGTCATATCCGTCATGTCCATCACCGCGCCTAGTGCAAAATCTTGGACAGGAACTCGCGGCAGCGCGGGTTCTCGGGGTTATCGAAGAAGTGCTCGGGCGTGCCCTCCTCCAGGATGCGGCCGTCCTCCATAAAGATGACGCGGTCGGCCACCTGGCGCGCAAAGCCCATCTCGTGCGTCACGCAGATCATGGTGATGTCCTCCTGCGCGAGCTCAATCATAACGTCCAGAACCTCCTGGACCATCTCGGGGTCGAGCGCCGAGGTCGGCTCGTCAAACAGGATGATGGGCTGCTTGGTGCACAGGGCACGGGCGATGGCGATGCGCTGCTGCTGACCGCCCGAGAGATTCTGCGGATACTCGCCGGCCTTATGCGCCATGCCGACGCGCTTGAGCGCGGCGATGGCGATCTCGGTCGCCTCCTCCTTGCTCTTCTTTTGCAGCTTGATGGGCGCGAGCGTCAGGTTGCCCAGCACCGTCATGTTGGGATACAGGTTAAACTGCTGAAACACCATAGAGCTATACTTGCGAGCCATCTCCAGGTGATTCTTCTTGGTGAGCGGCGTACCGTCGATGACGACCTCGCCCGACGTGGGCTCCTCAAGATAATCGACGCAACGGATGAGCGTCGACTTACCCGAGCCGGAAGGCCCGATCATTACGAGCTTCTCGCCGCGCTTGACGGTGAGATTGATATCTTTGAGCACATGCAGGTCGCCAAAGTACTTGTTGAGATGCTTGATCTCGATCATGTCTGCCATGAATGTCCCTTCCCTGCGCTTACACGAATTGCTCTATTTTACGGAAAGAACCACGTTTCCGCAGCCCACACTACATTCCCGTAAAGAACCCGCAACCTTCCACCTAGTCATTGGGGACAGACTTAAATGAGTACCCGCTCATTGGGTACTCATTTAAGTCTGTCCCCAATGAGCGCCCACAACCGCCCTTGTTGAGCATAGGTCAGCGAAAACCCGTACACGCGAGCAAGGTGACGTGAAATGAAAGGGCGCAGACCTTATGGTCGCGCCCTTGAAATTGAACGTCAGATTGCCGTGTGTACGGGTTTGCAGCGTCGAGCCGTTACGCGGTTTGGTAAAACCGCGTAACAAATTACGCAAGTTTGGCGCCGACAATCTTTGCCGCGGCCGGCTTATCGAAGTTGCCGCCGGTGGCCTTGCCGAGTGCACCCATGACCTGGCCCATCTGCTTCTTGGACGTCGCGCCCAGCTCGGCGATGACCTGCTCGATCAGAGCCTCGAGTTCCTCGCCCGAAACCTGCGCGGGCAGCAGGCTCTCCAGAATCTTGACCTGCTCGGTCAGGTTGTCGGTACGGTCCTGGTCGGTACCGGCCTTGATGGACATCTCCAGCGTCTCGCTCGTCTGCTTAATCAGACGCTTGATCATGCTGTTGACGTCTTCCTCGGTCACGTCGCGGCGCTCATTAACCTCGATATTCTTCACCTCGGCCTTGACCTGTCGAATGATGGACAGGCGAACCTTGTCCTTGGCCTTCATGGCCGCAATCATTTCCTTCTGCAGCTCTTCGTTGGTCATCTGCAAATCCTCCTCAATAGTGTGGGCGGCACTCGCACGAGCACCGCCCCATGATTACTCAGTCGTCGACGAATCGTCGGTCGAACTCTTGGTGACGCCCTTCAGGCTGACGTTGTACGGCACGTCCTTGGGCATGGGGTTAACGGTGATGTCGGCGTCCTTCTTGTACTGCTCCAGCCACTCGCTGTACGCGGTGCTTGCCGCCTGCGTCTTCACCACGTTGGAAACATACTTCTCGATGTCCTTGGGTACCTGCTTGATGTCATCGACCTGGCTATCGACATGGAAGTAGTCGGTGCATTTGATGACATGGTAACCGTACGTCGACTCGACCACGTCGCTCACATCGCCCTTGTTGAGCCCCTCGAGCGCCACCTGGTAGCTATCGACGAAGGTAGTGAGCTTATCCCAACCCACATCGCCCTTCTTCTCCTTGGAGCCAGTGTCGTCGGAATACTGCTCCACGGCGTCCTCAAAGCTCAGCTCGCCGGAGTTGATCTTGTCCAGGCACTCCTGTGCCTTGGCCTTGGCGGCGGCCTTGTCCTCGTCAGATGCGTCGGAATCGACCTTGATCAGGATGTTCGACGAGCGGCGGGCATCGTTGTAGTTAGACAGGTTCTCGTTGATGTAATCGACGATCTCGCTGTCCTTGGGCTTGCTGGTGGGCGCCACGGCGTCCTTGAGCTTTTGCTGTGCCAGGCTCTCCTTGAGCGAGTCCTTGTAGGTGTCCTCGGTATAGCCGTAGGTCTTAAGGGTCTTCTTAAAGGCCTTGGCACCGCCCGCGCTCTTGCACGCGTCCTTCCATGCCTTCTCGACCTCCTCGTCCGATACCGTCACCCCGTTTTCCTTCTGCGCCTGCTGAAGCAGAATCTGCTGCGCGTAGGAATCGATGAGCTGTTTGCGGTACTTTTTGGGCGTCAGGTCGTTGTCGACCAGATACTGCGCCCAGTCCTTGTCCTTGGTGTAGCCATAGGACGCGCGCATGCTCATGATCTGCTTGGTCACGGTATCCTCGGTGAGGTTGGTGCCGTTGATGGTGGCGGCGACACCGCCGGTAAGCTTGTAGCTCGAGGTATCCTCTGCCTGCGACATGAGACCGGAGCATGCCATGGCCGAGACGGAAAGCAGCATTGCCAGCACGCCGATAACCACCAGGACAATCTTGACGGTCTTAGACACGTACGTCTTGCGCTGCTTCTTACGAGAGTTGGAGGCAGCGCGAGCCTGCTGCTCGGGCGTCGGTGCGGCCTCGGAGTTCTTTTTCTTGTTTGCCATAGTTGGCCTTTCGCATCACGAATCGAACAAACGCCATTGTGTCACAACGCGGACCCCGCGACACACCTGGCACATGGGGGATAAGTTAATCTGCACCATTTTGGTGCAAAGGGGGCATACCTGGCAGTTAGGGACAGTCCCCAAGTGCCGGTCCTAAAAGTGGCGGCGGATGGCGTCGACCATGCCCTGGCACGTGGTCTGGCCGAGCACATCGGCTGCGGCGTCGGCATCCATAAAGATATTCATAAGCGATTGCAGGGCCTCGACCTGGCCGCCCGGCTCGGCAATGCCCAAATTGATGATGATCTGCGCCGGCACGGGGGCGCCCATGCCCGCCATAGCATTGAACGTCACGGGCGCGGCGGGCTTTACCACCGCGATATAGGGCTTATCCACAAACCCCGGATCGGTATGCGGGATGGCAATGTTGGTCGCCGGCATAGCAAGCCCCGTGGGATAGGCATCTTCACGCGTGCGGACGGCGTCAAGCCAACCAGACGCAATGTAGCCACGCAGTGCAAGCTCGCCCTCGAGCCGCGCAAACACCTCATCCGGCGTCGCGCACTCCCAATCAAAAAACACCAGCTCAGGCGAGAATAGCATCTCGGCGTTATCCGCCATACCGTCCTCCAAAAGTTGCATGAGGTTCACAATGCCCCATATGATAGCGAAACGAGGCAGGCAAGGTTAGTCGAGGATCCCAATAATCTCGAGAGCGCGGGCAGGCGTCAGGCAAACTTCGGGCATCGCCTCCAGCATGCGCCGGTCACTCGTGACCACGTAGTCAACATCTGCCGTCTCGCCCGAAGCGATGATGAGGTTGTCTTCGAAATCCGGCATGCGCTTGCCAAGCATGCGCGCCATTTCGCACTCTGCCAACGAAAGCGGAGAGGCCGTCGCCACCTGCATCATATGCTCGATGCAGGCCCATGACGCCGAGGCAAACGACACGTTAATCCCATTCGCATTCCGCCGGGCCAGACGACGAGGCAAAATATAGAACACATCCTTTGCCGTCGTAGGCACATACAGAAGGTCGATCTTTCCCGCCTCGGCCAGTTCAACCAATCTTTTCGCTTCGTCGAACGCCCCTTCTTGCAGGTAATAATCGAGCCAAACGTTCGTATCTACCAAGAGATGTTTTGCCTCAATCATCGGCAATTCGCCTCAATGTCAGCAATCATCGCGTCATACATATCATCTCGTACGGCATCCCAGTCTTCCGCGGATGATCCAGCTGGCGCAAAATCCGAAGCACTGAGCCCCAACGAAGAAAAAGCTAGGCCGCACCCCTGCTCGGCCAGACTCTCCGCACGGGGCGCCTCGAGCTTATCCGCCACCATAAATCCCGGCAACGTTTGATGCTCGACGAGATAGGCCCAAAGCGCACGAATGGCATCGCTCGGCCCCAATCCATTGCGAGTTAGGACCGCATCGCCACCAGCTTTGAGCATGGGGTCGATTCGCGTGTTGAGCTGCACCGTTGCTGTACCCATAGCGGCTCCTCTCTATTTGCTAGCAGTATAGCAGACATAAAAGGCCACGCAAAAGGGCTCGCCCACACGCGGACGAGGCCCTATCGGATTTTTTGGGATGGAAATGGCGCCCGTCACGTTATCCAGAGTCCAAAATCAAAGAGGTAGTAAAGCTGGTTGGGGCACATGTGATTCCATATGCCCCAACCAGCTTTTTGATAGTTTACGTTGTAAGGAAAACCGAGCGAATCCTTTTACGCACGATGGCGGGGTGCATCAATTGCGACCTTGCCGCTCTCCAGCACGTGGACGCGACCGTCAGCGAGCATCTGAACTACCTCGGGATACAGCACGTGCTCAATCGCGTGGATGTGCTCCTCGAGCGTGTCGACATCCCAACCTTCCTCAACGGTCAGCGCGCGCTGGGCGATGATGGGGCCGTTGTCGTAGATCTCGTTGGCAAAATGTACGGTCACACCGGTCACCTTGACGCCGCGCGCAAAGGCATCGTCGATCGCATGCGCACCGGTAAAGCTCGGCAGCAGCGCCGGATGCAAGTTGACCACGCGGTTGGGAAACGCCGCCAGCAGCGGCGTGTGCACCATGCGCATGTAACCGGCCATGACCACATATTCGCAGCCGCGCTCGAGCAGCTCGTGCGCGATGATCTCGTCGGCGGCGATGGGGTCGGCATAGACATCCTTGGACAGCGTAAGCGTCTGAATGCCCGCACGCTCGGCACGCTGCAAGCCCTTAGCCGAAGGACGGCTCGACACCACGAGCTCAATCGAAGCATTGAGCTTATCCGCGGCGATCAGGTCGATCAGCGCCTGCAGGTTGGTACCCGAACCGCTGATGAGCACGCCGATCTTGAGCGGCTCGGCCGTATCGGTGCCGGTCGGACGGGTATAGGGCACAAAGTCCAGGCCCTCGGCGTCAGCCATCTGCTCGTTAGCGCTCATCGGAGTACACGACCTTACCGGAACCCTCGATGCACTCGCCCACGCGGAACGGCTTCTCGCCCAGCGCGACCAGGGCCTCGGTCACCGCGGCCTCGTCCTCGGGGGCGACGATCAGGCACAGTCCAACGCCCATGTTGAAGGTCTTGCATGCCTCGTTGGGCGCGAGCTCTGCCTGGCGCGACACGTAGGTGATGACGGGCGGAACATCCCAGCCCATCTCGGCACCGTTACGGGTGACCACGGCATCAACGTCGTCGGCAAGCGCGCGGTTGAGGTTCTCGGTGATACCACCGCCGGTGATGTGGGCGATGGCGTGCACCGGAGCGCCACCGCGCAGCAGCTCAAGAATCGGCTTGACGTAGATGCGCGTGGGGGCCAGCAGAGCGTCGGCCAGCGATGCGCCGCCGAGCTCCTCGAGCGGGCGGCTCAGCTCCTCGGCCTTAGCGGCGGCCTCGGGCGTGCCCGGCTTGATGCCGTCAACGCCGATGACTTTGCGCACCAGCGAGTAGCCGTTGGAATGCACGCCGGTGGAGGGCAGGCCCAGGATGACGTCGCCGGGGCGGACGTTCGCGGGATCGAGCATCTTGGGACGGTCGACGACACCCACGGTAAAGCCGGCGAGGTCGTAGTCGGCAGGAGCCATGACGCCGGGGTGCTCGGCCATCTCGCCGCCCACGAGCGCGCAGCCCGCGAGCTTGCAGCCATCGGCCACGCCCTTGATGATCTTTGCCATGTGCTCGGCCTCAATGTGGCCGATGGCAACGTAGTCCAGGAAGAACAGCGGCTCGGCGCCCGAAGCCAAAATGTCGTTGACGCACATGGCGACCAGGTCCTGGCCCACCGTCTCGTGACGGTCCATGATCTGGGCGAGCACGAGCTTGGTGCCTACGCCGTCGGTACCGCTGATCAGGATCGGGTCTTCCATATCCTTAAGCGCGGCGGCCGAGAACAGGCCGCCAAAGCCACCGATGCCGCCGATGACCTCGGGACGGTTGGTGTCCTTGACCATCTGCTTAATAGCGTCGACGGCGCGGCCGCCCTCGGCGGTATCGACGCCGGCATCCTCATACGTCACATGCTTGCTGTCGCTCATCTGAGCCTTCCTCTCCCACTACCGTCCGCCGCCCGGGCGCCAAACGGTGCTCATAGTTGCGTTCATTCGGCGCGCATCCTGACAACGCGCGCCGCTCAATCAACAAAACAGCAGGTAAAACCTACCAAAAACAACCTATCCCCAAATGGCAGGTTTTAGGCCTCGCCGTGCTTCTCTTCCCAGCTGCGGTCGTCGTATTTCTCGACCACGGCGTCGTCGTCAAAGTGCAGCGGCTTGTCCAGGTTGCGGGGCTTAAAGCCCTCCATGAACTTGTCGCGGCCAAAGCTCTCGGGAATCGCCACGGGATAACGGCCGGTAAAGCACGCATCGCAGTAACCGCCCTTGGGCATGACCTTCAGCAGGCCCTCGACCGAAAGGAAGGCCAGCGAATCGGCGCCAATGTACTCGCAAATCTCGTCGACCGTCTTGTTGGCGCTGATAAGCTGCGACTGCACGTCGGTATCGATACCGTAGAAGCACGGCCAGATGACCTCGGGCGAGTTGATGCGGATATGAATCTCCTTGGCACCGGCGTTGCGCAGCATCTTGACAAGCTGCACCATGGTGGTGCCGCGGACGATGGAGTCATCGATGACGACCAGGCGCTTGCCCTCGATGTTGTCACGCAGCGGGTTGAGCTTCATGCGCACGCCCATGGCACGCAGCTCCTGCGTGGGCTCGATAAACGTGCGTCCCACGTAGCGGTTCTTGATGAGGCCCTCGCCAAAGGGAATGCCGCTCTCGTGCGAATAGCCCTCCGCGGGCGGCAGGCCGGAGTCGGGCACGCCGATGACTAGGTCGGCCTCGACGGGCTCCTCATGTGCCAGCTGACGACCCATGTCATAACGGCAGGCGTAGACGCTCTTGCCGTTCATGATGGAATCGGGGCGGGCGAAGTAGACCTGCTCAAAGATGCAGTTGGCGGGCTCTTCGGCGGCAGGCACGCCCTGCTCGGACACAAGGCCCTCGGCGCTGATACGCAAAATCTCACCGGGACGGACATCACGGACATACTCGGCGCCCACGATATCGAGTGCGCAGGTCTCGGAGGCGACGACCCAGCCGCCGGCGCGGGTGACATGGGTGGTGGCGTCGACCGTCGCGGCGCCGTCCTGCGACGGCAGCTGCGAAACGGATGCGGCATCGGCCTGGTCCAGGCCCTCGTCCACCAGCTTGCCCAGTACAAGCGGGCGAATGCCGTGCGGATCGCGGAATGCGTAGAGCGCCTGCTCGTTGATGAGCGTCATGGCGTAGCCGCCGCGCACGAGCTCCATGGTCTTGCGAATGCCCTCGCGCAGATGGCCTGTACGCTGAGTAAAGTAGCCGATAAGTTTGGTCGCGACCTCGGAATCCGAGTTGGAGAGGAACGGCACGCCCAGCTCGATCAGCTGGCGGCGCAGCTCGTCGGTGTTGACGAGGGTGCCGTTGTGCGCGAGCGCGATAATGACACTATTGATGGTAGAGAGGTGCGGCTGAGAGGCTTCCCAGCTCTTGGCGCCGGCGGTGCCGTAGCGCACATGACCCACGGCCAGCTGACCGGAGAGCGTCGACAAGTCGGCATTGGAGAACACGCGGTCGAGCAGGCCCAGGTCCTTGCGAACCATAACCGTGCCGCCGTCACCCACGGCGATTCCCGCCGATTCTTGGCCACGGTGCTGCAATGCACGCAGGCCAAAGTACGTCAGTCGAGCCACGTCGCGATCGGGCGCCCAGACACCAAAAACGCCGCATTCCTCATGCAGCTGGTCAGAGTCCGGATCATACGTCGACATGGCGTTCACCTGTCCCGCGGCACGCTCGGCCGCGCGGATGGTTTCTTGAGACATGGCATCCCCTCAGAGCCTCGTATTTTGGCGTTACCCGCCTTATTATACGCACGGCGCGACGCGCTCCCCCGCGCATGAGCAGCGCTTTTTAAAAGCCCACCGAGCTAATAATCCGTTTTGCGGCCAAACATTTTATTGGTCTGTCCAGTGCAAGCGCCCACGCCCCCAGGTGGCCGCCGCGTCCACCGTTGAGGGTTGCATTGTTGCAATTGGGACGTTCGTCCTGTCTTTTGGCAGGTTGGCGGCGTATCCTTGTAACCTAGGACAAAGCGAGAAAGGTTCTGTATGGATCGAAACGAACTCGACCCCAGCGTCCCCAGCGCCACGGAGGTCAAGAAGATTCCCCTCATCATTAAGGTGTACGCCGTCCTGTGCATCCTGTCCGGCGTGGGCACGCTCCCGTCGGTCGCCGCCTTTATGTGGCAGGTCATCACCGCGCTCATTAACGGCAACGCCGCCGCCAAGCTCGGCGACAACACGCTCGTCGCGGTCGGCCTTATCGTCGCCGGCATCATGCTCTCGGCGGCGAGCGCGGTCATCCTGATCATCTTTGGCCTGGACCTTATCAGAAACCAGCGCCGCAACGCCGCCCGCCTGTCCTATATCCTTATTGCATTCACCGTCGTCGAGCTTTTGGTCGACGTGATGCTCCAAGGTATCGGGCTCTTCTTGCTTCGTCCCGCTATTCAGCTCGGTATCCTCATCGCGCTTTCAGCCACCGTCGATCCTACGCTTCGCCAGGAGCGCGAACTGCAGCGCCGCCTGCAGGAGATGCTCGACCGCGACGCCGCCGCCGAGGGCATGCTCGGCCGCGATGAGACCGGCGAGGGCTACATCAAGCTCAACTACTTCAACCTGTTCTGGGTATTCTTCGTCTGCAGCGTGTTAGGTCTCATTCTCGAGGAAGTCTGGCATATGGTCGTCGTCGATCCCGGCGTCTATCAGGACCGTGCCGGTATGCTATTTGGCCCCTTTAGCCCCATCTACGGATTTGGCGCGGTGCTCATGACCATGGCGCTCAACCGCTTCTATAAAAAGAATCCTCTGATCATTTTCCTGGTAAGTGCCCTGATCGGCGGCGCTTTCGAGGTGTTTGTGGGCTGGTTTATGCAGACCTCATTTGGCGTGGTGTCGTGGAGCTATTCACACATTAGGCTATTCGGCATGCCCGATCCGCTCGCTGTGCTCACGGGCGGACGCACCTGCACGGGCTTCGCCTGCCTGTGGGGCTTGGGCGGACTCATCTGGATCAGGCTGCTGCTGCCCAAATTGCTCAAGCTCATTAACATGATTCCCTGGAAGAGCCGCTACTCGGCCACCGTCATCTTTACCATCATCATGCTGGTCGACGGCGTCATGACACTGCAATCGCTCGACTACTGGTACCAGCGCGTCAACGGCACGGTCAACGATATTCCCGTTGCGCAGTTCTACGGCACGTACTTCGATAATGAGTATATGGAAAATCGCTTCCAGAGCATGACCATGAGCCCCAAGGACGCCACACGCGTATAGCGCGGGCGCTGGTGCAAGTCGGTTCCAACGGACAAGTAAGCCCGCTGGCAGTTCAGTCTAACTGCCAGCGGGCTTTTGCTACAGATGGACTCGAATCGATCGCAAAGCCCTATGCCTCGCGCTCGACCTCATTCACGCATTCGTTCTTGATGGTGCCGACAAGCGCCTGCAGCGCATCGACCACATGCGGACGAATGTCTCCGCCAATGAGCACGAGCATGATGTCATCGCCCACGGAAAGCTCACCGCTTGCCAGCCACACGCGCACATAGCCGATGCCGGGCATCGCGCGCGTCGCCTCGATGGCAGACCGCACCTTTTCGGCGTCGTAGTCAAAGACCATGCCGCCCACCTTGTGACCCGGCGCCACGCCATCTGTCTCGACTCCGCGCACCTCGGCCTTGGGCGTCGCACGCACCACACCGTTATGCGTCAAATACATGCCGCACGCAGGTGCCGACGGATCGGCCTTAGCCTCGCGCAGCCAAGCATCAATCGAAGGCATCGTTTTGCCATTCTCGAGCATCATTTCCCCCTTTTACCGTCATCGAGCAGCTCGTTTGGGACGGGCTACTCTCAACAATCTATTCCTCGACCGGCGTGAGCACCATGACGGCGCGCGTATTGCTAAATGACAGCGAGCGACAGGTCACAAGTGTCACGACCTTGGTTGCCAAGGTGGCGCGGTCCCCCGCATCGCTCGCCACCGCCGATGCGCCGTCGAGCATCTCGGACAGATAGTTCTTGAGACCGTCGTCACCCTCAAAATTAGGCGTGCGCGCCTTGGCATACGTGTCCTCGACGACCTTGGTCGCCAGCGGTCGCAGCTTATACGTTGCATCGCGCGTGATGTAATACACGTACTCGATGCTATCGAATGTCGCTTGGTCGGTGGTGTCAGAAATCACGTTGAACATCGACCCGTCATTCATATGGTGGCCGTAGATCGTGGTCTGCTGGTCAACCATTCCCGGCGCGGTGTCATCGCTATCCAGGAAAATGGCCCCAGACGCATTGGTCGTGCCGTCGAACAGCGTGTTGAGGTATTTGGAGTTGTTGTTGGTCTGCACCACGGGATAGTTGATGTTGGTTCCCGGCACATAAATCCAACCCACAATCTCGGGGTTTGTCTGAGCAAGTGCATCGAAGTCGACAATCGGCACGCCGCTGGCGTCCTTATCGCTTACATATTGCTTCTCGATTTTCTGGTACGAATCGCTTGCCTGCTTATAGCCAATCTGAGCATTGATAAAGATGGCGGCGGCGGCGACAATCAGACCGATGCCCACGATGATGAGTAGGATGGGGATGATGGAGCGACGCTTCTTATGCGGCGGCTCGGTATAGCTGGACGGCGCGCCGCTCGGTTGCCTCGTCGACCGGGCCTGCTTCTTTGCCGTGCCATATGACGAAGGGCGATACGCAGCCGGCGTATCCTGACGGCGATGGGACGTCGGCATTACGGGACGCGGCGCACGAGCCTGCTGAGGAGAGGATGCCCGACCATGCTGCATGGAGCGGGCCGATCCCGGCTTGGATGGATCGGGGATCTGAGAAGCCGAGAAACGTTTTCCCTGATAGTCGGACATGATTCTCCCTGTGATTACAACGGAACGGCAAGCCGTTTAGGCGTCGGCCATCTCCTGCTTCATCTTCTCGATAACCTTGCGGTACTCGGGGTCGCAGGCGCCAAGAATCTGCGTGGCATAGATGGCGGCGTTCTTAGCGCCGTTGATGGCAACGCAGGCCACGGGCACGCCCGAAGGCATCTGCACCATAGACAGCAGCGAATCCATACCGCCCAGGTCACTCGTCTTCATAGGCACGCCGATAACCGGCAGCGGCGTAAAGGCAGCCACGACACCACCTAGGTGAGCGGCCTTGCCGGCGGCGGCGATAATCACTTTAATGCCGCGATCGGCGGCAGTCGAAGCCCACTCGTGGACCTTCGCCGGCGTGCGGTGCGCGCTCGCAATGACGAGCTCATAGGGCACACCGAGTGCCTCGAGCTCGGCGGTACAGCCTTCCATAACGCCCAGATCGGACTTGGAACCCATGATGATCCCGACAACCGGCTTTTGATCTGCCATAAACAAAGACCTCCTGTTGAGAGCGGCGACGCGGCGGATCCGCGACCCTTAACTACTGAGAGTAGTATAGCTGCTCCCGTCCCTGCGGTCTTTGTGGTGCTTCGCGGGCGGGCCAGGCTTTATCTTCACTCCGGTTGCTTCGCAAAGTCGTTCAGATAAAGCCTGGCCCGCCCGCGAAGCGCCCTGCGACCTACCGTGGATTGCCATGACGTACGTTGGCTGAAATATTAACGTGGGCTCCGCCGTTCGAACGAACGGCGGAGCCCACACTCACTTTTTATTCAGCCCTAGTCATCGCGCAAAGCCCCTTCTGCAGCACACGGTGCAGCCGAGTCACCGCAGGCTGGGGCGGGAGGCGGTCCTTTCTCTCGGAAAACTTCGCGAAGCCCAGTTTCCGAGAGAAAGTGTCCGCCTCCCGCCCCGGCCGGCCAGGTCAACTACAGCGTGTGCTGCGGCAGGTCCTGCAGGGCGATGACGTCCATGCCCATGTCGTTGGCACTGCCGTGACCCTGCTGGTCCTCACGCACTGCCTCGATGGCACTCACGTACGTATTGGCGGCAGACATCGCCGTCACGCAGGTCACGCCGCGGCGCACCGCCTCGGTGCGCAACAGATAGCCGTCGCCGCGCGAACCCGGGCCGTACGGCGTATTGATGATCACCGCGATCTTGCCATCGGCGATGAGGTCGCCGATGTTGGGACGCTCGCCGTCGTGCGGGCCGCTGATCTTTTCCACGACCTCGCACGTCACGTTGCCTCCGCGCAGCACGCGCGCCGTACCCTCGGTAGAGCAGATGTCAAAGCCAAGGTAGCGCAGGATACGGGCGACCGAAAGGATATGACGCTTGTCGCGGTCGCACACGCTAATGAACACCTTGCCGCAGCTCGGATCGGGCAACTTGTAGTCAATCGCCAGCTGCGTCTTGGCATATGCCTCGGGATAGCTCTTGGCGATACCCATGACCTCGCCCGTCGACTTCATCTCGGGCCCCAGGATAACGTCGGCTCCCGGGAAACGGCCCCAGGGCATAACGGCTTCCTTCATGCAGAACCAGTCCAACTGACGCTCGTCGCTCGGCAGGCCCAGGCTCGCGATAGAATCGCCCGCCATGATACGCGCCACGCACTTGGCCAGCGGCACGCCGGTGGCCTTGGAGATGAACGGCACGGTACGGCTGGCACGCGGATTGGCCTCAATCACGTAGACGGTCTCGCCCTTGATGGCATACTGCACGTTGACCAGACCGCGGACCCCCAGCGCCATCGCGATGCAGCGCGTGGTCTCGCGGAGCTTCGCCTGCAGGCTCTCGCTAAAGCTGAACGGCGGAATGCAGGTCGCGGAGTCACCGGAGTGGATACCGGCCTCCTCGATATGCTCCAGGATACCGCCGATGTAGACCTCTTCGCCGTCGCACAGGGCGTCGACATCGGACTCGATTGCACCCTCCAGGAAGCGATCGAGATACACCGGGTAGTCGGGGCTAATGCGCGCAGCCTCGGCCATGTAATCGCGCAGATGCTCGGCATCGTAGGCGATCATCATGCCACGGCCGCCCAACACATAGCTCGGACGCACCAGCAGCGGGTAGCCGATGTGCGCGGCCACGGCCTCGGCCTCCTCAAACGAAGTGGCCTGACCCGCCGGCGGGTACATAATGCCCAGCTTGTCGAGCAGGGCGGCAAAACGCTCGCGGTCCTCGGCAAAATCGATGGCGTCGGGCTTGGTACCCATGATGTTCACGCCGCTCTCCTCGAGCATGCGCGCCAGCTTAAGCGGGGTCTGGCCGCCGAGCGTCACCACGACGCCGTCGGGGCGCTCAACATCGATAACGTCCATGACGTCCTCGTAGGTGAGCGGCTCAAAGTACAGGCGGTCGGACGTGTCGTAGTCGGTCGAGACGGTCTCGGGATTGCAGTTGACCATGATGGTCTCGAAGCCGCGGGCCGCCAGCGCATAGCTCGCGTGCACGCAGCAGTAGTCGAACTCGATACCCTGGCCAATACGGTTGGGACCGGCACCCAGAATCATCGCCTTGGGCTTGCACGCGGGCGTGGTCTCGTCGGGGGCAACGCACTTCTTGGCGGCCGGGCTCGTGCGGTAGATGTTCTCGTAGGTCTTGTAGTGATATTCCGTCGCGCTCGAGAACTCGGCGGCGCAGGTGTCGACCGTCTTCATGCTGGGAACCACGCCCAGACCCTTACGGTAAGCGCGAACAAAGCGCTCGTCCGAGCCGGTCAGCGCGGCAATCTCGGCATCGCTCGTGCCATACTGCTTGAGCAGACGCATCGCGTCGGCGTCAATGTCCTCCACGCGCAGGCCGCGAACGCTCTCCTGGACCTGCACCATATCGTTGATGCGGTTGAGGTACCACGGATCGATACCGCAAATGGCGTGGATGCGCGCAACATCCCAGCCACGGCGCAGGGCCTCGACCACAAAGAAGATACGGTGTTCAGTCGGGGTACCCACGGCCTGGGCGAGCTCCTCGTCGCTCAGCTTATCGGCGCCCTCCTTGCCACCGGCGCAAATACCCTGGTGTCCATCCTCCAGCGAGCGTATGGCCTTGCCAAAGGCCTCCTCAAAGGTGCGGCCGATCGCCATGATCTCGCCCACGGCCTTCATGCGCGTGGTGAGCGTGGGGTCGGTACCCTTGAACTTCTCGAAGGCAAAGCGCGGCACCTTGACCACGCAGTAGTCGATCGTGGGCTCAAAGCAGGCGGGCGTTGCCTTGGTGATATCGTTGACGATCTCGTCGAGCGTGTAGCCCACGGCCAGGCGAGCAGCGGCCTTGGCGATAGGGAAACCCGTAGCCTTGGAGGCCAGCGCGGACGAACGGCTCACGCGCGGGTTCATTTCGATGACGATGAGACGGCCGGTCTGGGGGTTCACGGCAAACTGCACGTTGGAGCCGCCGGTCTCGACGCCGATCTTCTCCAAGATGGCGAGCGAGGCGACACGCATGCGCTGATACTCAAGGTCGGAGAGGGTCTGTGCCGGCGCCACGGTGATGGAGTCGCCGGTATGTACGCCCATGGGGTCGAGGTTCTCGATGGAGCACACGATGATGCCGTTGCCGGCGTGGTCGCGCATGACCTCCATCTCGTACTCTTTCCAACCCTCAATGGACTCCTCGACCAGCACCTCATGGGCAGGCGAGAGTTCAAGGCCCTGGCTCACGATGGAGACGAGCTCCTCGTGAGTATGCGCGATGCCACCACCGGCGCCGCCCAAGGTAAAGCTCGGACGCAGCACACAGGGATATCCCACGCGCTCGGCGATGGCCTCGGCGTCTGCCACGCTGTAGGCATAGCCCGAGCGCGCGACCTCCAGGCCAATCTCGGCCATGGCCTCGTTAAAGAGCTTGCGGTCCTCGCCGCGCTCGATGGCGGCAAGGTCGCAGCCGATCATCTCGACACCGTACTTGTCGAGCGTGCCGTCTTTCGCCAGCTCGACGGCGGCATTCAGACCGGTCTGGCCGCCCAGTGTGGGCAGCAGCGCGTCCGGGCGCTCTTTCTTGATTACGCGCTCGATAAACTCGGCGGTGATGGGCTCGACATAGGTGCGGTCGGCAAGACCCGGGTCGGTCATGATGGTCGCCGGGTTGGAGTTGACCAGGATGACCTCAAAGCCATCCTCCTTGAGCACCTTGCAGGCCTGGGCGCCGGAGTAATCGAACTCGCAGGCCTGGCCAATGACGATGGGGCCCGAGCCAATGACGAGGATGCGCTTGATGTCGGTACGTTTAGGCATGTTAGTTCTCCTCGGTCTCGATCGCGGCAGAACCGTTCTCGGCGAAATTCCAGCCGGCAAGGCGGTCCTTGGCGGTATCGATGTCCAGATAGTTTTCCTCGCCATCCATGAGTCGCGTAAAGGCGGTAAAGAGATAGTGGGCATCGGTGGGGCCAGGCGAGGCCTCGGGATGGTACTGGACCGAGAAGCACGGCGCATCGAGCAGCTGAATGCCCTCGGCGGTGCCGTCATTGAGATTCACATGCGTCAGGCGAATGCGGCCGAAACGCTCGTTCATCACGACCGGCGCGATACCGCGACGCACCCAGACGCGCAGATCGCCATCGGCCGCGTGCTCGGTCTCGCCGCCCGAAAGCTCGGGGACGAGCTTGCCCAGGCTGGGGAACAGCAGGCCAAAGCCGTGGTTTTGCGCGGTGATCTCCACGCGGCGGCTCACCAGGTTCATAACCGGCTGGTTACCACCGCGGTGGCCGAACTTAAGCTTTTCCATCTGAGCGCCGCACGCCAAGCTGATCATCTGGTGACCCAGGCAAATACCAAAGACCGGCACCTTGCCGATCAGCTGCTGCACCTGCTCGTAGGTCTCCACCACGGCATCGGGATCGCCGGGGCCGTTGGACAAAAAGACGCCATCGGGATTCATGTCGAGCACCTGCTGGGCGGGCGTATCCCACGGCACGACGGTAAGATCGCAGCCGGCGCGGACCAGGCCCTCCAGAATGCCGCGCTTCACGCCGCAGTCGTAGGCAACAACCTTGTGGCGGGCAGGGGCGGCGGGGGTGAGCGCAAAGTCATGCGTAGCAGGCAGGTCGCTCGCAGCAAAGGCATGAGGCTCGGGGCAGCTCACGGTCTTGACCAGGTTCTCGCCGACCAGCGTAGGCGCGGCGGACAGGCGCTCGGCAAGCTCGTCGACGTCGAAGATCTCCGTCGAGATAATGCCCATCTTGGAACCGTTGTCGCGCAGGTGGCGCACAAGAGCGCGGGTGTCGACGCCCTCGATAGCGACGATGCCGTGTGCACGCAGGTACTCCGGCACGCTGACAGTCGAGCGCCAGTTAGAAGGCGTGGCGCACATGTCGTGGACGACCATGCCGCGCATGGCGGGAGCGCTCGCGGGGCGAGCGGTATCGCCGGGGAAGGCCGACTGAACATCGGTCTCGTCAATGCCGTAGTTGCCGATCTGCGGATAGGTCATGGTTACGATTTGGCCGGCATAGCTCGGATCGGTCATGACCTCAAAGTAGCCCTCGAGCGACGTGTTAAAGCAGACCTCGCCGGTTGCGGTACCCTCGGCACCACATGCACGACCATAAAAAATGGTCCCATCCTCAAGATATAGGATGCAGGGACCGCAGGTGCCCTTGCTGGTTTTAGCCAGCATACGCTGGCACAGCTCACTGGGCGCGATGGTGCGGGCGGCAGCGCCCGCAATATGGTTGTTCGCCATAGTTCTCCTTCCCGGTCTCACAGGACCGGCTTAAAGGTGTGTAGTTAGGCCTCGCGGTATTCTAACCGCAAGCATCGCCCATGGCATTAATTACATAGAATTGTTTACAAAATGATAATTATGACTTCCTATGCATAATGATTTTTCTGGGACGGGGATTATAAAATCATTCTGAGAGCAAGGCTTTGTCGTCAACTGTATACATGACAGAATGATTTTTTAATCCCCGTCCCAGAAAAATCATCCCGCGTGGTCTTGTGACTCACGCGGGATGGCATCGTTCTATATGGCTGCGGACTACTTTTGCTTGTCCTGCTCCAGCAGCTCGGACGGCGTGCGATCAGGCTTTCCGCCGCGGAAGATCTCTCGACCGTGCAGACGATGCTCAAGATCGCGCTCGGCCTGTTCCTCCGCAATCTTGGTCTGGCTCACCACCGGGTCCTCGATAAGCGACGAAACCGAGTTGACCTGTTTTTGAATGCGCTCGGCAATGGTATCGTCCATGCTTACGATGCGCATCTTCCAGTCGATATTCGTGGCGTTGGACGAACTCTTGGTCCAGACGAACGTCAGGATGGCGCTCTGGTGGCCCTGAGCGGGAAACATGCCAAAGAAGGAATCATGCTGGATATTGCTGTCCTCGTCGATATAGGCGTGAACGTTATACACCACGCGGTCGATTTTGTCGTTGAGCAGCGCATTGGTTGCGAGCGCCGCCGCCTGAATCTGACCGTTGGACAGCAGCTCGAGTTCATTGGCAGAAGACGTGTCCAGCACCGTCACCTCAACCGTGCCCGTGCGCTCATCTGCCTCGTCGACGGTAAAATCGAGCGGGAACTGCGTAAAGCCATTGCCCCATTCAAGTCCACCCTTGAGCGCGGTCGAGACGGTATCCACCGAAACGCTCTCGGAGAGGTTTGCGGTGTTCAGACGTCGCATTACGCCGTAGCCAATCTGCATGCCCACAATCAGCACCAAGATGCCGATAACCACGGCCATGGCAGTCTTCGTAATGGTATGGCTCACCTGCGAACCCGAAGGGTCGTCCTCGGACAGCGGGTCGATATGTTTTGCCTGACTCGCGCGGTCCTCGCTGCGCAGCCGCGCCAGCGTCGCCTTGTCACCGTGCTTGACGGCGGTCTCTTTCTCGCGCATGCGCTCGGTACGCTTTTTGGCAAGCGTAGGATCCAAGACGCCGGATGCATCGATTTCGGAGAATAACTCCGTCACTTCTTCCGGAGTCAAAGGGTTCTTATCAGCCATGATCTTCCTGTCATATCAATCAGTCGAGCTCGTGCGCACGCGCACCTTCGAACTGCATTCGATAGTAACGGGCATAGGTGCCGCCGCGGGCGAGAAGCTCCTCGTGCGTGCCACGTTCCACAACGCGACCATGCTCAACGGTCGCAATCTCATCGGCGTGTTTAATGGTCGAGAGACGATGGGCGATGATAATCGTGGTGCGGCCGCGCGCCAGCTCTTCGAGCGACTCCTGCACCGCTTCCTCGCTCTCGTTATCCAGGGCACTCGTCGCCTCATCCAAAATAAGAATCTTGGGATTCTTGAGAAACACGCGCGCAATGGCGACGCGCTGCTTTTGGCCACCCGAAAGACGGCTGCCGCGCTCGCCCACCACGGTGTCGTAGCCCTGCGGAAGCGATTCGATAAAGGTATCGATATTGGCACGGCGGGCCGCCTCGGCGATCTCTTCTGCCGTGGCGCCCGGCTTGCCGTAGGCGATGTTCTCGCCGATCGTTCCATTAAACAGGTACACATCTTGCTGCACCAGACCGATGGCACGGCGCAGACTATGCTGCGTCACGTCGCGCACATCCTGGCCGTCGATGCTAATGGAGCCGGCGGCAACGTCGTAAAAGCGCGGCAGCAGCGAACAAGTCGTCGATTTGCCGCCACCCGAGGGACCAACCAAAGCGATGGTCTGACCGGGCTTGATGGACAGGTCCATGTGGTCGATAACAGGGCGGCCGTCGGCGCCGCGCTCGGCCAATTCAACATCCTCGTAGCTAAAGCACACGTCGCGGTACTCCACAGCACCAGCCGTCACCTGCAGATCCGCAGCACCCGGCTTATCCTGAATATCGGGGACAGTCGAGAGCACCTCATCCATGCGCTTAAAGCCGGCGATGGCTTTCTGATACGTCTCAGCCGAATTGACGAGCGTCTCGAGCGGCGTGCAGAACAGCGAAATGTAGAGTGCGAAGGTTGCCATATCGACCGCCTGCAGCTGACCCTGGGCAACGAGCCAACCGCCCAGCAGCACCACGATCACATAAAGCACTCCCGAGAGCAGGCCATACGTCGCGGTATAGACGCCCATGGCGTGATACATGTTCTCCTTGGACGAAAGGTAGCGATTGTTCGAGGCGCGAAACTTAGAGCGCTCGGTCTGCTCATTGGCAAAGCTCTTGACCACACGCATGCCCGCCAGCGAATCCTGCAGCTGCGCGTTGATGCCGCTAATCTTTTTGCGGTTATCGCTAAAGACCTCGCGCATGCGCATATTCTGCCAAAACATAATGACCGCGAACACCACCGTCACCACAGCCATGGCGAGTGCGAGCACCGGCGCGATGGTAAACAGAATCACAAACGAGCCGATGATCTCGATACCGCAGATAATGATCCATTCGGGCACGTGGTGCGCCGCCTCGCAGATATCGAACAGGTCATTGACCACGCGGCTCATCATGTCGCCCGAGCTGTTGCGATCAAAGTACGCAAAGCTAAACCGTTCGTACTGATCGAACAGGTCCTCGCGCATTTTGGACTCCATGCGCGCGCCCATCACATGACCCCAATAGCTCACAAAATAGCGGCAGGCGCAGCGGATGACATACATCAGCACCAGTCCCACCGCGATCATACCGAGCGCCTGCATAATAGCAGCCTGACCCTGAGTAAAGAGCCCGCCGGTCAGATTGCGCAAGATAATGGGGAACGCCAGGTCAATGGCGGCAAGCACCAGAGCACAAAGAGTATCAGCAACAAAAAGCCCCATCTGGGGCTTGTAATACGAAAGAAACCTCTTAAACATAGTCACCTTACGCGGTTTTACCAAACCGCGTTTCGTCTCGACGCTGCAAGTGCTCCATTTGGACAATCTGGCCTTCAATCGTCGGTCGCGTATATCCATACGCTTCCCTTCTCTTTTAGGCCACCTTGTCTCAAATGGAGCACTTTCGCTGACTTACACAAACCTGCGGGATCATCCCCGCTCGTTAAAGTTCCGCTCCACCCAAACGATGAGCAATGCTGTCGCAAGCCAAGGCACCCACAACGGTCTTGGCGTCTTCGATCTTGCCGTCGAGTACGGCGTCGATCAGCTCATGCAGTGGCACCAGGTCGACGTTGACAAACTCGTCATCGTCGGGGTCGGGCGCATCAAACTCGAGCTTGGTAGACAAGTAGATGTGGATGATCTCATCGCAAAAACCGCAGGACGTGACAATCGACGTCAAAAAGCGAATGCGACCAGCCCTAAAGCCCGTCTCCTCATGCAGCTCGCGCTTGGCGCAATCGAGCGGGTCCTCGCCCGGATCGAGCTTGCCGGCGGGAATCTCGACCGTCACGCGGTCGATGGCGGTGCGGTACTGACGCACCAGCACGATCTTGCCGCTCTCGGTCAGTGCCACAACGGCCGCCGCACCCGGATGGCGAACGATATCGCGGGCGCTGCGGCGACCGTTGGGCAGCTCAACCTCAAGACGGTGGACGTCGAGGATCTTGCCCTTCCAGGCGCACTCCTCCGAAAGAATCTTCTCGTGCAGCTCGGCATCGTGCGGGTCGTCGTCGCCCAGCACCAGCGCCGGCTCGTCAGCGACCTCGCCGCCAGGCTCGCCCTCGGCGTGCCCATACATGCGGCTGTCCTCTTCGACGATCTGCGCGTCCACGAGCTCTTCGTTCTTCTCGTCCATCCGTCTCATTCCTCTCGGATTTTAGGCATCCCAGGCGTCGCGGCCGCGCAGCGCACGCAGGCCAATGTCGTGGCGCAGGGTCTTGCCCTCAAAGTTGATCTTCTCGCAGGCCTCGTAGGCAAGGTCGCGAGCGTTCTCGAACGTATCGCCCAGCGCGGTCACGGCGAGCACACGACCGCCGTTGGTCACGAGCTCGCCGTCCACCACGGCAGTACCGGCGTGATACACCGTCACGTTCTCCATAGCCTCGGCATCCTCGATGCCGGTAATGACCTTGCCCTTCTCGTAGCTGCCGGGATAGCCCGCGCTCGTCAGGACAACGGCCACGGCCCACTCGTCACGCCAATCGAGCTCAATCTGATCGAGCTCGCAGTTGGCGCAAGCCAGCATGACCTCGACCAGGTCGTTCTTAAGGCGCGGCAGCACGACCTGCGTCTCAGGATCGCCAAAGCGGGCATTGAACTCCAGCACCTTGGGGCCGGCAGGGGTGAGCATAAAGCCGCCGTACAGGCAGCCGCGATAGTCGATACCCTCGGCAGCGAGCTCTGCCACGGTCTGCTCCATGACCTTCACCATGGTGGCGTGCTCCTCGTCGGTCACGATGGGCACCGGGCTGTAGACGCCCATGCCGCCCGTGTTGGGGCCCTTGTCGCCCTCGAGCGCACGCTTGTGATCCTGCGAGGTGGCCATGGGACGCACGGTCTTGCCGTCGGTAAAGGCCAGCAGCGAGCACTCGGGGCCGGTCAGCATCTCCTCGATGACCACCGTGTTGCCGGCATCGCCAAAGGTGCCGCCAAAACACTCACGCACAGCCTCCTCGGCCTGCGAAAGCTCGGTTGCCACGATAACGCCCTTGCCCGCGGCAAGGCCGTCGGCCTTGACGACCAGCGGAGCGCCCTGCTCGCGCACATAGGCAAGAGCCGAAGCCTCGTCGGTAAACGAGCCGTAGGCTGCCGTCGGGATACCGGCGCGCTCCATGAGCTGCTTGGAGAACAGCTTAGAGCCCTCCATCTGGGCGCCCTCGGCACCCGGGCCAAAGCACGGGATGCCCGCCGCGCGGACGGCGTCTGCAACGCCCGCCACGAGCGGAGCCTCGGGGCCAATCACCACGAGTCCGCATCCATGGCTCTGGGCAAACGCCGCCACGGCCGCAGGATCGCAATCGTCGAGAACCACATTCTCGCCGCAGCTCGCGGTGCCGCCGTTACCCGGCGCGATGTAGAGCTTGCCGGCGCGCGGTGATGCTGCGAGCTTGGCTGCCAGAGCATGCTCGCGGCCGCCGCTGCCCAACAACAGGATGTCGATGGTTTGAGTGTCCGCCTTCAAGGGTGCCTCCTCTATGGATTACCGGCCCGCTCCGCGCGGGCCCATTACAAGCAAATATACCCCTCGGCCGCCCATCTGGGCTGCAAAGGGGTATATCGCAATAACCAAATAACGCCGATTACTTCCAGAATCGGTTGATGATCTGCTCGCGACCGGCGCCGACGCCGATGAACGTCACGCGGGTGTGTGCCAGATCCTCGATAAATGCCACGTAGTCCTGAGCCTCCTGCGGCAGCTCATCAAAGCTGCGGCAGCCGGTGATGTCGCACTTCCAGCCAGGGAGCTCCTCGTAGATGGGCTTGGCATGCTCAAAACGCACCTGGTGCTCGGGCACGCTCGTGTAGCGCTCGCCGTCGACGTCATAGGCAACGCACACCTTAATGGTGTCGAAGGCCGAAAGCACGTCGAGCTTGGTCACGGCGATGTCGGTGAGGCCGTTGACGCGCGAGGCATAGTTGGCGATAGGGCCGTCAAACCAGCCGCAGCGACGACGGCGACCGGTGGTCACGCCGTACTCGTAGCCCTCCTCGGTCAGCGTGTGGCCGGCCTCGGACTCATAGGAAAGCTCGGTGGGCATGGGGCCCGAACCGACGCGGGTGATATAGGCCTTCATGACGCCCAGCACGCGGTCGACGTTCTTCATGCCGACGCCGGAACCGGTAATGGCGCCGCCGGCGGTGCAGTTAGAAGACGTCACGTACGGATAGGTGCCGTGATCGATGTCGAGCAGCGTCGCCTGGGCGCCCTCAAACAGCAAATCCTTGCCCTCATCGATCATGTTGTTGAGCAGCAGGCTCGTCTCGGTGATGTAGGGGCGCAGGCGCTCGGCCATGGGCAGGTACTCATCGCAAATCTGATCCACGGTGTAGGTGGGCAGGTTGTAGATGAGCTCTAGCTCGGGGTTCACGCGGGCAAGAGCGGTCTCCAGCTTATCGCGGAACAGCGCCTCATCCAGCATGTCCTGCATACGCAGGCCAATACGGGCCATCTTGTCCTGGTAGCACGGACCGATGCCGCGCTTGGTGGTACCGATGTTCTTCTTGCCGAGCTTCTGCTCAAAGGCGCCATCCAGATCGATGTGGTACGGCATGATGACATGCGCGTTGCCGCTGATCTTGAGATTCTTGGTGGTGATGCCGTCGGCCTCGAACATGTCGATCTCCTCAAGGACGACCTTGGGGTTGACGACGCAGCCGTTACCGATCACCGACACATGGTCGGAATACATGATGCCGGAGGGCACCTGGTGCAGGCCGTACTTCTTGCCGTTGACGACGATGGTGTGGCCGGCGTTGTTGCCGCCCGAGTAGCGCACGACGGCATCGAAGTCGCCGGCGACCAGGTCGCAGATCTTACCCTTGCCCTCATCGCCCCACTGGGCACCGACCAAAACGGTTGACGGCATGTTTACTCCTTACATTCATGGACTGTCTACGCGCCACGCCGGCACGCAGAAGCACAAAACATTCCCAGTATACCCGTGCAACGGGCGCCTGTCCTACTCCTCGGCATGTGCCCCATCAAGCTCATAGAACTTGGTTGATGCCGGCAGGAACATCAGGTCGACGTCGCCGATCGGGCCCGAACGGTTCTTGGCCACGACGATACGCGTAACGCCCTCGTCGGGTCGATCGTCGCGCGAGGCTTCGGCCTCGTCGGCGGAGCGGTCCAAGAACATAACGATATCGGCGTCCTGCTCGATGGAGCCCGATTCACGAAGGTCGGAAAGCTGCGGGCGCTTGCCGGTACGGGATTCGACCTGACGCGAGAGCTGCGACAGCGCGATGAGCGGGATCTTGAGTTCCTTGGCCATGATCTTCAGACCACGCGACATCTCGGAGACCTCGACGGTACGGCTCTCGGAGCGGCGTCCCGGCGGAGGACTCACCAGCTGCAGGTAGTCCAGGATGATGATGGCCTTCTCCTTGTTGTGGAGCATGCGGCGGCTCTTGGCGCGAATCTCGGTCACTGTGGTGCCGGGCGTATCGTCAATCAGAATATCGAGCTTGGACAAGGTCTGCGTGGCCTCGTTGATATTGGCCCACTGCTCGGGGCTAATGCGGCCCATGCGGAAGTCACTGATCGAAATCATGGCGTAGGCGCAAATCAGACGCTGGGCAATTTCCTTGCCCGACATCTCCAGCGAGAAGAAGCCGACGGTATAACCGGCCGCGGCAGCGTTGAGCGCCAGATTCAGGGCGAACGACGTCTTACCCACAGCAGGGCGGGCGCCGATGATGATGAGCTGGCCCTCGCGAAAACCCATGAGCATGCGGTCGAGCGACGGGAAGCCCGTGGGCACGCCCGCAGCCTGGCCGCCTGCCTGGCACACTTCCTCGGCCTCGTTATAGGCCTCGACCATAAACTCGGTCAACGTCTTGTAGCTCGACTTGACCTCGCGCGCCGTGACCTTGAGCAGCTTGCTCTCGGCCAGCTCCACGACCTCCTTGGTGTCGGTAGGGGCGTTATAGGCCAGCGCGTTGATCTCGTTGGTGGCACCGATCAGCTCGCGCAGCATCGAGTCGCGACGGACGATGGCGGCATGGTGCTGCCAGTTGACGAGCGACAGGGTCTGACCCATCAGCTCCAAAATGTAGGCCTCGCCGCCCACGGCATCGAGCTTGTTGATGCTGCGCAGGTAATCGATCAGCGAGATGGAGTCGATGGGAATGCGGCTGTTGTACATATCGACCATCGCGGTATAGATGGTCTTATGAATGGGCCGGTAGAAGTCATCGGGCTGCAGCTCGACCTGGGCCTCTTCGACCACCTCGGGCGATAGCAGCATAGCGGCCAGTACGTTGGCCTCTGCATCTTGGTTTTGGGGAAGACCCAACTTTGAGCCGCGGTCCTCGACCGTCAGCCCGGTCTCCCTATCGTCATATGCCATGAGCATCCTCATTCATATCGCTTGCGAGCATCCATAGTATCAGCCACGGTCCCAAAACGCGCCGCGTGCCGCCAATCATCACCGAACCAAACGGATGAACGGTCCTGTATATAGGACTTCGACGCAACGTTCACCATGACACTCACTCAGCGCAAAAAACAAAAGGGCGCCCTGGTTTCCCAGAGCGCCCTTCTTAGAACAAGATTGTTGCGTTGCAGCAAATGCTACTCGGCAGCAGCCTCAGTCTCGACCTCGGCGGTCTCGGCCTCAGCGGCCTCCTCGACCTCAGCCTCGGCAGCGAGCTCCTCGGCGGTAACGCCGACGAGAACGACAACCTCGGCCTTGATCTCGCGGTACAGCGAGATGGCAACGGTGTGGGCACCGGCAACCTTGATGGGCTTACCGAGCTCGACGCGCTTGCGGTCGATGTCCATACCGAGCTGATCCTTGATGGCGTCAGCGATCATAGCGGCGGTAACGGAGCCAAAGAGGATGCCCTCGTCGCCAACCTTGACGTCAACGGTGACCTGCTTGCCCTCGAAGGCAGCCTTGGTCTCGTTGGCGGTAGCCAGACGGACGGCCTCGCGCTTGGCGATGTTGTTGCGACGCTCGTCAAGCTGCTTGAGGTTGCCCTTGGTGGCGGCAACAGCGAGCTTCTTGGGGAACAGGAAGTTCTCAGCGTAACCCTGAGCGACCTCTACGACGTCACCCTCGCCGCCCTTGCCCTTGATCTCATCGAGAAGAATAACCTTCATGATGCGTCTCCCTTCTTAGCCGCGGTCGCGGTTGCCACGAGAGGAAACCACGGGGACGGTGTACGGCAGGAGAGCCATCTCGCGGGCGCGCTTGATGGCGTTGGCGATGTCATGCTGATGCTGCGTGCAAGCGCCAGTGACGCGACGGGGCTTGATCTTGCCACGGTCGGTCATGTACTTACGGAGAAGCTGAGTGTCCTTATAGTCGATGAACTCAGTGTTCTCCTTGCAGAACTGGCAGTACTTACGACGCGGCTGACGTGCAGAATAATCATTAGCCATGTCAAAATACCTTTCATTTGGCAACTTCGGCGAGCCGAAGCCGCCTCTCACTCAAAAATAGGTGAACAACCCTTAGAACGGGATGTCCTCATCGTAGACGTCGACCGCGGGCGGCGTAGCCACCGGTGCGGCAGGACGTGCTGCGGGCGCGGGAGCTGCGGGGGCGTAACCGCCCTGATCGTAGCCACCCTGGCCACCACGGGAGCTCATAAACTCGATCTCATCGACGATGACCTCAAGCTTGCTCCTGCGCTGGCCGTCGCGCTCCCAAGAGCTGTAGCGCAGCTTGCCCTCGATCGCGACCTTGTTTCCCTTTGCCAGGAAACGGCTCACGGCCTCGGCGCGGGTGCCGAACATAGTGCAGTCGACAAAGTTGGGATAGTCCTCCCACTCGCCAGTCTGCGCGTTGCGGCGACGATCGTTCACGGCGACGCCAAAGGACAGAACCTGGGTTCCGCCGGCGGTGGCGCGCAGCTCGGGATCGCGGGTGAGATTACCGGTGATGTTCACTCGATTGATGCTCATAACTCACTACTTCCTCTTGGGGCACTAGCCCAGTCCAAAACGACAGTCTTACTCCTGGTCGTCGCGACGGACGATCATGTGGCGGACCACAGCGTCGGTGATGCGCAGGACGCGATCAAGCTCGGCGATCTGGGTAGGATCTGCATGGAAGTTGATGAGGGTGTAGTCACCATCGGTGAGGTCGTTGATCTCGTAGGCGAGCTTGCGCTTGCCCCACTCGTCAACGGAGTCGACCTTGCCAGCGCCCTCAGCGATCGTGGTATCGATACGCTTCATAACAGCGAGACGGGTCTCGGGGTCGAGCGACGGGTCAACAAAGAACAGCAGTTCATAAGCCTTCATATTGTCACCTCCTCTGGGCAAATGTGGCTTCAGGTCGTGAAGGTGCGCCTGAAGCAGGAAAAGACTTGGTAATAATATCTTTCAACCTCCCAGGCTGCAAGAATATGCAGCTACAACCTCATGACCTCCACATATACCCATGCTTACACGGCACTTCTCGCGTATTCCAACCAAATGCTGACCAAGAGCTTGACGAATTCGATAGCAAGATACGCTGCGGCGAGGACAACCTGAGTCAAACCGCAGGTCGCCGATTGCAGGGTTGTGGTCACGAAATGCATACCACCGGTTCGATCGATTGCCTCAAAATTTTTAAATTCGCTGCCGCGTCATTCATGAATACCTATTTTGAACAGATCATCGAGCGGGATCTGGCTGGTCAGGATGCTTTTTTAGTACTCATCTGGCACATGCCGGATACGGGTGCGGAGCGAGCGCTTTAAAAAATGCCAAGTTTTCTGTTTGCACTTTTCGATTCCTCGTGTATACTGACTTTCGCATTTAACGGAGAGTTGTCCGAGTGGCCGAAGGAGCACGATTGGAAATCGTGTAGGCGTCAAAAGCGTCTCCAGGGTTCAAATCCCTGACTCTCCGCCAGTTAATTCCAAAGCAGGCCTTAGTGCCTGCTTTGTTTTTACCCCACGCGGAGGGGTGGCAGAGTGGTTGAATGCGGCGGTCTCGAAAACCGTTTGGCCTGTATAAGGTCACGAGGGTTCGAATCCCTCCTCCTCCGCCATTTTGGTTGAGAAAGCTCCCAGGAATGGGAGCTTTTTTGTTTTGAGTCCCTAACAAGCAAATACGGCGAAGAAGGAGGGGTTCGAACCCGCCAGGGCGCAAAGCGTAAAGAAAACGCACCAGTGGCGCGTTTTTAGCGCAGCGCGGTCGGCGTAAGCCGACCGGATAAATTTTGAGCGCCGCTCAAAATTTAGACATCCCTCCTATTCAGCCACGTCCCCATCGCGTTCAGCATCAACCCAGATCCCCAAACATGTACATCACCCTCCAAAAACGATATTTTTCGACATCTTTGGAGGCTGATGTACATACTTGAAACCTATGACCGCACCCAGTCCCGACCGTTTGCCGAGCAATAGGGTCGCAATCGGCGCCGAACATGTACTATGTACGGGCATTGTCCAAACCCGTAACCCAAAGGACCCCATCTTGCCCGTCGTCGCCGCCATAACCGTTACCTCACATGCCTCGGATGCCATGGTCGCTATCCCATTTTGGCTTGAGATGTTCGCCGTTGTCGCGGCATCGATCTCAGGCGTTCTGGTTGCGCGCGAGCACAAGCTTGACCTGGTGGGCGCCGTCGCGCTCGCCGTGGTTTGCGGCTTGGGCGGCGGTCTTTTGCGCGACATGACACTCCAGGTCGGCAACGTCTACATCCTCAACCAGCCAATGGCGCTGCCGCTCTCCATCGCCACGGCGGCCATCATTTACATCTTCCCGGCAATCGTCGATAAGCCCGACAAACTCATCCCCCTGCTCGACATCATCTCGGTCGGCATCTATGCGGCAACCGGCGCAGACAAGGCACTGGTCTACGGATTTGCACCCGTCGTTTGCATCATGATGGGCTTTTTCACCGCGGTGGGCGGCGGCATGCTGCGCGACGGCTTTATGGGCGTGGTTCCGGGCATTTTCCAACGCACCAACTTTTATGCCATCGCGGCCATCGCCGGATCGGCAAGCTATGTAAGCCTCGTCATGAGTGGCTTGGTCAGCAATGTCGCCGCGCTGGTCATATGCGTTATCGTGACCATGGGTCTGCGCTGGTTCTCGCTGCGCTTTGACATCAAAAGCCCCACCGAAGAAGACATCGCGCGCTTTTTACATCGCAAAAAGTAGATAGCACGGCACGACCCTTCGAAATGCAACCGAGAGGTTCTTTTAGAGCGCTCGCACGTTGGGTACCCTGTTAGATATATGCCGAGTATCTAACGAAGGATTCACTATGCCTTGCAACCTAGAACCGTCGACCAAGCGCCACAAAGCGCAGGGCCGCATCGCCCTCCTATTCGTACTGATTGCGCTTGCGCTGACCGCGCTTCCCACTACGTCGTTCGCCGGCACAGACACCGCGGGCAACGTACTCGCAACCGAAGTTGACTCAAATCCGTCTAGCGCCGAGGGCGACCTGTACTGGGCTGGCCAAAGCCTTAACCTGGACGACGCCTCCATCGGCCGCGATATTATCGCGGCAGGCGACAGCCTATCGATTCGCGACTGCACCGTAGGCGGAGCCGTTCGTCTGGCGGCACGCACCATCGATATCTCCAAAACCGCAATCGATGGCAGCGCGACGGTAGCCGGTCAGCACGTCGTGCTCAACACCGGTAGCGCCGCCAACTGTTTTTACGCGATGGGCGAGACGGTTGCCCTGCGCGGCTCCGCCAAGTCGGCAGCACTCGCGGGCAGTACGGTAACTATCGACGGCACTGTCGATGGCGATGTCGAGGTCTGGGCCGACAAACTCATCCTGGGTAAAAACGCTCACATCACCGGCACGGTGAACGCCCATATCGCGCAAGATCCCGAGCGGGCCGAGGGCGCTCAGGTCGGGGCTCTCAAGATCGACCGCACCGAGAACGAGAACACCTCTACGATTAACGACACCATCGGCGGCATCGTTGCCGCGGCGCTTTCTACCTGCTTTGTCGCAATCCTCCTCGAGCTCGTCCTTCCGCGCGCGACCGCCAGCGCCGCCGGCATGCTTCGTCAACGACCTACCCCTCTGTGGATGAGCGGTCTTTTGGGCACGGTGGCCGCCGTTCCCGCCGTCCTGTTGCTCATCATCTCGATTGCAGGTCTGTCGCTCGCCGGAGCCCTCATGTGCGCCGTGATCGGCATCGCTCTGGTCTCGGCGGCATTTACGGGCACCGCGATCGCACGCATGATCGGACACAGCCAGAACCGCTACGCCATGGCCGCCATGGGCGGTATCACCGCGGGCGCACTCACGGCACTTCCCCTTATGGGCAGCTTTGTCAGCGGCGTAGCCTTCGTCTTTACGCTCGGCTACGTCATCCAGATCATCTGGCGCAACGCCCGCCTCAAGCCGCAGCAGGGCGCCGGCAATCCGAGCCTTCCCTCCGCCTAGCCGTCAACCCCGCAAAGGGAACGGGTGCCCTCGTGGGGGTGCAGACCAACTCGATCCCTGTGCACCAAAAAGGGCGCCGACCGCGATGGTCGGCGCCCTTTCTTGTTAGTCGCTATAAAGCTCAGCGCTTATTTGTTGACCTGACCGGCACGGACGGCGGCCTTCTTGCGGTCGGTGGCATTGAGCAGACGCTTGCGCAGGCGGATGTTCTTGGGAGTGATCTCCACCAGCTCGTCGTCGGCGATGTACTCCAGCGCCTCCTCCAGCGAGAAGGTGCGGGGCGGCACCAGCTGGACGGAGATATCGGAGGTCGAGGAACGCTGGTTGCCCAGGTTCTTGGTGCGGGCGATGTTGACGACCATGTCGCCGGCCTTGCTGCGCTCGCCCACGATCATGCCCTCGTAGCACTCGGTACCCGGCTCAACAAACAGCTGGCCGCGCTCCTGCAGCGTGCCCAGAGCGTAGGCAACGGCTTTCTCGGTGGTCATGGAGATCATGGCGCCGTTCTGGCGGTTGCCGATCTCGCCGGCATAGGGGCCGTACTCCAGGAAGGTGTGGTAGAACACGCCCTCGCCGTGAGTGACGTTCATGATGCGGTTCTTAAGACCCATGATGCCGCGGGTCGGGATCTTAAACTCGAGGTGCGTCACGATACCCGAGGTATCCATGCTCGTCATGATGCCGCCGGAGGTGCCGAAGACCTCAACGACCTTGCCCGAATACTCGTCCGGGCACTCGACGACGGCCTGCTCGACGGGCTCCATCTTATTGCCGTTCTCGTCCTTCTTAAACAGAACGCGGGGACGGCCGACCTGGAACTCAAAGCCCTCGCGACGCATGGACTCCATCAGGACGGACAGGTGCAGAATGCCGCGGCCCGAGACCTCGACGCCGCTCTTGTCCTCGAGCTCCTCGATCTTCATGGTCACGTTGTTCTCGGCCTCGTTGAACAGGCGCTCCTTGAGCTGACGGGCGCCCACGATGTCGCCATCGCGGCCGACGAGCGGAGAGGTCGAAGCCTCAAAGACGATAGACAGGGTCGGCGGGTCGATCTCGATGGGCTCGAGCTCGACGGGGTTCTCGGGGTCGGTGTAGACATCGCCGATATCGGTGCGGTCAATACCGACAACGGCGGCGATGTCGCCGGCGCCGACTTCCTGGCACTCGGTACGGCCCAGGTAGTCGAAGGTAAAGAGCTGTTTGACGGTAGCGGTGGCGCTGGAGCCGTCGTTCTTGACAACCAGGATCTGGTCGCCCTGGTGAATGGCACCAGAGTACACGCGGCCGATACCGATGCGGCCGACAAAGTTAGAGTGGTCGATGGTCACGCACTGCATGGCCAGCGGAGCGGTCTCGTCAACCTCGGGTGCGGGCATGTCGTCGATGATCATGTCGAGCAGCGGGTACATGTCCATGTTGCCGTCCTCGGGATCATGACGGGCAAAGCCGTTGACGCCGCTGGCGTAGATGACATGCTCCATGGCAAACTCAAGCTGGTCGTCGGTAGCACCCAGGTCGGCCATAAGGTCCAGGCAGTCGTTGTAGGCCTTCTCGGGGTTGGCACCCGGACGGTCGATCTTGTTGATGACGATCATGATCTTAAGGCCGGTGTCGATAGCGTGACGCAGCACGAAGCGGGTCTGGGGCATGGGACCCTCAAAAGCGTCGACCAGCAGCAGGGCGCCGTCGGCCATACGCAGCACGCGCTCGACCTCGCCGCCGAAGTCGGCGTGGCCCGGGGTGTCGATGACGTTGATCTTGACGTCCTTGTACTCGATAGAGATGTTCTTGGCGAGAATCGTGATGCCGCGCTCGCGCTCCTGGTCGTTAGAGTCCAGGACGCGGTCCTCGACCTGCTGGTTGGCACGGAAGGCGTCCGTGGCACGCAGGAGCTTGTCGACCATCGTCGTCTTGCCGTGGTCGACGTGGGCGATGATGGCGATGTTCCTCAGATTGTCTACGCGCATGTAGTTCCCCTATCTTCTATCCATATACAAACGGCACGCGTATGCGGCCCGCCCAGCGATACAACGCTCAGCGGGAATATTGAGCCTTTTACCGAAAACTCGTTTATTTTAGCGATTTTAGATGAGAGGGGTTTCCTCACCTGCAGGTTCAGGGTCGCTCCACATAAAACCATCGCCGGCGCCCATGCCCTCATACAGCACATATGCCGAAAAACCACTCTCGAGCGTAGTCTCAAAGAAGCTCACGAGCAGAGCGTCGTGGTAGCCTCCGTCAATCTCGACGCAGCCGGTATAGCCAATGGCATAGCGGGCGATACGGCCCAGACCCTCGTCCTTAAGACCCATCTTATGCTCGGAGATAAAGTTGGTGGCCGCCTCGAGGCACGCCTCTTCGCCATCTTCGTCGAGTGCGGCCAGATAACGGTTGGAAGCGGCGTCCTCAATTGCCACAACCACGCCCGGGTTCTCGCCCGCGGCCAGGTCGTCCAAGAACGCACCAATCAGGTCACACACCATGGCGTCGAGCTCGGCGGAGACGTTAGCGGCGTCCTGCATATCCTGTGCCATCTTTAGACCTTCCCATCGAGTCCGGCGTCGTTACAGTTCTTGTGCCTCGGCAGCAATCTTGGCGGCAGCGTCGCGGGCGCGCATCATATCCATCGCGCGCTTGTCGAGTACCTTGATCTGGTTGGTCAGCATTACCGCATCGACCACACCCCAGATCACGAGGCCCGTAGAGATCGAAAACCCAAGCGCACCAACTGTACCACGAAGGCGCGAGCAGATAGCCGCGACAAGGGCGGAGACGACAACCATCTTGATAAACGAGCCGCGGCGCTCGCGAAGCGTGCGGGCCTGCGTCACATAGGCAATGCGTGCCGCCTCAGAAGCCTCCGAGCGCATCTGGGCCTCGCGCGCAATGGCCGCCGCCTCAGCCGACATACCGCCGGCCATCAGCGAACACTCCGCAACTCTGCCGCCCCGCATTTAGAAGTCATCGGGGGAGAGCGTATGGACGAACTCGTCGAACTTCTCGAACTCCTGCTCGTCGTCGACATCCTCGGCGTGGGTAGAAACAGTGCCCAAGCGATTCATGATGTCGTCCTCCACAAACATGGGAGCATTGCTGCGCACGGCAAGGGCAATGGCGTCACTGGGGCGGGCGTCGATCTTGCGCTCCTCGCCATCGACCAGTACGACGATCGTCGCGTAGAACACCGGCGGCTCGGCGCGAACGATCTCGATGCGCTCGAGTTTGGCACCCAGGGCGTCAACGGTATCGAGCAGCAGGTCATGGGTAATCGGGCGCTCGGCGCGGCCGCTATCGATGCCGCGGCTGATGGCAGCAGCTTCAAACGAACCAGTCTGAATGGAAAGGGAACGCAGCGGCGCGGGCGAGTCCGATTTGCTGCTGCGCTCACGAAGCACGATAAGCGATGGCACGGGACCGGCGGCCATGACGATGGTCTCTATGTCGACACGAACCATGGAACACCTCCGGTACGTAGCGGTTAACACGCGGCAGCCCGCCGCATTGAATAGCTATACTACCCAAACTTTCGCACAGCACACAAAATCAAAGTAGTCTTTTTGGGACGGGGCTCTTTTGGCTACTCCAGCAGGTAAGAAAAAAGCCCCGAGGAAACCCTCGAGGCTCTTCACAGTTTTGATGGTGGACCTGACAAGATTCGAACTTGTGACCTCCCGGTTATCAGCCGGACGCTCTAACCAACTGAGCTACAGGTCCATCATGGTGGAGGTTAGGGGGATCGAACCCCTGACCTCAGGCTTGCAAAGCCCGCGCT